>NZ_JAHZIA010000034.1 GCF_019420015.1 Anaerofustis sp.
TTTCAATTTTGTATCCAATTCCCCACACCACCTTTAAATATTTTGGATTTTTAGGGTCGATTTCTATTTTTTCTCTTATATGTCTTACATGGACGGCTACAGTATTATCTGTCATATAAGAAAGTTCACCCCAAACCCTTTCATAAATTTCTTCCATAGAAAACACTTTATTGGGACGCCCCATTAACAGTTTAAGAATTTTAAATTCTGTTCCGGTCAGCTTTACTTCTTCTCCGTCTATAGTAACTTCGGTTGTTTCTGTATTTAAAGTCAGTCCTCCCGTCGAAAGAATATTTTCATTTTCATCTTCTTTTATATTTCCCAGTACAGTATATCTTCTTATTAAAGATTTTACTCTTGCAATCAATTCAAGAGGATTAAACGGTTTTGTTACATAGTCATCCGCACCTAAATTCAGCCCCAGTATTTTATCGGTATCTTCTGATTTTGCAGAAAGAAAAATTACCGGCACATTTTTCTCTTTTCTGATTTTTGTAATAGTAGATATACCATCAAGTTTAGGCATCATAATATCAAGAATGATTAAATGTATTTCATTTTTTTCCAAAATCTTTAATGCACTGTATCCATCATATGCTTCAAAAATGTTATAACCTTCGTTTGAAAGGTATATACCGATAGCTTTTACTATCTCTTTGTCATCATCAACAACCAATATATTATATTTGTCCATGTCTTTCTCCCTCTTTTAAGTGTTTAGAACATTATAAACCTAAGTTTTTAATAATTTTTTTGAAATTTATTAATATTTTATTAATATTAAAAATTATATCATAACGTAAGTACACGTTTATATTTTAAGTAAAAAAATGGTATGATTTTATAATCTAAAATAATTAAATTCACAGATATTTCACTTATGATTTTATTTAAGTTCATTTCGAATAAATATGTGGTAAATATTACCAGACAAAAAAACTTAAAAACCTACAAAATAATTGATAATCATACAAAGTATGCTATAATATTTTTAATAAACATCTGATGATTTATAATGATAGGAATTTTAGATGTGTATTTTTTGTATTTATCTAAATTAGAGAATAGGAGTATATATGATTACTTTAAATGATGTATCGTTAATATATGAAGGCGGAGAGAATCCTGCACTCAAAAATATAAATTTGAATATAGACAAAGGTGAGTTTATATTCGTAATCGGTAAAAGTGGTGCGGGTAAATCATCACTGATAAAATTAATTCTTAAGGAAATTGAGCCTACAGAGGGTGATATTTCCGTAGCAGGATATGATTTAAACAAATTAAAGAGTAAACAAGTACCGTTTTTAAGACGTCATGTAGGAGTTGTTTTTCAAGATTACAGACTTCTTGAAAACAGAACCGTTTATGAAAATGTTGCTTTTGCAATGGAAGTTATGCAGTATAAACAAAGCAAAATTCAAAACAGAGTTCCGAATGTGCTAAAAATGGTTGGTCTTAAAGATAAAGCCAGGAAATATCCAAATCAGCTTTCGGGTGGAGAGCAACAAAGAGTTGCCATCGCCAGAAGCATTATAAATAATCCTAAAATATTAATATGTGATGAGCCTACAGGTAACCTTGATCCTCATACGTCTGTTGGCATAATGAAACTTCTTCACGATATTAATAAAAGCGGAACGACTCTTTTAGTTGCAACTCATGACAAAACGATTGTGGATGCAATGCAAAGAAGAGTTATTGCTTTAAAAGACGGAGAAATAATCGGAGACAGAAAAGGAGGGTACAACCATTAAACCATCAACAATAAAAGTTTTTATCAGAGATTCATTTCAAAATATCAAAAGAAATTCTCTTATGAGTGTAGCATCGATTTTATCTGTTGTGGCAGCACTTATAATAATAGGGGTATTTTTGGTATTTGCGTTAAACTTAAATTTCATGACAAATGAAATAGAAAACAATCTGGAGCTTAAAGTTTATTTGAATGATGATGTTACGGACAAGCAGCGTTCTGACATAAAGTCTGCAATTCAAAGTAACAGTCTTTGTAAAAGTATTACATTTGAATCAAAAGATGATGCTCTTACAAACTTCAAACAGGATTTTGGTGAAAAATCTTATCTTTTGAATGGTTATGAAGGGAAAAATAATCCTTTGCCGGCATCTTTTATAGTAAAAGTTACGGATTCAACGAAATTGAAAAACATGTATGATTTTTCTAAAAATATTGAAGGGGTAAAAGATGTAGTTTACGGTGAGGAGGTTGTTGATAATCTCCTTAAATTTAACGATATGGCGAGTGTTGCATGTATTGTAATATTTATAGTTTTAAGTATTGTAAGTATTTTTATAATATACAATACAATAAAGCTTACCGTTTATGCCAGAAGAAACGATATTACGGTAATGAAGTATGTCGGTGCAACCGACTGGTATATTCGTTTTCCATTTTTGATAGAGGGAAGTATTTTAGGTCTTTTGGGTTCCAGTGTAGCAATACTTATAATAAGAAATATTTATTATTATGTTGTAGGCTTTATACAAGGCGGTGGAACCGGATTATCTGTGGGAAGCAGTATTGCACCTCCGGGATTTATTATGGGTGAAGTAACTTTATTGTTTATAATATACGGAATAATCATAGGTGCTGCCGGAAGTGCCTTTTCTATAAGAAAATTTTTAGATGTATAGGATAATTAGTATGAAAAAGAAATTATTATCACTGTTTTTGGTAGTGTCATTCTTGTTTTCAATAAGTATTTTTCCTTCAGGCGTGAGTGCAAAGACAACGAAACAAGAGTTAAAAGATGTAAAAAATAAAATTAATACAAAAAAAGATAATTTAAATGGGAAACAGAATACTGCTGATAATATCTCAAATGAAATAAAAAGTGTTGACGGAAAGATAGAAGAGCTTACGAATACAATAAGTTCACAGGAAAAAAAGCAAACTAAACTAACCAATGATTTGTCAAAAACAAAAAAAGAATTGAAAAAGTCAAAAGAAGATAAAATAAAGTATCAAAATTCTTTAAAGAGCCGAATGGAGACCATGTATATGTACGGTGATACAGGATATTTGGATTTGATTTTTTCATCTGAAGACTTTTCTGATTTGATTAGTAAAATTATAACAGTTCAATCTCTTGTAAGTTATGACAGAGGTATTATAGCAAACCTTCAAAAAGCGGAAAATGATATAAAAGTAAAAACGAATAAAATAGAGAGTGACAAAAAAGAGTTAGACTCTACAATTGCGTCTCTTAAAAAGAACAAAGAAGATTTAGATATTTTAAAAATAGCTAAAAATTCTCAGCTTGAAAATGTTACGGGAGATATTGATGATTTGAAAAATCAGATTGCTTCTCTTGAAGCTGAAAAAGCTGCCCTTGACAGTAAAATTGCTGCCGAGAGTGCATCTAAAGGAGAAGATTACAATAATTCCACTTCAAGTGGTTCTTCATCCGGTTCTAATGGAAGTTCCGGAGGTGGTAGTTCGTCAGGAGGTGGCGGTTCTTCCTCAGGCGGAAGTTCAAGTAGTAATACTGGAAAAGGTGTTCTCGGATGGCCTGTCCCTGGTCACTATAATATAACCAGTTACTTTGGACCAAGAGATCAACCTACAGCCGGAGCAAGTACAAATCATGGTGCAGTTGATATAGGCGTAAGTACGGGTACTGCTGTTAAAGCTCCCGCAAACGGTAAGGTTACTACTGCAGGTTGGTACGGTGGATACGGTTATGCGGTTGGAATAGACTGTGGAAATATAAACGGAGATCATATTACTGTTTTACTTGCCCATAACAGCAGAGTTACCGTGTCTGTAGGACAGAGAGTAAAAAGAGGGCAGCTTGTTGCTTATAGCGGAAGTACCGGAATTTCGACAGGTCCTCATTTACATTTTGCAGTATATAAAAACGGTCGTGCTGTTGATCCCCTTGATTACGTTAAGATATAGAATGTATAAGTAGTTTGTTCTTTAAATAAGACATAATTTTAAAATTTTAGTTAGGTATAGGAGAATAAAGAATTTATGAGAAAAAAAATTATCCCCCTGATGCTGGTTATTGCATTTTCATTTACGATATGTTTTTCTTCAAATGTTGTAAATGCCAAGTCGACAAGAGAGAAGTTGAATGATGTAGAAGATAAGCTGGACAGTAAGAGAGATAGTTTAGATTCTAAAGAAAGTACTGCTGAAGATTTATCGAATCAAATAGAAAGCTATGATACCAGAATTGAAAAGTTAGAAACCAAAATAGCTGAACAGGAAGCAAAGAAGGAAAAGGTTCAATCGTCTTTGGAAAAATCAAAAAAAGAACTCAGAAAGGCGAAAGAAAAGAGAAAAGAATATCAAGACTTATTGAAGGAAAGAATGGAAACCATGTATATGTATGGTGATACGGGTTATCTTGATCTGATTTTTTCTTCTGAAGACTTTTCTGATTTGATAAGCAAGATTTCTACCGTTAAGGAGTTGGTAAATTATGATCAAGAAATAGTATCAAAGCTTCAAAAAGTTGAAAAAGACATCCAAGTAAAAACCGATAAAATAGAAGCTGAAAAGAAAGAGCTGGAAGATATTATTTCAAAACTTAATTCAAATAAAGAAGATCTTGATACATTAAAAGTTGCAAAGAATGCACAGCTTTCGGATGTAAAAGGTGATATAAAAGATTTAAAAAGTGAAGTAAGTAAGCTTGAAGAAGAACAGGCTGAATTAAGTAATAAGCTTGCAGCACAAAGTGGTTCTTCGACTGATAAAATTTATAATACGGGAAGCGGAGCCCTTGCTTGGCCTACACCCGGTAATTATTATGTAACGAGCGAGCAAGGATACAGATACCATCCTATTTCCGGTGTTTATAAATATCATGCGGGAATGGATATTGGCTTGAGTTATGGTGATAATGTTATTGCACCGGCAAGCGGAAAGGTTACGATAGCCGGATGGTATGGCGGATACGGATACGCTGTAGGTATAGATGCCGGTCTTATAAAAGGAAAACATGTTACGATTTTACTTGGACATAATTCAAGAGTAGCGGTTTCTGTAGGACAAAGAGTAAGAAGAGGGCAGGTTGTTGCATATGGAGGAAGTACCGGATATTCAACGGGACCTCATTGTCATTTTGAAGTTCATGCCGATGGTGTAACTCAAAATCCAAGAAACTGGATGTAATAAATATAATTTTAAATAAAAAAGAGGTATATACCTCTTTTTATTTTTTATAAATGTACATATATTGATCTTTCAAAGTATATCTTTGAATAATCTTAAAGCGTTTTTATAATAAAGTTTTTCTATTTCATTTTCGCTGAATCCACTTTTTTTAAGTAAAGGTATTAAAGTTTGTATACCGGAAATATCTTTCATTTCAAGATTGCAACTTATTCCGTCAAAATCACTGCCAAAGGCTATAGCTTCACTTCCGCCTATATTCCTAATGTGAGAAATATGTTTTATTATATCATCATTTTTACTTGTGAAGTTATATATTAGGCTGTCAGCTTTTGTATAGTTTTTTTCTTTTATCAGTTGATGTATCATTTCTTCTGTTTTTTTATCCAACTTAGATAAAAATAAACTGTAAAAATTTATACCTATAATTCCACCTTTGCCGGCTATTATTTTAATCATATCATCTTTTAGGTTTCTTGAATTGGAGCATAGAGTTCTTGAGCAGGAATGTGAAGCAATGAAAGGTTCTTTTGTTATATCCGCAACATCATAAAAACCTCCGTCGTTAAGATGTGATACGTCGATTATCATTCCTATACTTTCCATATATTCAACAGCTTCTTTTCCGAATTTCTTTAGACCCAGTTTAGGATTCATAGTGTTTGGATATGCGAGTGAGTTCTCGTGATTCCATGTGATTGATCCCATTCTTATTCCACGGTTATAGTAGTATTTTATATTTTCTAAATTTTCCCTTATACTTCCCATATCTTCTGTGGAAACAAGGATATTTTGTTTGTTGTTATCTTTGATGTCTTCGTAATTTTTTATAAGGTTAAATTTGTTTTGATTATTTTCTATAATATTAAATGCAAAATCTAAAAGCTTATTGTATTCTTCCAAGTTATATCCGGTAATTTCTTTATTATCAAATAATGCAAAAACTTGTATAAAAGAATCGGCTTTTTTTAGTTTTTTTAAATCTATATGCAAATTATTTTCATCTATATCATATATTTTTTCTTCGTGCATTCTGGAAAAAGTATCGCAGTGCAAATCTATTAGTTTCATGTTTCTCTCCTTTATTATTGTATACTGTTTAATTATGATCTGTAATGCTGATAAAGTATACTAAGTAAAATATAGTAAATTAAAAGCAGTTAAAATCAAGTTTTAACTGCTTTTATATTTTACGTTTATTATTATTTATATAGCTTGTCTGAAAGTGTTGCACACATTACGGCTTTAATTGTGTGAACTCTGTTTTCCGCTTCATCAAATACTTTTGAGTATTTGCTTCTGAATACTTCGTCTGTTACTTCCATTTCTTTAAGTCCGTATTTTTCATAAACGTCTTTTCCTATTTCTGTGTTTAAATCATGGAATGATGGCAGGCAATGTAAGAATATAACATTTTCATTGTTTGTCTTTTTGATCATATCCATATTTACTTGATAATTTTTAAGAATATTTATTCTTTCTTCAAATTTATCTTCTTCTCCCATCGATACCCAAATATCCGTATATAATGCATCGCTGTCTTTTACTGCTTTATCGATATCTTCTGTTATAAGTACGGTGCTGCCGTTCGCTTTTGCAATTATTTCCATTTCTTTTACTAAGTTTTCATCCGGCCAAAGGGATTTCGGTGCCGCAGCCGCAAAGTTAATTCCAAGCTTTGCGCATCCTATAAGCAACGAATTTGATACATTGTTTCTTGCATCTCCGACATATGTTAATTTTATATCATTGTTATTTTTTTTATCTATATTTTCGTATAAAGTAAGAATATCTGCAAGTAACTGTGTTGGATGGTATAAGTCTGTAAGTCCATTCCATACCGGTACACCAGAATATTTTGCCAAGTCTTCAACGGTTTCTTGTTTGAATCCCCTGAATTCTATACCGTCAAACATTCTACCAAGAACTTTTGCTGTGTCCTCCAATGATTCTTTTTTACCCATTTGTGAATTAGTTAAAAAGGTAACATGGGCACCTTCGTCGTATGCAGCTGTTTCAAAAGCACATCTTGTTCTTGTAGATGTTTTTTCGAAAAGAAGGACTATGTTTTTACCTTTCAGTAAATTCCCTTCTTCTCCACTCTTCTTTTTTTCTTTTAATTGTTTTGCTAAGTCGAGAAGAAATTCTATTTCTTCTGTTGTATAATCTTTTAATGTTAAAAAGCTTCTTCCTTTTAGATTTATGCTCATTTGTTCCTCCTAAAAATCAATATCTTCTCTTACAAGGGGCATACTCATACATCGTGGGCCACCTCTTCCTCTTACAAGCTCGCTTCCTTCTATTGACAATACCTTTATACCGTTTCTGTCTAAAATTTCGTTTGAAATTTCATTTCTGTTATATGTTATAACAATTCCCGGAGATATTGCAAATGTATTCGTGCTGTCGTTCCATTGTTCTCTTGCCGATATTACACTGCTGCTTCCTCCGCTTTTGATTAATTTTACACTTGGAAGATTTAACGCTTTTGCAAGCGCCGTTTTTAAGTTTTCTTCTTTTTGATATTTAAGTGTTCCCTTTTCATTACTTGTTATAGTTATAACTTCAATAGAATTAAGGATATTAGGGAAAATAATAAATTTATCGTAATCAACCATTGTAAATACTGTGTCAAGATGCATAAAAGCTCTTTCATGTGGTATTTTTACCGCCAAAACTTTTTTTATTCCGCTGTTGGAATTAAGGAGGTTTTCGCTGAGTTTGTCTATTCCTTCAAGAGAAGTCCTTTCCGAAAATCCTATAAGTACGCATTCTTTGCTTAATACCAATACATCTCCGCCTTCAAGGCTCATTTTTTCTTTCTGGTTATCGAAGTATACGGGTGTTTGAGAGAATTCTGGATGATATTTATATATAAGTCTTACTATTAGGCTTTCTCTTCTTCTTATATGTGTTTTCATTCTGCTGAAAGCCACACCGTTTTTAATAACCACTCCGACGTCTCTCATGAAATATAGGTTGGGAATGGGTTTAAAATAATAAGGATATCTGTCTTGCATAAAGTCAGACAGGGTTACTCTGTTTGATTTTATTTCGCTTTCACTTAATCCTGCTATTATACATCTTATGAGTTCTTTATTGTTTAGGCTCATTAGAAACTCTCTGAGTCCGTTTATTGTTATGTTGTCATATTGTACTTCGCTTAATGCTATTTCAATAAGTTCTTTTTTGGCTTCTTCGTTATTATTGATTACTTGAAGAAGACAATCGGTAACATACAATACTTCGGTACCTGTTTCCCTCAATATATGTGCAAATCCGTCGTGTTCCTTTCTCATTCTGCTCATCCATGGGATATCATCGAACAGTACTTCCTTTAAATCATCAGGAGTTATTCTGTCAAGTTCAAAGCCCGGTCTATGAAGCAAAATCTTTTTTAGTTTTCCTATTTCACTATTAATTGATAATTTATCCATAATAACCTACTTTTTTAATTTTTTTTTGATATAATGTTAACTATATAATATATTATCATATAATAACACAGTATTAAAATAATATAAAGGAATTTAAATAAAAGTTTTTAATATATAAGGAGAGTGATTATGTATCCTAAAGTTAAAATAAACTTAATAGGCATAAGAGAAAATATGTCGAGAATTTGTGATAAGTGCAGAGGATTCGGTATAAATATAACAGCGGTAACTAAGATGTTCTTGGCAGATGAAAATATTGCGGAAGAGCTTGTAAAAGGTGGCGTTTCTGCTTTTGGAGATTCAAGAGTAGATAATCTTAAAACTTTATCTTGTTTCAATATGGAAAAATGGCTTTTAAGATTGCCTATGGAAAGTGAGATAGAAGATGTTGTAAGATACAGCGATGTATCTTTAAACAGTGAACTGAAAACCATACGACTTCTTAATAAAGAAGCTTATAAACAAAATACTGTTCATAAAATAATTATTATGATCGATCTAGGGGATTTAAGAGAAGGTTACTTCAGTACTGATGATTTGTTAAGTGATGTAGATAAAATACTTCAACTTAAAAATATAGAATTATACGGTATAGGTACTAATCTTACATGTTTCGGAGGCGTAATACCAAGACCCGAAAATCTTCAAAAACTGGTAAAAATCAAAGAGAGAATAGAAGATGATTTTGATTTGGAACTTAAAGTTATATCCGGAGGGAATTCAAGCTCCTATACTTTGATTGACAGTGGTGAGATGATAAGCGGTATTAACAATTTGAGGCTTGGAGAAGTTATTCTTTTGGGAAAAGAAACCAGCTACGGAAATCCCGTTGAAGGCCTTAATCACGATAATTTTATTCTTGAGGCACAGATTGTGGAGCTTAAGGAAAAACCTTCGGTTCCGATAGGTGAAATAGGAATGGATGCTTTCGGAAACAAACCGGAGTTTGTCAATAAAGGGACGATGAAAAGAGCCATAATTGCTGTAGGAAGGCAGGATGTTAAAACGGAAGGTATGATTCCTTTGGATGAGGATATTGATATACTGGGTGCAAGCAGTGACCATACCATATTGGATATGACAAATGCCAGTAAAAACTACAAAGTCGGAGATGTTGTAGCTTTTAAATTGGATTATGGTGCCGCATTATCGGCTATGACGAGTAAATATGTAGAAAAAGAATATATATAGATTTAAATTGTACTTTTGCATATGTATTTATAGGATTTAATACTTTTTATTATTGGAGTTTTATGATAAAATTTATTGACATTATTACATTAAAAGGTGAAAGATGAAAAGTAAACAAGAAAGAACAAGAAACTTTTGTATTATAGCACATATAGATCACGGCAAATCTACTCTTGCAGACAGATTGATCGAAAAGACCGGGTTGATATCTCAAAGAGAAATGACAAGTCAGGTACTTGATAAAATGGATTTGGAGCAGGAGAGAGGAATAACCATAAAGCTTCAGGCTGTAAGGCTTGTATATAAAGCAAAAGACGGAGAAGAATATTATTTAAACTTAATAGATACTCCGGGACATGTGGACTTTACTTATGAAGTATCCCGTTCTCTTGCGGCTTGTGAGGGGGCAATTCTTATAGTAGACGCAACTCAGGGAATACAGGCTCAAACAATGGCAAATGTTTATTTGGCGCTTGAAAATGATCTTGAAATAATTCCTGTGATAAATAAAATTGATCTTCCAAGTGCAGATGCTGAAATGGCAAAAAGAGAAATTGAAGATTATATAGGACTTCCTGCCGATGATGCTCCTTTGATTTCGGCAAAGGAAGGGCTTAATATTGATGATGTATTGGAAGCTATTGTCAATAATATTCCTGCTCCAAAGGAGCAGAACAAACGACCTTTCAGAGGGCTTATTTTTGATTCTTATTATGATCAATATAAAGGTGTTGTAATAAGCACGAGGATAGTTGACGGAGAAGTTAAAAAAGGAACAAATATTAGGTTTTATGCCACAAATAAAGTATTTGAGGTTGAAGAAGTTGGAATATTTACCAATACTCTTACTTCGACATCAAAGCTTGAAAGCGGGGATGTAGGATATATATGCGCAAGTATAAAGAACGTTGCTGATACGAGAGTCGGAGATACAGTAATGGATAATGATAATCTTGCCGATGAACCTCTTCCAGGTTATAAGAGCATTACACCGATGGTGTACTGTGGAATATATCCTGCTGACGGAAGTAAGTATGAGGATTTAAAAGAAGCTTTAGGCAAATTAAAATTAAACGATGCATCTTTGTTATATGAGCCGGAAACATCGGTGGCATTAGGCTTTGGCTTTAGATGCGGATTTTTGGGGCTTCTTCATC
Organism: Anaerofustis sp.; assembly: GCF_019420015.1. Taxonomy (GTDB): domain Bacteria; phylum Bacillota; class Clostridia; order Eubacteriales; family Anaerofustaceae; genus Anaerofustis. Next base: position 10,932 of record NZ_JAHZIA010000034.1, read on the forward strand.
TCGAAGTTACTCAGCAGAGAATAGACAGAGAATACAATTTGGATATAGTAACAACAACTCCGAGTGTAATATATCATGTAACCAAGACTGACGGAACAATGTTGAAAGTTGATAACCCAACGAATCTCCCGCCTATTCCGGAGATAAATTATATGGAAGAGCCTTTTGTGGATGCAAATATAATGCTTCCGAGTGAATATGTCGGTCAGGTAATGGAAATATGTCAAAATAAAAGAGGCATATATAAAACCATGGATTATATAGAGGAAAACCGTGTAAACCTAAAATATGAAATGCCTTTAAACGAAATTATCTATGATTTTTTTGATACATTAAAATCGAGAACCAAAGGATATGCTTCTCTTGATTATGAACTTATTGATTACAGAAAGGCGGATCTTGTGAAGCTTGACATACTTTTGAACGGAGAGATCGTTGACGCGCTGTCTTTTATTGTTCATAGGGATAAGGCTCAGGCGAGAGGAAGGCAAATAGTAAAAAAATTAAAAGAAGAAATTCCAAGACAGATGTTTGAAATTCCTATACAGGCAGCCATAGGCGGAAAGATAATTGCCAGAGAAACAGTAAGAGCACTTAGAAAAGATGTTCTTGCCAAGTGTTATGGCGGAGATATTTCACGAAAGAGAAAATTGCTTGAAAAGCAGAAGGAAGGGAAAAAGAAGATGCGTCAAGTCGGAAAAGTGGAGGTTCCGCAAGATGCATTTACTGCAGTACTTAAGTTAGATGAATAACAGTTCAATATATGTACACGTACCTTTTTGTAAGCACAAATGTTACTACTGTGATTTTGCATCTTTTGCAGGAAGAGAGACTTTCATTACAGAATATTTTGATGCGCTAAAAAAAGAAATATCAATGAAAAAAGAAGAGGCTTTGGGTAGAATTATTTCTACCCTTTATTTTGGCGGAGGAACTCCCAGTTACGTAGACAGTCATTATATAGTCGAGATTTTAAAATTATTAAGGGAACATTTCGTTTTTGCAGATAATGCTGAAATAACCATAGAAGCAAATCCGGAGAGTATAACAGAAAAAAAACTTGAGGACTATAAGAATGCCGGTTTTAACAGAATAAGTTTGGGACTGCAGTCTGCCGATAATGATACATTAAAAAGAATCGGAAGAATTCATACTTACGAAAAATTTCTTTCTTCCTATAATCTATGTAAAAAGACCGGATTTGAGAATATAAACGTTGATTTGATGTTTTCGCTGCCAGATGAAACTTTAAGTGATTTTATGGATTCTCTAGAGAAAGTATTAATGCTTAATCCAACGCATATTTCCACATATTCATTGATTTTAGAAGACAATACAAAATTATATGAATATTATAGTAAAAATAGTATTGAGACGGATGATGTATTGGATAGAAAGATGTATCATTATTGTATAAATAAATTGTATGAGTACGGTTATGAACATTATGAAATATCAAATTTTGCGAAAAAAGGATATGAAAGCAAACATAATTTAAACTGTTGGGATTTTATTGATTATTTGGGGTTTGGAAGTAATGCCTCTGGGTTTACTCATAATACAAGAACTTCAAACAAAGAAAGTATATGGGACTACATAAATGATTTAAATAATGATGTCCTTCCGATAAAGTGTTCTCATGATTTAAATGAAAGTGAACTTATGGGGGATTATATTATGCTCGGTTTGAGAAAAATCAAAGGCATTGACATTGATAAGTTTAATAATAAATTTAATATTGATTTTCGAATTAAATACAAGGACGAGATAGACAAGTTTTTAAACAAAGGTCTTGTTAAAATAGAAGATAATCGTTTTTTCTTGACCTCAAAAGGTTTGGATTTTGCGAATCTTGTTATGATGGAATTTATATAATATATAATATTTGTTTTAATATATTATTGAATTTTTCGATTATATGTCTTAAGTTTATTAAATTTAAAGAAAAAATTAAAAAAACATTTGCAAAATAGACAAAAAAATAGTATACTTAATAGGCTACGAATATAGTGAAGAATATAAAATTATTTTTTATATAATAATTTGTCAAAAGGGGTGAAAGAGATGAAAGAAGGAATACATCCAAAATATGGTAAATGTAAAGTAACTTGCGCTTGTGGAAATACTTTTGAAACAGGTTCTGTAAAAGATGAAATCCGTGTAGAAATTTGTTCAAAATGTCATCCGTTTTATACTGGTAAACAAAAACTTGTAGATACAGGCGGTAGAGTTGATAGATTTAAGAAAAGATATAATATGGACTAATATAATACAGAAGGAGGCATCGTCTTATTATGAAAAGAACGTTTCAACCAAACAATCATAAAAGAAAGAAAAATCATGGTTTTAGAAGCAGAATGTCTACTCCAGGCGGAAAGAATGTAATTAGAAATAGAAGAAGAAAAGGTAGAAAACAATTATCTGCTTAGATATTAACTGCTAAGGCTACTACAAGTAGCCTTTTTTTGTATATGATAAGGATAAAGTATGCAGAGATTAAAAAAAAATATTGATTTTAAAAGAGTTTATAATAATAAAAACTCTGTTGCCAATAAGCATTTGGTGTTTTATACGTTAAAAACCGATGCCGAAAGCAGAATAGGGTTTTCGATAAGCAAAAGGGTCGGGAATGCAGCAGTAAGAAATAAAATAAAAAGGCGTCTTAGAGAAATTTCTCGATTAAATGCGTATAAAATAAAAGATGGATATGATATAATATGCATTGTCAGGGTTTTTGCCAAGGATATAGATTATGAAACATTAAACGGTTCTTTTTTGCATTTATTGAAAAAGGCCGATTTGCAATTGGGAGATGATAATAATGGCAAGGTTTATGACTAAGGTTGTAAGGTTTTATCAAAGAAACTTATCCGGACTTAAAAAACCGTGCTGTAAATATATTCCAACCTGTTCCAATTACGCTGTGGAGGCGTATGAAAAACATGGTTTTGTAAAAGGCACTATACTCAGTGTTTACAGAATTCTTAGGTGCAATCCTTTTTCAAAAGGAGGGTATGATCCGGTACCGGAGAAATTTTTATAGGAGGAAAGAAAAAATATGTCGTATTTGTATATGTTATTTGGAAAAGTATTATTATTTCTTTATAACTTTGTAGGTAACTATGGTTTAGCTATAATTTTATTTGCGGTTTTTGCAAAGTTAATATTACTTCCGATTACATACAAGCAGATTAAATCAACGCAGATTATGAGAGTAATTAATCCTGAAGTGATGAGAGTTCAGGAAAAGTACAAGAATGATAAGGCAAAACAGGGAGAAGAAATGTGGAAGATATACGAAAAGTATAACTACAACCCGATGAGCGGGTGTCTGCCTTTACTTCTTCAGTTTCCGATTATTATAGGGTTGTTCGGTGTTTTGAGGAATCCTACTTTATATGTATTTCAAGATGGAATGAATCACGTATCGATGTCTTTTTTGGGTATTGATAATATAAGCTTATCTACAATAAATATATTTAGAACAAGCGGAGCATCAACATCATTTTTTGTTTCTTTGGGAATTGTTGCCATAACAGTTGTTGCAACTTATTATCAACAAAAACAAGCCCTGGCAGCACAGGCAGACAGTAATATGGGCAGCAGTATGGCTATGATGAACAACTTTATGATTTTAATGATCGGTTACATGTCGCTTACTTTCCCGGGAGCATTATCTATTTATTGGGCTGTTACAACTCTTCTTGGGATTTTACAAACTGAATTGATGTATAAATTCAAACCGATTACGGCAGAAGCTTTACATGTAAAACCGGTTAATAATTATGCGGAGGTACCAAGTGGAAAGAAAAAGAAAAAGCGCAGTAGGAAAAGGTAAAACAGTAGAAGATGCGGTAAAAGACGCATTAAGTAAGCTCGGGGCAAAAAGCGAAGACGTAACCACAAAGGTTTTGGAAGTTCCTACTTCAGGTTTTATGGGAATAGGTGCTAAAGGTGCTAAGGTTGAAGTTACTTTGATTGATAAGTCAGATGAGATTGCAAAAGATTTTCTTAGAAATGTTTTAAGCACGATGGGAATTCATTCATTGATTTCTGTTGAATTAGATGAAGAAAACAGAAATATGTTTATAAAACTCGACATTGAAAATATAGGAGTTTTAATAGGTAAACACGGACAGACTTTGGATTCTCTTCAATATTTGACAAGTCTTGTGGTAAATAAGAATTCCGATGAATATATAAGAGTTATATTGGATATTAATAATTACAGAGAAAAGAGAAAAGTTACTCTTGAAAATTTAGCTGAACGACTTGCTGAAAAAGCTGTTCGTAAAAAGATGAATGTAGAGCTTGAGCCTATGAATCCTTATGAAAGAAGAATTATTCATGCTTATCTTCAAGGAAAAGAGGGGATAAGTACATATTCTGTGGATGAAGGTATCAACAGACATCTTATTATAGAATATAAGGGATAAAATGAAAGACTGTTTATATAAACAGTCTTTTTTTGTGTAATAAATTTAATAAAATGTTATTGCTTATCACATATATTTAATTTAAAACATAATGGATTGAATAAATATTATTTCATATTTTTTGTACAAACATTTATAAATTCTTTATTGTTTCTGGTTTTTTTCATTAAGTTTATGATTCTTTCTGAAAGTTCGAGACTATCCATTGAATTTCTTCTTAGCATATTTGCGCAGTTTAATTCTTCATCGTTTAATAAAAGATCATCTCTTCTTGCACCGGATTTTATTATATCCATTGCCGGAAATACCCTTCTTCTCGCAAGTGCTCTTTCCAGTACAAGTTCCATATTGCCTGTTCCTTTGAACTCTTCAAAAATAACATCATCCATTCTGCTGCCTGTGTCGACAAGGGCAGTTGCTAGTATTGTAAGGCTTCCGCCGTTTTCTATATTTCTTGCGGCTCCAAAGAATTTTTTTGGATAATATAAGCTTTCCGGATCAAGTCCTCCTGATAAGGTCCTGCCGGAAGAAGGTATTACGAGATTATTTGCTCTTGTAAACCTTGTGATGCTATCCATGAGTACAACAACGTCTTCATTATTTTCTACAAGTCTTTTGGCTCTGTCTAAGACCATTTCGGCGGCTTTTATATGGTTTGCAGGGTTCTGGTCAAATGTGGAATAAACTACGTCAGAATCAATGCTACGCTGTATATCCGTTACTTCTTCAGGACGTTCGTCTATCAGTAATACAATCAAATGTATACTAGGATGATTTTTTCTTATTGCTTTTGCGATTTGTTTTAAAAGTATTGTTTTACCGACTTTTGGTGCAGCAACAATAAGACCTCTTTGCCCTTTTCCTATAGGAGAGAACATGTCTATTAATCTTGTAGAAAGAATATTTTTTTCGGTTTCTAAAGTTATACGTTCATTTGGAAATATTGGAATCAGCTTTTCAAAGTCTTTTCTCGTTACTATACTTTCTGGATCTTTTCCGTTTACGCTTTCCACATATAGAAGTGCATCAAATTTTTCACCTTCCGAAGAAAGTCTTATTCTGCCTCGTACCAAGTCTCCTGCTTTTAATTTATACTTTCTTATATGTTGAGGTGCAACATATATATCATTTTCTCCTTGGAGATAGTTATTTGTTCTCAAAAATCCGTATCCGTCAGATAGAATATCTAAAATTCCTTCATGGGATTCGGAATATAATGTCATATCTTTCTCGTCGTTTTTATGAAGTTTTTGCTTTTCTTCTTTTAAAATATCGCTGGTTTTTCTTCCGTTAACCCCTTCCAAAAACAGCATTGCATAATACTTTTCACCTTCTTTTGGAGGACGTACTTTCCCCGATAAAATATCGCCGGTTTTTATTTTAAACCTTTGTACCTGACTTGCCGCCACATATACGGCATCTTCTGGTTTCTTCATGTTTTTCGGTCTTAAAAAAGCGAAGCCTTCGGGAAGAACCTGTACTTCGCCTTCCATATTAAAACTGTTTGATATGGGATCTTTCAGTTTAGAATATTTTTTTGTGCGTTCTTCTTCCTTTTGTAAAATTAAGTCAATAATTTCTTGTTTTTTAAGTCCCTTTAATTTTTCTGTAATGCCCAATTCGTCCGCTTTTTCTTTAAGTTCAGCTACCTTCAGCTTACTTAATTCTTCATTATTCATTAAATACCTCCGAAAATGAAAAGATTAAAAATAAGATTTTTTGTGAATATAATTTATAGATGAATGGATAAAATCTAGAATAAACTTATAATGAATTTTACTATAAGTGATACAATAAATCAATTATAAAGTTATTATTTTTTTCTTTATAAATATAATGTATATAGGAAGGTGTGTTATATGTGGATAGGTTTGGAAGTCGATAAAATTATATTTTATGTTATTTTTATTTATATAATTACAAAAAAGATAATTTTAAAAAGATAAAATTTAGAAATATAAAATGATAAAAAAAAGAATTTCATATCTGTAGATAATATTATAAGAGATATTAAAGGTCTAAAATAAATAATTACTTAATATTCTAATGTTTTTTTAACTTAAAAGGGTAGATTTTTTCCTTAGTTTTTCACATTTATAACAAATCATTGTCAATTAGTCGGTGTATACTTAAAAATGTAAAACAGATAATGTTTTACATTACAATTTCCCCTTTAATTTTAAAAATGTTATGATTTTCTTTTTATTAGGAAAACAATCCTTTGACAAGGAAAAGATAAATAACAATAAAAAAGGCCGTTAGGTCTTTTTTATTGTTATAATGTATTTTAAATTTGTTTTTGCAGTATAAATATTTATTTTTATGTTCTAAATAAATATTGTTTTTTGATAGAAAATGTTCTAAAAATTTTCACATAATTTACAATGGGTTTTCAATTTTTGATAGTATACTAAGACCGTAAAAGTTGAAAGACTTTTTCATAATTTCCCCTAAATGATATGTAAATAAATTTTCATATCATTCCCTCATTTTATCACTAAAAAAGACCCTTGAGGTCTTTTTTAGGTTATATATAAATTAATTGGTCTTTTTTATCATTTCTTTTCCGAATACAAAAGTCTTTATGGGTACTATAGGTTCAACGTTATCTTTGTTCAGCAAAAAAAGATTTTTACTCAGTATTGTAAAATTGGCATAGTAATTTTCTTTTATAAGTCCGATATTACAGTTAAAATTCATATATCTTTTTTGTAAATAAAGTTCTTTTTTGAATGCCATATATGAGTCCATTCCGCTTTTTATATCTTTCTTTATTTTATTTAGCGGGTAAAGTTCTTGATGTACATTGTGTATTTTATGGTTACATAAGGAATTTTTATCTTCCGGTATAAACATTATGTTTAAATGTTTTTTTATATATTCTGTAAGTTTATTGTTTATACTGTATTTTCTTTTGTCCTCTTTTATTATAACAGTACTTATTCCGTTATATATGAAATATTTTATGGCTTTTTTTATTATTTTTTCTTTTTCCTCTTTAGTTAAGATTTGATAATACTTTTCTGCCTTATGAATATCATTAAAACTTTCTGACGGATTTGATATAAATAAAATAAGAGGAAGAATATAAACCGGGTTTGAAATAAAAGATGGAATTGCAATTTGTCCGTGCAAGTCCACTATATCCTTTATGTCATTTTTTAAGTTTATATCATCCTCAATATAATTTTCTTTATATAATTTTACTATTTTGCCGTTTTTTATAAGCATACTTTTGTAGAAATCAAATGGGTTTTCAAATGTATGGAACTTTCCGTTATAAATTAGGATGTCGTAATTCATAGACTTCCTCCTCAAATATAAAAATTATTATGTAATTTTATAACTTCGGATTTCCATAACATTTTCGGCATACCGGAAGGTAATTCTGACTTCCGCCTATTTGAATTTGTTTTCCGGAATAATTCGGTTTACCGTCTATTATTCTTAAATTCATTGTAGCCTTCCTGTTGCAAAACCAACATACAGTTTTTACTTCTTCAATTTTATCAGCATATATTAAAAGATTTAAACTTCCCTCAAATAAATTATTTTGCGAATCGTTTTTTAAGCCGTATACTATAACGGGTATGTCCATATAATCAACGATTTGGGTTAAATCAAGTACGTGTTGTCCGGTAAGAAACTGCCCTTCATCTATAAGAATAGCATGAATTTCTTTTTCTTGTATTTGTACAATTTGTTTGAAGTCTGTTTTGTCATCAAAAGTCATTGCTTCTCTTTTTAATCCTATTCTTGATGCTACAAATCCTTTTCCGTATCTGTCATCAAGCTCGGATGTGAAAAGCAAAACATTTTTGCCTTGTTCTTCGTAATTATGTGCAATTTTAAGAACTTCTATTGATTTTCCCGCATTCATTGTAGAGTATCTGAAATATAGTTGTGCCATATTGTTAATTATCTCCATCAATATTTTTAAATATTTTAAATTCTTTGTAATTAAAGTTTTTTGCTTTTTGATTGATTTTTGTTGCCAGTGTATTATACTCTTTGTCTATATCTTTTTTGTTTAAAGAGTAAACGACAATGTTTTCACCTATAGATAAATCTATTATGTTTTGGATGTATTTTTGATAACTTATTTTGTTTATGTCATTGAATTGTTTTAGATAATTCTTATTTGAAGTAATCGGAATGTCATCTTTATTGTTTTTTGTAAAGGAAATATCGGATATAACTCCGTTTTTGTAACTGACTTTTAATGTTGAATTATATCCATTCTTATCGTATTTGTAATCAGATACAGTGTACTCCTCGCTTAAGTTTATATAACTTATTTTATTTTGACCTGTTTTTGCCATATTTAAACATTCTTTTAATAATATTTTATATACATTATATGTATCTTCATATTGTGATTGTGTGTTTTTTATTAAGTCTTGATTTTGCAATACTTTTGTATTCAATGAGTTTATATAAAATGTCAACTCGCTGTTGTTATCGTTTTTATCTATATATTGTTTTCCGTTTTTATATATATAATTGAAATGTATGGCGGTAATTATGTTGTTTTTAATGTTTATTTTCATATAGGGGACTTTTCCGCTATTGTCATATTTTCTGGAAAAGGTATAATATTCGCCTTGTGAATATTCGTTTTTTGACTTAAATGTTTTTATTTTCCCGTCTTCTTCATTGATATTGTTATTATTTGCACAAGCACATAATGATAATAATATGCAAGATAATATCAATATTGAAATTATTTTTTTATGCATGATTTTACCTAAAAAAAGTATATATATCTTTCTTTGCTTTCTAAAAACATTTCTTCATAAGTACCTAATATATTGCTTGAAAATAATTCGATGGCATCAATTATTTCATCATTGCTTCTAAGTATCAAAGGCGGGGTATTGGTGTATTTTTTATTTACATATATACCCGGTATGTCCATAAACCCAATACCTTCTTTGCTGTCTGGTGCGATGTTTTCCTTTGAAATATTATCCAGTTCTTTTTTTACTGTTTTTGCCAGGGTTATGGAAGCATCTTTAGGATTTAACTTCTTTAAGCTGTATCCTGACGATGTGTCCAAGAATAAGTTTTGATAAATATCTTCACATTCTTCCTGTGTAAATTTAAAAGAATTCAGCTCTTCTTCCCAAATTGTGTTTTTAATCCAAAGCCCCAAAAAAACATCCAAAGGGGTAAACATTTTTTCTTTTCTTGCTATATAAATATTTACTCCGCTTCCGTAGCCTTCATTTGATATATATGTTATCCTTTTGGTCTTCAACATTTTTGCTTTCATAAAAGACGAAATAATAATTTTTTTATTTTTTTCCGGTTCTTTTAATTCTTGTAACAGCATCATAATCTCCTTTTTTTCGTATTAATATATTATAATATATGATTTCTATGATTTTGTCATATTTTTATGAAAATCAATTATTTTATCGAGATATTTTTGCGTAAGATAAGCACTTCCGAGCTTATTTTTGCCTTTTGTTTTCAGCCCGTGGAAGTCGCTTCCTCCGCTTATTAATATCCCCCTCTTAATTGCGAGATCGTAAAAATATTGTCTTTGTTCATTTGAATGTTTTGGATAAAAAACTTCAATACCCTGTAATCCCATATCTAAGATTTCATCATAATTATCCGTCCCTTTTATCAATCCGGGATGTGCAAGAAAGCTAATTCCTCCTGCGTCTTTTATTAATTTTACTGCTTCATCAACATAAAGTTTTTCATTTTTTACAAAACATGGACAGTCATCGCCTATGTATTTTTCAAAAGCTTTGGATGTATTCGGTACATAGCCTTTATTTACGAGCTCTTTTGCTATGTGCATTCTTCCTATTGAGTTATCTGAAGATAATGTTTTTAAATTGTTAAAGTCAATTGATATATTGAAATTTTCTCTTAGTTTTTCTGCTATTGTATGAGCACGTGACTCTCTTTTTTCCCTTAGGTATTTAAGTTTTGATAATAAGTTTTTATTGTTTTCATCAATAAAATATCCTAGAATATGAACGCTTTTCCCTTTATAATCGGTTGAAAGTTCTATTCCTTTTATTATATTTATTTTGTTATTATTTTTAAAATCTTTGAAAGCCCCGACTGTATCGTGATCGGTAATTGCCAATGTATCTATGCCTCTTTTAATGCACATTGGAATTAATTCTTCAATTGTATTATTGCCGTCTGACATTATTGTATGAACATGTAAATCAGCTTTATGCATTGTAAGCCTCTCCCATTAATTTCGTAAGTTCCTTTTCGTCTAAATGATATTCTTTTCCGCAAAAATGGCATTTTAATGTTATTTCGTGGTCTTTGTTTATTATATCTTCAAGTTCTTCTCTTCCAAGTGCGATTACTACTTTTTCAATTTTTTCCTTTGAACAGTTACACTTGTATTTCACGTCTTTTTTATCACTTATTTGCAGCTCTTCATCATTGAATATTTGTCTTATTATTTTTTCCAGTGATGGTTCTTCTTTCAAGATTGATGTCATATATTTTAGTTCTTTGACTTTGTTTTCGAGATATATAATATCATCTTCGCTTGCATTTGGCATCATTTGAATAATCAATCCTCCGGCAACCATAACGTCAAAGTTTTCTTTATCCACTAAAACTCCCAAAGACACAACACTTGGAGTTTGTTCGCTCATTGCAAAATAATAGGTGTAATCCTGTGCTATTTCTCCGCTTATGATATTCGTTTCTCCTACATAAGGTTCTCTTAATCCGATATCTTTTATCACTTTTAAGCCTCCGTTTCCGACTATCCTTTTTACGTCGAGCTTACCCTCTTTGTTTAAATATATATTTGTATTGGGGTTAATAATATCGCATTTTACCTCACCTCGATTGTTTGCCGTACACGTTACTTTTTTTATTTCTCCGTCACAATTTAGTATGGTTGTTACAATATCATCATCATTTTTCATTGTATAACCTATTAGGGCTGTTGCCATAAGACTTCGTCCAGCGCATGCACATGCATTTGGGCTGGTACTATGAATTTTTTTCATTTCTTCGATTGTTTCTTTTGCAGATATTGCAAAAAATCTTATAGGTCTGTTTTTTAAGTTTCCTCTTATCATATAATCCATTATTCTCACCTCATTTTAGTTAGTATACTATTTTTGTTTGTTTTTTTCAATTTATGTTACAAACAATTAAATTCTTTTTATTTTATAGGATTAAATTATTTGAAACTATATAATATCTAGTTATTTATTGGTATTTGATTTTTAGTTATTTATAAATATTCCATATAAACAAAAAATAATAATTTGAAACTTCTAATATAAATGTTAAAATGAATTGGGAGAAAAATATGAAATTAATAATTGATAAAGTTGCAAAATTTATTATAGATGAATTACAGACAAACGGGTTTGATGCATATATAGTAGGAGGATGTGTTAGGGACTTGATAATTGGAAGAGTTCCCAAGGATTATGACATAACGACAAATGCCAAACCAAGTGAAATTATGGATGTATTTAATAGGTATAAAACCATCCTTACTGGTGTTAAGTACGGGACTGTTACAGTGGTGATTTGCAATAAGCATTTTGAAATTACTACTTACAGATCCGAAGGGGAGTATCTAAAAAACAGAAAACCCAAAGAAGTTGTTTTTTTGGATTCTATACAAGAAGATTTATCCAGAAGGGATTTTACTATAAATGCAATGGCATATAATGAAAAAGACGGTATTGTAGATTTGTTTGGGGGAGTGAATGATTTAAAAAACAAAGTTATCAGAGTGGTAGGGGATGGGAATAAGCGTTTTGAAGAAGATGCGATAAGGATACTTAGGGCATACAGGTTTGCCGGAAGGTATAATTTTAAAATAGACGAGACGACTTGTAAAGCTATTAAGAATAATGTACATCTTTTGAATAATATAGCAAAGGAAAGAATCGTAGTTGAACTTAGAGAAATATTTGAAAGCGGAATGGATATTTATGAAATGGAATTTATTCAGACACTTTTCCCGATAATAAAAGAATGCTTTGGCATTTTTCAAAATAATAAGTATCATATGACAACTGTTGGGGATCATATATATCATACTTTTAATAATATCGAAAATAAATTTCATTTGAAATTAACAATGCTTCTTCACGATATAGGAAAAGTTAAGACAAAAACAACCGATAACAGAAATATAGATCATTTTTATAACCATTCAGAAATTTCCCGGGAAATCGCCAAAAATATATTGGAAGAATTTAAATTCGACAATTGTACAAAAAATAAAGTTCTTTTGCTCATAGAAAATCATGATAAATATATTACTGACGAAAAGCGGTATGTAAAGGAAAAGTTGAACGAGCTGGGGGAAGATTTGTTCTTTGATTTAATAAAAGTCCGAATTGCTGATGACCTTGCAAAAAATCAATCCTTGGTAAAAGATAATTTAAAAGTATTTAAGGCTGCCGGTAAATGTGCTGAGGAAATAATAAAAAACAATGAGCCTTATAAAATAAGTCAGTTAAATATTAACGGAAATGATATATTGAATTTGGGATGTGAGAATAGGCAAGTCGGGAATATACTTAAATATTTACTTTCAAAAGTAATTGAAAATAAAGATTTAAATAAAAAAGAGATTCTATTGGATTTGGTAATTGAATATATAAAAAGACCTTGTTGTTAAGGTCTTTTTATTTTCCTTCAAGCAAAGGAGGTTTTTGTTCTTCTTTTCTGTCTTCCAACCATTGCCCGATTAATATTTTCATAACGGCAAATATAGGTATTCCTATTACCATACCTATAACACCAAATAAGCTTCCGCAGAATATGATGGAAACAATGACCCAAAAACCATTTAGTCCCACAACATCTCCGAGTATTTTGGGAGCTAAAACATTTTGATCGATTTGTTGTATAAGAATAATTATAAGTACCATAATTATTCCTTGGATAGGTCCTCCTGAAATCATTGCAAATATTGAGCAAGGAATTACACTGAATATAGGGCCGAACAGAGGAATCATATTTGTGACTGTTATAATAAATGCTATCAATGATGCATATTTGATGTTAAAGATATATGCCAAAGCCATTCCCATTGTTCCTACAATAAGAGAACAAATGGCTTTCCCAGATAAAAATTTAAAGAACATATAATTCATAAGTCCTAAAATATAAGATATTCTTCCGTAAATTCTTTCTGTCAGAGTAGCCTGTGCAATTCTTGATACTTGTCTTAATAAAGTATCTTTATCTATAAGCATATACAAAGCGAGAAAAATTGCTATGAAAACATTGTATATTGTTTTTCCGAGGCTCATTGTTGCATTTACTAAATTAGAACCTATGCCTTCCACCCAGGTTTTTGCAATGCTAAGCATATTTGCAATTGTACTGTTTAATCCGCTGGATGTGGTGATATCCATATTGAAAAAGTTGAGAGTATTGATAACAAAAGGATGTTGTGTCATTTTTGAAATAAACCTTTCAATGGATGCCATGTTATCTTGTATGGATGTAATTAAAGAGCTTATGCTTGTTATGGTGCTAGGTAATACTATATACACCATTAACGTTATTATAAGCAAAGCTATAAGTATTACCGTTATTGATGATACTACCCTTATTGTACCGTCTTTTAATTTTGTTTTTTGACGCAATTTATTATTGAGTTTATCTACTGGTTGGTATAAGAAAAAAGCAATTACAAATCCTATTATAACTGGTTTTAAAGGAATATAAAATATATTCCATATTTCTAAAATTTTTCCTGAAAAAGTTGATAAATTTTGAATACCAAAGTAAAAAGCTATTATAAAACATGCTGCGAAAGTGATAAGAAGCGTGTATTCAATATGTTTCTTATTGATATTTTTGAATTTTTTCATAATCCCTCTCTTTTTTTTGTTTATTTTTACATTATATCATACTAATAATATAAAATACTATATAGAAAAAATTTTTGTGTTATAATTAATAAAATTTTAAATTTAAAGAGGATTAGTATGATTTATGTTTTAATTGTTTTGTTGAGTGTGGTTTTGGATCAGATAAGTAAAGCAGTTGTTATAAATAATTTAAAACCGATAGGTAGCATTCCTTTAATTGAAAATGTTTTTCATTTTACTTATTGTGAAAATACCGGAGCTGCTTTTAGCATTTTTTCAAAGAATACCGTTATGCTTACGGTCGTAAGCTTTTTGTTTATAGTATTGGTTGCTTATTTTCTGTTTAAAAACATAAAAAGAAAAGACAGAAAAGTTTTTCTTTTGGGACTTTCGTTTGTCTTAGGTGGAGCAATCGGAAATTTTATAGATAGGGTGCTACATGGATTTGTTACTGATTTTTTTGATTTTAGGCTTATAAACTTTGCTATATTTAACGTTGCTGATGTATTTATAACCATAGGCGGTATATTGTTTTGCATGCATATTATTTTCACGAAAGATGAAAATATATTTTGACAATATGTTTTATTAATGTTGGAAAATATAAAATAGAGGCTTTTGTTTTTTTACTTAAATAAGGTTATAAAACAATAAATCCTTATTTTATATTTATTTGACTAAATTAAGGTTGAAATTTTTTTATGTAAACAGATAATCGATAAAGGAGGCGGCATATGCCTAAATTTAAAGTACATTCACCTTTTAAACCTTCCGGAGGACAGCCGGAAGTAATAGATAAATTATCAAAAAGTATATTAAACAATGAAAGAGATCAAACTTTACTTGGTGTTACAGGTTGTGGTAAAACATATATTATGGCAAAAATCATCGAGCAAGTTCAAAGACCTGCGTTGATAATGGCTCATAATAAAACTCTTGCAGCACAGCTTGCGAATGAATTCAGGAGTTTTTTTCCTGATAATGCCGTGGAATATTTTGTCTCCTATTATGATTATTATCAGCCGGAAGCATATGTTCCCGGGAGAGATTTGTATATTGCGAAAGATTCAAGCATAAATGACGATATAGATAAGCTCCGTCATTCTGCAACATCTGCACTTTTTGAAAGAGAAGATGTTATAATTATCGCTTCGGTAAGTTGTATTTACGGGCTTGGAAGTCCTATTGATTATAAAGAAATGGTTTTATCTCTTCGTCCTGGGATGATAAAGGAAAGGGATGACGTTATACGAAAGCTTGTGGATATACAATATACAAGAAATGATATAGATTTCCACAGAGGAACTTTCAGAGTTAGGGGAGACAGCCTTGAAATTTTCCCGGCAAACAGCAGTGAAGAGGCAATAAGGGTTGAGTTTTTTGATGATGAAATAGACAGGATAGTGGAGATAAATTCTTTAACTGGAGAAATCATAAGAAGCGTAAAACATGCATTTATTTATCCTGCCAGTCATTATGTTACAAATGAAGAGAATATAAATAGAGCCATAAAATCCATAAGCGATGAGCTTAAAATCACTGCGGAAAACTTTGAAAAAAACGGGAAGTTGTTGGAGGCTCAAAGGATAAGGGAAAGAACCAATTATGATATTGAAATGCTTAGGGAAATAGGCTCTTGTAAAGGTATTGAAAATTACTCAAGGCATATAAATAATCTACCTGCAGGTGCGGCGCCTTATACTCTTTTGGATTATTTCCCTAAAAATTTTGTAACGTTTATAGATGAATCTCATGTAAGTGTTCCTCAGATAAGGGGAATGTATGCAGGCGACAGAGCTAGAAAAATGAATTTGGTTGATTATGGTTTCAGGCTTCCTTCGGCACTGGATAACAGACCTCTTAATTTTGACGAATTTGAGGAAAGGATGAATCAGCTTGTTTATGTTTCGGCAACTCCGAATGATTATGAAAAGAATTTGTCCACAACGATAGCAGAATGTATAGTAAGACCTACCGGTTTGATAGATCCCAAGATAACGGTAAAAGAGACCAAAGGGCAAATAGAAGATTTAATAGGTAGAATAAAAGAGAGAACCGATAAACAGGAGAAAGTTTTGGTAACCACTCTTACTAAAAGAATGGCAGAAGATTTGACCACATATTTGAGTGAGGTTGGGATAAAAGTTGAATATCTTCATTCCGATGTAGATACAATAGAACGTATGAAGCTCATTAAAGATTTAAGAGAAGGCGTATTTGACGTATTGGTTGGGATAAACCTTTTAAGAGAAGGGCTTGATATCCCTGAAGTATCTTTAGTTGCGATATTGGATGCGGACAAAGAAGGGTTCTTGAGAAGTGAAACATCGTTGATTCAGACAATCGGAAGGGCAGCAAGACATTTGAACGGTGAAGTTGTTATGTATGCAGATTCGATAACTCCTTCAATGGACAGAGCGATAAAGGAAACAGAGAGGAGACGAAGTATTCAAACTAAATATAACAATGAGCATAATATTATTCCAAAAGGCATAGTAAAATCTACTCAAAATGCGATGTCTGCACTTTCTCTTGAGGACGGCAATGCCGAAAAAGTACTAAGTAAGGTAACATCAAAGAACAAAGATGACTTTAATAAAGATATTGATAAAGAGATTGACCTTTTAACATCTCAAATGAAACTTTACGCAAAGAATTTGGAATTTGAATTTGCGGCGCAGTTAAGAGACGAAATAGAAAAGTTAAAGAAAATGAAAAATAAATAAGACCTTCCCTTTGGGGAGGTTTTTTTATTTTAGGTTATATTTTTAATAAATACATAATATATATTATTAAATTTAATATTAGGAGAACAATTATGGACAATAAAAATATTAGTGATCAAAGGCTTGAACTTTATAACAGGGGTAACTTAAAAATTAACGACTGCATTGATGTGCATAACTTTAATGATGAAACCGTCGTTCTTGAAACCAGTTTGGGTGTTCTTACTATAAGCGGAGAGGAATTAAAAATTGAAAAACTTAATTTGGAAGACGGAGAAATTGCATTAAACGGAAATATATATGCTCTTAACTATGATGACGATATTAATTTTATGGAGAAATCTTCGGGATTATTTTCCAAGATATTTAAATAATGAACAGTACCTTATATTCTCAGTATCTAATATTGCTTGAGACTTTTTATGGGGGATGTATACTGGGAATACTGTATCATACAATAACAATAACTGTTTATGCGATTACAAAAAAAGTCACTCTGTCAGATTTATGCTTTTGTTTGGTTGCCGGTGTGTTTACCGTAAATTTATTTTTTAAGACTACATATTTTGATTTGAGATATTACAGTGTATTAAGTTTTGTTTTGGGTTTTGTCGCTTATTATTTTTTCATTTCTTCTTTTTATAAAAAAATATTATTTTTTATTGTTGGAAGTATAAGAAATTTTTGTAATAAAATAAAAAAGAGCATGCGTCGAAAAAGAAATAAATGGTCATCAAAATATAATAAACCTATAGGTAAAATTAAAACTTTATTAAATAATATTTTGTCTATTCCATTAAAAATAAAAATGAGTTATAATACATTTAAAATATACCATGCAAAAGGAATGGATAATAATGCGAAAAGAAGAGTATCCTTTGCTGAATACAAGAGACAGTATCGAAGCAAAAAAGAGAAAAGTAAGAAGGCGAAGAAAAAAGGCAGGTAGGAAAAAAAGAGTTGTTCTTTTAATTGTTACTGTTGCCTTTGTTTTATTTGCCGGAAGAATGTTAACACTTGAGTATAAATATTATTCTTTAAATAAAACAAAAAACGAACTTACTGAACAAATTGCAAATGAACAATTGAAGTCAAAAGAATTGAAAGAAGAAATAAATAATTCGGACAGTAAATCTTATATAGAATATTTGGCTAAAAAGTATTTGGGACTTATTTATCCCGATGAAAAAGTATACGTTACAAATGAAAAGGATAATAAATAGATATGTTATTTGATACACATGCACATTTAAATGACGAAGCTTTTAACGACGATTTGGAAGAAATAGTAAAAGAATTAAAAAATGAAAATTTTGACGGGGTGGTAAATATAGGATACGACTTGGAATCTTCCTTAAAGGCCGTTGATTTAAGTAAAAATACAGACTTTTTTTATGTTGCTGTCGGGCTGCATCCACATGACAGCAAAGACTATAATCAGATTCTTGAAAATGAATTTATAAAACTTGTGAGAGATAATGATAAAGTTGTTGCGTATGGTGAGATAGGACTTGATTATTATTATGATAACTCTCCGAGAGAAATTCAAAAAGAGGTATTTAAAAGGCAGATTAAAGTTGCGAATATGCTTAATAAACCTATCATAGTACATTCCAGAGATGCTATAAAAGATACTTACGATATATTAAATGAAAACTTAAATGGTAATACAGGAATTATACATTCCTGTTCTGCTTCTGCCGAAATGGTCAAGGAGTTTGTTAAGTTAGGGCTTTTTATTTCTTTTTCCGGAAGTGTGACTTTTAAAAATGCGGATAATGTAAGAAATGCTGCAAAAGCAGTTCCTTTGGACAGGATTCTTATAGAAACAGACTGTCCTTATCTGACTCCTGTACCCTACAGAGGTAAAAGAAATACACCTGCATATGTAAAGTTTACGGCTGAGAAACTAGCCGAGATACACGGTTTGAGTTATGAAGAAATAGTTAGCATAACAAGTGAAAATGCAAAGAGAATATTTAATATAAACAATTAAAAAGACCGAACTTATTCGGTCTTTTATTTCAGTACTATTTTAGTTATATCCATAGGGCTGTTTGCAATATATGTCGGTTTGCAATCTTCTATTTCTTCTTTTGAACCGTACCCGTATGTTACCCCTATAGTGTCAAGTCCGTTTTCAACACCTCCTTCGAGGTCGTTGTATCTGTCTCCTACCATACAAACTTTGCTTTTATCTTCTACTTTCATGTGTTCCATGGACATTCTTATAAAGTCCCCTTTTGTGCCTCTTGTTTGAGTCCAGTTGTTACCTACTATTATTTCAAAATATTTAGCCAATTTAAAGTGTTTTAATTGAAGAACAGATGCTTCTTCTGGTTTGTTTGTGGCTATAGCCATTTTTACTCCTTGCTCATGAAGAGTTTTTAAAAGTAGAGGTATTTCATCATAAATTTTACATTCGTAAATACCCTTTTCTTTTAATCTTTTCATATGTATCTTCATTGCTGCAGCACCGTCTTCTTTGCTGAACCCGTATTTTGTGATGATTGTTTTAGACAAAGGAGGACCTAAAAGTTTTCTTATGTTTTCAACACTTTCATCTACACCGTATGCTTTAAGTGCTTTTTGGAAGCATCTGCAAATACCTTCGTGAGAATCAAGAATAGTTCCGTCCAAGTCAAATATTACATAATTGTATTTCATGATAAAACTCCTTAATTTAAAACTATATCTGCAATTTCAAGTGGTGTTTTTGCAATATATGTCGGTTTGCAGTTTTCTATTTCTTCTTCTGAACCGTATCCGTATGTTACCCCTATGGTATCAAGTCCGTTTTCAACACCGCCTTCGAGGTCGTTATATCTGTCTCCTACCATAACGGCTTCATCCTTATTCTTAACACCTATTGCATCCATTGCCATTTTTATAAATTCGGTTTTTGTTCCTCTTGTTTGTTCTTCGTTGTTTCCTACGATGAAATCAAAATAATCTTTTAGTTTCAAATGTTCAAGTTGTTTGATTGAAATCTCTTCCGGTTTATTTGTTGCTATTGCAATTTTTATTCCGTTTTCTTTTAGTTTATCCAGCATTTCAAACATTCCTTCATAATATTCTGCATCGTATATTCCCTTTGTTTTAAGATAATTCATATGAAGTTTCATAGCCGCTTTGCCGTCTTCTTCGCTGAACCCGTATTTTGTGATGATTGTTTTAGACAAAGGAGGACCTAAGAGTTTTTTGATGTTTTCAAGGCTTTCATCCACACCGTATGCTTTTAATGCTCCTTGAAATCCCTTACAGCTTCCAAGCTGAGAATCCACAATTGTTCCGTCAAGATCGAATATTACATATTTGTATCTCATTTTTTTCTCCTTTATTTTATATTTTGTTTTAAATATGATATCGCTTTTTGTAATTGATTATCTTGATTTAATGTTAAATCTTTAATATCTTTTTTACTGTTTAATTTCACTTCTATATCCGGAGCTATACCTTTTCCATGAATCTTACTTCCTTTTGGACTTACGTATTCCTGGGTTGTTATGGTCATTCCCGAACCGTCATTTAGAGATTTGACGTCTTGTATTATTCCTTTTCCGTATGATTTTTCGCCTATGATTGTTGCTACGTTGTTGTCTTTTAATGCACATGCGAGTATTTCCGATGCGGAAGCCGAACCTCCGTTAAGAAGAACGACAATGGGAATATCTGCATGTTTTTTTGTGGTGTCTTTTTCCGTTTGTGTTTCTCCTGATTTATTTGTTACCGATATGATTTTCATATCTTTTTTTAGCAGATTGTTTGCAATATTTATCGATTCTATTACAAGTCCGCCTGGATTATCTCTCATATCGATAATAAGACCTTTCATGCCTTGTTTGTTGAAACTGTCATAATAATTTTCAAAATCTTTGCTTACATCCGAAGTAAATTCACTGATACTTATATATCCGATGTTATCAATCATTTTTCCAGATACTTTTTTATTGTGAATTTCATCTCTGGTTATTGTAAGGTTTATTTTTTCTTCTTTTCTGAGTACCGTTACATTTACTTCGGTTCCTTTTTTGCCCCTTAGTCTTTTTGATACTTCATTTACGTTTGATTTTGTTGAGTCAAAATCATCAACTTTAATTATGATATCTCCCTCTTTCATTCCCGCTTTGGATGCCGGCGAATTTTCAAAAACATCATTTACTTTAACCGAGCCGTTTGTTGAACCTTGGATTTCCACCCCTATTCCGACAAAATCGCTTTGCATATCCTGCATATAAGAATTAAATTCTTCTTGTGTGTAGTAGTTTGTGTATTTGTCTCCGGTTCCGATAAAGAGACCTTTAAAAGCATAGTTCCACAAGTCTTGTTCATTTATCTGTTTATAATAATTTTCGTTTATTATTTTTTCTAGTTCAATCATCTTATTTATGTTTTTTGCTGACTCCACACTTGGTGTGTTTATCAGAAGTTTATTCCCGATTACCATATTTGCGGAAGAAGTAAACATAAATGTTAGTAGATTTGTGATAATTATGATTACTGCCACTATGGCAATGATTTTTATTTTGGGCTTGTTGATTTTATTGTTCTGCATGTAAAATTTTCCTCTGATTTTCTAACTAAACTATTTATATTATATGTCATTGACTTTTTAATATCAATGAATAAAGGTATATATTTTAGCAAAATAAATAATATTAGTATATTTTTATTCACTTATTTATATTAAGCTATATCTTTATACTTTAAAAAATGTTGTTTTTTTGATACACTAAAAATCAGAATTATAATTGAGAAAAGAGAAGATTTCATGAATGAATTAATGATAGTGGCGACCTGTACTTTCGGGCTTGAAAAAGTATTAAAAAGAGAAGTGACGGATTTGGGGTATAAAATAGAAAAAGTAGAAGACGGTAAGATTTATTTTAAAGGAAGTATTAGAGATATAATGAATGCAAATCTTCATTTAAGATGTGCCGGAAGGGTTTTGTTATATATTACAAGTTTTTTTGCTAACTCTTTTGATGAGTTGTTTGATAATGTCAACAGTTATCCTTGGGAGAATATTTTTGATAAAAATGCAGGTTTCAATCCTACAAGAATAAGCAGTATAAAATCTAAGTTATTTTCAAAGAGAGATATTCAGAAGATAGTAAAGAAAGCAATTGTGGAAAGAATGAAAAGCAAATATAAGTTAAGAAGTTTGAGTGAAAGCGGCTCTTATTATGAAATATTTGTAAATATTAAAAACGATAAAGTGAGTTTGTTTTTTAATACATCGGGGGCGGGTTTACATAAACGAGGTTATAGGGAAAATGCTTTGAAAGCGCCTTTAAAAGAAACTCTTGCCAGCGGGATTATCGAATTGTCGGGATATAGGGGAGACAGACCTTTCAGCGATGTTATGTGCGGAAGCGGAACTATAGTAATCGAGGCTGCAATGAAGGCAAAAAATATTGCACCGGGGCTAAAAAGAAATTTTGCTTTTGAGAAGTGGCAGTTATTCGATAAAGAAACATTTGAATTACTTAAAGAAGAGGCGAGAAGCAATATAAGACCTGCCGAAATAAGATTATTGGGTAGCGATTTGGATTACAAAGCTATAAAGCTTGCAAATGAAAATGCCAGGAAAGCGGGCGTTGAAGACTGTGTTGCTTTTCAAAAACTGGATATGCGTGATTTCAGATCAAAAAAGAAGAGAGGGACGATGATTGTAAATCCGCCTTATGCAGAAAGGATAGGGCAGGAGAAGGAAGTCATTCAGCTTTATAAAGATTTTTTTAAGGTTTATGAAAACCTTGATGAATGGAAACTTTTTGTTCTTTGTGCTCACCCGATGTTTCAGAAATATTTTGGCATAAAAGCAGATAAAAACAGAAAGCTATTTAACGGTAATATGCTTTGTTACTTATATCAATATTATCCTAGTAAAATAATTTAAAGAGGTAGAGGTATGCTTGTTAAAGAAGCGCTTGAATGTGCACGTGATAAATTAAAAAATAATAATATAAAAAATCCTTTGAGCGAAGCAAAATATATTATGAAATATGTTTTGAATGCCGATGATACCTTTTTTATATTGCATTTAAATGATGAACTTTGTGATAAAGATATAAAATTGTATGAAGATTGTGTAACGAAAAGATGTGCAAATATGCCTTTAAGTTATATAACAGGAGAAAAGGAATTTATGGGTCTTCCTTTTTATGTTGATAAAGAAACTCTTATTCCAAGACCGGAAACGGAAATAATAACGGAATATATAATAAACAATTTTGGAAATCGCAAATTAGATATATTGGAGATTGGTGTTGGGAGCGGATGTATAAGTCTGTCAATTGCATATTATCTTGAAAATGCAAGGATTATGGGAGTTGATATAAATAAAAAAGCGTTGGTTACCGCAAATAAAAATATAAGAAGATATGGTTTAGAAGATAGGGTAAGGTTTGTTTTCAGCGATTTGTACGATAATGTAAAAGATAAGTATGATATTATAATTTCAAATCCTCCGTATATAAAGAGTGATGTTATCGAAACTCTTGAAGATGACGTAAAAAATTATGAACCTGTTTTGGCCTTGGACGGCGGTGCGGATGGACTTTATTTTTACAGAAAAATAATAAATCATGCCGATGAGTATTTGAATGAAGAGGGTTATATAGTTCTTGAGATAGGATATGATCAGGCTCATGAGGTTAAAAATTTGCTTGAAAAGAATAATTTTAAAAATATAAATATCATAAAAGATTTGGCCGGGTTTGACAGAACAATAACGGCACAAAAATAAAAGGCAGTGTAAAACTGCCTTTTTTAATAATTAAAACTTAAAATATCATTAACATTTTTAATATAACACTTATAGCTTTAAAATAATTTTTTAGATTTTGTTAATGATATTTTTTAATTTTAATATTAATGAATAATAAAGATAGTAAAACAGACACATCCTATCAGTCTTCTTTTATCCATCTTCTGCCTTTTTTGCCTGTGGGTGGAAGACGGTCACCGCTATTTATGTTGACTATTCTGCCGTTTTCTATATAAGAGCCGTCTTTTTCCACTTCTCTGTATTCTCCGGCAGGTAGATTGTCCGTACCCGGTTTATATAAGTCACTCATACGTTAAATTCCTTTCAAAATTAATTTTTCGAATATATTTTTTGTAAACGGAATGGTTTTATTCATAATTTGGGTTGTTAAAATTTTCCGTTGGATTTTGAAAGACAAAATAAAAAAGGTCAGTATTCTGACCTTTTTATTCATATTTATTTTTTATAATT
This sequence comes from Anaerofustis sp., assembly GCF_019420015.1. Taxonomy (GTDB): domain Bacteria; phylum Bacillota; class Clostridia; order Eubacteriales; family Anaerofustaceae; genus Anaerofustis. The sequence goes on from NZ_JAHZIA010000034.1 coordinate 35,185, forward strand.
TTACATATCGGGAAGATAAGTCCTCCCACCGCATTGCCCGCTGTGATTACAATCAGATATACAATTGTATGCAGACTCCATGCATTTCCTGCTGTGAAATAAAACATATCTGCAATACAATGTTCAAAGCCAGATAAAACGAATATCATTACTCCGAATATTATTCCCATATATTTCCCGATTTCATGAGGATTTTTGTTATAACTTTCAACTGCAATGAAAATCATTATGTTGCAAAATACTGCGAGTATAAATATACTCAGCAGATTGTCAGAAAGCTTTATGCTACATAGATTTGCTGCTTTTTCTGCAAAAGTAACGTTTCCTATTGTCATTTTTGCGATTCTTGTGAATTTTGTAAGTAGCCCTATAGATACCGCTCCGATTAGATTCCCAACCCAAATAATAATCAAGTTAAGGGCATACTGTTTGTCATTTTCAAATATGTATAAGATTTTTCCTGTAAATAAATTAAGTTCTAAAGTGCAAATGCTGAATAGTCCGACGGAAAACAAAAAGGCTCCTACAATCGGATTTTGGGCGGATAAATATGCGATTCCTCCAAGTCCTATGCAAATTCCCGCAAGTACAGCATATAAAAGAGTAACTAATTTTTTCATACAAACCTCATTATAACTGCAAAATTGATTGTATATTTCTGATAAAAATTAATATAAATAACAAAGGTTCGTTACATACCGAACCTTTGCTCAAATTAATCTTCAATAATTTCTATTTTTTTGATTTTTCTTTCATCAAGGGGTTTATCCATATAGTCCGTTGGTGTTTTCGCTATATCGTCAAGAACATCAAATCCGTCTGTAAGCTTTCCGAATGCCGCATATTCACCGTCTAAGTGAGGAGCGTTTTGGTGCATGATAAAAAATTGACTTCCGGCAGAGTTTTTATCCATACTTCTTGCCATAGATAAAACACCTCTTTCGTGTTTTAGATTGTTTTCAACTCCGTTTGATGCGAATTCTCCTTTTATTGTATGTCCCGGACCACCCATGCCGTTTCCGTTTGGGCATCCGCCTTGAATCATAAATCCTTCTATGACTCTGTGGAAAATGAGCCCGTTGTAAAATCCTGATTTTACTAGATTGATGAAATTTTCACATGTTATTGGTGCTATATCTTCATAAAGTTCTGCGGTCATTATTCCGCCGTTTTCCATTGTAATTTTAATTTTTGTCATTATTTAAAACATCCTTTCGCTTTTTTTAATGAGTATTTTAACATAATAAATAAATAAAAGAAATAAATTTGAAATTTTTGTGTACTTTTTATAACATCTTTATTATAATGTTAGTCGGGTGATTATATGAAAAATAAGAATGAATACGTATCATCCTTAATCCTTGCGGGAGGATTGGGGACGAGAATGAAATCCGACAAGCCAAAAATTCTCCATGAAATTTGCGGAGAAAGTCTGCTTAAGCACGTTATATTAAACGTTGAAGAATCAGGCATAGAAGATATTGGGGTAGTTGTTGGGTATAAAGCCGATACAGTAAAAGAAATGACAGGGGATAAGTACAGCTATTATCTTCAAGAAGAACAGCTGGGAACAGGACATGCCGTAATGATGGCAAGAAAATTTTTAGAAGGTAAAACAGGAAAAGTCGTTGTTCTTTGCGGAGATGCTCCTCTTATAAATAAAGATATCATAAATGATTTTATAGATTATTCAAATGATAACAATTTGGATTTATGCGTTCTTACGGCGTTGCTTGATGATGCAAAGAGTTATGGAAGAATAGTAAGGAAATCGGGAAGGCTCGAGAGAATAGTAGAGTTGAAGGATGCAAATAAGGAAGAGGCTGAGATAAAAGAAGTAAACTCGGGAAGTTATATATTTGATATACAAAAGCTTCTTAAGCATCTTGACGATCTTTCTACCGACAATGCTCAAAAAGAATATTATATTACGGATATGATAGAGATATTCAAAAATAACGGATATAACGTCGATGCGTATGCAACAAAGGACGGAAGTATCGTTGAGGCTGCAAACAATCGATATGAGCTTTCAAGATGTGAAGAATTATTCAGAGAAAAAATAAACAAAGAGCTTATGTTGGAAGGGGTAAGTATAATAGACCCAAAATCCACATACATAGACAGAGATGTAAAAATAGGTATTGATACTGTTATTTATCCGAACACCATAATAAAAAAGGGAAGTATAATCGGTAAAGGAAATGTTATATATTCTTCAAGGATTGAAAACAGTACTATCGGAGATAACAATAAGATTGACAATTGTGTTATAGTTGATGCAAAAGTAAGTAATGAAAATCAGATAGGTCCTTATGTTCACTTAAGACCTAATGCTAATATAAAGAACAATACTAGACTCGGGAATTTTGTGGAAGTTAAAAATTCATCTATAGGAAACGGTACTAAAGTAAGTCATCTTACTTATGTGGGAGACGGTGACATTGGTGAAAATACCAACGTGGGTTGCGGTGTTGTATTTGTTAATTATGACGGCAAAAACAAGTATAGAACAAAAGTTGGGAATAATTGTTTTGTCGGTTGTAATGTAAACTTGGTTGCACCGATTAATATTGAAGATAACGTATACATTGCGGCAGGCTCAACATTGACAGAGGATGTTGAGAAAGACGCGCTTGCTATAGCAAGAAGCAGGCAAACGGTAAAAAAAGGATATAAAAAATAATAAAAAGTTATATTATGCAATTTAAAAATATATAAAATTTTGATATAATAAGTTTATAAATAGTTTAATACTATTTTAAATAAAAATTTAATATGGGGAGTAGATCATGATAGAATCTTTTTCAGACATTTGTTTACTTGCAGGTAATTCAAATAAGGCGTTAGCACAAGAGATAGCAGACAATTTAGCATTACCTCTATGTTCGGCAAAAATAGGTAAATTCTCTGACGGTGAGATTAATGTAACCATTAATGAACCGGTAAGAGGAAAGGATATTTTTGTAATTCAATCCGTATGTGCACCTGTTAATGACAACTTAATGGAGTTATTGATAATAATAGATGCACTTAAGAGAGCTTCGGCGGGAAGGATTAATGTTGTTATGCCGTATTACGGTTATGCAAGACAAGATAGAAAGGAAAAGGGAAGAGTTCCGATTACTGCCAGATTGGTTGCGGATATGCTTACCACTGCGGGAGCGGACAGAGTTATTTCTATAGACCTACATGCAGACCAAATTCAAGGCTTCTTTAATATTCCTTTTGACAGACTTATAGGAAGTCCTATTATTGCGGATTACATTATTGCTCAGAATGAATCAATGGAAAATATTGTTGTTGTTTCACCTGATGCGGGAAGTGTAAAGCGTTCGAGAAAATTGGCAGAATATTTAAATGTGCCTTTGGCCATTATAGATAAGAGAAGACCTAAAGATAACGTTGCGGAAGTTATGAACGTTATCGGAGAAGTAAAAGGCAAAAAAATCATTATGATAGATGATATGATTGATACAGGCGGCACTATAGTAGGTGCGGCAAATGCTTTGGAACAACTTGGCGCAAGTAAAATTATTTGTGCATGTACACACCCTGTATTATCGGGACCTGCGGTAGAAAGAATTCAAAATTCCGCTATTGATAAATTAATAGCGACAAATACCATCCCATTAACAGCTGATAAGAAAATTGACAAGATTACCGTGTTGTCAGTAGCTCCTTTACTTGCTAAAGCAGTTAAGATGATACATAACGGAAAATCTATAAGTTCAATTTTTTCATAAAAATTTAAATATTGAAAGGAAATTAAAATTATGGATTTAAAACAAATCGCTAATAATGTCAGAGTTGGCATTATTACAGAAGTAGCCGCTGCACAAAGTGGACATCCAGGCGGATCTTTATCGAGTGCGGACATCGTTACATATCTTTATTTTGAAGCAATGAATATAAATAAGGATAATCTTGACGATCCAAACAGAGATAAATTTATTTTGAGTAAAGGACATGCATCACCTGTTTTATATGCTGCCCTTGCTGAAAAAGGAATCATTGAAAGAGAAGAACTTAAAACTTTCAGAAAAATCAACACAAGACTTCAAGGACATCCAGCTATTAACAAGTGTCCTGGCGTTGACATGACAGCAGGTTCTTTGGGACTTGGTTTCCCTGTTGCTGTTGGTCTTGCTCTTGGAAACAAACTTGACGGAAAAGATTCTACAGTTTACTGCTTATGCGGTGACGGAGAAATCCAAGAAGGTTCAATTTGGGAAGCTGCTATGGCTGCAAGCCACTACAAATTGGATAACTTAATTTTATATGTAGATAACAACAATCTACAAATTGACGGACCTATAACAGAAGTTATGTCTCCATATCCAATCGACGAAAAATTCGCTGCATTTGGATTTAACGTAATAAACGTAGAAGACGGACATGACTTTGAACAACTTAGAGAGGCAAACGAAAAAGCTAAAGCTTGTAAGGGTAAACCTAGCGTTATTGTTTGTAAAACAGTAAAAGGAAAAGGTGTTTCGTTCATGGAAAACCAAGTTGGTTGGCATGGAAAAGCTCCTAGTGAAGAACAAGCTAAAGAAGCTATTGAAGAATTAGGAGGTTGGAAATAATGAGTAAAATTGCTACAAGAGAATCTTACGGAAACGCTGTAACAGAACTTGGTAAAGATAATCCTAATATTGTTGTACTTGATGCCGATTTGGCAGGTGCTACAAAATCAGGCGTATTTAAAAAAGCTTTCCCTGAAAGACATTTTAATGCAGGTATCGCTGAAACAGATATGGTTTGTTTAGCTGCAGGTTTATCACTAGCAGGAAAAATCCCATTCGTTTCTACATTCGCTGTATTCGGTACAGGTAGAGCATATGATGCTGTGAGAAATGCAGTATGTTATCCAAAATTAAATGTTAAACTTGCTTTAACTCATGCCGGTTTAACAGTAGGTGAAGACGGTGCAACTCACCAAATGTTAGAAGATATCGCTTTAATGAACGCTCTTCCAAACATGACTGTTATTGTTCCTGCTGATGATACAGAAGCAAAACAAGTTGTTAAAGCTGCTGTTGATATCGATGGTCCTGTATTCATGAGATTTGCAAGAGCTGCTACACCTGTAGTATTTGGCGATGACTATAAATTTGAAATCGGTAAAGCGGCTACAATTAAAGAAGGTCGTGATGTTACATTAATCGCTTGCGGTATCATGGTTCAAAAAGCATTGGAAGCTGCTGATGAACTTGCTAAAGAAGGAATTAATGCAAAAGTAATCAACATGTCAACAATCAAACCTCTTGATAAAGAGGCTGTAATCAAAGCTGCTAAAGAAACAGGTGCTATCGTAACATGTGAAGAACACTCTATCTACGGTGGTCTTGGAAGCGTTGTTTCACAAGCATTAAGCAGTGAATGTCCTGTTCCTATGGAATATGTTGCAGTAAAAGATACATTCGGTGAAAGTGGTACACCTGATGCTTTACTTGCAAAATATCACATCGATACTCCTGATATAATCGAAGCTGCAAAAAAAGCTGTTGGGAGAAAATAGATGAATAAAAAACGAATTGCTAAAGCAACTATAATAACGACTGTTATAGTTTTGGCACTGGCATTCGTTATAGAAAAAGTAGGGTTCGGTTTTTTTACCGACCCTACCAAATTAAAGGCGTTCATTTTAAGTTTTGGCGCATGGGCACCTTTTGTTTTTTTTAGTTTGCAATTTTTACAGGTTATTATGGCCTTTATTCCGGGTAATGTACTCGGAGTTGTGGGTGGAGGATTATTTGGTCATTTAAACAGTTTCTTGCTTAATTCAAGCGCTATATATTTGGGAAGTATAGTTATGTTTATGCTTGGTAAACATTTTAGCGAAAGAGTAGCGCTTAAGTTTGTAAAAAAAGAAACTTATGATCATTATTTGGATATAGTGTCCGGTAAAAAAGGTAAACTGACTTTATTTATTGCATTTTTATTACCATTTTTCCCTGATGATGCTCTGTGTTTAATTGCGGGAAGCAGTAATTTGACATATAAAGAATTTCTTCTTTTTTTATTTCTCGGAAGAACTCCCGGTATTGTTTATCCTTCTTTTTTGGGAGCGGGAATAATAGGCCGGGATTATAAATTGTTATTTGCAATAAGTTTGGTTTATGGTATTATATTATTTGTGATATATCTATTTAGAAATAAAATTATAAAAGATGATGCAAAAGATGAGTAAGGAGTTAAATATGCAACCATATTATATTTTCGTAACAGGTGGAGTGGTTTCATCACTTGGCAAAGGAATAACCGCAGCGAGTTTGGGTAGATTATTAAAGGCAAGAGGGGTCAATGTATTTATTCAGAAATTGGATCCTTATTTGAATTTTGACCCAGGCACAATGTCACCATTCCAACACGGTGAAGTTTTTGTGACCGAGGACGGTGCGGAAACAGACCTTGACCTTGGACATTATGAAAGATTTATAGATATTAATTGTTCAAACAAGAGTAATATTACCACGGGTAAGATATATTGGTCTATTATTTCAAAAGAAAGAAAGGGAGATTTCCTTGGCGGAACAGTTCAGGTAATCCCTCATATTACGAATGAAATAAAAGACTTTATAAAAGCCGCAGGCGAAGAATCTGGTGCAGATGTTGTTATAAGTGAAATCGGCGGTACGGTAGGGGATATCGAAAGTCAGCCTTTCCTTGAAGCTATAAGACAGATGAAAAGCGATTGCCCGGGTAGGGTTTTATACATACATGTAACACTTCTTCCTTATCTTGGAAAAGCAATGGAGCTTAAAACAAAACCGACTCAGCATTCGGTTAAGGAACTTAGAAGTATAGGTATTCAACCGAACATCATAGTACCAAGAAGTGAGCTCCCTGTAAGCGACTCTATAAAAGAAAAAATAGCTTTGTTCTGCGATGTTCCTAAAGAAGCTGTAATTCCTAATTATGATGCTGAAACTTTATATGAAGTGCCTATGTCTCTTGAAGACGAAGGGCTTGCGGACTATGTTATCAAATGCTTGAATTTACCTGCAAAAGAACTCGATTTAACAGAATGGGAAGAAGTTGTGGGAAAAGTAAAAGCAATGAACAAGAAAGTTAAAATTGCCCTTGTCGGTAAATATGTAAGCTTGAGAGATGCATATCTTTCTGTTGCGGAAGCTTTGTATCACGGTGGAATAGAAAACGGAACAGAAGTAGAAATAGATTGGATAGATTCGGAAGAAATCAACGAATCAAATGTAAACAATATCCTTGGTGATGCAAATGGCATTATTGTTCCGGGAGGATTCGGAACAAGAGGCGTAAAAGGTAAGATGCTTGCTTGTAAATATGCAAGAGAAAATAAAGTTCCTTTCCTTGGACTTTGTCTTGGAATGCAGGTAGCCGTTATTGAATTTGCAAGAAACGTTCTTGGAATAGCAGATGCTACAAGTTCAGAATTTGACGAGAACACAAAAAATCCTGTGATAGACTTGATGCCGGAACAAAAAGATGTTGATAAAAAAGGCGGAACTATGAGACTTGGATCTTATCCTTGTGATTTAAAGGAAGGTACAAAAGCTTACGAAGCATATAAAGAAAAACATATATCTGAAAGACATCGTCACAGATATGAAGTAAACAATGATTATAAAGACAGACTGGAAGAAGCGGGAATGATAATATCGGGAGAATCTCCAAGTAGACTTCTTGTTGAAATGGTAGAAATAAAAGATCATCCTTGGTATGTTGCGACGCAGGCTCATCCGGAATTTAAAAGTAGACCTAACAGACCTCATCCTTTATTTAGAGAATTCGTTAAACATGCACTTGAAAATAGTGAACAATAATAAAAAAGACTGTTTATTGTATATAGACAGTCTTTTTCTTTTAAAATTAAATGTTAAATTTTATTAATATTCCTTTATCTTTTCTATTACTTTTTGTGTAAATTCTTTTGTTCCCATATTTCCGCCCAAATCTTTTGTTAAGAATTTACCTTCTCTTATTATATCTTCAATGGCTTTTTCTATTTTTTTTGCTTCATCGTCATAGCCTATGTACTTAAGCATTTTTGCTCCCGCAAGAATACATGCGGTAGGATTTGCGATATTTTTGCCTGCTATGTCAGGGGCAGAGCCGTGAACTGCTTCAAAAATTGCTCCTTCTTCACCTATGTTTGAACCTGTTGTAAGTCCGAGTCCTCCTATTAATCCCGCACATAAATCGCTTACTATATCGCCGAATAAATTTGTCGATAACAATATATCGTATTTTTCAGGATACATAACCAGATTCATGCAAGCCGCGTCTATTATCAGATCCTCAAGCTCTATTTCAGGGTAGTTTTTATGTACTTCCTTAACAGCGTCTAAAAATACTCTGTCTGTCAATTTGCAGATGTTTGCTTTATGAAGAGCTGTGACTTTTTTTCTCCCTTCTCTTCTTGCAAGTTCAAATGCGTATTTTGCTATTCTTTCGCTTGCTTTTTTTGTTATGAGTCTTGTTGTTTCTGCTCCGCCTTCAATTTCCTTTTCTATTCCGGCGTAAAGACCTTCTGTATTTTCTCTTATTATTACAAGATCGATGTTTTCGTATTTGTTTTTAATTCCTTCAAAAGAGTTTACCGGTCTTACATTTGCATAAAGGTTCAGTTCTTTTCTTAAAGTTACATTTACGCTTCGAAATCCCTTTCCGACCGGAGTGGTAACAGGGCCTTTTAATGCAACTTTATTCTTTTTGATACTGTCTATTACCCTCTTTGGTAAAGGCTCTGAAAATTGTTCGACTGCCTCGAGTCCTGCAATTTCTTCTTCAAAGTTTATTTCTGCTCCAGTTGCTTTTATTACTTCAACGGCACTCGTCATTACTTCTTTTCCTATGCCGTCACCATATATCAATGTTACGTTTTTCATTTGCTACTCCTTTTTATAAGACTGTATTTAATTATACTTTACTTTAAGAAATTTAACAATACCATGATTTCTAAATTTTCGAAATATTGGGTAAACTTTTGTTTATTAAAATGTTATATAATTGACTTTAGTAATGTTTGTATAGTAAAATGATAAAAGGTGATTAAGTTTTATATTATATTTATGCTAAAGATAATATATAAAATTTAAAGATAGTTTGTTTTATAAAAATTTTCAGAGGAGAGATTTATGGATTACAAGTTGCTTATTACAGATTTGGACGGAACGATGCTTAACAGTAACAGTGAGATAAGTAAAAAAAATTTGGATGCCGTGCACGAGCTTCAAAGAAGAGGTAAATTTATCAGTGTCGGAAGCGGAAGACTCTATGTGGATGCAATAAAATATGCAAGACAGCTTGGATGTCAGAATAACTACAATATCGCAAACGGAGGACTTACCATATTCAGAGAGGGTGAAGAAGAGTATGTTGCGCACTTTGAAGAAGGCTACTATAAGCGTATAGTCGATATATTGAGATATAATAATATTCCTTTTGTTGTCATGACCAGTGATTATGAAGGTTCTTTTTTTGATAAATCCAGTGAGGAGTTTGTACGAAGATGTCGTGAAATCAATCAAGGAACTTTGATTGATTTTATTGAAACTGATGTGCGAGAATTAAAAAATGTTTATAAAGTAAGCTCTTCTTACAGGAATGTTGACGATATATTCTTGCACAGAGAACTTGAACGCCTTCACAAGGAAATAAGAGCTGATATTGCGGGAGAATACTTTATCGATTTATCCCCGAGAGGTATTTCAAAATGGACGGGTGCAATAAGGCTTGCGGAAGAGATGGGTATTTCCACCAAGGAGATTATTGCGGTTGGGGATCAGGAAAATGATATGCAGATTGTGGCAAATGTAGGGCTTGGTATAGCAATGAAAAATGCGGTAGACAGGCTTAAGAATGTTGCCGATGTTGTTCTTCCTTTCACTAATGATGAAAACGGGGTTGCGTATTTGATAGAAAAATATATGCTTTGACAGTAAATATTTGTGATATAAAAAAATAATGTTTAAGGAGTTGTGACATGAAGTATAAGCTTTTGGTTATGGATGTTGACAATACTCTTTTACGTACGGATAAGAGCGTGTCTGAAAAAAATATAGAAGCCATAAAAAAATGCAGAGATAAGGGTGTTATGGTTTCTCTTGCAAGCGGAAGACCTGCGCTGGATGTACTTCATTATGCCGAAATGATAGGAATAGGAGACAACTATCATGTGTCGGATAATGGGGCAGGTATTTTTAAAGGCAGAAAGAGAAAGATTATAAAAAAATTCAATGAAAATTTTTATTTGGATTTGGTAGATAAATTAAGGTCACATAATATTGAATGCGGTGTTTTTTCCGGGGATGATTCGGACTTTGTGTATGAACAGGGAAGTGAGACGATAGCGAAGGGCATTGATATTTATTTTCCGGTTACAAAATCAAGAGTTGGTGATATAAAACAAATAAAGAACGTATATAAAATAAGCAGTTATTTTAAAAACGATGAAGAGTTTGCTTTTGTAAAAAGCTTGGAAAAAGAAAATGAAATGAGCGGCGTTATTCCGGATCCGAATTTCTTCGATATGATGCCTTATAATGTCACTAAAATTGTCGGTACGGAAGAAATCGCAAAAGAACTGGGCATAAGTATGGATGAGGTTATTGTAATGGGAGATCAAGATAACGATTTTACCAATATTAAAGGTGCCGGACTTGGGATTGCTGTTGCCAATGCAACGGATGAAATAAAGGATATAGCGGATGTTGTATTGGAACAAAGCTGTGATGATGATTCTGTTATGTACGTAATAAATAAATATATATTGGGTGAATAAATTGAAATATGAACTATTGATAACTGATTTGGATGATACATTATTGAAAGATGACGGAAGCATATCGGATAAAAATAGACTTGCACTCCGTAAACTCATTGAAAGAGGCGGAAAGGTTGCTCTTGCCAGTGGTAGGGCAGAGCCTACAATGGAAGAGGTCATTAAGATGGTGGGGCTTATGGATCAAAAACATCTCGCCCACAACGGACTTAGCGTCTTTAATCTTGACGGATACAGAAAAGTGTATAACTTTATACCAAAAGACGAAGTAAAAAGACTTCTTGATTTGCTTAAACAGAATAATATAGAATCAAATGTTCTGAGTCTTTCCGGTATATACCATAATCACAGTTATAGGCTTGTGGATGTTATGGATAAATACGAGCATGGTTATCCTGTGATTGATACTGACTATACTCCTTATGATATAAAAGATATTTTTTTAATGTACGGACTTATAAACAATGAAGAACAAAGGAAGCTGATGCGTTCTTGGGGTAATGATATTATCGAAACAGGAGAGGGCAACGGATTTGTTATATTTTTTGTAAGAGGAGAGGGGAAATTCCAAGGAGCTAAAAGGTTGGCAGCAGAATTGGGAATTGATGAGAAGAAGATAGTGTGCGTCGGAGACGGAGGAAACGATCTGCAGATGCTTCGGGATGCACCGCTGGGGATTGCGGTAAAGAATGCGGTCGAAGAAGCTAAAGAAGCCGCAAAGATTGTTATAGACAAAACCAATGAAGAAGATGCAATCAGTTATGTTATCGATAAATATTTTTTTGGAGATGAAAGATTATGATAAAGTTATTTGCTGTGGATTTGGATCATACTTTACTCAGAGACGGTAATATTATTTCTGAAGAAGATAAAAAAGCTATAAAAGATTTGGAATCAACGGGAGTTAAGATTGTTTTGGACTCCGGGCGAAGCGAACCTACAATGAAAGATATGATATATGAATTGGGGCTTGAAAAATATAAACATGTGGGGGTTAACGGTGCTCTTATCATGGATTATACCGGTAAAAACAAGTTTGTAAAAGCAATCGACAGAGATATCTATGTTGATTTGATAGAAAGGTTAAGAAGAGAAAACAGAGAGTTCTTTTGTTATTGTGACGGAGGACTTATGTATGAACACGTTGATAAGTTAAGACCACAGGTAGAATATTTTCACTCTAGCAAGGCTTTGATTAAAGGTAATGTAATGACAATACCTGAATGTCCGAGAGTTAACACTTATTACGGTGATGAAGAGGAACTTAAATATGTAAGAAGTATTTGTCCTGACGGTTTATATTCTACTGCAAACAGCGGTATACTGGATTATATGCCTTTGGGGCTCAATAAATTTTCAGGACTTGAACCTATACTGGAGGATTACGGTATATCGAAGGATGAAGTTGCTTGTATAGGAGATCAGGAAAGCGATATTGAGATGTTTAAAAATTGCGGTATGTCTTTTGCCGTAAGTAATTGTGATGATTTTGCAAGGGAAGCTTGTGATATAGTTCTTCCAAGAAGTCACAATGAAAACGGGGTTGCTTATGCAATATACAAGTATATATTAAAAGACGAAAAAAAATTATCGCAAATATAGTGATAAATTATATTAAATCAGTTATAATAGCCATAGCTTAAATTGCTGTGGCTATTATTATGGAGGAAACAATGATAAAACTATTCGCGGTAGATATGGATGATACGTTTTTGGATAAAAACGATCATATGTCAAAAGAAAATGTGCAGGCTGTAAGAGATCTTGTGGATGCAGGTATAAAAGTGGTTATTAATTCGGGAAGAACTGAAGTTTTAATGAGAGAACATATTCATGATTTAGGACTTGAAGACGTAAAACATGTAGCTGTTAACGGTGCGTTAATTTTGGATGTAAAAGGTAAAAATGAACTTATTTCTTATTTTGACAAGAATACATATGATGATTTTATAAAAATTTTAAGAAATGAAAACAGAGGATTCTTTTGTTTTCATGAAAACGGAATAATGTATGAGAATGCTGACGAGAAGCTGATTAATCATATAAAAAGATTTCATACTTTGAAAATGGCTAGCGAAGGAGATACTCTTACTCTTGACAGATGCTGTAGGGTTGCTGTTGTGAGAAATAATGAAGAGGATGTTCCTTATCTTAGATCTCTTGCTTCAGAAGGTGTTTATACCACTGCAAGACCTTTTGGCTCTTGTGTGAGTTATATGCCGGATGGACTTAACAAAGCAAACGGACTTAAGGTTATTATGGACGAATATGGGATAAAAGAAGATGAAGTCGCAAGTATAGGAGATCAGGAAGTGGATACTTATATGTTTGACATTTCGAAGTATGGATTTGCCGTAAAGAACAGTGATGACGAAACAAAGAAAAGAGCAAATATAATTTTGCCGAGAACAAATAATGAAAATGCTTTTGCTTATGCGGTGTATAAGTATATACTTAAAGATGATGAAAAACTAAACAGAGTTTAATATAAATCGGTTTAGTCTTTTCGAATATTTAAAGTTTTGCATTTCCTATTGATTGTAAATTAACCATTATAATACAAATTAAGAAAAACTATCCGATTAGGATAGTTTTTTATTTATATGAATTTATAATATTATATACCTTGTTTGTATAAAATAAATGAATACACCGTTGGTATAAGAACCATAAGTATTATTGATGAAGTAAGTACAAAAGAATTTAATTTAAAAAATGTAAATACAATTTGCATTATACCGCATAACATAAATACATATCCCGCCAGTCTGTGGGTTTTATTCCAATTTTCTTCGCTGTTTAAGGTCCATGGAAGTTTTATACCGACTGTATAGTTCTGTTTGCATTTGGGGAGGTAGTTTCCTATTATGATAAATACAAGTCCCACAAGGGAAAGAACATATAATCCCGTATCTACTTGTTTATAGAGTGAGGATAATATAGATATAAAGCTAAACAATACGGTAAGTATAGGCACTAGCCATTTGCTTATGGTAAATATGACTTTGGAAGAATTTTTTCTTTTTGGGTCGTTGTTCAAAAATACATTTAAAAATATATTCAAAAGCGCATATGCAAAAGGCATTACATAAACAAATATTTGTTTTGATACAAATCCGTCGGCACTCCCGTTGGCACCGAAATGCACGGGCAATTCATTTGGTAATTTATCGTATATGAATAAACATAATATTGTGGGTATAAAACAACATAGTGTTGAAATTATAATTTCTTTGTTTATTTTATTTTTCATTTTCTTCTCCTTTAAATTGTGATAACCAAAGCATTAGTTCTTCAAATATTGAAGTGTTTATATCATAATATATATAGTTTTTATACTTTGTTTCAAAAATCAAATCCGCTTTTTTTAACTTTGACAGATGATAAGACACCGTTGCCGTCGTCATATCGAATCTGCTTGCTATATCTCCCGCAGACATTCTTCCGCTTTTCAGCATAAGTAAAATGTCTCTTCTTACCGGATCGGACAGTGCTTTTAGAGTGTTTCCGAAGCTCATTTTTTTCTCCTTTATCTATTTAGAAATATTTCTAAATAGATAATATATCTTCTTATTATAAAAGTCAAGAACTATTTAGAATATTTTCTAAATAGTTCTTTTGTATCTGTTTTTATTACTCAGTTGATTTTTTTTCGTTATTATTTATTTTAAGAGTGTATTTTTTTAGTATTTTTTCAACGTTTTTCATGTTCAACTGATTAACTGTTTTGATTGCTTTGGGCGGAATTGAAAAATCGCCTATTTCCAGACAATACCATGCGGTGTCGTACCAATGGTTATCTTTGAATCCGCTTTTTTTGAAATATCCTATTTCTTCAAATCCTAGTTTTTTATGAAAAACGTTGCTGTAAAGTGTTTTATGTATTGTTATGCATGCGTATAATATTTGAAAGTTTTGCATTTTTAATATATCGATTAATGCAAGATAAAGATTTCTTCCTATATGTGCATTTTTGAATTCTTTTTTTATGTATATAGAAAGTTCAGCCGTATAAGCATAGGCTTCTCTGCCTTTGTATTCGCTTGCGTATGCATATCCTATTATTTCATTGTTATATTCACATACCAAATAAGGATATTTTTTTTGTATGTTTGTTATTCTTTTTTCAAATTCACTTATGCTTGGGGCAGTATATTCGAAAGTAATAGGTGTATTTAATATATATGGAGTATATATATTTAAAATACTTGGGACATCATTCTTATTTGCAAATCTAATGTTTATTTTGTTCATTATAATTTTACCTCTGTTAAATATGTTTATATACTTTATAATAAAAATGTGTTATTATATGTAATGATTATTTTATGTTACTAATTGATTTTAGTCAATATAAGAACAGTTTCTGATTTTATTTTTGGAGAGATTGCATGATAGAAGGTTTTGATAGTGAGCAGGCAATGAGTTTTTTTGACAATAACAAAGACTTTTATAATGAGCTTCTCGTTCTTTATTATAATGATATATTAAAGAGAAAAAAAGAATTAAATAAAAGTATGGTGACAAAAGATGTTAAGTCTTTTGTTTTGCATATACATTCAATAAAAAGCTCATCGGAAACTGTTGGAATGAATTATTTATATAAAAAGTCAAAAAAACTTGAGATGCTTGTGCAAAGTGAAAATTTTGAAAGTATCGCCAAAGACTTTGATTTATTTATGTTGTATATTGATAAAATGCTTAATAACCTAAAGATATATTTGATGAATTATGATTTGATTTAATATTGCAATTGTAAGGAGGGGAATATATCATGGATATTATAATCTGTGATGATAGTGAAATTTCTATTAAAAAATATACGTTTTTAATTGAAAAAATAATAAAGAAACATGATTTAGATTTTAATTTAAAATCATTTAATAGCGGAAATGATTTATTGATGTATATTGAGGATGATAATTGTATCGATATATTACTGCTTGATATAGTTATGCCCGAAATGAATGGATTGGAAATTGCAAGAAAAATAAGAAATAAGAATGAAGATGTTAAAATAATATTTTTGACTGCTCTTGAAGATAAAATGATAGATGCTTTTGATGTTAATGCATATCATTATATAATCAAGGATAGTATGCAGCCTGAAAAATTTGAAGATATAATTCTAAATGCTGTGAAAAAAGTACATAGAGAAAATTTTGAAAAGATTACTTTTTCATTTAGAAATAAAAAGCATGTTGTTGCCTTGGAAGATATCATTTATTTTGAAGTGTATAATCATAATATTTCTATATTTTGCAGAAATGATAAATTCGAAATATACGATACGCTTGAAAATATTGAAAATAAATTTAAAGATAAAGGTTTTGTCAGAATTCACAAGTCTTATGTAGTTTCAAAGCGTTACATAGAAAAAATATCTTCTGTTTCCGTAAAGCTTTCTACCGGAGATACTCTGCCTGTGGGCAGAACGTATTACCGGAAATTTAAAGAAAGCGGATACTGAAAATAAAAAGATTACAATTTATGTAATCTTTTTTTATTTTGGTGATATAGGTTGTATAGACTGATTATCAGGTCTGTTATAAATACTATACCAAGTATAAACACTGTATATACTATCGAACGGTCTGTCATGTTTTTATAAACTATATCAAGTAGAATGGGATGAAATATATTTATAAGAAAGACGCTGCATATACCAAAGACCGTGAAGCCGAGTAAGCATACCCTTCCGTTTAAATTAAACAAGTTATTTGAATAGTCCCAATATTTTTTATTAAATAATTTTTCAAGTATAACTGAAGATAGGTATTCCAGAGAGCATGCAAATAGTCCGGAGAGAAAAAATAAAGGCAGAGTATCGAGATGCAGGTTATAAAATATCAGTATAATAGTAATTGATCCCAAGCTGTAAATGGGTCTTATTGGACCATATAAAAACCCTCTGCTTTTTATGGGTACTTTATTTATCAGATTTATAGTAGATTCGTATATATATCCGATAAAACCATAAATAAACATAAATAATATCAAAAGATAAAAGTTCATAGATTTCCTTTTTATTTTTATTTTTTGTGGTTTATAAGAATTTAATACATTAAAAGTTAAACAAAATAATATTTTTTCTCATATTATAATGATGAAAGATTTTTAATATAATAGGAGGGAAAGTATGGTTGATGTTTATATATCGCCTTCCGTTCAGCATTTTAATTTGGGTGTAAACGGATATGGGAGTGAAGAAGAAAGAATGAATGAGATTGCCGACATAGTTGAATATGAATTAAACAGGCATGGGTTGGTTACTGATAGGAATTCTCCGAATATGACTTTGGCTCAAGTTGTGGAAGATTCAAACAGTGTTAATCCTAGAGTTCATGTTGCTATTCATTCAAATGCTGCCAACGGTGAGGCAAGAGGGGCCGAGATTTATACTCATAGGTTTGGTGGAGAAGGCGAAAAATTGGCAAGGGATATTTATCCTTATCTTGAAGCGTTAACTTCAACCGATGACCTTGGAGTAAAAGAGGGGAGACTTTCTTTTGGAGGAAAGGGAATGTACGAACTTCGAAAAACAGTAGCGCCTGCGGTTTTAATGGAAGTAGGATTTCACGATAATCCCGAAGACAGTGATTTTATAATAAATAATATTTATGAATACGGAAGAGACATTTCCAAAGGTATTCTTGACTATTTCGGTATACCCTACAATGAAGACAGTGGAGAGAATATAGAATATTTAAAGAATAAATATAATGGCAAATATTATGAATAAAAAACGATCATTCTTTTTATACTAAAATAAAAAAGGATTGATGTATATGGATAATAGTATAAGATTATTGGAGTTTATTTTTAAAAATGCCAAAATGGGCTCAACTACGATTGAAGATTTGATTGATATTAATGAGGATCTTAAGTTTAGAGAAGAGCTGATTCATGAAAAAGAAACATACGATGATTTTATAAAAAAAGCAAATAAACTGATGAAGAAAATGGGTAAAGAGGTTAAAGACTTATCTTATTTTAATGAACTTCAAAGTTATATTATGATAAAAATGGAAACATTAAAAGATAAGTCTTGCGAACATATTGCAGGAATGCTTATGCAGGGAAGTACAATGGGAATTGTACAAATAACAAAAAAGCTAAGAGAGTATAAAGACAGTGACAGAGAAGTTGTAAAATTGGCAAAAAGACTTCTTGAAATAGAAGAAGAGAATTTTTTTGAGTTAAAAAAATATCTCTAATTTTTTAAAGCACCGAATTTTCGGTGCTTTTTCATATTTAGTTGTTTGTTGCATATATTAAAATGATGAGAGGAAAAAGAAATTTTAAAAGAAAAAGAAAATTAAATATAAATTTGTTTTGGGTCATTTTAAATATAGTTTTTTTATTTATAGTTATAGGAGAATACGGGTTTGACATTAAAAATATTTTTTATCTTTTTAACAGTAAATTTATTGTTTCGGAAAACAACTCACAGTTAACAAAATATAAGGGTGACAAGTCCGGCTTTATAAAACCCGTAGAAGGAACAATAACAAGTGAATACTCTTACAGAATACATCCTATAACAGGGAAAAAAACAAAGCATAACGGGCTTGATATAGGTGCGAAATGGCATGATAAAATAAAAGCCACGTCTGACGGGGTTGTGGTTGAAACAGGTACTGATAAGGGCGGGTATGGCAATTACATAAAAATCAAACACAAATATGATATATATTCTTTTTATGCTCATTTATCAAAGGTAAAAGTGAGAAAAGGACAAAAGGTAAAGCAAGGAGAATGGATAGGAAATGAAGGAGGAGATCCTATCAGAGATAAAAATCCGGGCTCGTCAACGGGGCATCACCTTCATTTTGAAATAAGGACTTCTTCGGATGTAGCGGACTGTGTTAATCCTTTAATCTTTGTCGATTACGAATGATTGTATAAGTATTTTTTGTTTTGTTATAAAAATTAAAAACATAAAAAAGAAGCTTTTTAAGCTTCTTTTTTATTCAACACTTTTTAAAGATTCTACCATATTGATTTTTTTAAGTGTTTTTTTCAGGAAGATATTTACAATAAATGCAAATATGATGGTAAATATAATCCCATATATATAACTGGATAATTCTATCCCTCCGTAGAATTGTACAAAATCAACCGATACAGTATCTATTAGGTATTTATGGAAATATTTTCCTATTACACATCCTAGGATTATTCCGAGTATATTTAAAATGATATTTTCTCTTACTATATAGAAGTTTACTTCGTTATTATAAAATCCCAATACTTTTATGGTTGCAATTTCTCTTGTTCTCTCGCTTACGTTTATATTGTCCAGATTAAACATTACAACAAAAGCGAGCATTCCCGCAGCGATTATAATTACTACTATTACAAAATCCATACTGTCAAGTTGGTTCGCAAAGTTATCGGCGATTCTCTGGTTGAAATTAATACTGTTAATGTTATCGTTTTTCAATAGTTTTTCGCTTATATTGTTATAAGTTTTTTCGTTATTATGATTTAATCTTGATAATATTAAATTTGGTTTTAAATCTTCTCCCGTTATGCTTTCATAATAATCTTCACTTAGGAATATATAATGGTAAACGTAATTGTTGACAATTGCCGTTACAGGAACAGAGTACTCTTTATCGTTCATGTCTTTGATTTTTATGATATCCCCTTTTTTTATTCCTGCAATTTCGCTTAGTCTGCTTGTTATCAGTACACCGTTTTTAGGAAGTGACAACTTGTCTTCGTTATTATAATCGCTAAAGTGTATGTAGTTATTAACTGCTGATTTATCTATCGGTACCATTAGGGATAAAGAATAATCTTTCTTTTTTGTAACCAGATTATAATTATCACTGAAAAATAATTTGCTTTCTTTGACTTCCGGATCAGCATTTATTTCTTTTTTGATGCTTTTTATTTTACTTTCTGATAAATCACTTTTCAGCGATGTTTCCATATTGTAGTTCCATATATTGTTGTATTGTAAATTTACTATACTGGAAATTGAATATCTTATGCCGAAAGCAGCAATTAAAAGTCCGCAGCAGGCACCTATGCCAACTACACTCATAATCAATCTCTTTTTGTATCTAATTAGATTTCTTATTGTGATTTTCCATTTAAAACTTATTTTATTCCAAATAGTAGGTACTTTTTCAAGAAAAGTTTTTTTCCCGCTTTTCATTACCTTAGGTCGGAGTAAATTTGCCGTTACTTCCCTTAGGTCTGTATTACATGCAAAATATGCACTCAGTACGGTACAAAGGACTCCTATAAATAACGAAAGAAGTATATAGCTCGGATATATAACATTTATTAAATCTGGCGTTTTGTATAGTATTCTGTAAGCTTCGTATATAATTGTAGGCACAAAGGTAAATCCTATGATTAAACCTATGATGCTGCCGATAAAACTTGCAAGAAAAGCATATAATATAAATTTGATGCTTATCTGCCACTTATTGAAACCCAAAGCTTTAAGTATACCAAGTTCCGTTCTTTTTTCTTCCACCATTCTCGTCATGGTCGTCAAGCATACCAATGCGGCAACCAAAAAGAATATAAGAGGGAAGACTTTTGCCAAGGACGTTATTTTTTTTGAATTTTGAGCATAACTGAAATAACTTTCGTTTGATGTTCTGTCAAGGGTATACCATTTTACTTTTTCTAAATCTGCTACTTCCTGCTTGGCTTTTTTTATTTCCTTTTGTGCTTTTTCAAATTCTGTGTCGGCTTTATTTTTATTTTTGTTGTAAGAATTATAGCCCTCGTCTATCTCTGTTTCAGCCGAGTGTATCTTTTCTTCTGCGTTTTTAAACTCTTGTTTTGCTTTTTTTCTTGAAAGATTTAATTCTTTATCTGCTTCTTTTATTTGTGATATATAATATTGTAATTCGTTTTCTGAGTTTTTTAATGTGTTTTCGCTTATCTTAATTTTTTTGCCTGCTTCATCCAGTTCTTTTTGTTTGTTTTCTATTACGTCTTTTAGCTGTAATTTTTCTTCTTCACTCAAACTGTTTAGAAAATTGTTAAAGTCTTTTTTGCCCTTGTCAAGTTCTTGTTTTGCTTTGTTTAGTTCTGCTTTTGATTTTTCTAGTTTTTCATTGTTTTTTTTGATTTCGTTTTTTGCGTTATCTAAATTTATTTGTGCTTTATTAAACTCTTCTTTGGCGGTTTGTTTTTTATTATTGAGAGTCAGTTTATTGTTTTTGAGTTCTTCTTTTCCGTTGTTAAGAGCTGTTTTTGCTTTGTTTAACTTTTGATATGTATCTTTTTTGTTTTTTTCTAATTTATTTTCTGCTTTTTTTATTTTTTTGTTTGCTTTATTTTTTTCTTCTTTAAGTCTTTCTTCTGCTCTTTTGTTCGTTGTGGTTTTAATATGTTCTTTATAATCGTTTATGGTATCTTCATATTTTTCGTCGAAACAATTTAAATTAGCGGTGTTGTTTAGAGTGATATATAAATTGGTATATACATCACTGTCAAAGGCATCTTCTTTAAGAATGATAAACGTATCGATTTTTCCGCTGCCTAAAGTAGAAGTACCGTAATCGTCATCGGTTATATAATTTGCCCAATTTGCACTTCCTACGATTTTTAATTTTTTTGATTTTATTTTTATACTGTCGTAGCCTTCAACCGTGAATGTATCTCCGATTTTATATTTATTAAATTTAAGATAATTTTCCGATACTATGCATTCATCATTCTTTTTTGGTTCTCTGCCTTGGATGAGTTCATATTGCATTATATTTTGATCTTTTTTTTCTGGCATTCCGTAAGCTTTTGCAACTGTTTGTTTTTCATTTAAGTCAAGTAGCAAGTCGGTCGTGTATGCCGGAAATATATCTTTTGTGAATTTATCGGACTTTATGGCTTCGATGTCTTTGTTGTTAAATCCGTATGTGGATACAAAATTTATATCATATAGATTTGTGTCTTCAAAATATTTATTTGCAGTATATTCCATTTGAGGACCTATTACTCTAAGCCCGACAAAAAAACACACTCCGAGTAGAGTAATAAGCAAAATTGATATGAATCTGTTTTTTGTAAGTTTGATTTCTCTGAATAAATCTTTTATTAATGTCTTCATATATAACCTCATTTAGACGTATTGATGTGCTAGAAGATAATTGCGCTACCATTCTATTTCGCTCACGTCTTTTACATTGTCGTTAATAATTATATCTTCTATTTCTCCGTTTTTTACTTTTATAATTTTGTCAGCCATATCCATTAATGCCAGATTATGAGTTACGACAACAACGGGTATATTGTTTTTAAAGCAGATATCCTGAAGTAATTTTAATATTGCTTTTCCTGTTTTGTAATCAAGAGCTCCGGTAGGTTCGTCGCATAAGAGAAGTTTTGGATTTTTTGCAAGTGCTCTTGCAATGGAAACTCTTTGTTGTTCTCCTCCTGAAAGTTGAGAGGGAAAATTATCTTTTCTGTGATAAAGCCCAACATCTTTAAGTGCCTTTTGTGCAGAAATGGAAGACTTTGATATTTCTGTTGCCAATTCAATATTTTCTTTGGCTGTAAGATTTTGTACAAGATTGTAAAATTGGAATACAAATCCAACATCGTATCTACGATAAGAAGTTAGTTCTTTTTCCTTTAATTTGCTTATATCTTTTCCTGCGACCGTTATACTGCCTTTAGTTACACTGTCCATTCCTCCGAGCAGATTTAAAAGGGTGGTTTTCCCTGCGCCGCTTTGACCCACTATTATTGTAAACTTACCTTTTTCTATTTCAAAACTTACGTTATTTAATGCTTTTGTGGCATTTTCTTTGGTTCCGTATATTTTGCTGACGTTTTTTAAAATGATATTTTCAGACATATGTGTACCTGCCTTTTATTTAAATTAAATAAAATTCCTTGATTAAAATGAAGATTTAATATATAAAACCTTTTCATTTTTATAATCATATTATACTACAAACTCACTTTTTTAACATTACTTTATTTCATAAGTAGAAAATATTTATCCCCTATGATATACTGAATAATATATAAATTACAGAGGTTAGATATGAGAGAAATAAATACAAATGTAATTAAAAAAGCTGTTAAGGAGCTTATATTGGATGCTAATGTAAATTTGGGGTCTGATATAAAAGGGTCTCTTTTGGATAAAGAAAAGACTGAAGAATCTGAAATAGGTAGGGGACTTTTAAAAGTAATAAATGAGAATATTCAGATTGCAAGTGATGAGAACTGTCCTATTTGCCAGGATACGGGAATGTGCCTGGTATTTTTGGAAGTGGGGCAGGACGTATTTTTCACTGGCAAATATATATATGATGAAATTAATGAAGCCATAAAAGAAGCTTATGAAGAGGGGTATTTTAGAAAGAGTGTTGTAGACTGTCCTTTAAGAAGAAATAATACAAAGGATAATACTCCCGGAATAATATATTATAAAGTTGTGGAAGGGGATAAAGTCAGAATAAAAGTTATGCCTAAAGGGTTTGGGAGTGAAAATTGTGGAGCCACTAAAATGTTGAAACCTGCCGATGGATATGAAGGCGTTTTGAATTTTATATTGAATACGGTTGAAAATGCAGGAAGTAAGCCATGTCCTCCAATGATTGTCGGTGTAGGCATAGGAGGAACGATGGAGAAGGCGGCTTTAATGGCGAAGGAAGCATTGCTTTTGGATATAAATCATAAAAATAAAGATCCTTTTTATGAAAAAATGGAAGATGAATTATTAAGAAAGATAAATTGTCTCGGTATCGGTCCGGGAGGGCTTGGAGGAACATCCACTGCTCTTGGGGTTAATATCATTACTTACCCTACGCATATAGCCGGACTTCCCGTAAGTGTAAATATAGGATGTCATGTTTCAAGACATAAAGAAACGGAGATTTGATTATGGAGAGAACAGTTAAACTACCTTTATCACAAGAGGATATTTTAAATATAAATGCCGGGGATAAATTGTATATAACCGGAACAATATATACGGCAAGAGATGCTGCTCACAAAGAAATGATAGAAACCATATCAGAAGGAAAAGAGCTGCCTTTTGATATAGAAGGGGCATGTATATATTATGCCGGACCATGTCCCGAAAAGCCAGGTGAGGTCATAGGTTCTTGCGGTCCTACTACTTCGGCAAGAATGGA
Source organism: Anaerofustis sp. (assembly GCF_019420015.1). GTDB lineage: Bacteria > Bacillota > Clostridia > Eubacteriales > Anaerofustaceae > Anaerofustis. Next base: position 59,077 of record NZ_JAHZIA010000034.1, read on the forward strand.
TAAATATACTCCGGCTTTGCTCGAAAGAGGATTAAAGCTTATTATAGGAAAAGGAGAGAGGGACGATAACGTAGAGGCGAGTCTTGTTAAAAATAAGGCATTGTATCTTGCTGCCGTAGGAGGATGTGGTGCGGTAATAAAAAAATGTATAAAAAAGGCTGAGGTTATAGCTTATCCTGATTTATTGTCAGAAGCCGTAAGAAAGTTGTATGTTGAGGACTTTCCCGTTATAGTAGCGATAGATGCTAAAGGCAATAATTTATATAAAAGCGAGAAAGAAAAATATAAAAGACCGTTTTAAAACGGTCTTTTATATTTTTTAGTAGTAGTATTCTGACAAATTTTATATTATTTATGTCCTTAAATTTTTACAAATATTTTTAATATCAGTATTTTTGTAGTAAAATTATATATATTAAACGACATAGGAGATTCAATATGAACAGAATAAAAGATAAAAAAGAATTAATGACAATTGTGGGTATAGTATTTTCTGTTTTGGTTTTTCCTTATTCGTGGATTCCTCTTATTATATTTTTGTATTTTTATAGGAGAAATGCCGAAAGTGATTTGTATACAAAAAACAGGTATAGTTTAATACTGTGTATTTTAATCGTTGTTTGTTTTGTAATAAATATTTTTACTGTGTTAAATAAAAAAATTGAATCTATAAATATTTCTTCTTCGGTTACTTTTATGGATATGAACACAAATGCTGATATAAATGTACGTATTCGTCCAAGTAATGCGAAGGATGAAAGGGTTTTATTTGTATCTTCAAATAATGATGTAGCGCAAATAATAAAAGATGGAGAAAATTTTAAAATTTGCTCATTTAAAGAAGGTAGGGCTACTTTACAGCTCAAATCAAAAAACGGAGATGTAGAAAGTAATAAAATAAATATCAGGGTAATAGACAAAAAGGCAGAAGAAAAAAAGAAGAGAGCACAAAAACAGGCGAAAGATAAAAAGAATGTAAAATATGTATATATTTCCAAAACGGGAAGCAAATATCACTCTAAGAAAAGTTGTTCAAATATGAAGTCTGCAAATAAAGTGACATTGAATGAAGCAAAAAGTAAGGGGTTGACGCCTTGTAAAAGGTGTTATTAATTTATATATATTTTACTTTTTAAATGATATATAGTATGTTTGTAATTTTTATAAAATTTATTAAATAAGGAGTCGTTTATGCAGTATCACAATATAGAGCCCGTATTTGACAAAAGTTCCAAAATATTGATATTGGGTTCGTTCCCTTCTGTGAAATCCAGAGAAGCAAAGTTTTTTTATCATCATCCTCAAAACAGGTTTTGGAAGCTGATAAGTATACTCACGAATACAAAGCTTCCTGTTGACATACCATCAAAGAAGAATATGCTTTTAAATAATCACATTGCAGTTTGGGATGTGATTAAATCTTGTGATATTGAAGGTTCGAGTGACAGTTCAATAAAGAATGTTAAGGTAAATGATTTAAGCATTATTTTAAACAATTCAAATGTAGAAAAAATTTTTTTAAACGGAGGAACTGCTTTTAACCTTTATAAAAGATACAATAATGATATGAAAACCGAATATTTTAAGCTTCCTTCTACCAGTCCGGCAAATGCTAGATATTCTTTGGATATGCTTGTAAAAGAGTGGGAAATAATAAAAGCTTATATTTGATTTTATTATTTGAAATTTTTATAAACTCTGCATGAGTTTGTATTTATCAGAATAATTTTCTTTTTATTTTTTAGGGCATAATCTATTGTATATTTTGTGCCTCCGTTTTGTCGTCCGTCGTAAATCCCCAGTAATATATCGCTGTGGTCTACCATATATTTGTTTCTGTCAAGCATGCATGTATTTGTGAATTTTTCGCTTATGATTACCGGTGTTTGCGACATTTTTAAAATATTTTTATATTTCATTTTATCTTTTTCTCCCCAGGCTTTTGTCTGGGTAAGGCAGGGGATTGTAGGGATCATTTCGATTTTTTTGTTAAAAGCTTCTTTATACTTTAGGATTTCCGATGCCGCCATTAAATCTGCTCCCAGAGCCATTCCGCAAAAGAAAGTATCTACATTGTATTTTGTATGTAATAAGTGTATTACCTTTAGTGTACATTCTTTTATTCTTTTTAATTTATTTTCTTCAAAAT
>NZ_JAHZIA010000035.1 GCF_019420015.1 Anaerofustis sp.
GGCGCCCTTTATTCCAAATATTTGGGCGAGCAAATATTTGGTGGGGTTTAAGGGGCAACGCCCCTTTAGGAAGTCTTTAATTCATAGCCTCAACAAGCCCTCCCACAAAGGCATTGTATAACTTCTCTTCCTGCTCTTCACTCGGTGTTATGTAGTACTTGTTGTATCCATATTTATCTTTTTTGTAACTGTAAGGTAAATTTTCTACATACGTATCTACAAAAGAATCCTTGACGTAATTCTTAAATTCCTTTAAAAACAACTTTTCTCTTTCTTTATCCGTAAGGTCTTTTTCTTTTAATGAAATATAATCTTCTATAAAACGACTAGCATATTTATATCCATTTCCATATTCAAAAGAATCGATATTCACATTTACAACCTGACTGTTTTCCATTACAATACCATAATTTATATCTAAATTCTTTTTCAGTTCATCAAACCCCATATCCACATCGTCAAATTCATTTATGATATCATTGTATTTCTTATATTTTTTATCATTCCTAAACTTATCTACATATCCTACTATAGACTCTGTTAAATCATCATATATCTTATATTCGTTTTTTAGTAAAAGATAATCACACGGCTCATCTTCCATTGCCATCTGAAGTCCCCCGAAAAATGCATCATAAAGATCATATTTATCTTCATAGTTATTGTCATGTTCCAGATAAGAACCATTATCTATACCACCTGACGGAGTATGATAAATCGTGTGAACAGTATAGGTCTTTTTATCTCCCTTTTCTTCCGCTCTTTTGAAGTTTTCTCTCAAACATTCGCTAAGTATCTCATTTTTCTTAAGCCTGTCTTTTACCTTCTTCTCTTTTATTATCTCGTTTGCCTCTCTTAAAGAAGTCTTATATATATTTTCATAATCATACTGCTTTATCTCCAACCTAACTTTGCTTCGCTCCATATCGGCATCATAATCAATATCGCATTCATCATTAGCCTTTTTCATACCGGTGTAATCATCTCTTTGATCGTCTAAATACATTCTGTCCAATATTTCCCTTTGAGGAATATACTTCTTACAATCCACTATATTTTCCAGTTCATTCTTATAACCATTTACCGTTGCTCTAAGAGATATATGATAATATAAAAAATCTCCTGTGATTATCATAATTACAGCAACAAAGGATAATATAATACAGTAATAAAACCTTTTCTTCCTCCTGATTTCTATATATCTTTTTGTATCTTCATCAAGATTCTCATACTTCTTGTACTTCTTTTTCATTTGTATCCCTCATAATCTCTCTTCTTGTCTACATTTTATCATAAACAATATATCTTATCCATAGAATAAAAGGGTAAATCAATAATTAATAATTATTTTTTTCATATTCTTCTCTGTATTTATTTTTTATCCATTTTTTATCAATCCCCTTCCCTAAATTAAAGTTCAAAGCCTCTCTGATAAAAAGGTTATTATATAAATCCCTTATTCCCTCTACATTATTCATTCCTTTCCATGCGCCTGAAAGTCCAAGTCCCGTAAGCTCACTTACAAGCCCTCTCTTCAAAGCCAGGTCATATGCATAATCCATATAATTTTTTTCGAATTCTTTTCCAGTACTTTTTTTATCATCACTAAAATCTTTTAACTTATCATGCTCTTTATAATACCGATATTCATGATCTCTTTCGTTTAACTCGTCGCCTACTGCCGTAAAAGCCCCAAGCTCATTACCTCCTTTGAGCAAAGATAACTTTAAAGCGTATAATAAATCTGCACGCTCCTTAGCCATTTTTACACTTTTCTTTTGAAGCCTACTCCCACTCTCCTCAATATCTTTCAAAGTCAAATCCATAGCCGTTACAGGAGACGGATTATGATTTTTTGAAAATACCATATCTATCCCTTTTACAAGATTTTCCCGGTTATTTTGATTTCTGTTTAACATAGAAAATATATATAAGGGAATCGGTCCCGCATCCTTCAAAACCTCATCGGTTTTTACCTTTTCTCTTAAAGCCACTCTGTCATTTAAAAGTGAAATATATTCATTCGCAGCATTAATGCCCTTTTCTCTGGAAATCAGATAAACTCTTTGCAGCTCTTTTTCATTCAGGCTTTTTAAACCTTTAAAAAGGGTTCCTCTTAAATAAGGGTTGGTGCTTACCGCAAAATTATTTTTAAAATCCATTCCCTCTGCTCCGTAAGCCTTTATTTTCTCATCGATTACTTTATCACTGTACTCAGTTTCCGCTTTATTAACAATACCCTTTATTTCATCCTCTGACAAATAATCATAAGTCCTGCTTCCGAATTCATTGGGATTTTTTATTTCCGCGGGCTTTGCATCCGTAATATTTTTATTTAAATAATCTCTGTTGTCATACATACCCATATAGTTTACAACATCATCTGTATTTACATTGTAAACCCTACCCTTTGAATGGGCTCTCGAATACTTGCTTCTTCTTAACTCATCAACAAAAGTTTTTAGAATAGTCTCTCTGTCAACCAATAAATCCACATAATCATTCATTTTACCGTCCCAACTTTTGCCGTTTCCCGTCAAATAATTCTTTTTCTCCCTCTTAGTATAAGGCGTCACTCTAAAACCATTCCCTCCGTACACTCCGTACCGGTAAGCTCTGTCTTCATTTTTTGCACTTTCTATCTTGTGAGTTCTCTTTCCTGTTCCTTTATCCAAAATATCAAAATATCTATTCACTCCAAAAGATTTAGGATAACCGAAAGAACTGCTCTTTTGACTGTAATCTCTGTAAGGTGACCTCTCTCCTGCAGTTCCATTTCCTCCTGCCTTTTTACTCTCTGCTTTATATCCATAAGGATTTAAGGATAATACACCTCTTCCATTCTCTTTTTCTTTCAGATATAACGGATTCGTGATGTTTGTATCTTTACCTCTGGCAAAAACACCCTTTTGTCTATTCGGCTCTTTTTTCGAAAAACCTGCTCCTATGCCGTTATTGTAAGAGGCACTCCCTCCGCTATTGCCCTTTATACCGTGAATACTCTCTCTTCCTTTAAAATCCCCACTCAAAACCCCTCTCTTTCCGTTTTTATTGCCGGTTTTTATCCCGTAGGGATTTAAGGTTTTTAAATATTCACTTGCATTGTCCTCTTCTTTACCCTTCCCGTAATATGCCTCGTACGGCTCAGTGTACTTTTTTTCATACCCGCTTTTTATTCCATAGTCCTTTGAATATCCTGCATTAACAGGATTTTTGTATTTCCTTTGTAAATTCTCCGAATAACCCAAATACCCCTCAGTATTCTTCTTGTACCCGTACGGATTTATGCTTTTTATATGATTATTCACCCTGTGGTAAGAACTTTCTTTCCCCCTTCCTACGCTTTTCATAGAGCCGTTCTTAGGTTGTATACTTTTCTTGATTAAGCTTCCCCCTGCACCGATACCTCCGGTTAAAGCACTGAAAGCTCCTGCTGCAAAGTCGGATTTTCTTCTTTTTTTCATATTCTATTAAGCCTTTCTTTTTTTCTTACCTCCGATTTACTCCGTAAGGGTAACCTTTATGGTTCTGTTTATACTTTCTTCTTTCTCATCTTCTGTAAATATCCCGTACCTTTTGCCCAAAAGCTCTGCGGCTTTCATTGCATAACTTAACTTCGTCGGTACGTATATTATCTTCGGCGTCTCCTTTTTCTCTTTTACCTGCTTAAAATTCCCCGGCTCAACTTCTCTGTAATCGACTTTCTCCTCCTTAAAGGTAATCACATCCTCCTCTTTTTCTTCTCGCCTCATCACATTCGTCAAATACTCCATTATCTCCTTTATATCCGCAATCTTCTCGCCTCTTACTTCCTCAAGCCTCTTATTCATGTATTCTCTTATGAGGGGATTGCTCAGATTTTTCACTCCGATATTCCCCGCACTGCTTTCTTTGTATCCCGCTTTTAAGGCAGCGTCTTTCGCATTTGCGCTTATTAAGTATTCATCCGCAAACTTTCTTTGCCTTTCCGTCATATCTTTCTCTTTTTTCAATATATCCCCTCCTTCTCTTTTATCTTAAATCTCATCTTTTGCATTTCGTATGTATGCATTTTTATATATTTTCTTTTTCCCGCTTAATTCCATATAAAAAAAGTGCGAAACCAAAGAGCAAAGCTCCTTCTCTCACACTTCTTCACATATATAATATCACACTTTAAAAAAAATAAAGTCCCCGATTGGTCTCAAAAAAGTTACCCCCTTTTAATCCTTTTTTAAGATTCATAAAAAAACATCATTTTAATTCCATTTTTATCTTAAATGAAAAATTAAGTTTAAAAATAATTAAAAAGTCCGTTAATAAATAAGTGCCGATTAAGTGTAAAATAATATTCGAATAAATCTTATGAAAGACGAGGTAAATAAATTGAAAGGTATTAACTATTTCCCTTTGGATGTTCATTCAAACGACAACGTCAAACTTATCGAAGCGGAGTTCGGTATCGTCGCCTTCGCAGTTTTAATCAAATTGTATCAAAGAATATACGCAGGACATGGCTACTACTACGACTGGAACGACGAAATAGCCCTCCTGTTCGCAAATAATAATAACATCAAATGCTCTCTTGTAAAAAACATAGTAACCAGATGTACCGACAGAGGCATATTCGATAAATCCCTCTACGAAAAATACGGTATTCTGACCTCCTTCGGTATACAAGAACGCTTTTTTAAGATAATCAAACGGAGAAAATCGATAAGTGTGGATACCCGTTACTTACTCATAGACATCGGAGAAAATGCAGACACAAACGATAAAAATGCAAACATTTCGGATAAACATTCATACAAAACCATACAAAATGAAGTAAATACAGACCAAAGTAAAGAAAAGGAAAGTAAAGAAAAGAAGAGTATAAAATATAAACACGGCAAATATAAAAACGTCATGCTTACAAAAGAAGAATATCAAAAACTCAAGGACATATTCCCCAACTGGGAAAAAAGAATAGACGACCTGGACTGTTACATAGGAAGCACTGGCAGACATTATAAAAGCCATTATATGACCATACTCAGCTGGAGCAGATGGAATAAAAACATACCCGTAAATAACGGCAAAACGAAGATACAAGCCGATGAGGATTATTTCAAATACAACAAAGAATATCTCGACGAAGACACTATTGAAAAAATTATGAATATGTAACTTTGCACCAACAGGCATTCAGTAAATATATTCAAACAAAACAGCAAAACAATACTCCTCCGATTTATGTAATAAACTGTCTTTTTAAGTATCGTATTTAATTAAATAAAAAGAGGAAAAATAACACCTTTAATCAAAATATAAAAATCTTTTTGAATACAACATAAAAGGAAAAACATATAAAAAATAAAACTTTAAACCACTATACGAAATAACTAAACATACCGCCTTAAGAAATCAATCTGTTCAATACTCAAAAATCATATAAAGATAAAAACCCTTTGGATATTCAAAAACACTTTTGACTTCTGAGTTAATCATAAATAATGAACCATTAAACTATTTAATACCCCAGGTTTGAATATATCATATTTGTTTAAACAGGAATCAACGGCATAATGATACTTTGTGCCTTTTTAAAACTCTCTTTTTTAAAAATGCAAAACAGAGCCCCTTTAAATATATCGAACCCTAAAGGCAGACTTGCTCTTTATGTTTGTACTTATCTAAATTTAATCCGTACTAAAAACAACCTTCACCCTTTACTTAAAATAAACACAAACCGATTAAAACCAACCCTACAAAACTGAAAATAAAACCAAAGAAGAAAGGAGACATAAATATGAACGATTATAAAAAAACAGAGGCTCTGCTTTATAATTACATATTTTTAAAGAAAAGCATCGAAACCGACAAACTCAAACTCGAAGAACTGAACCTTGAAAGCTTCGATGTAAATGCTTCAAAATACGACACCGTAAAAGTAGACTCTAGCACAATAAGCGACATAACCGCCCAAAACGCCATCAACCACATCATAAAAAAAGAATACCTCGCCCGTAAAATAAGAAAAAACACCTTCCAAAAGAAACAAATAGACATAGCCATGGAAGCCTTAAACGATACCGAAAGAACCATAATAAAAGAAAAATACTTCCGCCTCCTTAGGGATTATGAAGTATACGATAACCTCTGCCTCTCAAGATCCAACTATTACAGAATAAAAAAACAAGCCGTCAAAAAAGTATCGCGGCTCATATCGTAATTATATTACACGCTATCAAGGGGTTTCACCCCTTACACCCCACTTTTAAGGGCTGTCTGCCCTTAAGAACCCGACATTCCAGGGGCGCTGCCCCTAAGCCCCCGCTCTTTTTTTGCTTATCCATTCGCAATTTTTTAAATTGCTCATGTTGTTTAAAGCTTCCAGCTTAATGAGTTTTATTAAAAATAAAACTCACCTGTTTCTTTGAAACAGCAAACATTCACAAAAAGAGGTAAAAAGGATACAACTGCGTTGAGCTTATAACGCAACAAGATTTCCTCGAAAAAAACTACCCGTTTTTTCGGGAATTGTTGCTACCGCCACCCCCTTTTTCAATG
>NZ_JAHZIA010000036.1 GCF_019420015.1 Anaerofustis sp.
TTCTTTTCTGCTTGTTTTTGTATATTCTAATTTCATTTTCAGCGGCTGCCGTTGTTTTTACATTATGTGATGATATTTTTGTAAAGTTTAAAATTACAAATCCGATCAGCTTTTCGCTTGAGCTAATATCACTTGTTTTAGTTGGTCTTTTGTCAGTTATATTTACGCTTCCCGGTTCTGTTAAGCTTGCAAGGCTTATGCCAGCTAAGCTTGAGATAAGGAGGTAAATTATGAGAAAATATTTTAGCGCCGCTGTTGAACAGCTTTTGAATAATAAGCCCTTGTCAATAATAATGTGTATAGAGTTTGTTGTTATGATTAGCTGTTTCTCGTTGTGCTTTGGTTCTTTGCAGCTTTATAATATACGAAGGCAGATGTTTAATAAAAATAACATGCAAAGCTTTTATTATGTTCGCAGTGAAAATAGCTTGGAAATCAACAGATTCATTGAAAATGAAATGGGATTAGACGTTATGACCTTTGGTTATACAGAAGGTGTGGATATTGATACAGATATAATGATTTATTCAAAATCAGCTTTTGAAAATATCAAAATGCTGATATCAAAGGGTGAGGGAATAAATATTAATAAAGATTATGGGACTGCTATTCCTTGTCTTATTACTTCTGAGTTGGCAAAGATATATGATGTGGGCAAATGCTATAAATTAAAGACAACTGACGGTATAGGAATAGGTAATTTCTATATATGCGGTGTTATAAAAAATGACGTCGTATTTTCTCCCAATTACGGTTTCGATTATGACAAGACCTGTATTATTGCTTTTGATCCTAAGGATCAGATAAAAAAAGATGCCGATTATATGGAGTTTTACGCAATAAATACTATCGGTTTAAATGATTTTGAGAACATATATTCAAATTATATCTCTAACAATGTTTTTCAGCCTTTTAATTATTACTATAACGAAAGAAACAATCTTGAACGTGATAATATATTGCCTTATGCTATGCTTGCAATAATTTTTATGGCACTATCAATATCCGGATTGTTTTCTTATACCGTTATATCGCTTGAATACTTAAAAAGACAAACGGGAATACAATATCTGTGCGGAGCAAAGCTTTATCAGATCATGTCAGTTTTTATCCTGAAAAATCTACTGATTACAGCAATACCTTCATTTATTGCAATACCGGTTATATTAACAATGAGAAACAGTGAATTAGCCCAAACCACACTAATATCATGGGAAGGGTATTTCGCCGGTGTGTGCTTATGTTTAACGGGATTGATTATTTCTTCATTTATATCACTTGTTAAGATAAACCGAAGACAAGTTATTAAAATGCTTAAAAGTATCTGAAAAAAGAACGGAGGGGTGTTATGATTGAATTAAAGTGTGTCACAAAGAGTTATTACAAGGGAACATCGGCACAGATTAATGCCCTCAGAAATGTAAATTTAAAAATAAATGAATTTTCACATAACATATGGCGTGTATATTATCAAATTGCATATGATATTGTTGTACGAGAGTTCAAAGATGTTCTTGACGATATAACGGTTGGATTATATCTTGAAAAACATAATAAATTAAAAGAGAAATTTGACGAATATGGCGGTTATGGCACGATAGAAAGTGCTTGTGGATATGTTCAAACCTCAAATTTTAATGGATATGTTGACGAATTAAGAAAATGGAATGTGGTAATTGAACTATGTAAAAAAGGATTTCCTGTTAAAGATAATCTTAGTCATTATGTAGATTGTACGGTAGAAGAAATATACTCAGAATTTGAAGCTTTACTAAATGATGTATTTGTTAATGTAGATTCTGAGATTAAGTCTTATGACATTTGTTATAAGATTGATGAACTTATCGAAAAAATGGATAAAGGTATGTTCATAGGTATGCCTTATTATAATATACCCACTCTAACGCAAGAAACAGGCGGACAAGTATTAGGTAATATTACTTTGGTTGGTGGACTTTCAAATGTAGGTAAATCAACTTTCTGTCGTACAGTTACCATTCCAGAGATTATAAAAAACAATGAAAAAATAGTCATTATGGTTAATGAAGATTCTTATGAAAAATGGCAAAGAGAACTATTAGTATGGATATGTAATAATATTTTTAGTTTCGATATTCAGAAATATGTAGTTCGTAATGGTAATTATACAGAAGAAGTTAGAAACACTTTGTTAAAATCTGCTGAATGGTTAAAAGAAAATACTAAAAATCATACAGTAACAATTATTCCTTTTAATAGCTATCAAACTCAAAAAGCTATTAAAGTAATTAAAAAGTTTGCAAATATGGGAGTTAAATATTTCTTGCTTGACACTTTTAAAATGGATAGTGGTAGAGTAAATGAAAATAGTTGGCTTGCAATGCAACAATCTATGGTAGATATTTTTGATACAGTTAAATCTGAAAGTTTGAATGTTCATATATTGATTACATTTCAGCTTAATAAAGGTAGTGTTCATCAAAGATATTACACACAAGATAATATAGGTATGGCGAAAAATATTGTAGACCCAGTTTCTACTTGTATTATGATTCGAGATGTGTACGATGATGAATATGCAGGCGAAAGTAAAGAATTAAAAGTATATCGTTTAGACGGTAAAAATAAACGAACTAAAATAGAAGTAACACTTGATAAGAATAAGCGTTATCAAATATTGTTTTTAGTGAAGAATAGAGAGGGTGCAGCGAACACTTATCAGATTGTCTTGGAACATGATTTATCAAGAAACATTATTAATGAAATTGGTATAACTCAAGTTTTACCTGATTTTTAATAGTATGGGAGGGTGAAGGTTGCACTATCAAGGTGGTAAAAGTAGAATTGCTAAATCAATAGCTGATATTCTTACAAAAGTAGGAGAAAAAGAAAAATATAATAACAATAAATCGTTGGACTTTATTAGTTTATTTTGTGGAAGTTGTGCTATTGAAAGCAAGGTCGATAACTTTGATAAGATTATATGTAATGATAAACATACATATCTTATAGAAATGTTTAAAGGTTTACAGAATGGATATGAACTTCCTGATGAAATTTCTAAAGAACAATATATGTATATTAAAAAAATAAAGATTTAGATAAGGTGCTTACTGGGTTTGTTGGTTTTGGTTGTAGTTTTGGTGGAAAATGGTTCGGTGGTTATGCAAAAGACAAAGAAGGAAAGAGAAATTACGCATCTGAAAGCAAAAGGTCGGTAATGAAGGATATGGTTGGTTTGAAAGATGCTATATTTTTAAATAAGGATTACAAAAATGTAGCGTTATCTGAGCATTGTGTAATTTATGCAGACCCACCATATAATAACACAACTAAATATTGTAACGAGGACTTTAATACTGATGAATTTTGGGAATATGCACGAAAAGTAAGTGTAAAACATTTAATGTTTATATCAGAACAAAACGCACCTAATGATTTTATTAGTGTTTGGGAAAAACCTTTGAGAAGAACTTTAGCTAAGGATAAGCAAAATTATTTTATGATTACAGAAAAATTATTTATACATAGTTGTAACTTAGAAAAATATAATTCGATATTTACATAAGCAGTAGGGGTGATAGAAATAGATACCATATCTTTAAAAAAATATATAGTTGAAAATAATAAGATTGAATTTGTTTTACAAGAAATTGGTTGTCATAATATTAAATATCACCCCTTAAAAAATTATTACACTTGTTCTTATTATAATGGTGATAATCCAACAGCTATAAATGTATTCAATGATGATTATATTAAAGTTGTTAATTGGACACGCAGTAAAAATTTTGACAAAGCTTCAGATATTATAACTTTAATAGAGTATAACAAGAATTATTCTTTTTTAGAAGCATTAAAGTTTTTACATAAAATATTAGAATTAGAATATAATGGATATTCTAAAAAAAGCGAAATAAAAGTTAAAAACCCTTGCGAACTTTTTAAGAGAATTAAAGATAGTGTAAGAGGAAAAGGTTTCGATGTTAATGAAATCAATTATTTAGATGAAGATTTATTAGATGATTTTGTTCCATTACTTCATATTAATTGGTTCAAAGAAGGTGTGATGCCTTGGAGTGCTGATAAGTTTGGATTGTCTTATTCTTATAAACGGAAAAGAATTATAGTTCCTTTGAGGCATTGGATGACTGGCAAATTATTAGGAACTAATATGAGAACAGTTATACCATGTTATTCGGAATTAGGTATAAAAAAGTTTCTTATAACTCCTTCATATCCTAAAAGTTTAAATTTATTTGGGTTATATGAAAATTATGAATCAATTCAGAAAGCTGGATATGTAGTAATTTTTGAGTCTGAAAAAAGTGTTATTAAGCGAGATAGTTTAAACGATTCTACTTGTGTTGCACTTTCAGGACACACAATATCAGATGAACAAATTAGGATATTGATAGGATTAAATGTAGATATTATAGTTGCACTTGATAAAGATATACCTATTGAAGAAGTAAGAGATATATGTAGTAAATTCTATGGTATAAGAAATGTTTATTATATATGGGATAAATGGAATTTGCTTAGCGAAAAAGACAGTCCTGCTGATGCTTTAAATAAAATATATCAGTTTTTAATAAAATATAAAATTAAATTTGATGATAAAGAACATAAAGAATATTTGAAAGGATTAAAAGAATGAAGATTTTTGCGTGTAATAAATGCGGAAGTATAGATTTGTTCATAAAAAGCAATGGAAGTCATACTGGACTTTATTGTGGTGACTGTGGTTCTTGGCAAAAGTGGCTTAATAAAAATGAAAAGATATTAGTAGAAAGGCAAATAGAAAATAATAAAAATAATTAAGTCTTAAAAGGGGAAGAATGTTGAATGGTAACAAAACTTTTGCAAGGTGATTGTTTGGAATTGATGAAGAAAATTCCTGATAATAGTATAGATTTAATAGCTACTGACCCACCGTATAATATTAGTGCTACAAATGGTGGTGGTACAATAAATAATGTAAAGAAATTAAATAAATCGTTGCAGGATTTAGTTAGGGCAAATATTACAAAAGGATATGATATTAAAGCTTTTGGTGAAGAATTTATTAGAGTTATGAAAGAAATAAATATTTATTTGTGGTGTAATAAAATGCAGATATATGATTATTTTGCATTTTATGTCGGAAAACATAAATGCAAATTTGATATTATTTGTTGGCATAAAACAAATGCATTACCTACATATTCAAATAAGTATTTAAGTGATACTGAATATTTATTATATTTTAGGAACGGCAAAGGGAAATGTTTTCCAAATTCTTATGATGATGCTAAAACATATTATATCGCACCAATAAATCATAAAGATAAAAAAACTTTACGGACATCCAACAATAAAACCTCTTGATATTACAGAAAAAATTATTAGAAATAGTTCAAAAGAAAATCAGTTAATCTTAGACCCTTTCATGGGTTCTGGTACAACAGGTGTGGCTTGTGTAAATACTAATAGAAATTTCATTGGTATGGAATTAGATGAAAACTATTTTAATATTGCTAAAGATAGAATAGAAAAAGCAAAA
>NZ_JAHZIA010000037.1:0-856 GCF_019420015.1 Anaerofustis sp.
GGTATATATAATGTAGATACAGATATAAATAATTATATTGGTGGCTATGATAGATACGGAAATATATCTTATTATAAAGATTTTAATAATAAGGTTGTTTCTAAAGATTATTTAACCAAAGCTACTACTATATATGGTTTAATCGAATCTCTCAATAAAAATATCAATGATAAAAAGATAAATCTTGAAATAGGTGCTGATACTACACAAGCCGATAATGCTATAAATGAATTATATGAAAATTTAAAGGAACAAAATGGAAATAAAACTGGCAAACAAATATTAGTTAGTTTAGAAATTGATACTTCTTCAAAAGATGCCTTTTTAAAATCTATTAATAATTTAATTGGTAGTAAAGATTTTCAAGATAAAATTTCAAAATTAGGTTTAGGTACTGTTGCCGTTGTTGATACGGAAGTTGACGATAAGGCAGTTAAAGATTTTGAGAAATCAGATAAAGATACAGATGGTACAGTTTATTATCATGCAGATTATAGTCAAGTTCTTGATAGCCTCCCCCCTACTTTAAAAGCAAAACTTGAAGTTGAAAGTGAATTAAAAAGCAGTAGCAATCCTTTATCTAATGTTGCAAAGTTTTTCGCTGGTGGTTTATTTGGAAAATCTCATGCTAATGGTAGTGATGGTAATGCACCAAGTGGTACTCATTTGGGTGCAGAACTTGGCGAAGAAATAATCGTCAGGAATGGTAATTACTTTACCATCGGTAAAGATTCAGCAGAATTTTTTAAATACAAAAAAGGTGACATAATTTTTTCTGCCGAACAGTCAAGACAACTGCTTGAAAATGGTAAAATAACCAGTGTTAATATGAACAGGCTTTCCCGTTATGAAAGGA
>NZ_JAHZIA010000037.1:866-5516 GCF_019420015.1 Anaerofustis sp.
CCAGTGGTAAAAAGCGTGGGAAAGCATTTGCAAATGGTAATTCAACTGGAAATGGTTTAATTACTTATAAAGGTAATGTAAAAACTAAAGCCAGCGGTTCATCAGACAAAGATAAAGACAGTAAATCTGAAAGCAAGCAAGTCTTTGATTGGATAGAAATTCTCCTTAAAAGACTTGAAAATGCAATATCTAAATTAGATGATACAGTAAATAATACATTCAAAACATGGAATGAACGCACAAAAGCACTATTTAAAGAACAAGCAAACATTCGTAGCGAAATTGATGTTCAAAAATTAGCACAGTCAAGATATACAAAAGAAGCTAATTCAGTAGGTCTTTCAGATTATTGGAAAAATAGAGTAAACAATGGAACTATTGATATTTCTACTATAAAAGATAATGATGATTTAGTAGAAAAAATTCAAACATATCAACAGTGGATTGAAAAGGCTAATGAATGTAGAGATGCCGTATCCGAGTTGAATAGTAAGTTGTCAGAGTTAGCAAAAACTAACTTTGATAATCTAAATACTCAATGGGATTCTATATTAAGTAGGTTTGAACGTAAAAAGAATGATATTGAACAAAGTATATCTCAAAGTGAAACTAAGGGATATATTACAAGTACAAAATATTATTCAGTATTAACTTCTAATGAAAGAGCTAATATTATTGATTTGCGAAAAAAGGAACAACAACAGAATGTTGCTTTGAATGATGCTGTTAATTTAGGTAGAATTAAGGTAGGTTCACAGGCTTATAATGAGATGAAAAGCCAAATTGAAGAAACCAAATCTGCAATTAAGGAATCACAGACTGCAATTTTAGAATACAATAAATCTATTCGTGAAGCCAACTGGAGTATTTTTGATACAATACAAGAAAAGATTTCTGCAATAGCTGACGAATCAGATTTTTTAATCAATCTTATGGATAGCGATAAGTTATATGACGATAAAGGTCAATTAACTGACGAAGGTAATGCTACTATGGGTTTGCATGGTATGAATTATAATGTTTATATGGAACAATCCTCTAAGTATGCAAAAGAGATTAAAAAGATTGATAAAGAACTTGCAAAAGACCCTTATAATCAAGATTTATTAGAGCGTAGAGAAGATTTGCTTTCTAAACAAAGAGAATCTATTTCGGCAGCTGAAAGCGAAAAAGATGCTATTAAAGACATGGTTGAAGAAGGTATTAATAAAGAATTAGATGCCTTACAAAAATTAATAGATAAACGAAATGAAGCCCTTGAATCTGCCAAGGATTTATATGATTATCAAAAGAAAATAGCAGAACAGACAAAAAGTATTACAGACATTCAAAAACAATTATCAGCTTATGAAGGCGATACATCTGAGGAATCAAAGGCTAAAATTCAAAAGCTTAAAACTGATTTAGAAAACGCTCAATCAGACTTAAAAGATTCTGAATATGATAAATATGTTTCAGACCAGCAAAAAATGTTAGATAATTTATATGATGATTATGAAAAGATTTTGAATGAAAGGCTTGATGATGTTGATGCCTTAGTTAGTGATATGATTGATAACTCAAATAAAAATGCAGATTCAATTATTAATACTATTCAAAGTCAATCTAAAGATGTAGGATATACTGTTTCTAAGTCTATAACTGATGTTTGGAACAATGGTATCCCTTTAAGCACTTATAAAAACGGTGTTACAAATTCTTTAACTGGAATTAAAAGTTCGCTTGCGACTATCAATACCAATATACTTAACACTATTAAAGTAGCTAATGATAATGCCAACCGTAATATGGGCATACTACCTGATTATGGCTTCTTTCAGCAAGGTGGAAATATGTCAGGCAGAGGCGATAATTCTAAAGATATAAATAATAACCTTGTTGCTCGAATGAGATATTTTGGAATTGACACAAAATATGGAGCTTATTATTGGCAAGCCTCTGGATTAAAAAAGAAGTATGGTGAGAATTGGGAAGGTTATGCTAATGTAAAGCAAAGCAAGGCATTGCTTGAATGGATGAAAGCCAACGGTTATGCAAGCGGAAGTGCTTATATTAATTCTAATCAATTAGCTTGGACTCAGGAAAAAGGGCAAGAGGTTATTATTAGACCTTCTGATGGTGCAATACTTACACCTTTATTTAGAGGAGATGGTGTGCTTAATGCTGATGCTACAAAAAATTTGTATAGCCTAACTAATGACCCTACTAAGTTTATTAAGGATAATTTTAAACTTAATATTCCTTCAATTCCATCTACTTCAAACGGTAATACTTTTAATAATGATATGTCTTTTGAAATTAATTTACCAAATGTAACAAATTACGAACAATTTATTTATACTATGCAAAGAGATAAAAGATTTGAAAAAATTGTACAATCTATGACAACAAGTAGGGTGATTGGTAAATCAAGCTTAAACAAATTTACGATTAAATAATATAATATTGGCAGAATAAAATTTGGTTTTTATTCTGCCTTTATTGTTTTATTTGGAGGTTTTATGGACGATAATAAACGAATAGAGATATTAATTAAAAATAATAAAAGACTTATTGAAGAAAATGATAAGTTAAGAAAAAGAATTGAAATTTATTCTGAGGAACAAGAAAAGATAGATATTTTAAAGAGTGAATTAGAAAATATCAAAGAAATATGGACTAATGAACTCAAAGAATTAGAAGAACAAAAAATAATTATAATATCCTCTTGAATGAGATAAGAGGTTTTAAAAAAGCTTTATTTAGCAAACCTAAAAGAAAAATATTTAAAAAGAACTAATTACTTTTATCCATAGGAGGTGTTTCGTTTGAGATTTGAAGATTTTGAATACGATGGAAAACAATTAAGTGATTTAGGTTATATGGTTTGTGAATTTGGCACTAATGGTGTTAATACAGTAAAAGGTGCAAACATTAATCTTAGTACTGTTTCAAATTCTTATGGAACTAAAAATTATTTAGTTAATTCTAAATATGGGAATATACTTGAAGATACATTTCAAATTTGTAAAAATACTTGTAATAATGAAGATATGGAGATTACTGTTGATGAACAAAGAGAATTGGCAAGATGGTTAAATAGAAAAGGTTATCATAACTTTAGATATTTGACTTATGATTATTTAGATTTTTATTTTGAAGCAACTTTTAATATTAGTTATATTGAAGTAGGTGGAAAAATATATGGATTGGAGTTAGAGATGACAACTAATAAGCCTTTTGCATTAAATAAGGAAAAAGATTATGAACTTGAAATAACAGAAGCTAATCAAATTGTAGTTTTAATTGATGAATCTGATGATGAAGGTTGTATATATCCTCATATGAGGATTACAATAGGAAACATAAGTGGAGATTTAAAAATATCAAATGAAGTTGGAGATAAAATTGAAACAACCATAATTAAAAATTGCACAGCAAATGAAGTAATAACTATTGATTACCCTATTATTTATTCTTCCATACTCTCTCATAAGGTACATAAGGATTTTAATTGGAAATTTTTTGGAATATCAAATACAAATAATGATAGAGTAAATAAAATAACAGTTTCATTACCTTGCAAAATAGAGATAGGTTATTCACCTGCTGTTAAATTAGGATTGTAAGAGGTGTATATATGAGTATTCATATAGACTTTGATGTAGCTAATAACCCTCGAACACCTACTTTTATATTGGCTGAAAGAAATGGAGATAAATTAGGTTTAATAGAATCTCAAAATATTCATATCAAAGATAGCCTTAGAGATGAATCTGAAATCACTTTTGAAGTTTATAAATATCTTGACAATAAAGAAAATTATTTATGGGATAAAATAAAAAATTTTAAATTAGTATGGTGTAAAGAATGGGATAAATGGTTTGAAATACATATTGAAACAGTTGAAACTGAAAACAATGTTATTAAAACAATAAATTGTACAGATTTAGGAACTTCTGAGTTATCACAAATTAATCTTTATTCAGTAGAAATAAATACAGAAGATGATATAGCAAGAGAAGATTATAAAATTCCTACTGTATTATACAATTCTGAACATCCCGAAGCTTCTTTATTACATAGGATAATGGAGAAGGCTACACATTATAAGGTTGTATATGTTTCGCCTACGATTGCAAATATTCAAAGGACATTTTCTTTTGATGACAAATCTCTATATGATGCTTTTCAAGAGATTTCAGAAGAAATAAATTGTTTATTTATTATAAATGTTTGTTCAGATTTAGACGGAAATATTCTAAGAACAATTTCAGTATATGATTTAGAATCTAATTGTGTATCTTGTGGCTATCGTGGTGAATTTACAGATATTTGCCCTAAATGTGGTAATACAGACATTAAAGAAGGATATGGAAATGATACAAATATTTTTATAAGTGCAGATGAACTTAGTAATAATATTCAATTAAAAACAGATACAAATTCAGTAAAAAATTGTTTTAAATTAGAAGCTGGTGATGACTTAATGACAGCTTCTATTAGAAACTGCAATCCAAATGGAACGGATTATTTGTGGTATTTTTCTGAAAATATGTTTGAAGGAATGTCAACAGAATTACAAAATAAAATCAAAAGTTATAATACTTTGTATAGTAATTATCAAACAATCTATGAATATAATCTTGATAATCAAAAATTGGTTAAATA
>NZ_JAHZIA010000038.1:0-503 GCF_019420015.1 Anaerofustis sp.
AGGATGAAGAAATTGAATTTGATTTGGTTGAGTAACAAGGGGCTTATAGCCCCTTGTTTTTTTTGTCTTAAAATATTTAAATTATTGTTACTTATTTTCTAAAATTTCTCTAACTTTATCTATGCTTTTAAAATTTGTTTTTTTTGCCCAATCAATAGGAATTATTAACGGTTCATCATCTCCTCCTGTTGTAATTTTAATTCCTTTAATTTCCCATATACCGTCTTTTTCTATTCTTTCATCGGTAATATTGAAAAAAACAGATTTTAAGCTATTTAACCAATTTAAGGAAATACAAGAAACGCCCTTTTCTCTTTTTTCTGTAGCAAAGTTGTAACTTGGGAGATATGCAGTTCCCATTTCATTAACTTTAGGTTCTCCGATTCTATAATATGTGTGGATATTGAAGTCTATATCTTCATTTTTTAGGTCATAACCAATACTGATTATTTCAAATTCAATTAATGAATATTTACTCATTACATCATATAATTCATTGTTAT
>NZ_JAHZIA010000038.1:513-20317 GCF_019420015.1 Anaerofustis sp.
ATTTTGACCTTTAATTATCAAGTTCTTTATTTCATCAATATCCCATCCATATTTTTTCATTTTTCGTTCTCCTCGTTTCTTTCTATGACTATATTATACATGAAAACGTGTATAATGTCAATACTTTTTACATTTATTTTTTCCTTACCCTTGAATTAGTTATATATGGTTCTTGGTCGTCAATAGCCCATGAATTACCGATTTTTCTTGCAGTTTTAAACTTCCCGTTTATACAGTGTCTTCTTATTACTGATATTTCTTTATTATGGATTTCTGCGTATTCTTTTATTGAAACTAACATAACTATTTACCTTTCTTTTTTTCTACAATAATTGTAAATATAATATTTAATATAGCCAAACCTATAATAATTAATATAGCCGATACATCATTTTTAAGTAAAATTGAAAATAAAATTACATTTAAAATGATAAGTGAAATTATTATATTTTTCATAGCTTTTAATTTTAAGATATGGTATTATATATACGGGAAGCAAGGCTTCCCGTGAACTTACTTCTTAAAAAGAGTTATGGTTGCAATCAAGAGTGCCAATCCTTGAATACCTAAACTTGCCATTTCATAAGGGGTAAGTTCCTTTTTTTTGGGCTTTATCTTTCCCATATCTTATATCCTCCTTTCTTAACTATGTATATATTATACATGAAAACGTGTATAATGTCAATGCTTTTTTACAAATAATATAAATATTTTAAATAATTTTTTCTAGAACAATATTCAAATATGAATTTAAATATATTTTTAGTTCGTTTGAAATAAATAATGCTCCACCAATTAAAAAGACGCTGAAATCCTTTAATAATGAGGGCTTTGGCTTTTTTATTTTATGTAGCAAATACATTTATAAATTTTTATAACAAGATAAGGATAATTCATATTAAATCATTATATTAAAACTGTCTTAAAGGCAGTTTTTTTATTTATTTTTCGCTTAATTTTATGGACATAACACATTATGCAGATGTTGTTTCTTATGGTTTTATGAAATACGATTATTATTTTAGGTTAAAAATAGGTGGTTTGACAAGTATTTACAAATATAGTAAAAAATTCTTGTAAAAGGTTTACATCAGTGATATTATGAACATATATGATAAAAATGTGAATATAAGGTTATAGAATTCTGATTATTGTGTAAAAGGTATGATGAGTTATATGATGGGGGAAAGAAAATGAAAAAGAGATTATGTGCAAAAAGTACAGCGTTGGTATTGGCTTTTATAATGTCTGTTGAAACGGTATTTTTAGGTCTTATGCCTGTTATTAATGCAGCTGAAGTAAATGACAAAAACGGTGGTATAAAGATTGAAGATACTTCAAAAGAAAATAAAGTTATTGAAAAAAGCGAAGACTATACTGTATACAAAAATGAAGACGGAACAAGAACAATTGATATGTATACATCTGAGGTTCGATACAAAAACGAAATGGGGGAATATATTGATTATGATAATTCTATTGTAACCATGCCTACAAGACGAAAACGAAGTGTTATTGACAATTATAAATATACTAACAAAGAAGGTATGGTAGATATTAAGCTTCCCGAAGACTTAACATCTGATGTTCCAATAAGTATCCAGGATAAGGACGATAATGAAGTGAAATTTTATCCTGTTTTTGAAAAAGAAGTGTCTAAAGAAGAAACAAAAGGAGAGCTTAAAAAGGAAACCGTAGAAGGAATATACTACGAAAGAGAAGAGAAGAATACAAAAATTGTATATGGAAGTGACGAGGAAAACATAGATATAGAATATATTCCTATAGATAACGGGATAAAAGAAAATATTATTATAAACAGTCCTACTGATAAAAATATATTCAAATATAAAATAGAATGTGAAGGAATGATTCCGTATATTCCTGAAGTAGGAGGAGTTATTTTTTATGATAAAAATAATCCTAAAGAAGAAATCGGTGCGATTCTTACTCCTTATATGACAGACAGCAGTGAAAACGGAGGATATAGCGAGGATTTAAAGTATTCTATAGAAAAGACTGAAGAAGGTATTGATACTTATATTTTAACTTTGACGGTTTCGAAAGAATATCTGGAAAGCAAGGACAGAGTTTATCCTATAATAATTGATCCTACATATACTGCAAAATCTACAGCCGGAGTTAAAGATGTATATATCGAAAGCGGATATCCTACATCTAACTTTTATGTAAGCACTATAAGGAAAATGCCGATTGGCTATGGTTCAACGGATAAAGTGTGTAGGACATTAATGAAATTTCCTGAATTAAATGCAAAGATTAAAGGTAATTATGTAACTTCTGCGAGTTTAAAATTATATGAATTATCAAACGGATCTCCGTTTTCAACTGTAGAAGTTCATAAGAATACATCTTCATGGTCACTTGGAGAAGTTACGTGGAATACAAGACCTAAGTGGACTTCGACGGTATATGCTTCAAAAAAATTAAGTAACGCAAGTTCTGCACATTCTTTAAATATTACAAAGCTTGTTCAAGAGTGGGCAAAGGGAAAGCAGGCTAATTATGGTATACTTTTGAAGGCAAGTGTAGAAAGTTCTTCTACAAAGAATTATAATTCATTTCACGGTACGAGATCTTCTTCTTCATCTAAAAGACCAACACTTTCCGTGACATATACTGTTCCTTCACCAAAGCCTCCTGCAAAAGCAAGCGTAACCGTTAATTCGGCAAGTACGATATACTTAAAAAAAGGAACTGACTTAGCCGTAAAATGGAGTGGGATAAAGAGTAATTGTCTTGAAGCTGTACAGTCAAGATATATAAAATACGGTGCTGATAATGTATTTGACAATGCAACCGAGTTGAAAGCTTACTCTTCTGTAGGCTCTGCAGCGGCAAGCGGTACATTTACCGTACCTGAAACTACTACATCAAAATGGGGTGAGGGAAGATATGCTATTGGTGTAAGGGGGATTGATAAAGGCGGAAATAAAGGAAGCGGAACATATTGTTATATTTACATAGATAAAACTGCTCCTAAACCAGTTAGTAATATAAAACTTAGTTCATCGAGGAGTTCATCGGATTCTGATGAGGCAAATGTAAAAGTAACATATAAAATAAATCCTGATAATCCGACTGTTAATCCTTCTGGTATTAAAGAACACAAAATTCAATTATATAATAGTAAAGGTGTTATTGGTTCTCCTATAACAGTAGGTGCATCAACTAATACTGCAACAATAGCTAATGTACCTTCAGGTCAAACGGTATATGCAAAAATAACAACAGTTGATAAAAGTGGTAATTTAGTTAGTGTTAATAGTGCACGACATATTATCAGTGATATGATACTTCCTCAAATAAAAGACGATGGCGGTTTTATTTCTAATTATGATAATAATCCATGGTGCAATAATACAAATAAGAAAGATGTTATTGTTTCTTGGGATGTTGACTATAAAGATGGAAATACACAACTTAATCTTGGTAAAATTACTGTACAACTTTTAAATGATAAAGAGCAAAAAATAGAAGGATATGATGAAACAAATTTAACTTTTGAAGATAATATATATCCTAAACAATTTAAAAATTATAATGTAAATAAAATTATTAAAGATTTTGATAAATTAAAGGAAGGAAAATATCAATTAAGTTTCAAATTTTATGCAAGTGATAATAAAGGATATGATGAAGCTTTAATTTCTTATAATAAAGATTTAACACCTCCAAGTGTAACTATTACAAAACCTACTCAAAATGAGATTTTAAAACAAATGGCTCAGATTTCTTTTGATGCTCAGGATGATAAAAGTGGAAGTGGAGAAATATATAAAAAGAAAATATTGCTCATTGATAATTCATCAAAAGAAAACCTTTTAACTGAAACACTTGATATTTTTAATTTAAATACTACAGAATATGATGCAGGTGAGTATAAAATAAAAGTTATAGTTGAAGATATGGCAGGAAATACAAGTGAAGATACAAAAACTGTATTTATCAAAAATCCTCCACCTACTCCAATTGTATCATTTGACAAAGCTTTTTCAAATGATGGTTCAAACATAAAATTAAATTATAATTGGATAAAAGGTGATGAAAGCATATCTAACGTTGACCACATTGAATATGTTATAGATGATATAAGTTTACCATGGAAAACGATAGAAAATTCAAACCCTAATGTTGATATAAATACAAGATATGATGTTAAAAGTGTATTATTAAATGAAAGTGACTTGGCACAAGGAACACATACATTTTATTTTGTATCTGTAGATGAAAATGGAGAAAAAGGAAATATAAGAGAACTTAAGTATGTTTTAGATAAGAAAAATCCTGAAGTAAATATTTCTTCTCCAGCAAATAATTTTGAATTTATTAATATGTTATATATTAAAGGTGAAATAGCAGACGATAATCTTACAAGTTATAATATATATGTTGCAAGCAAAGAAAATCCAACAAAGGAAGATTATACACTTGTTAAAAAAGTTTTAAATTCGAAAAATAAAGATAACATACAAGGTAATTTAGCTGTTATCAATTTAAGTGATAATGAAAAATATCCTTCAGGAAGTAAATATTCAATAAAAATTTCTGCTATAGATAATTGTGGAAATATAACTGAAAAAGAAATTATAGTACAAAAAAGAGAAGTTATAGAACATGCTGCAGATTTTACAGTTGAAAAAAATGGGGATTATAATAATAAAAATGATGCAGTAATTGTCGAAAATGAAAAAGAAGAATTTAAGTTAAAAGATTTATCAAATAATGATTATATTCCAACGTCTTTGGATTATTTTATTAACGGTAAAAAAATTCAACCTAATGAAGATGGAAAAATTGATTTTTCTGATGAAGAAAAATATTTTGACGATAGTATTCACTCTTTATTGATTAGGGATAATGCACAAGATAAAGTACAATATTCTTCTTCGAGTTATGAATATTCTATATTTAAAAATATAAAAGCTGAAGATGAGATATTCGAAAATACAATAAAAGAAAACGGAGAAATTAAATTAGAAAATGGCAAAAATGAAGGAAGTTATGTATTAAATTATTCAAATGAAAATTTGAATGAAAATATTTTATCTTTGAAATTGTTAACGGATGAAGATATTATAGATGAAGGTAATATAGAATATTATATTAAAATAAATAATAACGACTTTATAAAAATTGAAAGTGATAAAGAATATCTTTTAGATAAAGATTTATCAAATAATGACTTAAAGTTAAATAAAATCCAATTAAAAGCTGTATTAAAATCTAATACACTGAACAATGTTAAATTATCTTCTATTAGTGTAGACGTAAAAGCTTCAAGTGGCGACATATTAAAAATTGATATGATGAATAAGTTTAATCCTACTTATGTTACTGTCCAAAGCGGTATCAATTATCGTACAAAAATCAGCTGGGATATAAAAACTGAAGATAAAGATGTCACTTATGATATTTATCGTTGTGATGGAGATGTTTATGACGATAAACAAGCTTATATTGTACAATCAGGCGTAACAGATAATTTTTGGTATGATAATTACACTATTGTAGACCAATATAGTAATGCTAATAATGAAGAAGGAGTAGTTACAAGGTCTTCGGTTGTTAATAATTATGACAAAGATTTTACATATAAAGTTGTTGCAGTAAAACCATTTAAAGATACATATAAACGAAGTTCTGGAACAATTGGAAATGTAACTTCTCATGTTATGTCTTTTGATGAGTATACAAGAAGATTAGGAATAAAAGATTATTGGGGATATTTTGATATTGAAACTCCAATAAGTAACGGACATGTTGAACAAAGTATGGGTAATTTTGTTTACAGTCAATCTGATGGAAGCGTGACAGGTCAAAGTAATGATATAAATATGGAAAGAGTTTATAATAGTCTTAGCACATCATCTTCTACTTTAGGTATAGGTTGGGATTTTGGGTTTAATCATATTTTACTTGAAACATATAACGAGTATGATGATGTAACAGGAATGGTATATAAAGATGGTAGCGGTACGATATTTACATTCTTAAATTCAGATAATATTAAACCTAAAGAAAAGATTGATGAGCAAACAGGAAATATAATAGAAGAAGAAACAACGTACAAGAGCCCTTATGGAGAATATATAATACTTAAAAAAATTGAAACCATTGATGCACATGATGTAGACAATGATAATGATACAAGTGAAATAATTGATGAAATATACACAATTAAAACCAGAGACGGATTAACTTGTGTTTTTGATAGAAATTGTCAAATAACTTACATGACAGACAGAAATGGAAACAGTGTTATATATAGATATTTTAATGAAGATGTAAAAGAATCAAAAGAAACAAATCTTGATTATAGAAAAAGAGGGAAAAAAGGGTTTTTAAGCGAAGTAGAAATATTAAATTCTAAGAGTGAAAAAGAATTTAACGAAGAGTATGAAGCTTTACAAAATAAAACAGAAGAAGAACAAAAAGAGTTTAAAAATAAAAGATCAATAATTACTTTTGAATATAATGAACACAATTTAATTGAAAGAATAAATATGCCTCATGGTAAGTATTCTTTATATGAATATAAAGATGTATCCTTTGGACTAGGCAAAAAAAGAAAAGTTTTAAGCAAAGTTACAAACTATACATATGATAATAATAATATTGTCTATAATTATGACTATTCAAATGGAAGTAATCTTACAAAATTTACTGATGCTAAAGGTAATGAATATCTTGTAGAATATTATAACAATGAAGATAATATGGATATGATAAAGAAAGTGACTTATCCAAATAAGGAAGCAAAAAGTTTTGAATATATAAAAGCAAAAGAAAACAATATAGAAGTTCAAGACTTTGATTCAACTATTGAATATACACATAAAAATAATAATATGTTGCAGGATATAAATAATTTCTTTACAAGTAAAGATAACAGTATTATTTCAGATACAGTTGTTAAATATGATAAAGATGGAAAGACAATTTATAATAAAGATTCTTTAGGAAAAGAAACATACACATATTATCAAGGAAATAATACTGTAAAAACAGTTAGTTATGCAGATACTTATAATATTGATGGAAATGGAACAATAAACAAAAATGAAAAAGAAATGGTCAATATAACAAAATACGATAATATATCAAATGACAGTGAGCTTGGGAATATTGCTTCATCAAAAGGAAATATTATAAAGGAAGAAAGCAGCGATGGAACAGTTACAATTTATAAATATGAAAGTGAAGAATTTGATGCCAGCAGTGACATCACATATATTGATGGAATCGTTACTTCCGATAATGAATATGAATATGATAAAAACGGTAATTTGCTAAAAGAATATGATGATGTTACAAAAGACGGAATCATAAGGGAATATGATGAAACAGGTCAAATTATAAATGAAAGCAATATTGTATCAGGTAACAATACTAATTCAACGCACTATACATATGATGAAAAAGGTAATATATTAACCGAGCAAACAGTAGGGGGAAATGAAACAAGGGATACCCAAAATGTATATGATGAATTTTCAAGAGTAATAAAAGAAACAGATGCAAAAGGTTATTCAACTATGTATGTATATGATGGATATGACCGAATTATAAAAACCATTAAAAATACAAAACCGGATAACGAGCCAGAAGGTAATAAACAGATTATTACTGAAAATAGATATGACGAAAATGGAAGTTTAATATATGAAAAGAAAGAAGACGGAAGTGAAATTTCTTATGAATATGATAATATGAATAGATTAATAAAAACTTCCACCGTAAAAAACGGAGTCGAAAATATAAGTACTACATCTTATAATTATGCAAGTGGGAAAGAAAATGAATTTATAATAGGACAAGAAAGTAAGATTTATGATTTTCTATATAAAGAAACAAATACTGAAAATGGAATAGAAAGTATAAGCTATCTTGATGTTAATAGACAAACCGTAAAAGAATATTCAAGAGGAGTAAATATATATAGCGAATATAACGATCAAGGTCAAATTATAAAAACATTTACAATTCAAGATGATGCAGAAGTAAATGATGGTATTGTTACGTTTAATCTATATGATGAAAAAGGCAATAATATTTGTACTGTAGAAAATCCTTTGTATAATGAACAAGAAGGAACTTATAGAGTTGATAGTGAAAATTCACTTGTTACAAAAATGGCTTATGATAATATTGGAAACAAAATAAGTCAAACCGATCCTATGGGGAATACAATAAAATATACATATTCTTTGGATAATAAAAAATCTTCTGTAATATTGCAAGAAGGAAATGAAACAAAATTACAAGCAAATATAAAAGAAGGAGACAATACAAAGAACGTAACCATAAACGCACTTGGAAATAAAAGTGAAGAAGTTATTGACAGCTTTGGCAATACCGTTGAAATAAGAGATATAGGTAAAGGCAGTTTGGATGAAAAAAGAATAGTAACAAAGTACGAATATGATAAAAACGATAACAAAGTAAAGGAAATATATCAAAAAGGAGATTATAAAACTTTTATTTATGATTTTGAAGGTA
This sequence comes from Anaerofustis sp., assembly GCF_019420015.1. Lineage (GTDB taxonomy): Bacteria > Bacillota > Clostridia > Eubacteriales > Anaerofustaceae > Anaerofustis. The sequence goes on from NZ_JAHZIA010000038.1 coordinate 9,037, forward strand.
AACTAATCAAAGAAGAACATTTTACAAAAGATAATCATAAAGTTGAAGATATAAGTTATGAATATGATCTCGCAGGCAATAGTATAAAATCAGTTCAAAATAAATATGATTTAAGTAATAACAAGGTTTCTTCAAGATATATTGTAAATGGTTATGATGAAAGAAACAGACTTATATCATGTTATGAAGGTGAAAAGGAAAATCCTTTGGATAATGAAAAGATTTTATATACTTATAACGATAAAGATGAGATAGTAAAAATAATTTATCCAAATGCAGAAAAAGGTATAAAAGAGGTTATATATGAGTATAACAAATACGGACAAGTTATAAACATTAAGGCTGTTACAACTTCTGATAATAAAGAAAAGCTTATAAGTGAGTATACTTATAATCCAAAAGGAACAATTAAAAACGTTAAAGATTATACAGGCTTTGATGTTGGAAATGATAATTATATTCTTAAAACATATGAATATGATAAATTCGATAGAATCACAAATATAAAATATGTTAATTCTGATAATTTGGAAAAAATCAGAGAAGAATATAAATTTACTTATGATAAAAACGGAAATATCTTAACTGAAGAAATTTACAATGATTATATTATAGACAATAAAATACATAAGTTAAAATTATATTCTTATGATGAACTTGGCAGACTTATTGAAGTTCAAGTAATTGATAAATTAAATGAAAACAATAAAGAAACCACTTCATACGAATATGATAAAGTGGGAAATAGAATAAGTGAAACAAAGCAAGGTATTACAAGCACTTACTCTTATAATAATTTGAACCAACTTTTAGATGTAAAGGCACAGGGGAATACACTAAGAGAATATACATATGACGAAAACGGAAATACAAAAACAGAAAAACAAGGTGATAAAACCGTCACATATTCTTATGATATCAATAATCAAATTATTGATTATGAAGAAAAAGATAATGGAAATGTAGTATTGATACAACATAACGATTATGATGCAAACTCTCAGAGAATAAGAAAAGAAGTTAAGGTAAATGAAGAAGAAAGCACGGTAAATTATCATTATGACAGAGGAAGTGTTTTATATACAACAGATATTGACAACAATAAAATCAGTGAAAATATTTCAGACAGCGAAATGACAATAAGATTTAATAACGGCGGTATAAGTGCATATAAGCTAAATTCAGACTATAAAGGTTCTGTTACAACCATAATAAATGAACAAAACAATGGGATTTGCGGATATAAATATGATGAATTTGGCAATACGGAAATGATAGGAGATACAAATTTTAACAACGAAGTATGTTATACCGGACAAATTTATGACAAAGAAACAGGAAACTATTATTACAATGCCAGATATTACAATCCTCAAAATGGTAGATTTATAACCATGGATACATATAGAGGAGAGCTTGAAGAACCTTTAAGTCTTCATCTTTATGCATATTGTGCAAATGACCCTATTAATTATACTGATCCTAGTGGGCATAGTAGTAGACCTGCAAAAAATATAGGTATACGAAAAAATAAAATAAGTTCATTTAAGATAACATTAAAATATCATTTATATAAAATTAAACATGTATTTGGTAAAAAATCAAACTTAAAATACTCATATGGAATTTATGATCAACGATTATCAATAAATATTAATCAAATAAAGGGATATTTTTTAAGTAAAAAAAATAGTTTAAATTATGCAAAAAAAGTTATTTCAAATTTTAATGATGCAAAATATTACACGGCTCCTCGTAAGTATAAAAATGTTATAAATAAAAAAAGAGCACATTTAATTAGTAATAGGAGTGCTTGTTTTGGTTCTATGAATGCAACAAGAATTGCAGCTGAAATATATGCACATGCATGTGTATATTATGGTTCAAAGGCTTTAACAGGCAGTAATTTTTCAAAATTAATTGCAAGGAAATTAAAAGGACATGCAAAAGTTGCAGATGTTAACTATGGAGATTCTTTAACTAGTGGTTTTTGGAGTTTATGGAATAATAATTCTAGTGTAAAAAAAAGATTTAAAAGATATAACGAGACGAAAAAATATTTAAAATATTTTGACTAGAGGTAAATATGAAAAAAACATTTAAAGCATTTTTGTCATTAGGTGTATTAATATTTGTATTTATTATAATCGGAAATTTTATTGACGAGAATTTTTTTAGATACAGTGTAGAAATAAATGATAAAAATTCAAAAAATTCAAATATAGAAAAATATTATTGTTATATTAATGATGATAACAGTGCGATTATTCTTGCATGTGTCAGTGATGATTTAAAAATAAATAAAAATATAGCGAGTATTTATCCTCGTTATCTTCATTATGGACCTCGTCCACGTATCATACAAAATAAAGATAATGTATATATTATATATAGCGGTCTTAATTATAAAAACGATGATGAAAATATATATTATGATGATGATAAAAAATATTGTATGAGAATGTTTTTATATAAAAATAAACCGGTTATATGTAATTATAATTTTTTCGATAATAAAATACATGATATAAATATAAAAAATAAACACGATACAATTTTATTGGATGGAGTTATGTATAAGAATGAATACATCAATATTTTTGAGAAAAACAAAACACCATTGTACAACATAAATGAAAGATGGAGTAAAACCACAGGTTATATTAACAATAAAAAACTTGATCATCCGATTGTAGGGGTATCTGCTTTAAATATTAAAGGATGTTTAGTTGACAATATTTATTATTACCCGGCTTTAGACGGTATCTATGCATACAATCTTGATAATGATACAGATAAGAAGATGATTGATTTAGACCTGAGGAACTGCGAGGATGTTTATTTAATACAAAATAACCAAAATTTCATTTTAATTAAAGAAAACATTCCATTAATAAAAAATGATGAATATATTGGTATTGATGTAAAGGCAAATGATACAGGAATTATTAAATTTGACAGTCAATTTAAAGTAATAAATAGTATAAGATTAAATAATGATATAGAAGATGTGACGATAGGGCAAAATGGATTTGTCATTACTTATGGAACGTTTAAAAATGGTCATTTTGAATTAGGTTATAAATATATTAATTTTGAAAGCTTGAAAGAAGATATTTTATATGAAAGAAATATAAAACTGGATGATGATTCTTTTACGGAATTACATTTCCCTGATATAGACAAATATTTATATAAATGCTTGTTTATGGAAAGTAAAAAAAGTTTTATATTTATAGATACAAATAAGCATGAGATTGATAAGGTAGTTGAGGAGAGCGGTATATTAAAATAACTATATTTGGGGTTTTTATGATGAAAAGAAAGTAAATATTTATTTGTTTAACGGAGGCGCGACAACAGGGTATTATATTCGAGGCGAGGTGGAATCTGAAAACGGAGAAAAAAGAAATATATATTTTAATGATGATGAAGAAAATGCGAAAGTAAAATGGACAGGAAAAAATTCTTTAATAATTAACAATCACATAATAGAAGATGTAAACCGAGATTTCTATAATTTTAAATTTGAGTAGAAAAAGGATTAATATATAAAAGAGGGATAAAATGAAAAATAAATTAAAAATATTAGCGTTAATAATAGTTCTTATATTATTTGCATTTTCAATCTACCATAATTATAAGGAATTTAAAAAAGATTATTTTCAAACATTTGAAGATGAGTTCCCTGTAAGCACTGATATGGATATAAATAACGGAAATTTGGATTTAGAATTGCTTGTAAAAAACATAGAAAAGCAATATAAGGAAAATGTAATAATACATAAAAACGAATCTGATATGATTAGTATTTATTTCCCTAATTACAATAATTCAAAATCAGAAATAAATAAACTATCAATAAATATATATACAAAACAAATTATAGATCCAAATAAAATTGAATTAGAAGATGGTTCAACTTCTGTTCCTGAAGATAAATATTTTTACTCAGATCAGATAAAAGATTTATACCTTTTAGAAAAAGAACCTTTTGAATATAGCATAGGTGGTAAAGAACTACCGGCATCGGTTACATCATTTGCTGAAACAAATACTTCCTTTGTATTCTATAATTCTAACTTAATAAAAGAAAAAAGAAGTGTTAATGCCGATAAAGATATCTATGAAAGAAAATTTTATATAGCAAATAATTCAATGCTTGTAACAGGGGTATATTATACGAGTGATAGTAATAGAGATTTTTTTAATGAGTTAAAAAGTATATCAAAAATTATAAATAAGTCTATGACTTAAAAATTTCTTAACGACACAATTGGTAGATAATATAAATTAGGGGAGAAGTAAAATATAGTAATAAAAAATTTAAATGGAAAATTTACACGAAAAATAAATGGTTTGGTTTATATATTTTAATGGTGTAATAAAAGTTGTTAAAAGGGGATCTCATAAAGTATTTGATGTTTATTATGTTTCTGGAGGTCCATGGTATAAAAAATATCAAAAAAAGAACTTTAGATAAGAAAAGAAAATATAGTAAAAATAAATCATATATAGCTTATTTATATGGAGGTTGCTTTGTTTTGGATTTAAAAAAATAAGGATAGGAAGTTATAGTTTTCCTGTTCCTGCTTTTTACATATTTAAATATAAATAATTTAACCGGAGGAATTATGAAAAAGATAGGAATACTTTTTTTTATAATACTATTACTGTTTACCACTTCATGCAAAAGAGATGAAAAAGATATTGATTATTCATCACTAAATAACATGCAAAAAATTATTGAACAGCATGGTTATAAAATAATTGAATATGGACAATTCGGTGAAACCTCAGCAGATGTTTCATGGGTTGGATATCAAGATAATAATGCTAAAATTGATAATCTTTATGGAAAGATAAATGAATATAAAATTACCATTCCATCTACATACAAAAATAAAGACGCATACGTAGAATGTTATATCGTAGAAAGTGAAAAAGATAGAAAAGAAGTATTAAATCTTTATAAGGAAATTTTTGAACTGTCCAAATATAAAGCACAAAACAATACTAAATTAAGCAGTGGTATCTTATATAGTGATTTGGATAATAAATATATTTATTTTGTGGGAGTTAATAAAAACGCTATAGTTTATGCTTATGATTTAAAAAGTAACGAAGATGAGTTTTATGGACTGATTAAGGATTTGGAGTTTATTAAATAAAAATATAAAAAGATTAGTTTAGGGATAAATACAAAATAAAAATATTGATTAAATATAAGTCTTAAAACTAAATGTAATAAATATTATATGGAGAAGCAAATATGAAAACAAAAACAAAAATTATAATGCTATCTATAACGATCATTATTATATTACTGGGCATTTTATATTATTGCTATTTTTACACAATGTTGTTACTGCCAAAAGGAGAATTGTTTTATAGTTCTGCTTCTCCAAACGGAACATACGTTTTTAATGCATATATTGGAGGAGGCGGAGCAACTGCCGGAAATACCGTAAGAGGGGAGATAGTAAACAACAAAACAAAAGAAAAAAGAAACATTTACTGGGATTATTATTTGAATACGGTAAAAGTAAAGTGGATAAATGATGAAAGCATAATTATAAACAATAAAGAAATTAAAAATATACATACTGATTATTATGACTTTAGGGAAGATGAAAATTATAGTCAGGAATATAATTATTATCATTACTTTAATGTGGAATAAAGATATACTTCATAATACAAAATATAGATTAATCTTTATCTAAGTTAAACGTTGTATAAGGAGAAAAAATATGAAGACATTTATAAAAATAACAGCTACGCTATTTATATTCATTTTACTTATCTTTGCTATTTTGATATTTAATTATCCTAAAATATCAATGCAGAAGTTTACTCCTGAGGGAGAGTATTTATATTCTGTTAAATCTCCTTATGATGAAAAGAAAGTAAATATTTATTTGTTTAACGGAGGCGCGACAACAGGGTATTATATTCGAGGCGAGGTGGAATCTGAAAACGGAGAAAAAAGAAATATATATTTTAATGATGATGAAGAAAATGCGAAAGTAAAATGGACAGGAAAAAATTCTTTAATAATTAACAATCACATAATAGAAGATGTAAACCGAGATTTCTATAATTTTAAATTTGAGTAGAAAAGGGATATAGAAATGAAGAAAAAAATAATCATAATTATAGTTTTACTTTTTATGGTATTTGTAAGTGGATGTAGCAGTAAAAATATTGCAGATTATTCGTTGAATCTTAATAAAGATGAAATTATAAATGACTACCATAAGACGTTTATTTCTTTAGATAAAAATACAAAGTATTTTGCTTCAGCTGTAAGTTTATATAAGATCCAAGATAGTAATTTAATTAATTTAGGAGAAAAGTCTTGTGATTATATTGCAGTTTATAATAATGAATTATACTTTACATCTGTTTTAAATGACCCTGCAGATGTAGTTGCTTTATGCAAGGTTGATGAATCAAAAAGGCAAAGTGTAGTAAAAGAAAATGTATATGATTTTTTTATATCACAAAATGTTTTCTATGAATATGAATATGACAAAAATACTCTAAAAATAACAAGTTTAAAAGATGATATAAAATACACTATACCAAATGTTGATAAAGATAAATTTATAATGAAAAATAAAAAAATATATTATTTAAGCAGAGAAAATGATTTTTATTCAATAAATTGTTATGACATTAAAACAAATACAACAAAAGAAATTATACAAGAAATTTCTTTTGATAAAGACATGAGATTTGAGGATTTTAATGTTTACAATGACAATGTGTATTTTATTATGGGAAATAAACAGCATGAAGATTTTTATAAGTTTGATTTGCATTCAAAAAAATATAATTGTATGAATACCATTAATATAAAAGGTGAGTATTATAAATGTTACTACACAAAAGAAAATATATATTACATTTCAAAAGACGAAGACAATTTTTATATATATAAAGTAAATGATAAAAAGGCTGATATATTTACTACCTTAAGCATAAAGTTTGGAACGACGGGTATAGATTTAGATATGTTATATATAGATAATTCAAATATACTTGTAAACTTAAAACTGGAAACACAAAGCGACCATATCATATTATTTGATAGTAATGGAAATTTAGTAGAAGGCGCAGATAAAAATCTTTTTATAAGTAAATAAAATTATAATAAATTAAATTTACTTACATTAATATATGGGAGGGAATATACTTTTAAAAAGACTTAAAATTTATTATATGTTAATTTTATAAGTTATTACTTATATTATAAATAACAGTGGAGAACATACATGTCAAAAATAAAAAACTTATATTTTAAGCTAAAATATAGAATAAAATACAGAAAAGAACGAGGTTTTGATATATTCAAGTATTATTCTAATTTTAATGAATGCATAGAAAATACAAAAGAAATAGATGAAAATGATAAAAATTTTGAAATAAAAAACAGTTTTAAAAATATCATGACCGACCTTGATTATGTTATTAATGATAGAAATAAGGAAATAAATTACAAAAATATATTTTATAAATTAGATAATATAATAATATCACATTGTAAGGAGTACAACTATATACAAGGTGAGATTGATGCCGAAAATATTAATAAAGAGATACATTTTAATCTAACTATACTTAAATCCTCAAAAAAAGCTTGTAGATTTTTTGAGGCAGAAAAAAGTATGTATGATGATTTATATAATATGGTCAAGTGCATTGATGAGCAAAATAAATTTATTGTTTATATTGATAAAGAGGAAAATATAGATAGAGAATTAAATGATGATGAAAGTTCATTATATGTTGATTATCCGATTATTAACATTGTTTTATTAAAAGATAATTTGGTTTTAACCGGACAAGCACCAACAGCTATGGAAAAAGAGATTTTAAATACAGCAAAAAAGCTTGGATTTAACTCGTAAAAAATAAAGATTTTAAAGGGATATGAAATGAATAAAAAAAGATATGTTAAACCTCTTATATTTATCATTATTATATTAGCTTTAGTAATGGGGATAATTTACAAATATACAATATCCATGTCAAATTTACCTAAAGGGGAGCTTATTTATACAAGCACTTCAAATAGTAAAGAGTATACCTTTAACGGATATCTGGTAAATAGCGGTGCAACGGTAGCTTATACAGTAAGGGGAGAGATAGTAAACAACAAAACAAAAGAAAAAAGAAATATTTACTGGGATTATCACGTAAATACAGTTAACGTTAAATGGATAGGAGAAAAAACAATCATTGTTAATGATAAAAAAATTGATGATATAAATAAGGATAAATACGATTTTAGAAACGATAAAAGGTATGATGAAGATTATAATATCGAGCATTTTATGAAGTAGTTATTAAAATTTATGACAAAGAAACAGGAAACTATTATTACAATGCCAATCTTTTATAAAAAGAAAGAAAAAAATTAATTGTTTAAAAAGAATTGATATATTTTTAAAGCAAGCAGAAGAAATATGTATATATCATATAAGAAGAGATTACTTTTATGATGAATTAAACAGAATAAAAGATGTAAAAGAGTATGAAATAACTTCTTCTTATGATGAAAATACCGATGGGAACATAAATTCAGAAAACTTATATATGACAACATCATATACATATGACACAATAGGAAATATTAAAAGCGTAACAAAGAATAATAAAACAAGTCTTTATGTTTATGATGAAGATGGTTTGAATTTCTTGACCGCCATTAAGGACAAAGACAGCGGAAAAGATAAGGTAACATATGAATATGATGCCGACGGAAATATGATAAAAGAAAATGATGTTGAGCATGAAAAAGTTACTTTAAACAGCTATGATGAAGAAGGTCAACTAATCAAAACGGCAATCACCGATGGAAAAACTCAAACAACAATGACCACAACCAATAGGTACAACGGTGACGGAGAGCGAATAGAAAAGGACGTTAACGGTGAAAAAACATATTACTATGTGGTAAATGACGCAGTTCTTTATACTTATAAGGTCACGTCTGATGAAAAGGGAAACGAAGTCAGAACAATAACGTCTCAAAATGTTGTTGCTCCCGACGGAAGTATTATCTCATCAAAGAGAAACGAAGGATATTATATTTATAATCTTGATTTAAAAGGAAGTACCGTATCCGTAGCGGCTCCTGACGGAAGTTACCAACTTGTATATGCTTATGATATATACGGAGAGCCTGTAAAAAGAGGAGACAAAGACTTTTATAACGAAATTACTTTTACGGGAGCGGTATATGACGAAAGCACGGGATTATTCTATTTGTCAAGCAGGTACTATGACCCTACAACAGGAAGATTTATCTCCATGGACAGCTACAGAGGAGAGCTTGACGATCCGCTAAGTCTTAACTTATATGCTTACTGTCAGGGTAATCCGATTAAGTATGTGGATAGAGACGGTAATATGCCTACAATTCTTTCCGCAATGTGCATAGGCTTTTTATCTGGTGCTGGAGTTGAGCTTGTGGATCAAATAATTAGCGGAGAAAAAATTAATTGGGAAAAGGTTTTGGTAAAAGGTGGAACATCTGCAATAGGCTCAATGGTAGGTGTAAAATATATTGTGGCAGGAGCATTATTAACTAATGTGTTAGATCAAAAAGTTGATTCTCGAGGACAATCAGACAGAAGACTTTCAATATCTTCACTTGCAAAAAGTGGAACTAAAGCTGGAGCCTCAAAATATATAAATAACAAGATAACAAACGCAGAAAAAGCGTATAAAAAAGCAAAAGTAAAACCGGGTAAAAAAACTAAAGGCAGTAAAAAGAAAAAAAATAAGAGCAAGAAACTTTCAAAACAACATAAGGATATTAAAAAAGTTAAAAAAGTACAAAAAGTAAGGAAAAATCCTGTATATAAATCAATAACACATGGTATCAAAAAAGTTTATAATAAATTTGTGAAGAAACCTGTAGCAAAAGTTAAAAAAAGAATATCTTCTATTCGTATAAGCAAAAAAAGTGTTTTGGGGAAAACAATAAATAAAGTAAAAAAAGTGTTTAGAAGATGGTTCAAATGGTAATAGGGGGTAATTAAAATGATGGATAATATTTTACGTTTTATTGTAGATATGCCACCCATAGTATATGTATTATTAATTATGTCGTTAATAACATATATATCCGATATGATAATAATAAATAAGGAAAAAGAGTTAAAAGAAAATGAATATAATGTATATGCCAATGCGGGAATAAAGGCTTTTGCGTTGGTAATGTCGATAGTATTCCTGGGATTTTCTATTTTTTATCTTTTTAATTTAATTGAAAGAGATGCATTTTTAAAATACTGGTATTTATGGCTTATGCCGACAGGATTGGGATGTGCTTGTCTTATTTGTTATATTCAAATGTTGATATGTAAAATAACGGTTAAAGACAATAAAATAAAGTACAGAAATGCATGGGGAAAGATAAAGGAATATAATTTTGAAGATATAACAGGATATAACGATGACGGGAATAATGGAACTTTTACTTCCTATCGTTTGGCAACGAAAGAAAACAAAAAAGCTATTATTTTTCATAAATATGATGTAGGAGCAAACTTCTTTTTGAAAGATATCAATAATATATTAAGAAAAAAAACATTACAAGAAAACAAAAAATACAGAAAATCAAAACAGATGATTGCTAAAGGGAATAACTCACATAATAATAATGAACCACGATTTATTGTAAAAAGTAGTCCAACAGAATGGTGGAGTTCAATAATAATGTTTTTTGTACTCGTATTAATTATTGTTTGGGGATTAATAGATGAAAGTATGGGTGGATTTGCTATAATTGGTGGATTTTGTATGATTGTATTATTAAATTCATTATTTCATATGATAAATAAAATATATGTGTACAAAGATAGGATGGTCTATAAAAGACCATTTTTGGGGGATAAAGTTTTCTATTATAAAAAAGATATAACTGACTTTTATTCCAGCTCATTTGATTCAATAAAATTTTATAAGAAAGATTCTAAGACAAAGAAAAAAAAGAAGCTGTTTACATACTCTTCAAAAGCAACAAATGCAGAAAGGTTACTTAAATATTTACATAGCAAAGGTATTAAAGGGGATGTATATATACCATCAGATGATGACTATTATATACCATATGATTAAGTTATAGTACGATAAATGTGTACATCAAAGAGGTATTAAAATGAACAATATTGGAATTGAAAGAAGAATGAAAGAAGAGACATATATTGTCTCTTCTTCAAAAGATTCATTAATTTTCTTTGCCATATTAGATATTATAATCATA
>NZ_JAHZIA010000038.1:20327-33278 GCF_019420015.1 Anaerofustis sp.
TTTAAAACCAATCAACAAAATGATTTATGGTATGGTGCTTTATTTATGATAATTTTTTCTTTTATGGGGTTGTGGTTATTCTGGGAAAGATTAAGCTTTAAAATAAAAGTATACAAAAATAATTTTATTGTTCGTAATTTTTTTATGAGAGAAAAGAAATATAAATTTGAAGATTTAACAGATTATATGGAATATTCTCTATATAGGTTGGGGTTTGTTTCGGTCATTGATGCATATATTAATAATAAACGTGTTATATCCATAAGTGAATGGGATATAGATTATGATAAGTTAAGAAAAGATATAAAAAAACATATAAATAAAAATGTTCAAAATATAAAAAAAGATATTACTTTAACAGCGCACTTATCACAACCAATACTATTTATTATTTTAAGTTTCGCCACTATATATTTATTTTTTATGGTTTTTCCTGATTTTAAAAAATATGGTTATTTATACTCAGCAGAAAATTTTCCTTTCAAAGGAATGGAATTAATTATACTTTTGTTTATGATTGCATCAGGTCTTATGCTTTATGGGATAAAACATTTGACGAGTAAAATATATATACATGAAAGAAAAGTAATATATAAAAAATATTTTTTTATAAAAAAATACTATCATTTTACGGATTTTAGTTATTTTGTTGTTAAAAATGAAGGTGGAAATTCTGTAATAAAAATATATGATAAGAGTAATAAAAAAATAATTACAATACCAGATTTTTATAAAAATAAAGATATTTTGATAGTAAAGCTTAAAAATAATGGTGTTAAACGGGTAGATATTTAAAAATAAAATTTTATAAATTATAATAATGATTTAAATTGTGGTTAATACAGTAAATTCAGTAAGAAGATTTTTTAGGAGGTTTAGATGGTAAAATGGAAAATATAAGATTGATTTTATTTATAATTTCTCCTATATTATTTTCTGTAATAATAGGTACTGGATCTTATACTGATCATTTATATGAAAAATATGGGAAACCTGTAAAGGGTAAATATTATAATAGAAATCCAAAAATAGAACCTCCTTTTATAAAGCGGCTTTTTAGAATAGGCTGGGAAGACAGATATAAAGAGAGTGCGAAAAGAAGAAAGCGATTTATGTATTTTTTATGGCTTACGAGGATTAATTATGGTGTAACTATAATTCTTTTAATTTTTACAATAATATGTATGCTTTTTAAGCTAGTTCCAAATGAAATATTAAAATATATCATAATAGGTAAAGCTATAATTGTGGATTCCGTATGCGTAATTTCTTGTTTACCATTTGGGTTGTTTGTTTCACTTATACTTGCGGACTCAGTGCATCCTACAGATATGTGGTGGGGGTAAAAAGTAAAAACAGTCAAGAAGAAAATTGTAAAAACAGCAAAAAAAATAAAGAAAAAAGTTAAAAAAACTGTAAAAAAAATAGTGAGAAAAGCAAAAAAGTGTATCATACCGTAAGGAAAAAAGCCAAAGCTGTGGTTAGAACGGCAAAAAAGGTTATAAAAAAAGCTAGAACTGTTGTAAAAAAGACAGTTAAAAAAATAGCAACATCCGTAAAAAGAAGAGTTGTTCGTTTTATAGGCAGATTTAAATGGTGGTAAAGATAGAAAGAGAGGTATTAAAATGAACAATACTGTAATTGAAAGAATAATGAAAGAAGAGACATATATTGTCTCTTCTTCAAAAGGATTAATGATAATACTTGGGATAGTAAGTATGTTACTTTTATACGGAGGTTGTACTTACGTATATCAGGTTGTAAGTAAGGGAATTGCAGGAGAAAAGATATTATACATAGTACTCTTTATGGGAATATTCGGCTTGTTTTTTGGAACGTTATGGAACAGATTAACTTTTAAAATAACAGTAACAAAGGATAGATTAAAGGTAAGAAATATGTTCTTTAAAGAAAAAGAATATTATTTTAATGATATTACAAATTATAAGTGTACTAAGGGAAGATGGAACAGTAACGTAAATGTATTTATGGAAGAAAAAAAGATATTTTCCATAGATTCAGGTGATAATAACTTTAACAGATTATACGGTGACATAAAAAATGAGGTGGAAAGGAAAAATCAGGGGAAATCATCCATTAAAGAAAATGTAAAAGAATATACTGTCAAAAAGAAGAAAGAAGAGAAAAAAAATCTTATTAGTTTAATTGTTGCTTTAATAATGACTATTCCGTTTATTGGTGGTTTTTTGTTAGCTCTTGGTGGTTCGCCAGAGGATGTATTTATAATTTGTAGTATAGGAGCGATAATGTTTTTTTTAATTATATTATTAGCTATACAAGAGTACTTTATAAAAATTATTGTTAAAGAGGATACGATTATATTAATAAAACCACCTCATGCTAAAAAATATTGTAAAATGAGTGATATAAAAAAAATAAATAATAAATATGATATTATAGAGATATATATGAAAGACTATACTTTTTCTTCTCAATTTGCTGCTTTTTCCAAAGAGAAAGCTGAAAATGTTGATATATTTTTAAAACAAGCAGAAGAAAACGGTGTTATGATAACAACTTCTGATTTTGATACTTTTAATATGTTGAAATAAAAATAATGCGGATATATTTAAAACATATAAGAGAGAGATGGGTATATCATTTATATTTTAATAAAATATTATTATAAAAAAGAGGTTGATTTTACCTCTTTTTGTTTTTTATTATAAATTCTTTGAATTGTTTGATAAGTATGGATTCCATTGGATTTATGTAATATTTATTGAGAGATTCCTTTTCCTGGAATCTTTGAAATCTTATTTCTCCCGCTTTTTTTGATATACGGCATAATTCCCTGAGTTCACTTTCGGTTTGTACCTTTAACTCATGTAAGACACAAAGGGGCGCAAGAACCCTTATTGCAAACATATTGGCTTCAATTTCCAAATCATTATATGATAAGTTATTTTTGTTTTGATGATGATTAAGTAAGATATGTCCAAGTTCATGAGCTATGGTGAATCTTACTCGATGTTTGTTGTTCATCTCTTTATTAATGTATATTGTTTTTTTGCCGTTATTTATTACTGAAAATCCGTTTTTAAATTTTTTTGCAAATTTATGGTTTTCATTATAACATCTTATGCTTATATTAAGTTGTTCGCATATATCGATTATATCGATAGGTAATTTGGTAGCATTAGTTTCTATCAAAACATACCAAGCCCATTCTTGAATGTTCCTGTATTCTTTTCCGGTCATTTGCTTTATCTTTCTGTGTTTTATTTTTTCGTTATAAGTTTAGTGTGTTCATTTAAGTCTTTTAGGTTTTCATTATTTAGTTCAAGTGTATTGTATCCGTCGCCTCTTGCAATCATTTTTAGTGTATTGTTATTTTCTTTCTTTTGTTTAAATCCAAAAGTTTCTAGAATATCGTTAACCTGGTAAATGTCACATAAAGTAAGAAATATATCCGGATAAGGCAGTCTTTGACCGCTTTCCCAGCCATAGATGGTTTTTGATGCAACTTTAAAATTTCTTTTTTCAAGCATAATTCGTACATCTTCTATGGTAAGCTTATTGTTTCGTCTAAGTTCTTTTAATTTAAATGACATTTGCTTTTTATTCATTTTTATTAACTCCTTGCTATTAAATCATATAAAAAAGTGACTTTTTTGTCAATATAAATAATTATTCGCCGTATCTTCATTTTGAAGAAAAACATTGACAAAATTTGGCAATGATATTATAATTATCACAAAATTCTTCGAAACGAGGAAAAAATAATATGGATTCAAAACATTATATAAAAAACAAATCTTTTAAATGTGACAGCCATAAAGATAAAGCGAGCAGAAATCTATCTAGATATATTGTTGAAAATAATATTGATATAGATGAAATATGCAAAGAAACCGGTATTGGATATAATTCTTTAAATGAAAGTATTAATTTGGGACAAAGGAATTTGGAAGTTGATGAGTTTTTAGAGATTTGTAATTTTATTGATGAAGACCCTAAAAAATTTAAATAATAGGGGAGAATTGATATTAGAATGTCAAATGAGGAGATTTTTAAATTTTATAAAATAATATATACGGTAGATGAAAATTCAAGATTTGTCTACCTTCGGAATTTAAAAAGTTTTAAATATGGGGATATAACTAAATTTTACTTTGTGGATTGTATTAAAGTTCAATAAATATTAAAAGAGCAGACGGTTAAAAGTCTGCTCTTTTTAATGAGCCTTTAAATTTTTAACTATTTCAATTTGTATTTATTTTTATCCGGTACTTCCATTTGGAATAAATCTTGATAGGATTCCAATTCGGCTTCGCTTTGAGGGATGTTTCTCATCAGTCCGGTGCATTCCGTTTCCGATGCTGAATGTGAATTTTTTAAAAAATCCGTATCCGGCGGATTTAAATTTTTTTTATCTACTTTCATATAATTACCTCCTTTGATTTATTTTTTCAATAATTGTTTTGATTTATAACTTTTATTTTAATTTTGATATATTTACCTTTTACAAAAATTTATTTAAAATAAAAAAGAACCGTATTCGGTTCTTTTTTATTCTTCAAACTGTGAATTATACAAGGTTGCATAAAATCCCTTTTGAGAAAGTAGTGTTTCATGTGTTCCTTGTTCTATTATATTCCCGTCTTTCATTACCAATATTAAATCTGCATCTTTAATTGTGGATAATCTGTGAGCGATAATAAAACTGGTTCTTCCTTCTATAAGTCTATCCATTGCTTTTACTATCAATTTTTCCGTTCTTGTATCTACGGAACTTGTTGCTTCATCCAAAATAAGTATTTTAGGATTTGCGAGAAGTGCTCTGGCAATTGTTAAAAGCTGTTTTTGCCCGCTCGATATATTGCTTGCCTCTTCGTTTAATATCATCTGATATCCGTCTACGTTTGTTTTTATAAAGTGATCGACATGTGCTGCTATTGCTGCCTGTTCGACTTCTTCGTCACTGGCGTTTAGGTTACCGTATCTGATGTTGTTCATTACTGTATCATTATACAGCCATGTATCCTGTAGAACCATACCGAACATTTTTCGTAAATCTCTTCTGTTGTAATCATTGATATTATTTCCGTCAATTTTAATGCTTCCGCTGTCAATATCGTAAAATCTCATTAAAAGCTTGATAATCGTTGTTTTTCCTGCACCTGTAGGTCCTACGATTGCTATTTTTTGTCCGGGGTTTATTTTTGATGTGAAGTTTTTTATTATAGGTTTGTTTTTTTCATATCCGAAACAAACGTTATCGAATTCCACTGCACCTTTAACATCGTTTAAGTTTACTTCTATCGGAGTATCAGTGGTTTCTGCTTCATCTTCTTCATCCAAGAACTCAAATACTCTTTCTGCGGCTGCGGCTGTTTGTTGAAGAATGTTGGAAACATTGGCAAGCTGAGTTATTGGTTGGGTGAAGTTTCTTACATATTGTATAAAGGCTTGAATATCTCCGACCGTTACCTGTCCTTTTGTGGCTCTGTATCCACCTATGATACATATGATTACGTATCCGAGGTTACCGATAAAGTTCATTATCGGCTGCATCATTCCTGATAAAAACTGTGATTTCCAAGCAGAGTGATATAGTGTTTCGTTGTAATTATTAAATTCTTCAACGGAATGTTTTTCTCTGTTGAAAGCTTTTATTATTATGTGTCCGGAGTACATTTCCTCTATATGTCCGTTTACATGACCCAAATATTCCTGTTGTTTTCTGAAGTGTTTTTGAGAAAACCTTACTACTATCATAATGAACATCATCGATATGGGAAGTATCAATATTGCTACCAGAGTCATTGTCAAATCTATTGTTGCCATCATATAAAGTATTCCGATAACTGTTGTGATACTGGTTATTATTTGCGTAATTCCTTGATTTAAGTTTTGGTTGATTGTATCAACGTCGTTGGTTATTCTCGATAGAACTTCTCCGTGTGTTTGTTTATCAAAATATTTAAGTGGTAGTCTGTTTATCTTAAGTGAAATATCTTTTCTTAATCTATAGGTCAAGTCGGTTGTAACACCTGTCATGATATAACCTTGCATGTAGGAAAATAATGCGGATATGAGATAGAGTATTACCAGTGTCAAAAGAATTTTTCCTATATAAATAAAATCCAATCCCGTAACTGTTCCCGCTATTTTACCCATTACACCTTCAAAGATTTTCGTGGTGGCTTTTCCGAGTATTTTTGGACCAACGATACTAAATACTGTTGATATCACGGCAAAAACAAATACGATAAATATATTGAGTTTTTTGGTTCCGAGATATTTAAGAAGTGTTCCGATGGTTCCTTTAAAGTCTTTTGCTTTTTCTTTTGTTCCCATCATTGCACCGTGATGACCCATCGGACCTCTTCTTTTGTTTTGATTGTTACTCATTGTTTCTTACCTCCTCTTGTGATAATTGAGATAAGGCAATTTCTTTATATACTTCACAGTTTTCCATAAGTTCTTTGTGAGTACCTATTCCCGCTACTTCTCCGTCGTCCAGTACGATAATTTTTTCTGCGTTCATAATCGTACTTATTCTTTGTGCCACAATAATCATAGTAGCATCGGATAATTCTTTGTTTAGTGCTTTTCTTAAATTTTTATCGGTTTTGAAGTCTAAGGCTGAGAAACTGTCATCAAAAATATATATATCGCTGTTTTTTATTATTGCCCTTGCTATTGAAAGTCTTTGTCTTTGACCTCCCGATACGTTTGTTCCTCCTGATGAAATTTGCGTTTCAAATCCTTCCGGTTTTTCTTTTATGAATTCGCTTGCTTGAGCAATGTCGCATGCTTTCCACAATTCTTCGTCTGTTGCATTTTCTTTTCCGTATTCAAGGTTGCTTCTTATTGTTCCTTTAAACAAAATACCTTTTTGTGGAATATATCCGATTTTTTCTCTGAGAAGTTTTTGATTGATATCTTTGACATTTATCCCGTCAACCAGTACTTCTCCTTTGCTTGCTTCGAAAAGTCGGGGGATCAGTTGCACCAATGTTGATTTGCCGCTTCCCGTAGAACCGACGATGGCTGTGGTCTTTCCTTTATCGGCCGTAAATGTTATATTGTGAAGCACATATTCGCTCGCTCCGGGATAAGCGAAAGAAACATTTTTAAATTCAACGATTCCTTGTTTGTTTTTGTCAGGTTCTTTTTCTTCTTTTGGGTCTGTAAGAGATAACTCAGTGTCGAGTACTTCATTTATTCTGTTTGCCGATACACTTGCTCTTGGAACCATTATAAACATCATTGAAATCATTAAAAATGACATTATAATTTGCATTGCGTATTGTATAAATGCCATCATATCCCCGACTTGAAGTGTACTTGCTTCGATTTGATTTGCTCCGACCCATACAATCAGTAACTGTACAAGATTCATTATTAACATCATAAAAGGCATTAAGAACATCATAAATCTGTTTACAAATAAATTTGTTTTGGTAAGATTTTTGTTTGTCTCATCAAATCTTTCTTCTTCGAATTTTTCGGTTGTGAATGCTCTTATAACCATTATCCCGGATAAATTTTCTCTTGCTACCAAGTTAAGTTTGTCGGTTAATTGTTGTACTATTTTGAACTTTGGAAGTACAACAGAGAAAGCAATCATCATGAATCCTAATATTACAATTACCGCAAGAAGAATTATCCAACTCATTGATATACTTGATTCTAATGCTTTGAATATTGCTATTACACCCATTATCGGAGCATAGCACATTATTCTCATTCCCATTGTTATGAGCATTTGAACTTGTGTGATATCGTTTGTGGTTCTTGTGATAAGAGATGATACGGAGAATTTGTTAAATTCTACATTTGAGAAATTCTCAACTTTTTCGAATACATCTTTTCTAAGGGATTTCGCTACTCCCGCGCCTGCTCTGGAAGCGAGAAAACCAACACTTATGGCACAGGCCGCGGATACAAATGCGATAAGTAACATTTTTGTACCGATATTCAATATATATGAAGATTGAACACTTTGCAGATTAAGTCCTACGGCTTTGTATTCGTTTTTTATAAACGTTCCCGCAATTTGGTTTATGCTTGTTTGAGGAATATTTTTTAATCCTTCGATTGCTTTTTCTTTTATTTCCTGTTGATTCTTCTCAGACATGTTTTTCAACATTGTAAACAAATCCATGTTTTGAGAATTTTGGAGTTGTTTATTGTTTTCCATTTTTGAAGAGTCTAAATTATTTGAGTCCAGTGTAAACAAGTTTTGTTTTTTGATATTGTCCGGATTTTCGATTGAGCTTACCAATATTTCACTTTTCCCCAAAGGAACATTTAAACTTTCAATTATATTTTTGTCTGCTTTTTTATTTAAAATATAAATATTTTCTTTATTTAATATTGGGTATTTTTCTTTGTACTCACTGTAATTTTCGTTTTTATCGGTGATTTTTGTGTATATTGTTGATAAATCTTTTTGTTGTTTTTTATTTAAAAAGAAGTTTATTTTTTCATATTCCGATTCTCTTATTACATTTGGTATGTTGTTTTCAATTCCTCCGTTTTGTATGCCGTAGTCCACTATTTTTGACATATAATCAGGCAGTGACAACTCGCAGTTAGCCTGAATGAGTAAAAATGCTACGGCAAAAACAATAGAAAAAATAAAAGGTTTTAAATATCGTTTTAACTTTATCATGGTGTCTTTATTTCGTCCTTTCCTGCTTTTTTGATATTTCCAAAATTTCTTTGCAAAGTTCGGTAAGTTGTCTTACTTTATTTGCTCCCAGATTCTCCACTAAATTCAGTATTTGTTTGTGCTTTGCTTCAAAGGCATTGTTTAATATCTTCTCTCCTTCGGCAGTTATTTCTACTTTAAATTTTCTTCTGTCATTTTCTTCCATAATTCTTTTTATATATCCCTTTTTTTCGAGTCCGTTAAGGGTTTGTGTTACCGCAGGACGTGAGATTTTGGTCTTTTCACTTATTTTAGACGGATGTATGCCTGTGATTTGTTCTTCTTTTTTTGACTTTAGAAGAAATGCCAATAAGAAAAATTCAGCTGGAGGTAAAATACTACTGCAATCCATTCTGGGAGCAAAAATTTTACTGATTGAATGCAAATAGTAGATTAATTCTTTTAATTCCTTATCGTCGATTTTATTATCTTGCATATCAATGATTCCTTTCTGGTATAAAATAAAAAAGCAACGCAAATAGTTAAGGTGCTTAATTATTTTGTTGCTTAATTATAATTTTATGCATTATAAAAGTCAATAGAAAAGATATGTTTTATTTATTTTTTTATGTGATTGAAATTACTTGGTTATTTTAAGATTTTTGAAAGGGCTGTTCGGGCTTCTCCTATTAAATACAAAGAGCCGACAAATCCATAAATTTCTTCTTTGTTATTTTTGATTATTTCCAAAGCTTCGTCAATATTGTTTAGACTTTTAACGTAAACATCGGAATTCAGTTGTTTTATTTTATTGCACATATCTATGTTTGTATATGCTCTGTTGTTATTCGGTGTTAATGTATAAATTTTCTTTGTGATTGTTAATAGCTTTTTCAGGGAATTGTCTATGTCTTTATCGGCTAGCATACCGAAGAATAAGGTTATCTTTTTATCTTCAAAGTATAATTTTATATTATTTACAAAGCTTTCTATTCCTTCTTTGTTATGTCCACCGTCTAATATTATGTATGGATTTTTGTTTAATAATTCAAATCTTCCGGGAAATTTTATATTTTTCAGTGTTTTACTGATGATTTTATTATCTATATTGTAATTCATATCTTTTAAAACTTCTAAAGCTTTAATTACCGTCAGAGTGTTATATATTTGATGTTTTCCTAGTAATCCCAAATGAAAATTAGAAAGGTTTAAATTGTTTTCTTTATTGTAAAAAAGCTCGCTTCCGTCAATTTCTGTTTTTATTATTTCTATATTTTTTTCATCTGCAATGTAATATTTTGAATTTTTTTCTTTTGCTATTCTGATCAGTTCTTTAATTGCTTCTTTATTGGAAGGATATAATATTACATTTGAATTTTTTTTGATGATACCACCTTTTTCATATGCTATTTCTTTTAAGGTATTTCCCAAGTATTCTGTATGATCGAAACTTATTGAAGATATTATTGACATAACTGGTGAATCTATTACATTGGTTGCATCAAGTCTTCCTCCAAGACCCACTTCCAAAATCAGAAAGTCCACATTCATATCTTTAAAATAAAGAAATGCCATGGCTGTTATGATTTCAAATTCGGTAGGATGTGTAAATCCCTTGTTTGTCATACAGTCGACTTTTTGTTTTACTTTACTTATGTATGTGGCTATATCTTCATCAGAAATATCTTTTCCGTTTATTTTTATTCTTTCATTAAATTTTTCAAGAAAAGGAGAGGTATAAAGTCCTGTTTTATAACCTCCGGCGGTTAAGACAGCACTCAGCATTGTCGAAATTGAACCCTTGCCGTTTGTTCCCGCAATATGAATAACTTTTAAATTTTGCTGAGGATTTCCGAGAAGTTCCAAAAGTATTTTGATATTGTCAAGACCTAGTACAGATCCGAATTTATTTGTTTTGTGTATGTAACTTAAAGCTTCTTCGTAGTTCAATGTTTTGTTCTCCTTTTGGTTTGATTTGGATTTTAAAATTATATCATAAATAAGAAAAAGTATGCGTAAATTATAATATTTTTGAAATTTTCAGAAAATTGTAACATTTACACTTGACAAAAGAAAACAGTAAGGGTAAGATATTAACAATTATTAATATTTTCTTTAAAATTCCGTGAAGAAAATGTGTTTAAATTTTTAACGATAAGGGGTAATGAGTAATGAAAAAGACAATGAAAAAAGCTGCGGCTTTATTGCTTGCATCATCTATGCTTGTAGGGTTTACTGCTTGCGGCGGAAGCGGTTCTTCTGATAACGGAGATACTATAAAGATAGGTGTTAACTATGAGCTTTCAGGCGATGTTGCAACTTACGGACAATCTTGTACAAAAGGTGTGGAAATGGCTATTAACGAAGTTAACAAAGCCGGAGGAATAAACGGAAAACAAGTTGAAATTGTAAAAATAGACAATAAATCTGATAATAACGAAGCTATGAGTGCGGCTACAAAACTTGCATCAAAAGAAGGTGTAAGTGTAATGATCGGTCCTGCTACTTCAGGTGCATTCAAAGCTACGATTTCTGCAGCTAATCAATATAAAGTACCTGCAATAACATGTTCCGGTACATCTGATGACATAACTGTAAATTCAGACGGTTCTGTTCAAGAATATATTTACAGACTTTGCTATACAGATACTCTTCAAGGAAACAAAATGGCAGATTTTGCCACTAAAAAATTAAATGCAAAATCGGCTATAGTATTGGCTGATACTTCAAATGACTATTCAAACGGTCTTGCAAAGGCTTTTGAAGCTCAGTTTAAAAAGAACGGCGGAAAAGTGATTTCTACAGAAACATTTACTGCTCAAGATAAAGACTTTGCGCCTGTACTTACAAAAATCAAAGATAAAAAAGCTGATATGATCTATTTACCTGGATATTATACAGAATGTTCTTTAATCATCAAACAAGCAAGAGATTTAGGTATTGATTTACCTATATTGGGCGGAGACGGATATGACTCTCCTACAATGCTTGAAACAGCAGGAAAAGATGCTTTGAAAAACGTATACTTTACTAATCACTATGCTGTAGATGATGAATCTGAAGTTGTTCAAAATTTTGTTAAAGCATACAAAGAGCAAAACAACGATGAAAATCCTGGTGCTTTCGAAACTCTTGGTTATGATGCAGGTAAACTTGCATGTGACGCAATAGAAAGAGCGGGAAGTACAGACCCTCAAAAGGTTTCTGAAGCTTTGGCTGCTACAAAAGATTTTAAAGCTGTAACAGGTACTTTGAGTATTGATGAAAAGCATAATCCTGTAAAAGAAACTGTTGTTCTTGAATTCAAAGACGGAAAAGCATTATTTAATACAAAATTATAATTTAATATTGGAAATTTTATTAATAATTAAATAATAAAATTCGGTAAAGTGGTAAGTATTACTTACCACTTTACTATGGTTTTAAGGATATGATTAAAGCAATATGTTGAATATGGTTTTAACAATATTTTTAAAATATAATTAATTAAAACGGAGGTATGACTTTGGAACAATTTATTCAGCAAATAATAAACGGTATTTCCATAGGAAGTATTTATGCCCTTATTGCTCTTGGGTATACGATGGTGTACGGAATAATAAATTTGATTAACTTCGCTCACGGTGATATTTTAATGGTGGGGGGATATATCGGTTTTTTCTGTGCTTATACTCTTGGTATAGGGTTTATTCCCGCTACTTTGATTGCCATGATAATATGTGCGATACTTGGAGTATTGATAGAAAGAGTTGCTTATAGACCGCTTAGGAATGCTCCTAGAATCACGCTTCTTATAACTGCGATTGGTGTAAGTTTTTTACTTGAATACGCTATGATGTATTTTGTCGGCCCTGATGTAAAAACTTATCCTTCAGGATTTTTTGGATTTGGATATATTAATCTCGGAGGGATTTCCATTTCAAGTGATAAACTTATGGTAACTCTTATAACACTTGTTTTAATGGTAGCTTTACAGGTTCTTATAAGTAAGACCAAGATAGGAAAATCTATGAGAGCCGTATCTTCAGATCCTGACGCTGCTCAACTTATGGGGGTTAGTGTAGATAAAGCTATATCTTTTACATTTTTAATCGGTTCTGCTTTGGCGGCAGTTGCGGGTGTAATGTACGGAGCTATGTTTACAATTAATCCTCTCTCTGGTATGACTCCCGGATTAAAGGCTTTTATAGCAGCTGTATTTGGGGGAATCGGAAGTATCCCGGGTGCAATTGTCGGCGGGCTTTCTTTAGGACTTATAGAAACATTGGTAAGCGGATATCTTTCAAGTGCATATAAAGATGCCGTTGCATTTGCGATACTTATTA
>NZ_JAHZIA010000039.1 GCF_019420015.1 Anaerofustis sp.
GTTATATTATCAAATACTCCTTACTTTGTCAATCCCTTTTCTTTACTTTTTTTACTTTTTTTATTTATATTTTTTACACCATCTAATTATTGATTATTTCTGTTATTACATCAGCAATACTGTTTACAGTATCCCCGGCTATCATACTTATTGGATTTAACCTTTCCTGGGCGAGCTCACCGGCTCTTCCATTTATATATGCAGATACCGCTGCAGAAAGAATCATATCATCACTATACGCACATACTGCAGATATTATACCGGACAAAACATCTCCGCTCCCCGCCGTTGCCATCCCCGAGCAGCCTGTATCTGTTATATATGTTTGCTTACCATCGGTTACGATGGTTCCCGGTCCCTTAAGCAAAACTATTAAGTCTTTTTCTTTTGCATATTCCATTGCTCTTTTTGTCGGCGCTTCAAGAATATCCCCTACTTCACAGTGTAGCAAACGAGAAAATTCTTTTATATGAGGAGTCAATATAATTTTACATTTTGTTTCTTTGAATATATTATCATTCATTTTAGAAAGCATAGTCAATCCGTCTGCATCTATAATCAACTTGCCTTCATAATTTTCTAAAATATATTCAAGCAACTTATAAGTTTCATCACTGATACCTATACCCATTCCAAAAGCAATTACCTTAACACTTTTTATCAAAGCTTCTATCTCTTCTTTATCAAAAACAATTTCTCCGTCTTTATCCTTTAATGGATATAATGTACTTTCAAGAATATGAGAAGTTATGCAATTACAAAGACTATTCGGAAGTGCTACTTTTACAACACCGGCACCAGATCGCATCGCAGCATTTGCCATATAAGCTAATCTTATTGCTCCGCTGTACTTTTTACATCCTCCGATTAAAGCAATATAGCCATAAGTACCTTTATTTGAATAATTTTTTCTTTCTGCAAAAATATTTTTAATATCTTCTTTTTCAACAAGATAATAAGGCTCATCCAATATATTTATCCCAATATCACAATTTATCTTCTTTTTGATTACATCTTTTGCCATATTTAGAAAATGCCCACTTTTATAATCCCCTATTGAAACTGTTATATCAGATTCGACACACAAAGAGCCTATACCACTATCCCCGTTTAAACCACTGTTTATATCCACAGAAACAACATATAAACCGCTTTCGTTTATTTTTTGTATAATCGTACCGGCAAAACCTCTCACATCTCCTTTAAATCCTGTCCCCAATATACAATCAACAATCATATCAAACCCATCAAAGGAACTGTCATCATCACATAAAACTACAGGAATCCCGGCTTTAACACATTCATCAAAATAATATTTCCCATCACCAGAAAATTTTTCTTTTATTAAAAATATAGTACAAGAAATATTATTTTCATTTAAAAGTTTTGCTATAACATATCCGTCCCCGGCATTGTTACCGCTTCCGCATACAACAGCAATATGCCCTTTCCATTCTACACTTTCAAATACCCCTTTCCCGGCTTTATACATCAACGCTTTACTTGAAATATAATTTTCTATTGCATGAGCATCGCTTTTTCTCATATTTTCAACAGATACAACTTTTTTCATTTTTTAAGCTCCTTTTACAAAGTATATGTATTTTGTATTAATATAAACATACTTTTTTATATTATAACAGCGTTTCTAAATATATTTTATTTATTAATAAAATATTTACTTTTAAACTCTCAAACAATCTTTATTATTTTTATATAAGGATAATTTAACTTTTATAAAAAATACACTTCATATATTTCAGTACAAAATCTCAAAACATTTGATTTAAATATATATTATTATTTCATGAACAACTGATAATTTATGTACACAACAAAAAAAGCAACTTCAAAATGAAATTGCTTTCTATATAAATTTACATCTTATTTTTTTAGTACAACTTAGCCCCTGCCGGTATTCTGTCATCTACCATCAAAAGGTTAAGACCTTCTTTTCCGTCTTCTTCATGTATGGCAGATATAAGCATACCCTCAGAGTCTATACCCATCATTTTTCTTGGTGGAAGATTTACAATTGCAATAGCTGTTTTACCAATCAGTTCTTCAGGAGAATAATATTCTTTAATACCGCTTAAAATTGTACGTTTTTTGTCTGTTCCGTCATTAAGAGTGAATTTTAAAAGTTTTTTACTCTTTGGAACTTCTTCACAGCTTTCTATTTTTACAGCACGGAAATCAGATTTTGAGAATGTTTCAAAATCTATCATTTCTTCAAAAAGAGGTTCGATTTTTACATTTGAAAAATCAATCTTTTTGCCTTCTTCTTTTAATTCTACATTAGATTCACCAACTTTAGTATTTACACTGTCAATCGGCTTCATCGTCGGGAATAAGATTACATCCCTTATTGAACTTTGATTTGTAAGCAACATTACAAGCCTGTCCACCCCTACGCCAACACCGCCTGTAGGAGGAAGTCCCACTTCAAGAGCATTAATAAAGTCTGTATCATAAGGATGAGCTTCTTCATCGCCTGTTGCTTTCTTCTCCATTTGAGCAGCAAACCTTTCTCTTTGATCAAAGGGATCGTTAAGTTCACTGAACCCGTTAGCATATTCATGACCTGCAACAAACAATTCAAATCTTTGAGTATATCTTTCATCATCAAGACATTTTTTAGCAAGTGGAGAAATTTCAACCGGATGATGTGTTACAAATGTAGGTTGAATCAAGTTTGCTTCACAATGTTCTTCAAATAATTCCTCAATAATTTTACCTATACCCCAATCAAGCTCAGGTTCTACATTTAGTTTTCTAGCTTCTTCTCTTGCAATTTCAAGATCCGTTATTTTATCAAAATCAACACCTGTTGCTTCTGTTACAAGATCAACCATTTTCGCTTTTCTAAATGGTGCTTTAAGAGAAATTTCATGTTCTCCATATGTCACTTTGTCACTACCTACAGTATTTGTAGCAATATAATCAAACATCTTTTCAATCATTTCCATTACATCGTTAAAATCTGCATATGACTGATAAGATTCCATCGTTGTAAACTCAGGATTATGAGTAGCGTCCATACCTTCGTTTCTGAATATTCTTCCTATTTCATATACTCTGTTAAACCCACCGACAATCAGTCTTTTTAAAGGAAGCTCTGTTGCTATTCTCATATACATAGGAATATCCAAGGTATTATGATGAGTGATAAAAGGTCTTGCATTTGCACCCCCTGCAAGCGTACCTAAAACAGGAGTTTCAACCTCTACAAACCCTTCTCCATCCATAAAATCTCTCATACATTTTACGATTTTTGAACGCATTAAAAAGACGTCTTTTACTTCAGGGTTCATAATTAAGTCAACATATCTTTGCCTATATCTAAGCTCAGGATCTTTAAGCCCATGAAATTTTTCAGGTAATACTTGAATGGATTTACTTAACATTGTGATTTTTTCAACTCTAACAGAAATCTGACCTCTTTGTGTCTTGAAAACTTCACCTTCTACACCCAGTATATCACCTATATCATAAGATTTTATAAGGGCATATTCTTCCTCTCCCACTACATCCTTTTTTATGAAAAGCTGAATTCTACCGCTAGAGTCCATAAGATCGTAAAAACCTACTTTCCCTTGACCTCTCTTTGACATAAGACGTCCGGAAATACGTACTTTTTCACCTTCAAACTCCTCAAACTTTTCATTTATATCTTTACAAAAAGCACTGTATTCAAATCTGCTTTCTTTATAAGGATATTTGCCGCTTTCTGTAAGCTCTTTAAATTTGTCTATTCTTACTTTAACTACTTCCGGTACATTATCATAATAATCACTCATTGCTAAATCTCTCCATTCTTAATTTACTTCTAAAATTTTTAAATCAACTACCCCGTCCGGAACTTGTACTTTTGCGATTTCTCCAACTTTTTTACCAAGCAATGCACTTCCTATAGGTGACTCGTTTGAAATTTTATTATTATCCAAGTCGACTTCTTCACTACCTACAATAACATACTCTACCTCTTCGTCAAAATCGGTATCGTAAACTTTAACTTTACTTCCCAGTGAAACTACTCCTTTAGATTTCGTATTATCGTCGAATATTAACGCATTTTTTAATTTATACTCAATTTCTCTTATTTCACCTTCTATAAAACCTTGTTCTTGCTTTGCTTCATCATACTCGGCATTTTCACTTAAATCCCCGAATTCCCTTGCTGCCTTGATTTTCAAAGCAACTTCATGTCTTTTTTCGTCTTTTAAGTAATTTAATCTTTCTTCTAATTCTTTATACCCTTCTTTTGATAAGATTACTTCTTTACCGACCATTTAACTACCTCTTAATTATTTATTTTTCTTTTATTAATCAGTTTATTATAATAACTACATTTAATCATGTCAAGTCTTAACTCTCATTAAAAAAATGCAATTTAAAAGATTTCCTGTCTAAATATTCATCTAAATTTACATTTAGTATGTCTTTCCTGCTTTTTATTACATTATCCGAATACAAAAGACCTTCCAAAACAGACATATCAAAATAAGAATCATCCATATTTTCAAAAACATAATTATTCGGTTTTAATTTAACATTATTGATTATTTTATCGGCTTTAACATATTCGTTTTTTTTATATACAGACATATAATTCTCACAACATATATAGTTAAGCTTATCGCCGAGTCTATCCAAACTCAAATCGAAAACAAGCTCACATTTTGAAGCCGAGTTTATATTTCTGCTTACATATATACTGCTACCCATATCCTTTAAAATGTTGTCCGAAACCCTTTGCCCAAATGAATAATCAAAAGGGAAAAATATAACCAAAGGAAATATTTCACAAATCATTTTAATATGTTCATAAACCGTATTTTTATCTATTATAATTCCTATCTGAGATTTCTGTGGATTTTTAACCGTATTTTTTAATTTATTAAAATACGCAAGAAATCTAATATCTTCTCCTTTAAAAATAGGAAGATTAAACTCTTTGGCATTTTTAAAATCCGTATCATCATTAAAACAAAATGCTTCAATATTTTCTTTATCTATAATTCTATATATTATATCCATATTCTTATCACACAATTCATTTTGCGTATCAATAAAAATACTCTTGCCTACAATATTAAATGCAGCGTCCTTAATATTATAAGGTCCCTTAACCTTTCTTTGCTTATAAAAAAATTTATAAATTTTATCAAAGAATCTTTCCTTGCCGCTTAAATAAATATTATCATCATATTTATCAATATCGCGCACATAACAAAACTTCATAACTGTCTCCTTCAATTATCTTGTTTTAATGTTATGTGATTTATGATAAAATAATCACAATAAGAACTAAAAATTAACATAAAGAGGTCAAATTTTATGAATAAAAATTTACCGATAGGTATCTTGGACAGCGGTGTAGGCGGACTTACCGTATTAAAGCAAACGGAAAAACTTTTGCCGAAAGAGAACATCATATACATAGGCGATACAAAAAGAATGCCTTACGGCAACAAAAGTACCGATGAAATAATCTATTTTGCAAATAAAATGATTGCATTTTTGGAAAGTCAAAATGTAAAAGCAATTTTATTGGCATGCAATACCATATCTTCACATATCGAAAAACTAACTTCCAACGTTCCGCTTTTCAGTATTGTAGAAGCAGGAAGCGAATATGCTTTACAAAAATGCAAAGAAGACAACGACAAATTAATAGGGCTTATTGCAACAAAAGCAACCGTTGAAAGTGGTTCTTATAACAAAGAAATAAATAAGTCAAACACTGACATAAAAATAATTTCAAATGACTCAACAAGACTTCCAAAGGTCATAGACAGTCAAATCGAAAATAAACCGCTTTTAAACACACTAATAAAAGAATGTATAGAGCCTATATTAAATAAAAACAAAAATGTATCAAAACTGATTTTAGGATGTTCCCACTTTCCTATTATAGAAAACGAAATAAAAAATATATATAAAAATCTAACTCTTCTTGATCCGGCGGAACAAATGGTAAAAAACGTAAAAAATTACCTCAAGGAAAAAAACTTGTTAAAATATACAAAACAAAGTCATAAATCCCTATATACCACTGCCGATATATTGGAATTTGTTTCATATATAAAAAGACTTAAAATAAACATAGATAAATTAGAAAAAATAAAATTATTCGAAGATGATTAAACCAACTAGGATATTAAAATGATAAATATTATACTCAGTTACATAGAAGAAAAAGCTTTTTTCGAAGCAAGCCGAAGAATAAAAAAAACACTTCAAAATCAAGAAGCAAACAAAATATTTTTCTTAGTCCCTGAACAATTTACCGTAGAAGCAGAGAGAATGCTTACGGACAAATTGACCGCAAAGGGGTTTATTGATATTGAAGTTTTAAGCATAAAAAGACTAACGGGAAGAATACTTTCAAAATCAAGAAGCAAACTACCACCAATACTTGATGACAGCGGGAAAAGCATGGTAATTAAAGTTATATTAAATAAGTTAAAAAACGAACTTACATGTTTCAAATCCCTTACAAATAAAATATCTTTTAATGATAATATATGTGAACTGTTCGGAGAATTGAAAAAAAGCAATGTAACAAGTGAGGAATTAAACCCTGATAATTTTAAAAGAGAGATACAAGATGATTATTTCTTCAAAAAAACATCGGATATTCATAAAATTTATAAAACATATAACGAGTTTCTAGCCAATGAATTTCTCGACTTTGATGATTTAACCTTATTCGCCAGCCAAAATGTACATAATGCTGCTTTTTTAAAAAATTGTGAAATATATTATTTCGGGTTTGAAGGATTCGACAAAAACATTTACAGCTTAATAGAATCCTTTATTCAAATGAACATAAAACAAACCTTTCTTTTTACAACAAACACAAAAGAAAATAATATTAGCGAAGCTTATAAAATTATTGACGATACAATATATAAATTAAAAAAAACAGCAGAAAAAAACAACACAATATGCAACATCCAAAAAGAAACTGAAGACGAAAAAGAAAAAGACATTAAATTTCTGTCAGATAATCTTTTTTCGTATAGCACCGATGAATTTAAAGATGAAATAAAAAATATCGAGATTTTCAAAGCAAATACTATATACGAAGAAGTAGAAAGAACCGCCTTAAAAATTCTCGAACTTATAAAAAAGGAAGAAGTAAACTTTAAAGATATTCAAGTGCTCCCTTCAGATTACGACCTTTATAAAGATATAATATCAGAAGCATTTAATAAGTACAATATAAGTTATTTTCTTGATAACACGACAAACATTATAAATACCAATATCCTCAGAGGGATAATCAAAATACTGAATATAATAAGCGGT
This sequence comes from Anaerofustis sp., assembly GCF_019420015.1. GTDB lineage: Bacteria > Bacillota > Clostridia > Eubacteriales > Anaerofustaceae > Anaerofustis. Next base: position 7,318 of record NZ_JAHZIA010000039.1, read on the forward strand.
AATTTTAAAACACACGATATAATTTCTTTTTTAAAAACGGGACTGACGGATTTATCAAAAGAGGATATAGAAACCTTCGAAAACTATACAATAGAATTTGGCATAAGAGGTTCTATGTGGCTGAAAGATTTTAACAGAAACAACATAAACAATGAATACTCGTTGGATTATCTTAACAACAAAAAAGATGAATTTATGGGTCCAATAATACTACTCAAAAAAGAACTTAAAAACAAAACTCAAGCTAAAGAAATAACAAATATATTTTATAATTTTCTCGTAAATTACGGATTAAACGAAAAAATAATTAAAATGGTAGACCATTTTAAAAGAAATGATGATTATACAAACGCAAATAAATATGCACAAATATACAACAGTTTATTAACGACTTTTGAACAAATGCATGATTTTATAGGAGAAGAAGAGCTTTCAATAGAAGAATACACAAAAGTCCTTGAAAGCGGATTTAATGCAATAAAAATAGGCGTAATCCCATCAACAATAGACAGTGTAAATGTAGCAAGCTTGTCAAGAAGCAGAAGTACTGACATAAAATATTTATTTATACTCGGAGTAAACGACGGAATTTTGCCAAGCAATTTTTCATCTTCAAGCGGAATCTTCTCTAATAAGGAAAAATTGATGATAATAGATGAAGGAGTAAGCTTAAGAACAACAGACAGTTATAAAGTAAATGAAGAACGTTATTTCTTAACTTCCATAATACTTAAAACAGAAAAAAAGATATTCTTTTCGTACCCTATAACATCTCCACAAGGAGATGAACTGCGTCCAAGCTCAATAATAATGAGAATACAGGATATAATGCCAAATTTAAAAATAAAATATTTTAACGAGAATTCCTTCAATGACAACCTATCACTTATCTCAAACTACAACGCAACATTTAAACATCTGTTAAATTATAAATTAAACGGAGCTTTAAATAACAAAACGAAAGCACTTTGGGAAAAAGTTTATGATTTATATCAAAAAAATGATACGGGTAAATATCTTACGGATATTATGAATAGTGCATTATCCTTTAACAACAGAGCAATAATATCAAATAAAAATTTAATAGATGAAATATATAAAGAAAATTTGATAACCAGCATAAGCAGACTGGAAACATATGCAAAATGTCCTTTTAGTTATTTCGTTTCTTATGCCCTATCCCCTAAAGAAAAGAAGAAAAATGAAATAAACAAACCGGATATAGGAAACATACTACACGAAATTATCTCGGATTTTTCAAAAAAAATCATAGATAAAGAAATAGATCCAAACAAAGTAAGTGAAGAAGAAATTAATATAATATCAAAAGACATAACTGATAAAATAGCAGAAAAATATTCTTCGGGCAAATTAAGAAATCTTATAAACAGCGAATATTTTAAGAATAAACTTTTAAGAAACGCTTCTTACGCAACCTCAACAATTATAGCCGAATTAAAAAGAAGTAATTTTCATATAAGTGCAACAGAAAGCAAATTCAATGAAGAAGAAAATGAATCCATTAAAATTTTAACAAATAAAAACAATGTAATCACAATAAACGGAATCATTGACAGAATAGACACGTATGAAGATGAAAACGGAAAGTTTATAAAAGTCATCGACTATAAAACAGGAAATATAACTTTTGATTTCTTAAAAAATTACTACGGAATAAGTTTGCAGCTTCCTATATACTTAACTGCGGCAAGTATAGGAGAAAATAAAAGACCGGCAGGAGCTTTTTACTTTAAAATAACTCCGCCTATAGAAAATATAAAAGATTCCAATACATACAAAAAAATAAAAGAAACGGTAAATGAAAACAAACTTGACGGAGTTGTACTTGACGACACAAATATAATCGAAAAAATAGACAATAATAAACAGAAAAATTCAATAAAAATAACAAGAGACAAATCAAATTTAATGACCGGCGAAGATTTTTCCAATTTAATATTGCACACAAAAAAGACAGTAACCAACATTGCAAATGAAATAATGAACGGAAATATCGATATACATCCTTATAAAGACGACAGTAACTATACCCCTTGCGACTATTGCAAATATAAAAACATATGTAAATTTGATACCTGCTTCAAAGAAAATACTTACAACAAACCATTAAATATGTCAAATAAAGAAATAAAAGAAAAATTAAAGGAGGAAGCAAATAATGGAATGGACTGAAAGTCAACAAAATGCGATAACGACAAACGATAAAAACCTCCTTATAAGCGCGGGAGCAGGATGCGGAAAAACAGCAATTCTCACAAACCGTATAATAAGACTTATGCTTGAAGAAAAAAAAGACATAGACAAATTTCTTGTTGTAACTTTTACCAATGCGGCAGCAAGCGGAATGAAAGAAAAAATAAGAAAGCTTTTATATAATGAAATAAAAAAAAGCAACAGTGATAAAAAATTTCTTTTCGAGCAAATATCAAATTTAGAGAAGGCAAATATTTCCACTCTTCACTCATTTTGTATAAATATCATAAGAGAGTATTATCATCTTGTGGATACCGACCCTGCATTTAAAATAATAGACTCAACAAACGCAAATATATTAATGAACGAGGCCTTCGATAAGCTTTTTGAAGAAAGATATAAAAATAAAGATGAAAGCTTTATCAATACTTCCTTGTCATATTCATTCAATGCAGACGAAGAAGAATTTAAAAACATTTTAAAAGAAATATATTTCTTCATCTACAACAGACCAAATCCGTTTTTATGGCTGAAAAAAAACGTGGATATTTTCAAGGACAACTTTGATGATTTAAACAACAGTATTTATATGTCTATTATCAAAGAAAAAATATCCGGCTATCTCTCACTCTCTTTGGATTATTCAAATACAGCGAAAAAAAAAGCACTTGAATTCAAAGCAGATAAAACACTAATAGAATTATTAAACAACGATATTAATGAAATAAAAAATGCAAAAAATACCCTTTATAACAATCCGGAAAAATTTATAGAAATAAAAATTTCGGATATTTTTAAAAGATTTAAATCCAAAGACTTGGATAAAGAACAAAAAGATGAAATTCAAAAATACAGGAATGAAAGCAAAACAATATTAAAAAAGGCACTTAGTATCTTGAATTTTAATTTTCATGATATAAAAGAAACTTTGCATAACCTGTATCCACATATGAAAAACATAGAAAAATCAATAATAGAATTTGACCAATATTACTCAGAACTAAAAAAAGAAAAAGGTGTTTTGGAATTTAAAGATACGGAACACTTATGCTTAAAAATACTGGAAGACGAAGACGCAAGAAAAGAAATAATATCTAAATTTGATTATGTATTCGTAGACGAATACCAAGATACCAACCTCGTGCAGGAAGCAATAATTGAAAAAGTAATACAAGAAAATAACTTATTTACCGTAGGAGATGTAAAACAAAGTATTTACCGTTTCAGACAAGCAGAACCGGAAATATTTCTAGACAGAATAGAAAAATACAAAAAAAATAATGATATAAACAAAACCATTTATATGAACAGCAACTTCAGAACAAATAAAAATATTATACAGGGAATAAATAATCTGTTTGAAAAAATAATGTCAAAAAAAATAGGCAAGATAGATTATGACGATAATGAAAAATTAATTCCAGGAAGAAATGAAGATATACAAAGCAAGACGGAAATACATCTCATTGACAGTATCAAGGCAGAAGACGAAGCCTCTGTACTTAGTGACGAAGAAAAAGAAATAACTTATATTGCCCTTATGATTAATAGTTTAATCGGTAAAAAAATTTATGATCCGGAAATAAAAGACTACAGAAAAATAAAATTCAGCGACATCTGCATATTACACAGAAGCGCCAACACAAGAATAAAAAGCATAAAAGAAATATTTAACAAATATTCAATACCCGTTATGAGTGAAAAAGAAATTGAATATTTCAACACCCTTGAAATAGAAACCGTCAAAGATTTCCTAAGCATCATAAACAATTTTAAAGACGATATAACACTTTTATCGGTAATGAGAAGTTCAATATTCAACTTTTCAGCAGATGAACTTTTACAGATAAAAATAGCAACTAATAACCGTTATTACTATAAATGCGTAATCGAGTATATAAAAAAAGACAACGTAGATGAGTCACTTCAAAAAAAGCTGAACAATATGATAAATACAATAGAAAATTACAGCAAAAAGAGTCTTTATATGTCTGTAACGGAACTTATATCCAATATATATGAAGAAACAGCACTTATGGAATACATGAAAGTACTTCCTTTCGGAAACATAAGAGAAAATAATTTAAGAACACTCTTAATAAAAGCCCAAGAATACGAGAGTTTTTCAAATGAGGGTCTATATGGTTTTATTAATTTTATGGAATATGCCAAAATACAAAATGAAAGCGGATATGCATTCAACGAAAACAACGAGAACAGCGTAAATTTCATGTCCATACATAAAAGCAAAGGACTTGAATTTCCGATAATAATACTCATGGGATGCCACAAAATATTTAATAAATCCGACACGAAAAAACCAATCATGCTCAATAAAGATCTCGGCATATGCCCTACCCTTATAGATTTAGACAATAAATTCAAAGTAGATAGCATATTTAAAACAAGTGCAAAAATAGTTGAGAACAATGAAATGCTTAGTGAAGAAATGCGCCTTTTATATGTTGCACTCACAAGAGCAAAGGAAAAACTCATAATAACTGCAAACATCAAAGAAAACAGCAAATACTTAGATAATATCCCTAGCCAAATAAGCCCATATATGATTGAATTTTCCAACTCATATATAGAATGGATACTAAAAGGAGTACTTGCAAAAAAAGAGTTTACAAAAGATAAAAATATCGTATTTGAAGATGAGAATTATATTGTATACAAAAAAAGTATAAACTCATTTTTAAAACCCGACGAAAATACAAATAAAGAAAACGAAGAGCAAGAATACCTTATTGACGATGAAACAATATCCTATATAAAAGATGCATTAAACTTTACATATAAAAATATCATAAATACTAAAATCCCTAGAAAAGCAGGAGTCAGCAGTCTAAAAAATACAGACCTTTTAGAAGCTGGCAGCAATGTAATAAATTTAAGAGAAGAACCTAAGTTCAGACAACAGGAAAGTGAAATTTCTGCAGCCGAAAAAGGTAACATAGTTCATTTTATATTTGAAGTAATAGATATAGAAAAGTTAAAAAACGCAAACAATATAAAAGAAGAAATAAATGCACAATTGGCAGAAATGATCCAAAAAGAAATTCTGGCACAAAAAGAACTTGAAAGCATAAATATAAATTACATATATAATTTTTTTAAAAGCGATATAGGAATAAAATTACTAAAATCAAAAAAAATATACAGAGAGCTGCCTTTCAACTTGGCATTAAAAGCAAAAGACATTTCACCCGAGAAGTGGCAAGACAGTGAAGAAGAAATACTTGTACAGGGTATAATAGATTTAACATTCGAAACAAATGAAAATGAAATGATATTGGTCGATTATAAAACAAGCCATTATAATACAGAAGAAAAAAAGGCATTGCTTATAAAAGATTATAAAACCCAACTTGAATACTATAAAAAAGCAATATCAGAATTAATGAAAAAGAAAGTAACACACAGTTATATATACTTTTTAAGTAAAGATGAAATCATAGAGGTGTAAAATGAATATCGCAGGAATTATAAGCGAGTACAACCCCTTTCATAACGGACACAGATATCAAATCGAAAAAATTAAAAAAGAACTAAATGCAGACGGTGTTGTTTGTATAATGAGCGGTAACTTTACCCAAAGAGGCGAATTATCCATCATAGATAAATACAAAAAAGCACAAATAGCCGTTAGCAATGGAGCAAATCTGGTTATAGAATTACCTTTTGTTTATGCATCTTCCACTGCAGAAATATTCGCTTCAGCAGCGGTAAGAATTTTAAACAAGCTGGGAGTAATAAATTATTTATCTTTCGGTATGGAAGACAATACAAAACTTAATGAAATAAAAGAAATATGCAATATTCTTATAAATGAAAGCAACGATTATAAAAATAATTTAAAAAAATTTTTAGATATGGGTATATCTTATATTGAAGCAAGAGAGCTTTCTTTAAAAGAGTTATTAAATTCGGATATTTCTTTTATTAAATCACCCAACAATATTCTCGCAACGGAATATATCAAAGAACTTATAAAGATAAAATCCGATATAATACCATATCCCATAAAAAGAACCTCTTCATATAAAAGCACAAACAGTTTGGATAAATTTTTAAGTGCATACGGAATAAGAGAAAAAATGTTCAAAGAAGAAGATATATCGGATTTTGTACCAATAAACGCAATAAAAATATACAGCAAGCTTTCTTACAAAAACAAAAGAAAACTCGATGATTACTTTTTTGCTATAAAAACCATAATCATGGCAATGGAAAGTGACGATTTATACAAATTTATGGACATAGAAACAGGACTTAATAACAGAATCTATAATCATATTTTTCAAGATGATTCAATAAATGATTTTTTAAACAACGTATCAACAAAAAGATATACCAAAAACAGAATTAGAAGAATTCTTGTGCATATACTTAACGATTATCAAAAAAAAGAAGTAGATAAATTCAAAATATATACACCGAATTATATAAAAATATTGGGATTTGATAACATCGGCAGAAAAATCATCAAAGAAATAAAAAACAATTGCGATATAAAAATATTCAATAACTTTAACAAAGATATTTATAAACTAGAAGAAACTGATATAGAAATTATAAAGAAAAATATAAAAGCAGATAATATATATAATATAGACCATGATAAATTTAATTTGGACTTCTATAAAAATGCATTTTACAAGGACAAGTAGCATATAAATAAAATATGAAAAAAAAGAATTTTTTATATTTTATTATTTTATGTACACTATTAATATACTTGTTTTTTAAAACCGATAATGCAATGGGAGCAATAAAAGAAGGCGCCGAGTTATTTTTTGTAAGTGTTCTCCCTTCTCTTTTCCCTTTTCTTGTAATATCAAATATATTTTTTATGCTTGATTATACTAAGTACCTGTCAAAAATATTCAATCCTTTCATGAGTAAATACTTCAAAGTAAGTGGAAGCGGAGCATACCCATTAATAACAAGTATAATCTCAGGATACCCGATAGGAAGCAAAACAGTAAGTGAAATGTATCTAAACGGAGATTTATCTTATAAGGATGCAAATAAACTAATCGCAATATGCTCAACCCCAGGCCCCATATTTGTCATAGGAACGGTTGCAACATCATTTTTTAATATTCCCATTATGGGTGCTATTATCTTACTGAGTATATATTCATCCCTTTTTATATATGCATCTGTATTCTTTAAACAAGAAGCCAATACATATAATCATCATCAGCATTACTCCTATAAAAAACATCACAATATCGGAAAAGTATTATCAAAAAGCATAAAAAACAGCATGGAAACACTCATAAACGTACTCGGATATATTATGTTTTTTTCTCTTATAATAAACATATTTGATTCTATGATATTAACAAATTTATCAATGCTTCCTTTCAAATCAAGTCTGTTTTTATCCAACTTCATAAAAGGACTTCTGGAAATGACCATCGGAATCAAAGGAATAAGTGAATTAAGCTATATTCCAATACCGATTATAATTGCGTCAATAACCTTCATTCTGTCCTTTGGAGGCTTATGTGCCAATATGCAATGCATATCATTCATATCAAATACAGATTTAAATATAAAAGGATATTTATTTGCAAAAATTAAGCTCGGAATTATATCAGGAGGCCTGGCATATATTTTAAGTTCATTTTTCCTTCGAGGAGTTACATCAACAATAAACATCGGTATAAATATGCCTTTTACTTTCAACCTTACTTCATCGCTGTTGTTTACCGTAATATATACATTTATAATATTTACAACCGCAGCATTAATAAAAAAAGAGATATGAATTCATATCTCTTTATTCACCTTCTTTTATTTCAGGAGTTCTGCTGTTTATTGCAGATTTCCTAAGCTCTTTTAATTCTATTTTGTTGTCTTCGACTGTATTCATCATATCCCTTAATTTATCCTGCAAATCCTTAAGCATTGCCGCAGAATATTCAATAGAGCCGATTCTCATATTTAAAGATTCTGAATTTGCCTTTTTTAACATATCTTGAGCTTTATTATAAGCACTTCTTGTTATCTCGTCCGAATCTATAAGTTCTTTAACTTTTCTTTCGGCAGCATTCATTATCTTATTTGCCTCTCTCTCAGCATTACCTATAATCATTTTTTCCTGTTCATTGATTCTTATGGCATCTTTTAAATCTCCGGGCATTTCAGCTCTAACCTCATCCAATAAATCAAGAACCTCATCAGGATCAACAATTATTTTTGTAGAAAAAGGAACTGTTGCACCATTTTCAACCAAATCCTGTAACTTATCCAATAATTCTAAAACTTTCATATCTACTCTCCCTTATATTTTTCTATAAGTGCGCTGTTTACACATTCAGGAACCATACTCGACACATCTCCCCCGAACTCCGCTATTTGCTTTATATTGCTGGAAGAAACGTAAGTATACTTATTGCTTGCAACAAAGAATACACTTTCAACTTCTTTATTCAATTTTCTATTAATTGTGGCCATTTGAAACTCATATTCAAAATCCGTAAGAGCTCTAAGTCCTCTGATTAAAATGTATGTGTCTTTAATATTACAGTAATCCGCAATAAGCCCGGTATAAACATCAATTTCTACCTTATCACCTAAATCCCTTACACTTTCTTCTAAAAGGTGAACTCTTTCGTCCAATGAAAAAAGATGCGATTTTGCCGTATTTTCCATAAGTACAACATAAATCTTATCGAATACTTTTGCCCCCCTGTTAATTATGTCAACATGTCCGTTTGTAATCGGGTCAAAACTTCCTGCGTATATTGCTTTTTTCATCTATTCCTCCAAAACAAAAAAGTCGATACTTGTAAGTGAATAAGACTTTGTTCTAATTTTAACCGTATTTTTATATTCTCCGATTGGCATATTTTTATCATGTTCGACAATTAATATTCCATCTTTACATAGTATATCACATTTAATGATATTTTCTATCAAATTTTTTAGTTTTTCATAATTATACGGAGGATCCATAAAAATCACATCAAATTTTTCCTTTGTTGTGTTTACAAAACTTACCGCATCTTTTTTTATAACCACGCTCTCTTCTTCGCACTTCGTTTTTTTTATGTTTCTTTTTATAAGACGTATACTGTCCATATTATTATCCACAAAATAACTTTTTTTACACCCTCGACTTATTGCCTCAATTCCGATAGCACCACTCCCGGCAAACAAATCAAGAACCTTACTTCCCCCAACATAAGGCATAATAATATTGAACAAGTCTTCCTTTATTCTGTCTGTTGTAGGTCTGACTCTTCTGTCCTTTGGACTCTCCAGATTCGTACCTCTCATTTTTCCTGATATAACTCTCATATTTTTAATTCCTTTAATTCCATGTAATATCTTTTGTAAAATTATTATATCTGTTTTTTATATATTGCAAATAATTCCTGTTTTCTTCTGTATTATCTTTAAGTATTGTTTCCATAGCTCTTTTACTTTTACTGAAAAGCTCGCTGTTTTCTATAAGTTTATATATATTGTAGCCGTCTTTTCCACTTTGCCTTACCCCCAATATATCTCCGCTTCCCCTTGTTTTCAAATCAAATAGCGCAATTTCGAAGCCATCATTATTCTTTGAAAGGAAATTAAGCCTTTCCATACTTTTTTTACTTGGATTTTTACTTAATAAAATACAGTAAGATTCTTTGTCATTCCGCCCGACTCTGCCACGTAACTGATGAAGGGACGCCAAACCGAATCTATCTGCCCCTTCAATAATTATAAGAGTCGCATTTTTACTGTCTATACCAACTTCTATTACGCTGGTTGCCACCAATGCACTTATCTTTCCGTCATAAAATTTCTCCATAATGCTTTCTTTTTCTTCTTCATTCATCTTACCGTGTATTAAAGAAGCATTAATATTTTTAAAATAACTTTTCTTTAATTTATCATAAATTTTCTCGGCAGCTTCCAAGTCATCACTGTCGATTGATGGACAAACAACATAAACCTGATTATTCTTTTCTATTTCTTTTAATGCAAATTTATATACTCTATCGTAATAAGAGTAATCTTTAAAATAAGTTTTTACTTCTTTTCTTCCTTCCGGCTTTTTATCTATTATGCTAATATCCAAATCCTTATATATACTTAAGGTAAGCGTCCTCGGAATAGGAGTTGCACTCATTACCAACGTATGCACACATTCACCTTTTTTGCTCAAAAACCCACGCTGATTAACCCCGAATCTGTGCTGTTCGTCAATCACAGCAAATCCCAAGTTATCGTATTCCAGTTTATCCGAAAACACTGCATGAGTTCCGACAATAATCCTACTTACTCCGCTTTTTATTCTTGCATAAGCTTCTTTTTTCTCCAAAGACGTCATCTTGGAATGTAAAAATTCAACTTTTATATTAAATTTATCAAAAATATTTTTTATGTTTTCATAATGCTGAGATGCCAATATTTTGGTAGGAGCACAAAATACAGCTTGAAATCCATTCGCAACCGCTTGATATATACCGTAAAAAGCAACAACAGTTTTCCCGCTTCCGACATCTCCCTGAATAAGTCTATTCATCTTCGTACCAGAACACAAATCCTGTTCTATATCTAAAATAACTCTGTTTTGTGATTCAGTTAGTTTAAAAGGCAGTGTTTTCATAAATTCTTCTTTACCCATTATTTTAAACACATCGCCTCTAACCCCCAGGTTTAAATTCCTATTTATAATAATAGATAAATTAAAGCCGCAAAACTCATCAAATGTCATCCTTGTATTTGCATCTTCAATATCCTTTACACTGTTTGGCAAATGAATATTTCTATAAGCATCATAAAGAGATATAAGTTTATATTCTTCTCTTATATCATTTGGGATATAATCCTTAATCTTTATCAAATCAAGACCTTGAGATATAAATTTCTTTAAATCATTATTTGTTATTTTGCTTTTGCTGCTCAAAGAATAAACAGGATTTAACCCTTCCTTTATACTGTCATCATCAAATCTGGTATATTTGGGAGAAAGCATTTCATATACATTGCCTCTCTTTTCCACTTTACCGTACAATTTATATTCTATATCACTCTTAAAGTAATCGGATACATAAGGATTATTAAAGAAGGTAGCATAAAATATACTACCTTCACTTAAAAATTTTATTTTTGTTATTTTAAGATTATGCCTTACAACTCTCGTTTTTAAAGCTTCTAAAAAAGTACATTTTACAAAAGCCTTTTGCCCCAGTACGGCATTTGCAATACCCGCAATTTTTCCCGTAAATTCATAAGTTCTGGGATAATAGTTTAGCAAATCTTCCAAAGTATAGATACCCAAATTATTTAAAGCTTGTTCTTTTTTTTCTCCAACACCCTTTAAATCATTTAAATTATATTTCATTTTACTCTACACTAACTATATAATAATATAACGGTTGACCGCCGAAAGTTACCTCTACATCCAAATCAGGATACTTATCCTCAATGATACTTCCTATATCTTCAGCATCAGATTTATCTACATCTTCTCCATAATAAATACTTATAAGTTCACTGTCTTCATCAACCATTCCTTCAATTAACTGTACGGTTGTTTCTTTTATATCTTTCGTATTTGCGATTATATCAGAACCCAATATACCGAGAATATCACCTTCAGAAATTTCCTTTTCTCCGATATGCGTATCCCTTACGGCAAAAGTAACCTGTCCGGTTTTAACTTCACTTATCGCATCAGTCATGTTTTCTGCATTGTTTTCAAGAGATTCATTCGCATCAAAAACCATAAGTGCAGAAATAGCCTCCGGAATAGTTCTTGTTTTTACTACTTCAATATTTTTGTCACTAATATCTTTTGCTTGAGTAGCTGCCATAATTATATTCTTATTATTAGGCATTAATATATAGTTTTTCCCGTTTGTATTATCAATAATATCCATAAAGTCTTGAGTTGAAGGATTCATTGTTTGTCCGCCTTCTATTACATAGTCCATCCCCAAATCTTTTAGGATTTTACTCATACCGCTTCCTGCCGCAACACCGATAAATACAAAATCTTTTTCTTCTTTTGAATATTTATCCTCCTCTTGCACTGCGCTCTCCGCTTCATTTTTGATTATAATTTCATTATGCTGTTCTCTCATATTTTCGATTTTAATCTTTGAAAGCTCTCCGCATGTTGCAGCCATCTTCATTGCATTCCAAGGAACATTTGTATGAACATGAATTTTTATTATTCCATTATCGTGTACAGCAACCAACGAATCTCCAATAGGAGTTAATTTATCTTTTAATGCTGCCGTAATTGCACTTTCGTATTTTAAATTTTCTTTTGCAACTTTTATTAAAAATTCCGTACAGTATCCAAACTTAATGTCAGAAGAATCTATTTCAAATCCTTGTACGCCGCTTTCTTCTTTTTCAACTTCCTCAACATTTATGAATACAACTTCTTCACCTCTTAAAACCTTAAGAGCACCTTCAAACAAACAAAGTAAACCTCTTCCTCCGGCGTCTACCACGCCGGCTTCTTTTAATACAGGAAGTAAATTGGGTGTATTCTGTAAAGACTTTTCACCGGCATCAAGTACATGAGAAATAAACTCTTCAACATTAGAGTAGCTTTTACCGTGCTCTTTTGCAAACTCATTCATTTCTCTTGCAACTGTAAGAATTGTTCCTTCTGTAGGTTTCATAACAGCCCTGTAAGCCATTTGAGTAGAAAGTTCAAATGCAGCAATCAAAGAATCAATGTCAATTTCTTTAACATCCTTAAGCCCTTTTGCAAATCCTCTAAATAACTGCGATAAAATAACACCTGAGTTACCTCTGGCACCCATCAATGCACCGCTTGACATGCTCGCAGCAACATCTCCTATTTTATCTGATGTAACCTTGCTCATTTCTTCCACCGCTGTCTTTACCGTTAAAGACATATTTGTTCCGGTATCTCCGTCAGGAACAGGGAAAACATTAAGATTGTTTACCAACTGTTTATTATTTTCTAAGTTTGCATATGCACCTTTTAAAATTTTTTTAAACATATTTGAATCTATCATATTTAAACCTCGTCGTTATATTATTGATTAGCTCTTACACTTTGAACGTGAACATTTATTTTTTTGATTTTAAGTCCCGTTTGTTTTTCTACATTATATTTTACCGTATCAATTAAATTCTCTGCAACCGTAACAATTTTCACGCCAAATTCAACAATAACGTAAATATCTATAACGAGTCTACCGTTTTCTTCCACAACTTTTACACCTTTTCTAAGGTTTTCTTTTTTCAACAATTCTATAATCCCGTTGGTTACGCTTCTGCTTGCCATACCGACAATCCCAAAACATTCCATGGCACAAAGCCCAACCATTTGTTCAATTATTTCCGTAGAGATATTTACATCTCCAAAATTATCTGTCATTTTAGCGTACATTATAAACTATCTCCTTATTTAAAAGTTATTTATATTATTATATCATAATAACATCTTATTAAAATAACTTTTAACATTTTTTTATTATCTACTCATGGTAATATAACACAACATGATAAATTTAACAACAAAAAAGAAGAGCAAAGCTCTTCTTTTATTAAATTATGCTATTTTTCATACTACTTTGCCAAATTATTAAGGTTTACCAAAAAAGCAATGTATATCAAAAAGCTTATCGCTGCCGGAATATGAGGAATAAATATAGCAATAAATTCTCCTATGCTTATTCTTATGCGCTTAACTCCTCTTCTTCTTCTAGGCAAATCTTCTTCCATCAATTTATTTCCTATCATTGCATAAATTATTGCAACAGCAATTATAATAAGTCCCCAAATTGAAAATTTTAGAGGTGTTTCTCCGCCCAAGACATTCAAAATACCAGTATTCATCAATTTAATTAGTTTAGGTAGCTGATAGAAAAAAGAAACTCCCAAGTTTACCAAACCAAAAACCATGAATCCGTCAACCAACAATAACCTTTTTGAATACCTACTGTCTTCAATACTTTTTATCGCACCGTACCTTACCTTTGCATATAAATGACTTCTTACGCCAAGAGAAACTATACATAAAAAGAAAGAAATCGCAAAATATCCGTAAACACTTCCGAGCTGACCGTACTGTGCTTTAGTTAATCCTGTCAAATTAGCAGGATTTACAAACAAGAAAAGTATAAGTAAAATTACAACACCATAAAAAAGGCAAGATTGTTTTATAAAATTTTTCATATATTTAACTCCGAAATTTTAAATTATCTTAATTATTATATAATAAAATACAACTAAATCAAATATTTTTTGATTTTCAAAAAGTTTTAATCAAAATTTCAATATATTTAACACAATAAAATCATCACTCAAAAATTATTACGTTTTTCAATGTTTATATCCAATATTTCCCATAAAATAACACCCAGATGAGAAATATCATATCAAATATAAAAATGCGCTAAAATATACCTTTTATTGCCTTAAAATGCTGGAAAAAAAAGTACGTTTATGATATAATATTTTCATAAATCCTAAAGGGGTTTTTTTATGTATATAGAAAATATTGAAATAGTTAATTTTAGGAATATTAAAAAAATAAATACATCCTTTAATAAAAAGTATAATATTTTTTATGGGAAGAACGCACAGGGCAAAACTAATTTTTTAGAAGCCCTTTCTTTGACTTTAAACGGAATCTCTCACAGAGAAAAAAACACTTTGAATTTTATCGGAAACAATCTTGACTATTCTTCGATAAAAGCAAATATAAAAAAAGACGACGATATTGATACTTCCGTAATATGCACAATCAAAGAAAATAGAAAATACGAAATAAACTCTTCCCCCATAAAATCAAGAACAGAACTCTTAAGAGAATACAATTTGATTATGTTCACTCCCGAAGATTTAAAAATCATCAAAGGTTATCCAAAGGACAGAAGAAAATTTCTTGACGAAAGCATCAGTCTTGTTTTCCCCAACTATCACTTAGCACTCAGAAGGTACAATAAAGCATTAAAGCAGCGCAATACTATTCTTAAAGATTATTCCAAAAGAAATATAGCATCCAGCTTATTGGAAGTATATGATGAGACCTTATACACAATAGGAAGTGATATAATAAAAACAAGAATAAACGTTTTAAAAAAGCTCGAAAAAATAACCAATGAATTAAATAAAGAAGTTTGCAAAGACGAAGAAATAAGATTTTTTTATTCTTCTAATGTACTCTTAAATTCCGCTGATTTGAGCGATATAAAAAAAACATATAAACAAGCTTTAAAGAAATCAAGAAATGACGACATCATGAGAGGAACAACGACAATAGGAATACACCATGATGACATAAATATTTTTATCAATGATTTGGACAGCAAAAAATTTGCATCTCAAGGGCAACAAAGAAGTATTGCCCTTTGCATGAAATTATCGCTTATAAAACTTTTATATGAAAAATACGAAGATTATCCGATAGTTTTACTTGATGATGTAATGAGTGATTTAGACAAATTCAGACAAAAACAAATATTAAGCTTAATAAAGGACACACAATCTTTTATAACATGCGTAAATCATTCTTTCCTGGAAGATATATCAGATTACAGAATATATAAAATCGAAAAAGGAAATTTAATAGGAGGTAAATAGTGGCTAAACAAGATAACAATAACTATGATGCCAGTAAAATAAAAGTACTGGAAGGGCTGGAAGCGGTAAGAAAAAGACCGGGAATGTATATAGGAAGCACAGGAGAAAAAGGGCTTCATCATTTGGTATATGAAATTGTGGACAACAGTGTTGACGAAGCTCTTGCCGGGTTTTGTAAAAACATTTTTGTTACAATCGGAGAAGGTGACACAATAACCGTACTTGATGACGGTAGAGGTATCCCTACCGGCATGAATCCAAAATACAAAAAATCGGCTGTGGAAATTGCACTTACAATCCTTCACGCCGGAGGTAAATTTGACTCTGGGACATATAAAGTATCCGGAGGGCTTCACGGTGTTGGGGTATCTGTAGTTAACGCACTTTCAGAACATCTAACCGTAACGGTTTACCAAAACGAAAAAATACATCAACAAAAATACGAAAGAGGAAAACCACTAACACCTCTTGAAGTAATCGGCAAAACAAAAAAAACAGGAACAGAAGTATTTTTCAAACCAGACAGTGAAATTTTCAGCGAACTGGTATTTAATTACGATACTTTAAAACACAGAATAAGAGAACTTGCTTTCTTAAATAAAGGTCTTAACATAACGCTAAAAGACGAAAGAGAGGGTAAAGAACAAGAAGAATCTTTCCATTATGAAGGCGGAATCACGGAATTCGTGGAATATGCAAACAGAGGTAAAGAGAAACTCACTCCTGAAATGATTTATTTCGAAAAAGAAAGTGATGTTTGTATGCTTGAAGTTGCAATGCAGTATACAACAAGCTTCAGCGAAAGCATTTACTCTTTTGCAAATAATATCAACACCGTCGAAGGCGGTATGCATGTAAACGGATTTAAAACTGCGCTTACAAGAAGTATAAATGCATATGCAAGAAAATACAACATACTAAAGGATAACGAAGAAAACCTTTCGGGAGATGACATACGTGAAGGTCTTTGTGTTGTAATAAGCGTAAAAATTTCAGATCCTGAATTCGAAGGGCAGACAAAAACAAAACTCGGTAATCCGGAAGTAAGAGGATATGTAGATACAGCTGTAGGAGATAATATCTCATCTTACCTAGAAGAACATCCTCCGGTTGCAAAAACAATCGTGGAAAAGGCATTAACAGCACAAAGAGCAAGAAAAGCAGCAAGAAAAGCAAAGGATTTGGTAAGAAGAAAAAGTGTACTGGAAAGTACCGCTCTTCCAGGAAAACTTGCAGACTGCAGAGAAAAAGATCCTTCTAAATGTGAAATATACATAGTCGAAGGGGACAGTGCGGGCGGAAGTGCAAAGCTTGGAAGAAATCCTAAAACTCAGGCTATTCTGCCATTAAGAGGTAAGATACTAAACGTAGAAAAAGCAAGACTGGACAGAATATTAAACACAGATACAATCCGCTCTATGATTACCGCATTCGGAACAGGTATCTCCGAAGAGTTTGATATAGAAAAAGCAAGATATCACAAAATAGTTATCATGACAGATGCCGATGTCGACGGTGCCCACATCAGAACACTGTTACTTACATTCTTCTACCGTTACATGAGAGGCCTTTTGGACGCGGGGTATGTATACATAGCGCAACCACCTCTTTATAAATTAGAAAAACAAAAGAAAGTATGGTACCTATATTCTGATGAAGAACTTGAAACAAAGCTTCAAGAGATAGGAAGAGATAAAATAGGACTTCAAAGATACAAAGGTCTTGGTGAAATGAACGGTGAACAACTTTGGGATACAACGATGAATCCCGAAAACAGAACATTATTGCAGGTAAGCATAGACGATGCGGCATATGCAGACGAAATATTCTCAATACTTATGGGAGACCAGGTTCAACCAAGAAAAGATTTCATAACCGAAAACGCAAGAAAGGTTCAAAACTTAGATATATAGGAGGTATAAAAAGATGGCCAAAAAAGAAGAAATTCAAACGATTCACGGAAAAATCGAAGATCGTGACATAGTCGAAGAAATGAAAACCTCTTATATCGATTATGCGATGAGCGTAATCGTAGGAAGAGCCCTTCCCGATGTAAGAGACGGACTTAAACCGGTGCACAGAAGAATCCTCTATTCAATGGCGGAGTTAAATCTTGCCCATGACAAAGCATACAGAAAAAGCGCCAGAATAGTTGGGGATACAATGGGTAAATATCACCCTCACGGAGATACTGCAATATACGATGCAATGGTTAGACTTGCACAGGATTTTTCAACAAGATATCCTTTAGTTGACGGGCATGGTAACTTCGGCTCTATTGACGGAGACAGCCAGGCTGCAATGCGTTACACAGAAGCAAAGATGACCAAACTGACAGGAGAAATGCTTAGAGATATAAGCAAAGAAACTGTAGATTATTCTCCAAACTTTGACGAAACGTTAAAAGAACCAGTAGTTTTACCTAGTAGATTTCCAAACTTATTGGTTAACGGTTCAAACGGTATCGCAGTAGGTATGGCAACAAATATACCACCACATAACCTCGGTGAAGTTATAGATGCTATAATAGCCCTTATAGAAAACGAAAATATAGAAATAAGCGAATTAATCAAATACGTTAAAGGTCCTGACTTCCCTACCGGAGGAATAATAATGGGAAAATCCGGAGTATACAATGCATATACAACAGGAAGAGGAAGAATAAAATTAAGATCCAGAACACATATAGAGGAAATAAGCAGAACCAGACAGAGAATAGTTATAACCGAAATTCCTTATATGGTAAACAAAGCAAAACTAGTTGAAAAAATAGCAGACTTGGTAAGAGACAAAAAGGTAGTGGGAATATCAGATATAAGAGACGAATCCGACAGAAACGGTATAAGAGTTGCAATTGATTTAAGAAAAGATATCAACGCATCTATAATATTAAATCAACTTTACAAATATACTCAACTACAAGATACTTTCGGTGTAATAATGCTTGCACTTGTAGACAACCAACCTAAAATATTAAATCTGAAAGAAATTTTGGTTCACTATTTAAATCATCAAAAAGAAATAATTATCAGAAGAACAGAATATGATTTAAAGAAAGCCAAAGCAAGAGCTCATATAGTTGAAGGACTTTTGATAGCTCTTGACAACATAGATGAAATCATCAAAATTATCAGAGCAAGTTACAACGATGCTGAAGAAAAGTTGATGGAAAGATTTGAACTTTCAGATATTCAGGCAAAAGCGATTGTCGATATGAGACTTAGAAGACTTCAAGGACTTGAAAGAGAAAAGCTTGAAAACGAATATGCCGAACTTTTAAAAACGATAGAATATTTGGAAAGTGTACTTGCAAGCGAAGAATTGGTAATGAATATTATCAAAGAAGAACTTCTTGAAATCAAAGAAAAATATAACGATGAAAGAAGAACTTCATTCGAAAATGACGATGAAGATTTTGATATGGAAGACCTTATAGAAGAAGAAGACATAGTCGTTACAATAACTCATGTCGGATATGTAAAAAGACTTCCTGCAAATACATATAAAGCACAAAGAAGAGGAGGAAAAGGCGTTACAGCCCTTTCAACAAGAGAAAATGATTTTGTAAAACACCTTTTCTTTACAACAACTCATCATTATATAATGTTCTTTACCAACAAAGGTAAAGTATACAGACTAAAAGGCTACGAACTTCCCGATGCATCAAGAATCGCAAAAGGAACTGCTATAGTAAACCTTCTTGCCCTTGACCCGGGTGAAAAAATAACCGCTGTTATACCTATAAAAGAATTCAAAGAAGATGAATACCTAGTAATGGCAACAAGAAATGGTATATTTAAAAAGACAAGCTTGACGGAATACGATTCTTCGAGAAAGAACGGCATTGTGGCAATAAACTTGGCAGAAGATGATGAACTCATCGAAGTTGCTCTTACAGACGGAAGTCAAGATATAATTCTCGGGACTCATAAAGGACTTGCAATAAAATTCAATGAGTCAGACGTAAGACCTATAGGAAGGGTTTCAAGAGGAGTAAAGGGAATTAATTTAAAAGAAGATGACTACGTAATAGGTATGGATATTGCTTTTGATAATTCATATGTACTTTCGGTAACGGAAAACGGATACGGAAAACTTACCAAAACAAATCTTTATCCTACCCAAGGAAGAGCCGGTAAAGGTGTTCTTAATTATAAAATCACCAAAAAAACAGGAGAACTTTCCGGAATGTGCGTAATAGACAAAGAAAAACACGACATAATGATGATAAGCATAGACGGAACGGTTATAAGAATAGACACCAGTGATATATCTCAAATGGGAAGAAGCACATCAGGCGTTAAGGTAATGAAACTCGACGAAGATGTCAGAATTTCCACTATCGCAAAAGTACCTTCACAAGATGAAGAAGCTTTGGACGAAGAATAATTTTAGGAGATAAATAAAATGGATTACAAAGACAGTATAAAAAAAATTAATGAAAAGAAAATTCTAACAACAATTAAAGCTTTAAAGAAAAACAATATTGACGCAAGATTATTTGATAGTAAAGACGAACTCTTAAATACGGTTAAAGAACTTATTCCTAAAGGTTCAACAACTGCAATGGGAGGTAGTTATACTATCAAACAAGTAGAAGGCTTAAGTGAACTTATTCAAAGTTATGACTTTAAAGACAGAAAGAAAAAAGCTGATTCAAAAGAAGAAGCCAGAAAAATCGCAATGGAAGCAAATTTTGTTGACTACTATTTTATGAGTTCCAATGCAATAACCATAAACGGCGAATTATATAATGTTGACGGAACAGGAAATAGAGTTTCGGCTTTAATTTACGGACCTGAACATATAGTAATTATAGCAAGCCCAAATAAAATCGTATCAAGTATAGATACTGCAATTGACAGAGTAAAAGAACAAACCGGTCCTATGAACTGTGAAAGACTTGATATGAAAACTCCTTGCAGAGAACTGGGAAGATGTGCTAACTGTAAGAGCGATGACAAAATATGTATTTTCTACACTTTGACCGGATATCAAAAAAATAAAGATAGAATTAAAGTATTTTTCTTAAATGACGATACTTTGGGACTATAATCAAAATAAAAAAGACCTTTTAAAGGTCTTTTTTATTTAAAGTAATTACTGTTAACTTCTTCCCAGTTACTTCCCGCAAAACTGAATTCTATATTCTTATAATCCATAAAACTTTTAACAGTAAGCTTATTGCCTCTTTTTTCCGTTATCATATTTGAAAAAACATAATCCGGCTTTTCATGATTCTGCCAGTCGGCAGCATTATAACTTAAAAGCAATACAGTTTCATCTTGGCTATTGTTTATTTCACTTACATAACCACTGTAATCTATAGAATCACCATGTTTCCCTATTGAATAACAGGCTCTTCCATAACCGTCATAAAAACTTAAAATCAAATCTTTTTCTTTATTAATCCACTTTCCCGTGAGCGATCCCATTTCATCGGCCCTTGCATATGCTCTGACAACAGAAATGGTTAATTTCTTTTCTGTTTTATTACCAACACTGTCTGAAGCAGATACTTCAATATTATATTTACCTATCTTGGAAGTATCTACATTGCCTTCTATTTTGATCTTTTCCTTTGGAATTTCCCCATCGAGATTATCAGTAACCTTTACATATGTATCTATATTAAACTTACTTTTATACGGCACCCCTATAACTTCTATATCTTTAATATCAGGAGGAGTTGTATCAACAACATCAAATTCCACCGAAATCTTTTCTTTAACATTATTCTCTTTGTTCGTTACCATATATTCTACTTTAGTTTTACCAAGAGATGTAAAATCAACATAATCTTTCAATGGTTTAACAGTATATTTATTTTCATTCTCTTTGGTTAACATTACCAATGAACTCGCATCAATCCCCCTATCTGCCTCAATCTTTTTCTCTACTGGAACAAGTATTGATTTATCTTGATTAAGAAAACAAAAAATCAATATTGCAATAACAAAAAAAGCTGTGATTAATATTATATTATTCCTGCTAAATCTAATATGTAATGATTTCATGATGCACCTCTTAAAACTAAAATCCGAATAAACTTCTTTACTCAAATTTTAAAGTAATGTCAAACATTAAATATGATTTAATATATTAATAACCGAGTCCAAATCCTTTGGAAGTTTACTGTAAAAAGTCATATCTTTAGTTATAAAATTATCCTTTGCATTCAAAGTAACTTTATAACAATGGAGAAACTGTCTTTTTAAATTAAATTTATCAAAAGAATCATCTTCTCTATGGTCGTTGTATTTTCTGTCTCCGACAACACTGTATCCCATAGTATTTAATTGCGAACGTATTTGATGTGTTTTACCAGTAATAAGTTTCACTTCAAGTAACGTATAGCCTTTAAATTTTTTTATGATTTTAAAAAAAGCACTCACTTCAAATGCTCCCTTTACTTTCGATTTACTTAAAATCAACTTATTTCCTTTTTGATCTTTCACTCCATAATGAGTAATTACACCCTCGTCGGTAAAATCACCCTTTACCAATGTTAAATATCTTTTATCTATAAGGCTTTCTCTCGACATCTCATTAAGAAGCATAAGAGATCTTCTGTTTTTCCCTCCGATTACAATACCACTCGTATTCAAATCCAATCTGGTAACAATACCCGTGGAAGAGGAATTTAAATAACTTACAAGCATACTTGCCAAATCTCTTTTATCACTACCGTTTCCTTGTGATAATATACCTGCTTTTTTGTTTAAAATAATTATATTTTCATCTTCAAATATAATATCAAGACCACTGATATCAACTTTTTTTATATCATTTTCTTTAAACAAATCATCGGAAATGTAAAATCGAACTACATCATCTTGCTTAATTCTGTAGTTACCTTCCTTTTTCTTTCCGTTAACTTTAATTACTTTCTTTCTTAGGAGTTTTTGAATATCCGCCTTAGAGAGAAGCGTAACTTTCCCTATAAATCTGTCAAGACGCATATCCATATATTCTTTATCTATAGTTATTTCTTTCATCTTACTCTTCATTTACTCCTTTAAAGCCCTCCCCGAGAACTTCACTGACATCCGCCAATATAACAAAGGCATCTTTGTCTATATCGGAAATAATTTCTTTTAGCATAGCAACTTCCATCCTGCTTACCACACAAAACAAAATATCCTTATCCTCATTTGTAAACCCGCCTTTTGCCTTTAAAAAAGTTACACCTCTGTCCAAATTTTCATACACAGCATTTTTTATACCCACAGGATCTGAAGTAAATATATAAAATGCTTTTGTATAGCTCATACCTTCTTGAATAAAATCTATAACTTTTGTTGCAACGAAAATATGAATACCGGAATAAACCATAATCTCAAAATTTCTAAACGCTATCCCAGCTATCAAAACAACAATTCCGTCAAAAAACAATATCAAATTTCCCATTGAAACATGCGAAAACTTTCTTTGTAAAAGAAGTGCAAGCAATTCGGTTCCTCCGGTAGTTCCTTTAAACTTAAAAAGAAGTCCTGCACCTACACCGAATACAATCCCTCCGAAAAGAGATGCAAGCAATAAATCGTTTGTAAAATTAAATTTCCCTGTCATTATATCCATAAAAAAAGAAAACACAAATGTTCCGTATAAGGTTTTGAAAAAATTAATTACACCCATATCTTTATACAATATAATAAACAAGGGAATACACATAATAAAAGAAACAGCACCGACAGGTGCTCCCGTAAATGAATATAAAACGGTAGCCAGCCCTGAAAACCCTCCCGGTGCTATATCATTTGGTATACAAAATGCCGCAAAAGCAAATGACATAATTATGCATGCAACAGTCATAAAAAATAAATCCACCAAAAATTTAAATATTTTACCGTTTTCCAATCTTGTTTTCATTGCCGGCTCCCATACATTTTATTGTTTTAAACAACTATTTTAATTTATATAAAATTCCTCTCGTTGCATCAAGGGCAACTTTCTCCTTATCTTCATAACCTTCAAAAGATTCAACACCCGTTAAAACCGGAATATTTAGTCCTCTTAAGGTCATTACCACTTCATTTGTAAAAGCTTTTTCACTGTATACAACTCCACCTGCTTTTTCAATCAAACTCATGGCCTTGTTGTCATATTTTGTAAGCGCTAAAATTTCGCCTTCTTTAAAATCATTTAACGCATCACTGTAAAATCTTAAATTATTTCTTACTCTTCCACTGATAATACCGGCACCTTTCAAAACATTCTCTCCTACGGTTTCTATTCTTATTGAATTCGTTGTGCCTTTTACTCCAAGAGGAATACCTGCCGTTATTACTACCATATCTCCATCCTGTACATGGAAATGCTCTTTGGCACTTTCTATTGCTGTTTTATAAAGTAGTTCAACATCAGAAAATACATCTATCTTATAAGCCTCAACACCCCATACAAGAGATAATCTTCTTTGAACATATTCTTTATCGGTATATGCAACAATATCACAGTTAGGTCTATATTTTGATATTCTTCTTGCAGTATATCCTGAGCTTGTAGGTGTAAGTATTGCTTTTGCATTAAGAGAGTCTGCAATTTGTACTGTTGACAAACTTACCGCACTTGTCATGCTCTTATCATTGATATATTTACTTCTTGTTCTAAAATCACTGGCAAGCTTGCTTTCTGCTGATTCGGCAATAATACCCATAGTCTGTACTGCTTCTATAGGATATTTACCCGCAGCAGTTTCTCCTGAAAGCATTATCGCATCGGTACCGTCAAATATAGCATTAAATACATCCGTTACTTCCGCTCTTGTTGCTCTTGGATTGTTAATCATACTGTCAAGCATTTGCGTTGCGGTAATAACAGGCTTACCCACATAGTTACATTTTTTGATAATATCTTTTTGCACGATAGGAACTTCTTCGGCAGGTATCTCAACACCAAGATCCCCTCTCGCAACCATAATACCGTCGCTGGCTTCGATAATTTCATCTATATTGTCAACACCTTGTCTGTTTTCGATTTTTGAAATTATATGAATGTCTTCACCACCGTTATTATTAAGAACTTCTCTTATGGCAAATACATCTTCCTTACTTCTTATAAATGAAGCAGCAACAAAATCAATATCATTCTTTATTCCGAAAAGTAAATCATTCGTATCCTTTTCTGTAAGAGCCGGAAGTTTGATGTTAACACCGGGGATATTTATACTCTTATGATTCTTAACAGGACCACCGTTGTCAACTCTTAAAACAACATCTTTACCTTTGATTTCCCTTACCGTTAATTTGATCAAACCGTCATCGATAAGAACAACATCGCCTCTTTTAAGTTCTTCAGCCAAATGGTCATAAGTAGTGGCGCACTTTGTTTCGTCCCCGGGTTCGTCACCTACCGTTAAGGTAAACATATTTCCTTCTTTTAAGAACACTCCTCCGTCTTTAAAGGTTTTAGTTCTGATTTCAGGACCTTTTGTATCAAGCAAAATAGCTATAGGTTGATTTAATTTTTGTCTTATCTCTTTTATTGTGTCAATTCTGCCTTGATGCTCTTCATAATCTCCATGTGAGAAATTAAGTCTTGCAACATTCATCCCTGATGCTACAAGATGCGTTAAAATCTTCTTATCTTCACTCGCAGGACCTATGGTACATACGATTTTTGTCTTTTTCATAATTTACGTTATCTCCTAATCAATAATCTATATTATATTGCAAGCATTTCTGCAATTCTCTTAGCTTCTTCATCAATGTTATAAGGCATAGACAATGCTTCTTCTATTTCCATATCCAAGAATCTTCCATGCTGATAACACATACATCTGTTTGTCTTTCCTTCTTTTAAACATTCTACTGCCATAGCGCCCATTTTGCTTGCAAGCATTCTGTCAAATGCAGAAGGAGATCCACCTCTTTGAATATATCCTAAGTTTGTTCCTCTTGTAGTTACTCCCGAATATTTTTCTATAACATCACAAAATTCATCGTAATGTCCAACTCCTTCGGCAAGAATAACCAATCCATAATATTTACCTGAGCTGAATCCTTTTTTTATTCTTTCACATACAACATCCAAATTAAGCTCTTTTTCAGGAATAAGAATCGCTTCGGCTCCTGCGGCAATACCGGCATATAAAGCTATAAAACCACTGTTTCTTCCCATAACTTCAACAACATTAACCCTGTTGTGAGAAGAAGATGTGTCTCTTATCTTATTTATCGCATCAACTGCCGTATTTACAGCAGTATCAAACCCGATAGAATATTCTGTACATGAAATATCATTATCTATTGTACCCGGAATACCTATAACATTTATACCAGCTCTGCTGAGTTTTTGAGCTCCTCTGTACGAGCCGTCTCCACCGATAACCACAAGACCTTCTATTCCATGTTTATGAAGAGTATTAACTGCCTTGTTTAAACCTTCATCTGTTTTCATTTCCAAACATCTTGCAGAACGAAGGAAAGTACCCCCTCTTTGAATTTTATCCGAAACCGAATAAGCATCCATTTTTTCGATATTATCTTCGATTAATCCTTTATAACCTTGATACACACCATAAACTTCAAAACCATAATATAAACCGGCACGCACAACCGCTCTTATCGCAGCGTTCATACCGGGCGCATCACCGCCGCTTGTTAAAACCGCTATCTTTTTCACTTTTTCTTCTCCTTTTATATAAATTATTTAAAATATTAGTCAAATCTTTACCGAATTTTATTATACTATATTATGAAAAAAAACATTATAGTTTTTGATAAAAAATATGAAAATTTTTCATATTTTTAATTACATTTGTAATACTGAAGTTTCTCCCGTTACTTTAATTTCATCTGACAATACCCTTTTAATTTCACCATCATCCATAATTTCATAATTTATTATTTTCAAAATATCGTTTTCATGCAAATCCAATATTTTCTCTTCCGAAATATTTAATTTCCCCCTTGCCGATACTGTTCCGATTATCTGAGTATTTCCCTTTAATTTATTAACACAAAACCGCAAGCTTGCTTCTTTTCCATTTAAAATAATTGGAGCAGTATAAATATCCAAATTATTTACCGAGGCTATTTTATAAACACTCAAGATATTACCGTTTAAATAAAAAATTCTATTATTTTTTTTATCCTCTTTTTTATCTTTAATAATCTCGTAGATAATATTTTTATTTTTTACATTTTTGACTTTATATATATCCTCATGTTTTTTATTTCTCTCAAAATACTTATATGACTCTAAAAATTTATAGTAATTACTGTTCATACTAATATAATTATATAAATTTAATTCATAAAGAGTTTTATCGTTATAATTTAGTGGAAAAAATATTGATAAACCACAAGCTTCCCTGTTAAGATAACCATTTCTCGTGTAAACAACAACATCATTCAAATCTTCTTTTATAGCACCTATATCTTTTTCACCGAAAATACTTAAAGATAAAGAATAAAAATCAACCATATTACTGAATCCTTCTTCTTTAGTTCTCCCCCCAAACACAGGTCCAAGGGAAACTTTCTCTTTTAAACTGTCAAAATTATAATAACCCCCTACATAAGAAAGCCTCTCCATAAAATTATTATATAAATTTTCAATCTCTTTTAAATCAAGTAACGACATAGTTATGATTTTATCTTTACCTTTTCTTTCACTTTCTTTATAAAAGCTGTCCACAAAAAATTTGCCGAGTCTTTTTATGTCCATATGCAAACTTCTATCAATGATTTTTTTATAATCAAAACCATATCCAGGAACAAGCTCTTCACTGGCAACCATATAATCACAATAGTTTCTTAGAGAATAGGCGGTTTCAAAAGAAGACATCAAGCATGCGTCAAAAACTACCATATCTATTTTATCCCCGGATTTTCCCAATCCTTTTTTTATACCTATTTCAATTTCACTCAAAACAAGAGTATCATTATTAAAGTTTTCGTCTTTCCCAAATCCGGATATTGCCCCACCCCCGTGATTCCAAAATATCAATATATTTTCATCACTTTTTCTGTTGTTCATGGAATAATCCACAAACTCAGATAAGGTTTCACTACTCCCCATACTCTTCTTTCCCAGCGACTTTAACAATTTCAATCTACCGTTTTTAACTTCAAATATTTGATTCCTTTCACTGTCTATATCTTTATTGTGCCAATTTTTGGTCCCTCCCGTATAAATAAGAACCGTTGTATTCTCAGACAGATTACTTTTGCATATTTCCTTTAAATCTTTGCTTGCCACTTTATTTTCACTTTCCAAATCAGAGCCATTCATATATATCATAAAAGTACGATTATTGGTTTCCGTTTTATAGTTAACGGAAAAAAATATAACAAAAACAACAAAAACAACACTTATAAACACCTGCTTTTTCATATTTTTATTATTTGAAGTAAAATACATTTTATGTACCCATTTTTAAACTTATATTTATGACTTCCTAATATCAACAATGTTTTGAATAAAACATACTTTAACATTTGGCGATACAATATTTCATAATTTATAATATAAATAGATAAACATAAACTTCGGTAAATCAAAATTTATGATATAATTAATGCAAATAATTTATTTAGTTAAAAGAAATAATTATCAATCATTAAAAGCACCAAAACATATAACTTCATTTAAAATTTTTATAAACATAATAAATGTGAGAAATTATAATATTAACTTAACCCTTTGGTATATTTACTTATCAAAAAGAACATTTTTCAAAACAAGAAAGGGATACTAAAATGAAAAAACCGACTATAGGAATAATTCCACTGTTTGATGAATACAAAGAAAGTTACTGGATGATACCAGGATATATGCTGTGTATTGAACAATGCGGAGCAATACCTGTCATGCTTCCGCTTACAACAAATGAAGAAACAATAGAAAGTCTGATTAATCTATGCGACGGATTTCTTTTAACGGGAGGACATGACGTAAATCCAAAACTGTATAACGAAGAAAAATCCGATAAATGTCACAACATATGTTTTAAACGTGACGAAATGGAAACAATATTATTTAATAGAATAATAAAAAAAGATAAACCGACACTTGCCGTTTGCAGAGGACTACAATTAATAAACGTCATCTTGGGAGGAAGTTTATATCAGGATCTTGAGACGCAAAAAGGGGTCAATCACGTACAAAAGCCACCTTATGACATAAACTTTCATAAAGTGGATATAATAAACCCTTCTCCCCTATATAATCTTTTGAAAAAGGATGAAATAGACGTAAACAGTTATCACCACCAGGCTATAAAAGATTTGGCAAAAGAATTAAAACCTATGGCAATATCAAAAGACGGATTAATTGAAGCCGTTTATATGAATGATAAAAAATTCATTTGGGGACTTCAGTGGCATCCTGAACTTAATTATAAAAAAGAAGAAACCAGTATAAAAATAATCAAAGAATTTATAAGAAATTGTATATAAAGGAGTTAAAAATGAGAATAGCGGTAATAAGTCTGGTTCTAGATGAACCTAAAAAAGTACAAAAAGAAGTAAACGAGGTAATAAGCAGTTATAAAGATATTATAAGAGGAAGAATGGGAATACCATTAGACAGAGAAAATGTATCAATCATATCTATTGCTGTAATCGGTAAAGCTGATACAATAAATGCTTTTACGGGAAGACTTGGTAAAATTGACCATGTTCAAGTAAAAACATCTTTTTCAAAAAAAGAAATTTAAACACCTTTTGAGGTGTTTTTTTTATTGTTCTACATTACAAAACATAATATCATTCACATAAAATTTTTCAAATATTTTTATAAATTCAACACTCTAAACGTTATAAATATAATAAACTTAAAATACATCTAAAAATGAAAGAATTTTCTAAATATTATTGACAATCAATATTTCTTGTGATAGATTTATATCAATATGAACTTAATACCTTTAAACACAAAGAAGAGGAATAGTAAGTTTTTTAAAAAGTCGCAGAGAGCTGTTGGTTGGTGTAAAACAGTACTTAACAGAAACCGAACTCGCCTCAGAGTGGTTTACCGAAATCTTTTGAGAGTAAGTGGAAACGGCTGTCACCCGTTACAGTGACGGGATATCGGCATACATCGCCCGTATCTTTAATGAGTGTATTCTTATTTACCAAAGAATAAATTAGAGTGGTACCGCGGAAATTATACCTTTCGTCTCTTATTTAGAGATGAAAGGTTTTTTATTTTCCCTGATTTTCCAACCCATCAAATGTGTTATTTTTAAATAAGGTACGTTCATAAATTTATAAAGAGGTAAAATAAAATGAAAAATTTTGAAAAGTACAAACCCTATCCAATAATGAATAAAAAAGATAGAAAATGGCCGGATAAAGTTATAGAACAAGCACCAATATGGTGTAGTGTTGATTTGAGAGACGGAAACCAAGCCTTGGAAATTCCTATGAGTTTGAATGAAAAAATCGAATTTTATAACAAACTTGTGGAAATAGGATTTAAAGAAATCGAAGTAAGTTTCCCGGCTGCAAGTGACACCGAATTTGAATTTGTAAGAACATTAATCGAAAAAGATATGATCCCCGATGACGTAAACATTCAAGTTCTTACACAATCAAGAGACGAAATTATAGAAAAAACTTTTGCTTCCATCAAAGGTGCAAAAAGAGCAATCGTACATCTTTACAACTCTACTTCAGTGCTTCAAAGAGATGTTGTTTTCAATGCAACCAAAGAAGAAGTAACAGAAATTGCAGTTAAGGGCGCTAAGAAGTTCTTGGAAGAGATGAAAAAATATCCCGAAACAGATTTTACTTTTGAATATTCTCCTGAAAGCTATACAGGAACAGAAATGGATTATGCAGTTGAAATCTGTAATGCAGTAATAGATGTATGGCATGGAAAAGTAAACAATAAAATTATAATAAATCTTCCATCAACTGTTGAAATGGCAACTGCCAATGTTTATGCAGACCAAATAGAATATTGTTCAGAAAGACTTCATCACCGCGAAGACGTTGTATTAAGCCTTCATGCTCACAACGACAGAGGAACGGGAGTTGCCGCAACAGAACTTGCTTTAATGGCAGGAGCAGACAGAGTCGAAGGAACACTTTTCGGAAACGGAGAAAGAACGGGTAACTGTGACATTATGGTTGTTGCAATGAATATGTTCTCTCAAGGAATAGACCCTAAACTTGACTTTTCAAAAATAAGAGAACTTGGGGATATGTACGAAAGACTTACAAGAATGGAAATAAACCCAAGACATCCTTACGTTGGCTCTTTGGTATTCACTGCATTCTCAGGCTCACACCAAGATGCAATAAGAAAAGGAATGAACAAAAGAGAAGAAAGAAAACAAACAATATGGGAAGTTCCTTATCTTCCAATCGACCCAAAAGACGTTGGAGGTACATACGACCCAATCGTACGTATCAATTCACAGTCTGGTAAAGGCGGGGTTGCATTCGTACTTGAACAAAATTATGGATTATATCTTCCTAAAGAATTCCAAAAAGATTTCAGCAAAGTTACAACAAAAGTATCAGATAAACATCATAGTGACCTTGCACCGGAAGTTATATTTGATATATTCAAAAAAGAATACATCAACAACGAAAATCCTATTAAACTTATAAAATATAAAGAAACAACTAAAGACCACGACGAAGAAGTTTCTATCAAAGCTATAATTGAATATAAAGGCGAAGAAAGAGAAATAAGTGGTGTCGGAAATGGTATTATAGATGCATTCACCCATGCTCTTGAAAATGAATTTAACATTGAAATGGAAGTAACCGATTATAGAGAACACTCTATGGAATACGGTACAAATGCAAGAGCCATTTCTTATATTCAAATCGAAGGACATAACCACAAAATGTACTACGGAGCCGGAGTATCAAGTAATATAACATTATCTTCATTCTATGCCGTAGTAAGTGTTGCAAATAAAATTGTTAAGTAGAAATTAAGGAGAGATATTTATTATGGGAATGACAATGACACAAAAAATCCTTGCAAAACACGCAGGACTAGACAGCGTTGTTGCAGGGCAATTAATTGAAGCAAAACTTGACATAGTAATGGGTAACGACATTACAACTGCAGTTGCTTTAAAAGAATTCAAAAAAACTGGTGCAAAGAAAGTATTTGATGAAAACAAAGTAGCAATCGTACTTGACCACTTCACACCAAACAAAGACATCAAAGCAGCTGAACAATGCAAAAGCTGTAGAAATTTTGCTTGGGATATGAATGTTAAAAACTTCTTTGATGTAGGTGATATGGGTATCGAACATGCACTTTTACCTGAAAAAGGAATAGTAGTTCCTGGAGAAGTTATAATCGGAGCAGACTCTCATACTTGTACATATGGAGCTCTTGGAGCTTTTTCAACAGGTGTTGGAAGTACAGATATGGCAATAGGTATGGCAACAGGTGAAGCATGGTTCAAAGTTCCGGAAGCAATTAAATTTGTACTAAAAAACAAACCTGCAAAATGGATAAGCGGTAAAGACATTATATTACATATTATTGGTAAAATCGGTGTTGACGGTGCTTTATACAAATCAATGGAATTTGTTGGAGATGGTATTAAATATTTATCTATGGATGACAGATTCTCAATGGCTAATATGGCTATAGAAGCAGGTGCAAAAAACGGTATATTCCCTGTTGATGAAAAAACAATCGAATATGCAAAAGCACATTCAACAAAACCTTTTGAAGTATTTGAAGCTGATGAAGATGCTGAATATGAACAAGTTATAGAAATCGACTTAAGTAAGCTTAGACCTACAGTTTCTTATCCTCATCTTCCTGAAAATACAAAAACAGTAGATGAAGCAGCAGAAGAAAAAGTATATGTAGATCAAGCAGTTATCGGTTCTTGTACAAACGGAAGACTTGAAGATATTAAAATGGCTGCTGATATTTTAAGAGGCAGAAAAGTAAACAAAAAAGTAAGAACAATAGTTATCCCTGCCACTCAGCAAATTTATCTTGACAGTATAAAACTCGGATATGTTGAAGATATAATAAAAGCAGGAGCAATTGTTTCTACTCCAACATGTGGACCATGCCTTGGAGGACATATGGGTATCTTGGCTGCAGGAGAAAAAGCAATTTCAACAACAAACAGAAACTTCGTAGGAAGAATGGGACATGTAGACAGTGAAGTTTACTTATCAAGTCCAGCCGTTGCAGCAGCATCAGCAGTTGCCGGATATATTATTGATCCAGAAAAAGTAATGGAGGAAGATTTTTAATGGAAGCACAAGGAAAAGTATTCAAATACGGTGATAATGTAGATACAGACGTAATAATCCCTGCAAGATACTTAAATGTATCAAGCGGAGATGAACTTGCAAAATATTGTATGATTGATATAGATAAAGACTTTGTAAGCAAAATGCATAAAGGTGACATAATCGTTGCAACTAAAAACTTTGGTTGTGGTTCAAGTAGAGAACATGCTCCTCTTGCAATTAAATGTGCAGGAGTATCTTGTGTTATCGCATCAACATTTGCAAGAATCTTCTATCGCAACGCAATAAATATCGGACTACCTATTCTTGAATGCGAGGAAGCGGCAAACGATATAAAAGCCGGCGATGAAGTAAAAGTTGATTTTAATACGGGTATTATTTCAAACTTAACGACAAACAAAGAATATAAGGCTCAGCCTTTCCCTGAATTCATGCAAAAAATCATGAAAGCAGGAGGACTTGTAGAATATACAAAGGAAAAGATCGGAGAATAACATGGAATTTAATTTAGCGGTAATAAAAGGTGACGGAATAGGTCCTGAAGTAACAGCCGAAGCTGTAAAGGTACTAAATAAAATAGGAGAAAAATATTCTCATACATTCAAGTTTGCATATGTAAGAGCAGGCGGAGACGCAATCGACAACTGCGGTGAATGTCTGCCAAAAGAAACAGTTCAGCTTTGCAAAAACTCTGACAGCGTTATTTTGGGTGCTGTGGGAGGTCCTAAATGGGATAACCTTCCTGGAGATCAAAGACCTGAAAAAGCATTACTTGGTATAAGAGAAGCCTTGGGGCTATATGCAAATCTTAGACCCGCAATCATTCACAAAGCTCTAAGCGATGCTTGCCCGATAAAGAAAGAAATTATCGGTGACAGCTTAGATATTATGGTTGTGCGAGAACTTACAGGAGGTATCTACTTTGGCGAAAGAGGATACAGAGAAGGCAAATACGGAAACGAAGCTTACGACACAGAAAGCTATTCAGAAATGGAAATAAGAAGAATAGGTAAAATTGCATTTGAAACAGCAATGGCAAGAAACAAAAAACTTGCAAGTATTGATAAAGCAAACGTACTTGAAAGCAGCAGACTTTGGAGAAAAATCTTAACAGAAATGAGCAAAGACTATCCGGAAGTTGAAGTTACACATATGTATGTCGACAATGCCGCTATGCAACTTGTAAGAAATCCTAAACAATTTGACGTTATCGTAACATCAAATATGTTTGGCGACATCTTATCAGACGAAGCAAGTCAAATCACAGGTTCTATCGGCATGCTTCCATCAGCAAGCCTCGGAAAAAATTCTTTCGGTATGTATGAACCAATCCATGGCTCAGCCCCGGATATTGCGGGTAAGAATATGGCAAACCCTATTGCCACAATTCTTTCAATGGCAATGATGCTAAGATATACATTTAATCTTGAAGAAGAAGCAAGTGCAATCGAAAATGCCGTAACAAAAGTTCTCGATATGGGATATAGAACTCCTGATATCGTAAGTGAGGGAACAAAAGAAGTCGGCACAAGACAAATGGGAGACTTAATTGCACAAGCAATATAAAAACAAAACACTCTATTATATATAGAGTGTTTTTATTTTGATACAAATATTTATATATGTAAATATTAAATACAGTCTGATTTTATAAAATCCCAAGGTGTTCAAGTAAAATTTTAATCCCCATGCCAATAAGAATTAATCCCCCAAAAAACTCTGCTCTTTGTTTATATTTCTTTCCGAAAATATTGCCAACTTTTAATCCTATCATAGACAAAACAAAAGTCGTACAGCCAATTAAAGTAATTGCCATAAAGATACTTACATCTAAAAATGCAAAAGTAATACCTATAGCCAAAGCATCAATACTGGTTGCAATTGCCAAAGTAAGCATTGTTTTAAAGTCAAACAATGCATTTAAATTTTCATCTTTTCTAGATTCTAATATCATACTTATACCAATAAACCCAAGAAGCACAAAGGCTATCCAATGATCAAATTCAGTTATTAAGTCTTTAAAATAATATCCGAGGTAGTACCCTAGAAAAGGCATCAAAGCCTGAAATCCTCCAAAATATATCCCAACAGTGAGATAATTTTTGTTTTTTAAATTTCTTGTGGAAAGCCCCTTACAAACAGAAACGGCAAAAGCATCCATCGATAAACCAACTGCGATAATGAACAGTTCCCATAAACTCATTATTTAAATTTTCCTTTCATTACTAAGATAAAAAAAGAGACCTATCCGAAAACAGATAAGTCTCATCATTTAAAATAAAGCCAGGAATTTCTTTCCAATATGTTGACTTTATTACGCCTTCACGCTGATTACTCCCTTACGTTGTATTACTATATCATATTCATTCTCCTTTGTCAAAATTATAAATATTAAGAATAATATTTATAATTCTATTTCTCTGAGAGACTCTATATACTTATCCGTAATTTGTAAAATTTCAGCCTTATGCTCAATACTTTCTTCTTCCTTTATAGTATATGTAAACATACCCGCTGCTTTTCCTGCCATTGTACCGGAAAGGGAATCTTCAACAACTATACACTTTTCGGGAGATATTTCTAATGCCCTTGCAATTTCTAAAAATATATCAGGAGCAGGTTTACTTCGTTTTACATCTTTTGCGGTAAGAATAAAATCAAAAACACCGTGTAAATCTTCCTTATCAAGAAAACTGTTTATAAGCTCTATGGTGTTATTTGTTCCTATTGCAATCTTATACCCCTTTTCCTTTGCCTGCGCTATAACATCCTTTACCCCTTCTCTTAATATGTTCTGAGTCAAGTAAAGTTCGTTTACTATGTCAATCCATTCTTGCATTATGCTTTCTATACTGTCTTTTACATGATATACGTCTTTTGCAGCCTGTGCAGCCTCTTCTATACTCATGGGTCTGAAATCTATATCTTCGGGAGAATACTGAATCCCTCTTCTTTCATTAAAAAATATATCATCTACCTTCTGCCAAAGAGGAAGAGAATCAACCAAAGTTCCGTCAAAATCAAATATCAATAACTCTTTCTTCATATACTATTTATCCCCTGCGGTTTCTCTTTCATAATAAAACAAATACTGCTGAGCGATTCCCGCATATTCTCCCCAGTTACTTTTTGCAAGGTTAAATCCGTTTTCGAATGTCAAATCACTAAGTCCGTATCTATTTTCAAATATTCTTTTAACCCAAACATCCATAGGGCAAAGTTCCAGCCTTTTTAAGGAAAATAAAAGTATACAATCCGATACTTTTTCACCCACTCCTTTAATTTTCATAAGTTCTTTTTTTGCTTCCAAAGTCGGCATATTAGTTAACTTATCCAAATCAATCTCTCCGCTGTTAATTTTATGTATCGCATCCACAAGATATTTATCTCTAAAACCCATCTTTAACTCATGAAATTCTTCTTTGGTAACATCCTTCAAATCTTCATAAGTAGGAAAAGAATAATATTTGTTCCCTTTATAATCAATTTCATTTCCGTATTTTTCACAAATTGCACCGATAATTTTTTTTATCCTTGGAATATTGTTGTTAGCGGATATTATAAAAGAAATAATCGTTTCAAATAAATCCTGTTTTAAAATCCTTATTCCCTTACCATACTCGATACATTTTTTTATATGATCGTCAGTACTTATTTTCTTATCTATCTCATTATAATCCAAACTAAAATCAAAATATTCCATTAAAAAACTGTCAAAATATTCCTTATCGGTATCATAAAAAGTAAAAACTCCGTCTTCTTCTTTTATATGAATCACTTTCCCATCGACAACACCTATAAATTCATCTTTTCCGACCTCATCCCATCTAAAACATTGCCCGCATTCAAATGTCTTTTTTAAATTAAAGTGATCCATATCGCTAAGTATCAAATCATTATTTATTCGTTCTATCTTCATAGTAATACCTCAAAAACTCTTTCGTATATTTATTGTTCTCATCGTACATAACCATCGAAGGTAAAATATTAACTCCGTATTTACCGTTTTTTACTGCTTTTAATAAGAATAAATTTGAGTTTTTCCCTTTCTTTGGATATATAAACATAATATCTTTTACGGCGAAGTTATATTTGTTTAAAGTCAACATTATTTCTTCGAACCTGCTTGTTCTGTGCACTAAAAAAAACTTACCTTTATCTTTCAGTAACTTTGACGAAATTTTTACAACATCTTCAAAATCACAAAGTATCTCATGTCTTGCATAACTCTTTTTATCGTTTATACTCACTTCTCCGCTGTTTACTTTATAATAGGGAGGGTTAACCGACAGACTGTCAAACTTATTATATAAACTTTTATCTAACTGCTTAATATCTTCATTTATTATTTCTATATTGTCAATTTTATTGTAATCCAGCGATTTTTTTATTACTCCACACATTTCACTATCTATTTCAACTGCTTTAATATTTTCATTCCCTTTTTTTGCATATATAAGAATGGGAATAACCCCGCTGCCTGTACATAAATCAATATAATTATCATTTTTATTTATATATTTTATAGCAAAATTTGCAAGAAGTACAGCATCCACTCCAAAACAAAAAGTGTCCGTATCCTGATATATAAAGTAGTTTTTTATTTGTAAATCGTCAAGTCTTAAGTTCATTTTTATCCCCTTTTATGACATATTATATCAAATATAAATAAAAAAGTATATATACACAACAGTGGGAAGAATATGAATATACTAACATCCAATAAGAAATTCTCACCAAATAAAAAGAACGCTTTGCGTTCTTAATTCATTTTATTATTTTTATAAACAATTTTGTTTACAATATCCGTAAATATAATCAAATAAGCAATGGAAATACTAAATCCTGCGACAACGTCCGTACAATAATGAACGCCCAAATATATTCTGCTTATACCAATAAAAAATATTAAAAAACATATACATATACTGCCAATCCACTTAAGCACAGGAGTATAGTCACTTTTTAATAAAAGATATAATAAAAAGCCATAAAAGGCTAAAGAGCACATTGTATGCCCGCTTGGGAAACTGAAACCACTCGCTTCCGCAAGTCTAACAACGGCAGGACGGGGTCTTGCAAAAAGCATTTTAAGACCTTGATTTATAGTCACAATACTCAGCATATTGACAATCATCAATATTATCTTGTTCTTATTTCTTAAAAATAACAACACAAGTATACACAACGGAAGTATAACCTCCAAAGAGCCAAACCTGGTTATAAATCTAAATATTTTAGTCATATTAGGAGAAATAAATTGAGCAACGGAATTATAAACAAAAAAATCAAAGTCCGACAATTCATTTTCTGTAAGTTCTATACAAAGATAAAAAAATAATAAAACAAACAAAAATACTGCAACCCACTTAAAATATTTATCAAAATATTTTTTCAACTTACCCGTTTCCATTTTTCTCCTTTTTTATTTTATTATATAGTATAAACATTAAATGTACCTTTAATTTTACATAAATATTTATCAAAATAAAAAGACAGTATTTACTGCCTTTTTATTTTGACGATTTATTTAAAGTAACTTGCACTGTATTTTCTTTTCCGCCTCTCTCATACGTAACTTTAACTTTGTCCCCGGGTTTATGATAATAAAGTTGCTCTCGAAACTTAAGCATTGTATTTACTTCAACTCCGTTAATTTTTGTTATTATATCTTCTTCTTCTATTCCTGTAATATCCGCCCCTGAACCGTCAACAACACCTACAATCAAAATACCCTTATCAATGTTTAATTTTTCGTTACCAGTATAATATCTTGCAATTTCTTTATCTACACCTTCAATGCCTATAACAGCAGGAGTAAAAGAACCTTCTTCTTTTATTTGCTTAATGATCGGTTTTACTATGTTAATAGGAATGGCAAAACCAAGCCCCTCTCCCGATTGAATTTTATAAGTATTGATTCCGATAACCTCTCCTGCCAAGTTAAGAAGAGGTCCGCCGCTGTTTCCAGCATTTATGGAAGCATCGGTTTGAATTAAATCTTCTGCTATGGTATTTGTATCGACCGCAATACTTCTGTTAAGTGCACTTACTATTCCCTGCGTGACAGTTCTTTCAAAGGTAAGCCCCATAGGATTACCTATAGCGATAGCCGTTTGCCCTATGTTTATTTTTTCACTGTCTCCAAAGTTTATCACAGGTAAATTCTTTGCATCAATTTTAATAACAGCCAAATCAACTGTCGTTGATGCGTATATAACTTTTGCATCATAACTTGTACCATCTTTTAATGTAACATTTATATTTTTGGGGTTATCACTTACAACATGCTGATTTGTAACTATAATACCGTTTGTATCAACAATAAATCCTGTTCCAACACCGCTGCTTTCGCTCTCTCTGTTAAACATGTCTTTGCTCACCGCCGTAGTTTCAATGCCCACAACAGCAGGTGTTACACTCTGCACGACTTTTTCTGTAGTACTTGTCTTAAGCTTAGCAGAAGGAGAAGATGTTCCCTTTTGAATAATGGTTGTATTTCCACTACTTATTTTCTCTTCTATCATTCTGTCCATTCTTAAATTTGTAATAAAAAAAGCAAGAGAGCCGAATAATATTCCACCGATAATAAGACCAAGAATAAAAACGGTCAATCCTCCCTTTTCTTTATTTCTCATAAGTTCCTCCTAAAATTCCAAAATATCATTAATCCCCGCTCTGTTTGCAACGTCTAGAAGATAATCTTTCCCCTCTTTCATGTCATTTAATCCCGCAACTTCTTTTACCGTCTCATATGCAATAGAGGTAAGATTGTTTTCCTCACTCAAATGTCCAAGGCGAACTCTTTTCGTCTTGCCTTTTACAATTTCGCTCAAAACTTTTCCGCTGTCGCTATTTGAAAGGTGACCAAAAGGAGAAAGTATCCTCTGTTTTAAATGCATAGGATAAGAACCGTTTTTCAGCATCTTCTCATCATGGTTTGCCTCAAGAAACACGAAATCACATGTTTTCAAACAATTTATCACATCCTCCACAATCATCCCCATATCCGTAGCAATTCCGCATTTAGATTTCCCGTCGCAAATCGTAAAACCAATCGGAGAAACGGCATCATGAGGTATTGAGAATGAATCAATTAAAACATCCTTGATATAAAAAGGGCGATCTTCTTCTATTCTAAATACATTTTCATTGTCAACTTTTCCTATTTTTTTTAATATACTATCACAAGCCCCTTTATGTACATACAAAGGTATATCCGCTTTTCTGGACAATACCCCTGCTCCTCTCACATGGTCAGAATGCTCATGAGTTATTAAAATACCGTCTATATCATTAAGCTCTACATCTATTTTTTTTAATTCTTTTATTATAGTACTGCCTGCAAGTCCTGCATCAATCAATACCTTTGTATTTTCACTTTCTACAAGTAAACTGTTTCCTTTTGAAGATGAAAAAAGATTAGTAAATTTCAATTTTTTTCTCCTATTAAGTCTATGTTATTTTCAGTAAAATATACATTTTATAAAGTAATGAACCCTACAAAATACACTAATATAAAATATATTATATACTTTATAATATATCAGTTAAAACAACAAATTTTATTCTAGATAAAAATAAATTTTTCTAAATTGCAAATATAATTGATTTTATAACATTTACGCTATTCCATAATATATTTAATATTTTTGTTACTTATGCAATACATTTCATTTATTCTATTAAATAATTAAATATAATAAAAAATAAAATCCCCTTAAAAATAAGGGGATAGGATTACGAATCTATTCTTTCTATATCAGCACCAAGGTTTCTGAAATTTTCTTCTATATTTTCATACCCTCTATCAATATATTTTAAATTGGTAATTTCGGTAGTTCCTTTTGCTACTAATCCGGCAAGTATCATTGCAGCTCCGGCTCTTAAGTCAGTAGCTTGTATCTTTGTACCGTATAACTCGCTTGGTCCGGTAAATACCGCAGTATTCCCGTTTACCCTAACATTGGCTCCCATCTTTTGAAGCTCAGTAACATATCTGAAACGATTTTCGAATATACTTTCAGTTATAGTGCTTACTCCGTTAGCTAAACACATAAAAAGTCCCATAGGCTGTTGTAAGTCCGTAGGAAATCCGGGATAAGGAAGTGTTTTTATATTACATGGCTTTATATACTCACGTCCTATAACTCTTATATTGTCATCTTCATCAACTTCTACATTAGCTCCCATTTCTATAAGCTTTGCCGTTATTGAATCCAAATGAGGTGGTATGACATTTTTTATAAGTACATCCCCTTTTGTTGCAGCGGCTGCAATCATATAAGTACCTGCCGTAATCTGATCAGGAACAACAGAATATTCACAACCATGCAGTTCTTCAACTCCGCTTATTCTTATTACATCGGTTCCGGCACCCTTTATATTTGCACCCATAAGGTTTAAAAAGTTTGCTATATCAACAACATGAGGTTCTTTCGCCGCATTTTCAATAACGGTTGTACCCTCTGCTCTTACCGCAGCCAACATTATATTGATTGTCGCTCCCACACTTACGACGTCCATATAAATGTTCGTACCTTTAAGTCCGTTTGGCGCCTCTATTCTTATTGAACCTTTAACATCAACTTGAGCCCCAAGAGCTTCAAACCCTTTAATATGTTGATCTATTGGTCTTGCTCCAATATCACATCCCCCCGGAGGTGGAAGCTCGACACATCCATTTCGTCCAAGCAAAGCTCCAAGAAGATAATAACTTGCCCTCATTTTTGTACTCTCATCAGCTATTTCATCGCTGGTGCAATCTGCAATATTTGACGTATCTATACTGAGTCCTTTTGCTGTTTTTCTTATTTTTGCACCCAGCTTTTTCATAATGCTTATATAATTTCTGATATCCTGTATATCAGGTAAATTTTCAATAATAAACTTATCACTGGCAAGGACAGTTGCCGGAAGTATTCCAAGGGCAGCATTCTTAGCCCCGGTAATGGTAACTTCTCCCTTTAATCTTTTTCCGCCTTTTATAATGATTTTTTCCATGTTTTATTCATTCCTTTTGAATTCATTTTTCCTTTAGTTAAATAATTATACTAAAATTCACTTTAAAAAGAAACCCTATTTGCTTATAAAGTTAAATCTAAAAGCAAGGGCTATTCTGCAAGTAACTGTAACTCCTGGTTCTTGAAAGCAGATTCGTTTGATTTAAATATACATTGGGAGTCCCTACCGCTCTTGTGGTATAAACACTGCCATGACAATCGGAACCTCCGCTTACTATTAAATTATATTTTTTACAATAATTATAGTAATATTCGTTTTGTTCCTTCAAAGGATTATAAGTACTGAAACATTCAATACCGTCAATGCCCATATCAAGATATGAATCAAGCATATTTAAAGGCATAACATTACCCGGGAAATAATACGAAGGATGAGCCAATATCGCAACTCCTCCTGCTTTTTTTATGGCGTTTATAACCTCTTGTGATGAAAGTAAATCTTCCCCCTTTGGCACCGGCACCTTAGCTTTTAAAGCATTAAACGGAGCAATTCCTTTACAAACTCCCTTTTCCGCCAAATAATTCATAATCGGCAACCCTGCCATTTCCTTCATTTTATATAAATTATACTCTTCTAAATTTACGTTATCATATCTTTTTTCACACCATCTTATAATTCTCGTATCCCTGTTTTGTCTTACTCTTCTGGTTCTAGTCATCGTATATGTAAGATCTATATCGTCAATATCTATATCATATCCCAATATATGTATTTCTTTATCGTATGATTTTGAACAAATTTCAGTCGCTCTTATTAACTCCAAGCCTTCCCTTTTTGCTATATACTCTGCAAGCTTAACATTTGATATACTGTCATGATCCGATACGGAAAAGTATTTAACACCCGCATTTTTTACCGCCATAACAGTTTCTTCAGCATCCCAGCTTCCGTCGGAAGCATTTGTATGAATATGAAAGTCTACTCTCTCCATCTTCTTCCTCCTAAACTAACTTTCTGAAATAACAACCTTTTGTGCTGTCAGGGATATTTTCTTTATCTTTATAATTTTTTATGATTTTATCAACTTGTTTTTCGGTTTCATTTGTAAATAAAAATACCCTGTTTATACTTTTATCCAATTTATCGATTTTTTCAAATATACAAAGAGGATATGTATTAAAAATCTCACTGGTTTGACCGTTACATTTAACTTTAAACTGTTTACCCATTCTATCGGTAAGACTCTGATTTTTATTACAGTTTCCACACCCTATTTCCTCTTTTATAGGACAATTCCTTGTAGTCATCAACGGCAAAAATCCGTACACAACTGCCGATAATGATGTATTTGATTTAATTTTATTTATGTTATTTATAGTATTTTCAAAAGATACGGTAACATTTTTTAGATTATCAAAATATTCTTCCAGTATATCTACACTGTAAGAATTCGTTATATTACTGCCAAATCCTGTATACAAATCAAATCCTATATCATTTACCAAACTCATCTTGCCTATTGTATGAGCAAGTCCTTTTTTTATTCCCTTTTCATAGGCTTTACTTAGATATTCTTTTATAATACTCTCTTCATCAAAATAAATCCTCGGAACTTCTACCCCTATTTTATCTTTATATTTTTCTAACAAAGCAACGTCAACATCTTCAAGTTGAAATAGAGGAACAAATACAACATCAAAAAATTCAAGCATAGATTTATTCAAGTAAGATACATCATACAAAACCGCCATATT
This sequence comes from Anaerofustis sp., assembly GCF_019420015.1. Lineage (GTDB taxonomy): Bacteria > Bacillota > Clostridia > Eubacteriales > Anaerofustaceae > Anaerofustis. Next base: position 51,038 of record NZ_JAHZIA010000039.1, read on the forward strand.
ACATCCCTTTTCACTGTGTTTTTTTGTTTTTAGATTTTGTATTTCTCCAATATCATATGTATTAAAATTCCCGAGCCTTATCTTGTTAAGCTCATCCACGGCAAGGCGTCGTATCTCATTGATTTTTGATATCGGAATAAAAATATTTTCATCCGCTTTCCCTCCAATGTAGTCAACTTTATAAATACTCTCTCCAAGCTTACACAAATTTTTCTCTATATTATCTTTTAATACTGGCTTGCTCTTTGCCTCTTCCAAAAAGTCGCCTTCAACATAAACTCTGTTATTATCTTCATCTATAACCTCAACATGGGCTTTTTTATTTAAGCTAAAATCATATTTGATCTTAATTTTGATTTTTTCTTCTTTAATATCTATATTCTTTACTTCTTTACTTACCTTTTTGGTATAAAACTTGTCTGAATCCCTTCTTATACCAAACATATCCTTCCTTTGTCCCGTCAAATATCCGTCAGTAAATCCATTTCTGGAAAAAACACTTTCTAAAAGAGACTTGTCAAATGTAGAATTGATAACCCTGTTTTTAACTTCATTCACAACGGTTTTTACGTATTCATTGCTCTTCATTCGTCCTTCTATTTTTAGTGACGCAATACCCATACTGGCAAACTCTTCTATATAATCTATATAACAAACATCTTTTAAAGACAAATCATATCTTCCCTCTTCTTTAACATAAAAAGGAAGTCGGCAAACCCCGGCACAAAGCCCCCTGTTTCCGCTTCTTTCACCAAGAGCCGAAGAAAAATAACATTGCCCGGAAACACTCATACATAAAGCTCCGTGAATAAATATTTCAACTTCAACATCTACTTCATCTATAATTCTTTTTATCTCTTCTAAAGATAACTCCCTAGATAAAACAACCCTTTCAAATTCCATATCTTTAAGCATTTTCGCATCACTGACATTATGCACGCTTAACTGAGTGGATGCATGAAGCGGAACTTTTGATATTTGCTTAAGTATATTTACAACGCCAAGATCCTGAACAATAATAGCATCAAAGCCAACCTTATTTATAATTTCAATTTCTTTGATAAGTTCATCTATTTCATTATCGTATACTAAAGTATTCAGTGTCACGTGAGCCTTTTTCCCTCTTAAATGACAAAAATCCACCGCTTCTTTAACTTTTTCAAATGATCCAAAATTTTCGGCATTTCTTCTGGCATTAAAATTAGAAAGACCAAAATAAACACTGTCAGCACCACTCAAAATCGCAGTTTTCAAATTCTCAAAATCTCCCGCTGGAGCTAATATTTCTATTTCTTTTCCATTTACCAACATATTTGTATATCCTTATATTATTAATTACATAGTAAGTATATAATAATAGCTATTTAAATACAAATATTTGAAACCTTTTTTATTTTTTTTAAAATTATGCTAGATTTCATCAAATTTCCCCATGAGAAAATTCTATAATTTTTCATATAACTTACAGGAGGCTTAAAATGATTAGTAGAGAAGGTATTCTTAAGATACACAGTACATATGGTAAACAAGAAAAAAACAGAAAAAAAGAAAATACACTTATGACATACAGAAATATAATAATACTTATCATATCTGTTTTAAGTTGCTTCAGTGTTTTCTTTTCCAATACTCTACCTTTTGTATTTGGATTAAGTGCCTTTATAATAAATAAAAAAGAACTTACAAACATACCCTTGATCTTCATGATTATAATTACATCATTCACCCTGGGGCTTTCCTCGGGGATAAGACTTCTTTTCTCCATTTGCTTGATGTTGATTCTTAATCAAAATTACTTGGCAAACAACAATAAAGCCACTTATTCGGTGTTATGCTCAGTTATCACATTATTCAGCGGACTAATGATTAATTTTTTCGTCAAAAATCCGCCAATAAACAATTTATATAATGCTGTGGAAGCTTTGAGCTTAATCGTGGTATTTTTTATATTCAATACTGCCTATAATTTAATGGAAAACATAGATTTAAAAAAAGATTTTACGGCTTTTGAATCTATGAGCCTTGCCGTTGTATCTTCGGTTATTATACTGGGAATAAGTGATATAAACATATTGACAATATCAGCAGCAATGATTGTTACTACATTTATTCTGTTGTTTACTGCCACATACTTTTCTTTAAGTCTCTGTTTAAGTTTTTCGCTAATAAACAGTATTTTGCTTACTCTAAAAGGCAATTTCAGTACGGATATCATTTTGATTTTCACCATTGCAACTTTATTTGCGTCAATGGCAAAAAATTTATCCAAACTGGCAGGCACTTTGATTTTCATATTTGTAAGTATTACACTGTCTTGCTATATAAACAAAAGTATTATGTTTACGGTAGGAGTGACGGAAATGACCATTGCCGGAACTTTATTTTTGATAATAAGTACGATGTTCGACGAAAAAATAATTTCTTTTATAAGCAAAACACAACCGAGTGAATACGGAAATATATTTAACAATGCAATAAAAAAGACGATAAAAGAAGAAATAGAAAATAAAAAAAATATGATAAACGAAGTAAGCAATAATATTTCTTTTAACAACAATGAAGATAGCAACATTAACATAACAAAAAGTATATGCAAAGTATTGACTGCGGATATATGCACAAACTGCGAAAACTTCAAAAAATGTTGGAATGAGGAAGGAGAGGATACTTTTGTAAATTTCTCTCAAGTGATTCTCGATACATATAACGGAAAAATCACATCAAAACATGAATTGCCAAAAAGTTTTGTAAATAAATGCAAATACAACTTCTTTATGTTTAAAAGCACATCTTACCTTTGCGACAACTTAAAAATCAAAAAAGATTACAACAATAAATTAAATAAATTCAAAGATTTAATGAAAATGGAATTCAAAAGTGTAAATAAAACTCTTGATAACATTTATACCAATATAAAGAAAGGACTTAACTACTTTTCAAACGATGAAAAGAAAGTCAGAGAAGGACTGTTTTCCCTCGGAATCGTTGCAAAGGAAGTCGTCGTTTTGGAAGATTTTCAAGGCAAATTAAAAACATATGTTAAGACAAGCAAAAGAATGTCTTCCGAAGAATACAGAATTACCGTTCCTCTTTTACTCAGCGAAATTCTAAGCAAAAATATAATGTATGATTACAATTCCTTCAATGAAGAATCGCTGGAAGCTTTTGAATACACATTTATAGAAAGAATGCCTTACTCTTTGAGCATAGGCGTGAGGAGAGAGAAAAAACAAAACAGAGAAAAATGCGGAGATAATTATTCAAATATAATACTTCCGACAAATACCCACCTGGTGGCACTGGCAGACGGTATGGGCAGCGGAGAAAACGCAAACAAACAAAGCGAAAGAGTCCTCAATTTACTGGAAGAAATGCTAAGCTGCGGAGGAAGTGAAATAAACAGTGTAAATACCATTAACTCAATTCTGTCATTGGAAGAGCAGGAAATATTTACCACGCTAGACATTCTTCTTTTCAACGTATACACAGCACAGGCAGAATTTATAAAAGCGGGGGCTCTCGAAAGCTACTTAAAGCGAGACAAAGAAGTAATAACACTTTCCGGCGAAGCCCTTCCGATAGGAATACTGGAAAATATAAATTTGGCAACTGAAAAAATCAGTCTTAAAAATAATGACTACATATACATGATAAGTGACGGATTTTTGGAAGCCTTTGCCGATGATAGAGAGCTGATTAAAGAAAAAATATTAAATATGGAATACCGAAACCCTCAAAAAATTGCCGATGAACTGTTTAATGAAGCTTATGCACGAAGCCTTGGAAAATTACAGGATGATGTAAGTATCATTGTCGTAAAAGTAAGAGAAGAATTATTGCATTAAAAAATACAAATAAAAACGGAAGCAACTTAAGTTCATTGCTTCCGTTTTTATTTTATTTCTTGCTATTTGCTTTCGCCTCAAATTTTTCTTTGTCTATAATGAATCTCTCATGAATGCCTTCTCCGACTTTCTCTTTTTCGTCATATACATCTACTTTAAAAACAAGTCTTCTTCTGTCTATTTCAATAAGCTCACATTCACATTCAACTTTCATTCCCAAAGGAGTTGCTGCCATATGTTTAAAATCCGCTTTTGTTCCAACCGTAGATTCGTTATCTTTCAAACATTCTTCTGTCAACAAAAAACATGTTCCTTCCATCAACAAAAGCATGTCAGGTGTGGAAAACACATCTGCAGCGCCACTGCCCTTACTTGAAGCCAAATGCTCTTTCTTAACCACAAGAGATTTTTTATTTTTAAGTCCTACTATCAATTCTTTATTGCTCATTTTCTTCATTGTCCTTTTCTTCGTTGTTTTCTTTCTCTGCTTCTCCCGGATATTTGCCTGTTTCAAATAAACTTGCAAATTCTTCTCCGCTCAAAGTTTCCTTTTTAATGAGTTCATTTGTTATAAGCTCAAGTTTATCCATATTTTCTTTTAATATATTAATTGATTTTTCATGACATTCGTTAATGATGTCTCTTACCTCTTTATCGATTGCACTTGCAACTTCTTCTCCGTAATTTTTACTTCTCAAGAAATCTCTTCCTATGAAAACATCCTCTTGACCGCTTCCAAGACATAAAGGTCCAAGTAAATCTGACATACCCCATTCGGTAACCATACTTCTGGCAATTTTACTTGCTCTTTCAATATCATTTGAAGCTCCTGTACAAATATCATCAAGCATAACTTCTTCAGCCGCTCTACCGCCTAAAAGACCGCAGATTAAATCAAGAAGTTTTCCTTTTGACATATGATTATTTTCATTTTCAGGCAATGATATTGTATAACCGGCAGCCATACCTCTCGGTATAATAGAAATTTCTCTTACCTCATCACATTGAGGAAGACTCTTCATTACAATTGCATGACCTGCTTCGTGAGCTGCGGTAATTTTTTTATCATCATCAGTAATAACTTTACTCTTCTTTTCAGGACCTGCGATAACTCTTTTTATAGCTTCTTCTATATCATGCATAGAAACACGTTTTTCTCTCTTCCTTGCAGCTAAAAGACTCGCTTCGTTCATTACGTTTTCAAGATCCGCACCTGTAAATCCTGCGGTACTTTTTGCAATAATACTCAAATCAATGTCATCAGCTAAAGGTTTACCCTTGGCATGAACCTTAAGTATATCTTCCCTTCCCTTTACATCCGGAGGTGCAACAAGAACCTGTCTGTCAAATCTTCCAGGTCTTAAAATTGCAGGGTCAAGAATATCGGCTCTGTTTGTTGCCGCAATTATAATGATACCTTCCTGATTTGAAAAGCCGTCCATTTCAACCAACAACTGGTTAAGGGTTTGCTCTCTTTCATCGTTTCCACCACCAAGTCCTGCTCCTCTGTGACGACCCACAGCATCGATTTCATCAATAAATACAATACAAGGAGCATTTTTCTTCGCCGTTTCAAACAAATCTCTTACTCTGCTTGCCCCGACACCGACAAACATTTCAACAAAATCAGAACCGCTTATACTGAAAAACGGAACTTTGGCTTCTCCGGCAGTTGCTTTGGCAAGAAGTGTTTTACCTGTTCCCGGAGGTCCTACAAGAAGAACACCCTTAGGAATTCTTGCTCCCAAATCTATATATCTTTTTGGAGACTTTAAAAAGTCAACGACTTCAGCAAGCTCTTCTTTTTCTTCATCCGCACCTGCAACATCGTCAAAGGTATATTGTTTGTCACTTTTGGTATAAAGCTTTGCTTTACTCTTTCCAAAAGTCATAACCTTATTTCCGCCGCCTCCTTGTTGAGAGAAAAATACAAATATTAAAAATCCCATAAGCCCCAAAGAAACCAATACCATTAATATATTGGCCCAGCTTGAAGAATTTGATATTTCATAACTTACATCAAGTTCTCCCGGATTTTCTTTAATGTAATTTGTAAGTAAACTATCCAATTCCTGTAATGCTACATTTGAAACAAGGATGGTATCTCCGCTTTTAAGCGTAGATTTGGCACTTTGCTTATTTCTGTTGATTACAATACTTTTAACATTATCCGATTCGATATTTTGAACCAACTTACTGTACGATGCCTTTTGAGTTTTTGCACCGCTTGAAAGCGGATTTAAAGAACCGGTAAGCATACTTACTAAGAAATAAGTCCCAATAATAAGCGCCATATATATGACTACCGTTCTCATTCTTTTATTTTTCAAATCTTTTACCTTAATTCCTTTCCTAAAATAATTTTATATTTTATCATATTTAATGATTATTAACAATAAATCCCGGAATTATATAAATTAAAATTATATAATATTAAACTACAAATTATGAGTATATTTCTTCCTTTAATACACCGATATATTTAAGATTTCTGTATTTATCGTTATAATCCAAACCATAACCCACAACAAATTCATTCGGTATATAAAAACCGTAATAATCTACAGGAACTTTTATTTCCTCTCTTCCTTTTTTAATAAGCAAAGAACAAACTTTAAGGCTCTTAGGCTTTCTTTCGTTAAGTATTCTCATCAAATAATCCAAAGTTCTTCCCGTATCCAAAATATCTTCAACAATCAGAATATCTCTTCCTTCTATATTTGTACTTAAGTCTTTTACTATATTTACAACACCAGAAGATTTGGTGCCTTCATAACTTGAAATAGCCATAAAGTCCATATCCACAAAAGTGTCTATTTCCCTTAATAAATCACTTAAAAACATAACGGCACCTCTCAAAACACATATAACGAGGGGATTTTTATCTTTATAATCTTCCGTCAAAATACTTCCCAGTTCCTTTACTTTAGCTTTAAGCTCCTCTTCTGTAATAAGAATTTCTTTGATATCTTCTTTCATTTTTTACCTCTCACAATTTTTATAATGTATATTTAATATTTTTTTTGTATCCATATTTGCTTTATACTTATCGCTTATATCATAACCCAAAACAGCTATAATATTTTCTTCATCGGTCAGTAAAAGAATTTCGTCTCTTTTTTCTTTCGGGATTTTTTTATCAATAAAATATTTCTTTATACTTTTACTTCCCTTTAATCCTAAAGGAGAAAATACATCACCGCTTTTTCTATTCCTGATAGAAAGATTCCCTACTATTTTATCATAATCAATGTATTTATCATCACTGTTTTTGTCTGAATAATTTATTTTTTCCAATTTAATAATATATTTGTCATTATTAAATTCAAAACTTTCATTATTTTTGACAGGAAAATAAATATCTTTTTTCTCTTTATTATATTTTTCTTTATATGAAAAATATAATTTGTCATATCTTCTTCTGGCAACAATACCTCCTACCAAATTTACATCAAATGAAGTATTATCTTTATCTATTAAATCGATTATTTTGTTTATATGTTTTCCGCTTATATCTTTTTTTATGTTCATCTTTTCAAACATATTGAACAACACCTGTTTTTTTACCGCAATATGCAAAGATTTAAATTCATTCAATGTTATATATATATCATCTTCACTTTTAAATATCTCAACATTTGAAGATAAAGAACAGAGCAAATCGTCAACTTCCTTTGCAACAAGGGAAATATCATAAAAATGAGAATATGCCTTTGTATTTATCTCTTCCAAATGAGGAAGAATATTATGGCGAATGTTGTTTCTGCTATATTCGGTATTAAAATTTGTAATATCAGTAACATATCTCAAATTATTACATTTTATATAATCCATTATTTCCGATTTTGTTAAAGTCAACACTGGTCTTATTATATTCTTGTACCTTACGCCTATTCCCCTAAGTCCTTTTATTCCGCTTCCCCGCACCAAATTTAAAATAATACTTTCACAGTGATCCAGTAAATGATGGGCTGTTGCCGTTTTATCTATACCATTTTCTGCCATTATATTATCTATGAGTTCATATCTTTTTATTCTGCTTAATTCTTCAAGTCCTAAATCTGTATCTTCTTTTAAAGAAGGAATATCCACATGTTCAGAAAACAACTTGACATTATATAAAGAACATATTTCTTTTACAAATTTTTCATCATTAACGGCTTCCTGCCTAATATGATGATTTAAATGAAAAGCAAAAAGTTCAAAGTCAAGTTCTTCCTTTAACTTATTTAGTATATGAAAAAGACAGACAGAATCACTTCCGCCTGACAATGCAACAAGAACCTTATCATTTTTTTCTATTAGTTCATTGTCCAAAATAAAATTTTTTACTTTATTTCTTATATAGTCGGATCTGTTTTCCATATTATACATTTTAATAGACAGGATAACAATTATCAAGGTAAATAAACGAAATATTGTTTATTATAGTAAAATTATGATATACTATCATAAAATCTAAATTATAAATAAATTTATATAATTATAATTGCAAAAATGATTTTTTCTGTTAAAATAAAGAGCTGATGTTTTTATAAAAATTTTACAATAATTTTAAATATAATATAATTAAATTCCACACTTTGAAAAAATTATTTTAAATATAACTTTTATAATTTATAAAAAACAATTATTAATAAAAATTTAATATGCCAATAATAATTTAATAATAAAATTATTTTATTATATATAATATATGAAAAACTTTATAGAAATATCTAAATAATAAAGTTTTATAAAACTAATATTAATTTGAGGTTTAATATGGGTAAAATCATAGTAAAAAGAGCCGACGGAGAAATCATTAAAATAGATGAAAACGAGGCTTTGGGGGAACTTAGAAAAATAAGAAACAAAGAACAAAACAACAGAAAACGAAATGTAAGAAAAAAAAGACCTACTAATAACAGCAATCAAAAGCGACGACCTGACCCACCACAAAGAAGAAGACCAAACAGAGATTATATTGATAGGGAACAAATAGCAGATAATTCAAGAAAAAGAAAAAAAAGAAGAAAACAAAAAAAACCGTTGATAAAAAAATTAAAGAAAATAGCCGTTTTTGTATTAGTTGCTTTAATTATAGTATCAGCATTTGGATATTATCAGGTTAATCAAATCTTTGCAAAAATGAATACAGTCGAGTTTCCTACCAGTGACAGTGAACTCGGAATATCTCCTTATGTAAATGATTATTACAGAAAGGAAAATAAATATATAAAAAATTATGCTTTATTCGGAGTCGATTCAAGAGGTGAAGAAAGCGGAAGAACAGATTCACTCATGATTTGCTCCGTAAATACCAAAACCGGTGAAATCTCACTGACTTCGGTACTTAGGGATTCTTATATAAAAATTGCACAAGTCGACGATAAAGACTACGGTTTTGATAAAATAAATGCCGCTCATTCATTTGGAGGGCCAATAATGACGGTAAAAACATTAAACGAAAATTTCGATCTTAATATACATGACTATGTAGAAGTAAACTTTAAAGCAGTTGCTGATATAGTAGACGCCTTAGGCGGAATAACCGTAGATGTAAAAGAAGATGAAATTGAAAATTTAAACAAATATATAAGAGAAAACAACCGTCTGCTTAAGGGAAAAGCTTCTAAAGAACTTACAAAATCAGGAAAACAAACACTGGATGGTAAACAAGCTTTATCTTACTGCAGAATCAGATATGCAGGAAACGGAGACTACCAAAGAACGGCACGACAAAGAATCGTAATGGGTAAAATATACAATAAACTTAAAAAGAGTAGTCTACTTACACAAAAAAAAGCATTGGAATCGGTTCTTCCTCACATAACGACTTCTCTTAAGTCAAAAGATATGTGGCCTATAATATTTGCCTACCTAAAAAGTGAAAGCGGTCCTAAATCTCAATCTTTGACAAATGAAGATATTGTTAAATCTGGAACAATCAACGGAGGATGGTGCTTAATATTCGATGACCTCAAAAGCAATGTACAATATTTGCATAAGTTAATATATAAAAACGAATATACAGTATCACCTACAGTGGAAGAAAGAAATAATGCTTACGCAGAAAAAACCATGTATACAACAAAATATGCAATAGATTCAAAAGTATACACAAAATAATAATAAAAATAAAACAGCTTTTAAATAATATAAAGCTGTTTTATTTTAATTGAACTATTAAATAACATAATTATAATATTCTTCGGTAAATTAATTTATTTTACAACAAAAAAAGAGCATGAAATTCATGCTCTTTAAATTATTCTGTTGTATATGGTAACAATGCAGCATTTCTTGCAATATTAACTGCTTGTGTAACACCTCTTTGATGTTTTGCGCATGTACCTGTTACTCTTCTCGGTAAAATCTTGTATCTTTCAGATACATATTTTCTAAGAACTTTTATATCTTTATAATCAATGTGTTCTATTTTGTTTTCGCAGAAATAGCAAACTTTTTTTCTTCTTCTAAATCCGCCGTTAGATCCACCTTGTCTTTGCATAGCTTTTCTCCTTCTTTAATTATTTAATTAAAATGGCATATCGTCATCATCCATTTCGCTAAATCCATCCATTGGAACACCAAATTCGTTGTCCATACTAGAAGCGTTATTGCTTCTGGTCATACCGTCATTTTTTGATCCAAGGAACGTTACCTCTTCAGCAACCACTTCAGTTACATATCTTTTACTACCATCATTTGCATCGTAGCTTCTTGTTTGAATTCTACCTGCAACAGCCGTTTGTCTTCCTTTACTTAAATACTGACCGCAAAGTTCAGCGGTTTTACCCCAAGCTACAATCGGAATAAAATCAGTACCTCGTTCTCCGTCTCTCGACTTAAAAGTTCTGTCAACGGCTAATGTAAATGTGCTGACACTCGAACCGGATGTTAATACTCTGGTTTCGGGATCTCTTGTCAGACGTCCTATCAATACTACTTTATTTAGCATTTTTATCTCCTAATTAATATCTTTTTACGATAATGTCTCTTAAGATATCTTCTGTAATTCTGTAAACGTGGTTTAATTCATCAAGGCAAGCTTTATCAGCTTCGAAGTTAATTAAAGCATAGTATGCATCACGATATTTATTTCTAATTTTATACGCTAATTTTTTCATGCCCCATTCTTCAACTTCTTCAACTTTACCACCATTGTTTGTGATTACGTTTTGAATTTTTTCTATTATACCTTTTATTTCTTCTTCAGACATATCAGGTCTAACAGCTAAAAGTGTTTCATATTTTTTCATATCTTTCACCTCCTTATGGACTTATGGGGAAAATTTAATATTATATTTTCCCAAGGATGTGACTACTTTGTCACAGTTTGTTAATTATACCATTATAAAAGTATTTTTGTAAAGCCTTTTATATAGTTTAAACACAAAAAATTTCGCTTTTTACTTAATATGAATAAAAAAGAACAAATTATCTTGAATATTCAGAATATATTGAAAATAATAAGAGATTATGGTATTATACTTAAATATACTCTAATCTTCAATTAATATAAATGTAATATATAGGAGGAATTTTATTATGTCAGATGTTAAACAACCCGCAAGTGCATTATCATCACCTAGATTTTGCAACATGGGAACCTTTATGAGAATGGAAAAAGTAGATTCGGCGAAAGGATTGGATTTCGTTATTGCAGGCGCACCTTTCGATACCGCAAGCTCATTTAGATCAGGCTCCCGTTTTGGGCCGAATGCAATACGTAACATATCGGCAATGATGAAACCAAACAACGTATTAATGCAAGTTAATATAATGGAAAACTTAAAGGGTGGAGACATTGGCGACTTTCCTGTAATTCCGGGATATATACATCCAACTTATAAAGCAATAGAAGAAGGAATATCAAATATAATAAAAGAAGATGCTATACCGATAACTCTTGGAGGAGACCATTCCATTACACTTGCAGAGCTAAGAGCCGTAGCAAAAAAACATGGTCCGGTAGCATTGGTTCACTTTGACTCTCATTCAGACCTCTGTGATGAAGTATTCGGGGAAAAATACAACCACGGAACACCTTTCAGAAGAGCTTTGGAAGAAGGACTTATCGACCCTTCCCATTCAATTCAAATCGGAATGAGAGGCTCTTTATATGATCCGGATGAACATAAAATGGCTGCCGATCTCGGCATGTTATTAATCCCTGGACATAAAGTAAGAAAAAACTCATTGAAACAGTACTTGAAAGAGTCGGAGATAAACCTTGCTTCTTAACATTTGATATAGATTTTGTAGATCCTGCTTATGCACCTGGAACAGGCACACCAGAAGTAGGAGGATTCACATCTTGGGAAACTCTTGAAATGGTCAGAGGAATAAAAGACCTTAATTTTATAGGTATGGATTTGGTAGAAGTATTACCTGCATATGACCACGGAGAAATTACAGCATATTTAGGTGCAAATATAGTATTTGAATTCTTATCTATACTTGCTACCCAAAAGAAATAAAAACAAAGATAGATAGAGAGAATATATGGAAAACTACACAGCAAAAACAAAATACGATCCGGACATGCCATCCAATGAATTGGACAATATACATTTTTCAAAAGATAAATTCACAAAAAGCTTTATTAAACTAGCCATTTGCTCAATTATAGGTATTTTAGTATTTTTCGTATCTGTACCACATAACGGAGAGAGCGAAATAATATTCAGTATTATATATAATTGGCTTGTCGGTTTAATGGGTAATTTCGCATATTGGGTAATAACCCTTATTGTCGGCGGCAACTTATTCGCCCACATATACTTTAAATACATAAAAAAGGGAAAATGCCAATCAGCTTTTGCGGATGTATATCAAAACGATAACTTAATACATACATTTCTTTATACCATAGGATTTATATATGTATTTTTATATGCAATGAAAATGAATATACCTGGGTTCGTTGGTCCGGAGTTTATAGTCGGAGATGCAACCGGAGGAAGCGTTGTTCCGCCTATAGTACTAGGAGTACTCGGCATTATATTGGTAGGAGCAATATTTATGCCATTTCTGTTAAACTATGGAATACTAGAAATCGTAGGTGCATTACTGGAACCATTAATGAGACCTTTATTTAAAGTACCGGGTAAAGCGGCACTGGATGCCGTTGCATCTTTCGTAAGCTCATCTTCACTGGGGGTACTGATTACAAACCGCTTATGGAAGAAAAATGCATATACCGACAAAGAAATGGTAGCAATAATGACAGGATTCAGTGCGGTCAGCATCGGATTTGCATATCTTGTTATAAATACCGCAAACTTGGGACATTTGTTTTTAAAAATATATGCGATAAGTTTCGTGCTTGTATTTATAATGGAAATGATTATGGTCCGCATACCTCCTATATCAAGGAAGAAAAATACATACTTTAACGGAAGAGAGCAAACGGAAGAGGAAAGAAAAGAAGGAGCCAAGTTAAGTTTATCATTATTTAAAATAGGTTTTAACAGAGCAGTTAAAAGAGCAGGAATTTCAAACAGTATAAAAAAAGATATGAAATTAAGTTTAAAAGACAGCTTCTTAATTTTACCTCAAGTTTTAACCATGCTTTCTGCCATAGGCGTAAGCGCTCTAATTTTAGCCGAATACACCCCTTTGTTTCAATGGTTGGGGAATATATTTAAACCATTGCTTATGCTATGTCAAGTACCTGACATAAACTTGATAGCACCGTCAATTCCGGTTGGAATAGCCGAAATGTTTCTTCCTGTACTTGTTATGGGAACTAAAATAAGTATAATAAGTGAACCGGCAAGAGTATTTGTAACTCTTGTATCAATAGTACAGATTATTTTCTTCTCAGAAACCGCAACCGTTATGCTTGCCACAAAATCACCTATTAAATTTTGGGAAATAATAGTATGTTTCTTGGAAAGAACAGTTATTGCAATCCCTCTGGCAGCTCTTGTAATTCATTTCTTATTTTAATTTTAAAATAATTAAAAAATATACATTTATAAAAAAGACTTAAGAATATATTCTTAAGTCTTTTTTATTTACTCTAGAATAATGAAACAATCATTAAAATTTAATTAATAAGATATAAATAAATAAAAAATATGTTACAATAGGTATCATTTTGCTGAAAGCCAATATTATTTGATAATTTGATAAAAATAATGTAAATTTTAAGGTTATTTTTATAAAGGAAAGGTACAATATAAAATAATATAAATGGATAAAATAAACTGTATTTAAAATACTCAAAACTTACATAAACAACTATTGAGGGAAATTACATGAATAAACTATTACAAAAAATCAAAAAAACAGATATACGAATTATACTACTCATAATAATATTAATTTTGTCTTCGATGGCTTTTATAAAAATAACATTAACACCACTAGTATTAAAAAATGCCAGTATAGATACACAGATAAACTCTACAATAAATGCAGAAGACAATATAAAACATGTGTACTTCGGCTCAAAAAAAGACGTAAAAATAGATACCAGCAAAGTAAATACAAAAAAACTGGGTCAATACGATTTAACATATACTTATAAAGATAAAAATTATCAAATAAAAGTTAATGTCATAGATACCATACCTCCTGATTTTGATGTTAAAAGTTACAAAAGCGAAGTCGGTGCAGAAATAAATCCCAAAAAGCTCGTTAAAAACATAAAAGACGAAACACAAACAAAAGTATATTTTAAAATGCACTATTTATTCGATAAAGAAGGTAATTTTGATGTTTGTGTAATTGTTGAAGACGAAGGAGGAAACAAGACAGAAAAAAATACTACAGTAACCTTAGTAAAGGACGAAGAAGGCCCTAAGTTTATAGATACACAACCTATCAATATTGTTAAAAACGGCAATCTAAAGGCTGAAGAAAAAACCGAGGTAAAAGATAATTTTGACCCTTCACCGAGTGTATCTGCAGATATGAGCAATGTAGACATAAGCAAACCAGGCAAATACCAGATAACCTATACCGCTACAGACAGAGCAGGCAACATAACGGTACAAAAAAGAGAAGTTAATGTAGTAGAAAAGATCGGCAGTAAAAAAGAAAGCAAAGAAAAAATAGTATATTTGACTTTTGATGACGGGCCATCTGAAAATACCATAAAGATTCTAAAAATATTAGACAAATATGATGCAAAAGCAACCTTTTTTGTAACAGGAAATAACCATGAATATAACTACCTTTTAAAAAGAATGAGTAATGAAGGCCATACAATAGGGCTTCATACATACACTCACGACTACGCAAATATATATAAGTCTAAGGAGAATTATTTCAAAGACTTAAATAAAGTAGGTAATATGGTAAAAAGTTATGTAGGATATTTCCCACGATATATCAGATTCCCGGGAGGCTCATCGAATACAATAAGCAGAAGCTACAAAAAAGGTATTATGACAAAGTTATCAAAGGAAGTAATTAACAGAGGTTTTCAATATTATGACTGGAATTGTGATTCAACCGATGCATCCGGAAATAATGTAAGTACAAAGAAAATAGTAAAGAATGCAACTTCATGTAAAGAAAAAAATATCAATATACTATTTCATGATACTGATGCAAAAGATACAACAGTAAAGGCTTTGCCTAAAATAATAAAATATTATAAATCAAAAGGATATGATTTCAGAGCAATAGATGATTCATCTTATGCTCCCCACCACGGAATAAATAACTAAAAGACGAATATTAAATATTCGTCTTTTTTATTAAAGCATACTTGACATGGAGTTAACTTCAAAGAGTATCATTATGTGTGCAGTAAGTAATAATTATAAAAAACGCAGTATTACAAATATATATCAAATGTTTTTTATATAAAAACTTATAAGAAAATAATAAATAAAAAGGAAGGAAAAAATGGATAAAAAAGAATTCGAAAAAGAAAATATATTTGGAAAAGGAAATCCCAATGAAGCTTTCGCTGAATATTTCACAGGAAATAGTTATTTAAATCCTTTGGTAGACGCGAAAACCAGCCCTTTATTTTTAGCGAATGTAACATTTGAACCGGGATGCAGAAATAACTGGCATATACATCATGCAACAAAAGGAGGAGGACAGATACTTATTTGTACCGCAGGTTATGGTTGGTATCAAGAAGAAGGAAAAAGAGCAGAATCTTTAGAGCCCGGAAAAATAATTGTAATACCGCCAAATGTAAAACATTGGCACGGAGCAAAAAAAGATTCTTGGTTTTCTCACATATCTATAGAAGTACCCGGAGAAAAAACATCTAATGAATGGCTAAATAAGGTAGATGAAAAATTATATGGGAAATTATAATACTGCATCTAAAACAATATAATATTAAAAATAGCCAATAAGAATATAAATTACAAGAAACAATTAAACTTTAAAAGTATCAATAATATGTTAAAATAAATATAAATAAAACAAATTTAAATATATTGATAAAGAGGCAAAATATGAACCCCATTAAAGTACATGAAACCAAAATCCCTTTAGTAGTGGGAGGTATCTGCAGTATTATTTTTTTGATTATGTTTATACTTTCTCTTATAAGCGCTATAACCAATAAAGATACTGTACTTATAATAATAAGCATCCTGGTATTTGGAGGATTCACCTTACTGGGAATCTATTTGCTTTTTGATTATTTCAGACGTAGCCTGATATTATACAGCACCCATATAACATACACTCCTGCAATAGGAAAGACCAAAACGTTTTACTATAACGAAATAACTTCTGTAAAGTTTATGGCTAAAGGAACGACTCTTCAATACAGAATTTATTCAAATGAAAATATACTGGCGTCCTTTGAGCTCAACATGAAAAATGTTGAACTAGCCCTGGAATATTTTGAACAGAGAAATATTACAATTGAAAAAGCAGACGTTTTTAAATACGGAAATAAACTGGACAAAATCAAGGAAAATCTTCAACGAAACAAAGAAAATGAAGGAAATTACATAAAAAATACATGGAGCAAAGAAAGATTAAATAAAGAACATCGTATAATCAAAATCATAAGATACCTTATACCACCGTTAATAATCCTTTCTTTTTTCCTTTCTGCAAAAGTATCCTTTATATTATTAATTTCTTTATTATTAATTATTTGGATAATGTATATAATTCTATATCCAAAGCTGGCATTTGAAGTATCCGAAAAAGATAAAGCATCAAATTTAAGATTTCAATTCCCTTTTATATCATCGGCAATTATTGTAGTGATACTTTTAAAATCAACAGATGTCATAAATGAAACCAACAAAGAATTTTTCGGATATATAATTATATTTTCAATAATATTGATGATATCTTATTTTGTCATGCTTTTTATAAAAAGAAGAAAGGAAAATACAGGCAAAATACTTTTGGTATTGCTGGGAACTTTCATAATATCCATTTCTATTGTACGTCCCATAAACTACGTTTTAACAACAGGTGTAATAGGACACAAAACAGTTAAAATATCAGACAAATCCATTTACAATTCAAAAAACGGCACCGACTATACTTTGGAAGTAATCCTAAAAAACAATACTCGAGAATCAATGAATGTATCCAAATCTTTATATAATTCAGTGGATATAAATGACAATGTAAAAATATGCAAGAGAAGAAGCTTAATCGGATATGATTATTGCACACTTCATAAATAATTATATCATTTAGTAAAAATACATTTATACAGGCGAATATAAAAACAAACATAATATTAACAGGAGTTTATAAATATGGATATATTCAATATTTTTAGGAATAACAGAAATGAAGAAAATGCAATCAAAATGAGTAAATATTTAAAAAACCAATTTGAATTTTTAGGAATCAAAACTCCTCTTCGAAGAAAGTTGGAAAAAGAATACTTTAAAAGCATAAAAAATGAAAAATTTATAAATAAAGATTTTATAAAAAAATGTTATGACGAAAAATACAGAGAATTTCAATATCTTGCGATAGATTATTTAAAAGAAAAAATCAATTTTCTAGATAAAAACAATATACCCTTAATTAAAAAATTAATAACCACAAAATCATGGTGGGATACAACAGACAGCTTAGATGAGATAATCGGAACAATTGCACTTAAAGACAAAAGTACAAACGATATATTGTTAAAGTGGAGTAAAGATAAAAACATATGGCTTAGAAGAGTAAGCATAGATCATCAACTATTAAGAAAAGAAAAAACCGATACAGAACTGTTAGAAAAAATAATTGTAAATAATTTCGGCAGCAATGAATTTTTTATCAATAAAGCAATAGGTTGGGCTTTACGAGACTATTCAAAAACAAATAAAGAATGGGTCAGTAACTTTATAAAAAAATATAACAATAATCTTTCCTCTTTAAGCATACGAGAAGGAAGTAAATATTTATAATTTTAATTTATCTTTAATTTAACATTATTATCATAAAAAATAAAAACTTAAAGTAAAGGAGCAGTATATGAGAATTCTTGTTGTTGAGGATGAAAAGAATTTAAACCAACTAATCGTTAAAAGATTAAAGAGTGAAAAATATACCGTGGACAGTTGTTTTAACGGAGAAGATGCAGTATTTTACATAGAAAGTACACAGTACGACGTAGTAATTCTGGATATAATGATACCTAAAATAAACGGCTTTGACGTAATAAGAAAAATCAGAGATAAAGGAATCGAAACATATATTATAGCCCTAACGGCCATGGATTCCACAGAAGATATTGTAACAGGATTAAATCTTGGGGCAGATGATTATATGGTAAAACCTTTTTCTTTTAGCGAACTTATTGCAAGGATATATGCCGTAACAAGAAGAAATTCAAAGAATAAAACAAATGTATATAAAGTAGCAGACTTGGAAGTAGACTGTAATGCAAAAACAGTAAAGAGAGCAGGAAAAGAAATAGAACTTTCCAGCAGAGAATATGGGATACTGGTTTTTCTTATAAAAAACAAAGGTATGATTTTATCAAGAGAACAAATTGAACAAAATGTATGGAATTACGACTATGAAGGTACGTCAAATATGATAGACGTATATATTAGATATTTAAGAAAAAAAATGGATACGGGCTATGATAAAAAATTAATCCACACAAAAAGAAATATAGGATATGTATTAAAGGAAGAATAATGAAAAATTTATCATTAAAAACTAAACTTAATTTTTGGTATATATTTGTAATAGCTCTTATACTTATTTCAACTCTTGTATTTTTATCCATAAGTATGGGAGGATTTACGAATATAACATTAAAACAGACCTTACAGGAAGAAATAAACGAATGTGTGGAAGATATAAACGATGAAGGGTTTGAAGAAATATACGATGATGATTTTGAGTTTTATAAAGATGGAGTGGAAATAGCTATATACCAAAACGGTGATTTGTTTAGAGGTAATGTTCCTTCCGATATAGATTTAAAACATCTTTCTTATTCTGATGGATTTAACGAATATAAAGGAAATTCAAACAACTGGTATGTTTATGATAAGATGACAAATATTGACGAAGTTTTTATAAGGGGATATATGTCTATATCTACTATTGAAACTTTTAATACTTTTATCATAAAAATATTTATAATAATTATACCTATCCTTTTGATTATTTCAGCCTTGGTCGGATACTTTATAACAAAGAGAACTCTGTCCCCTATTGATAAAATAGTGGACACTGCAATCAATATATCAAACGGAAATGATTTATCAAGAAGAATTAATTTGAACGATGATTCCAAAAATGAAATAAACTTAATGGCAAAGACTTTTGATGAGATGTTTGAAAGACTTGAAACTTCATTCGAAAATGAGAAAAAATTTACTTCTGACGCTTCTCATGAACTTAGAACACCTGTTTCTGTTATATTAGCCTCTTGTGATTATGCTTTATACGAAGGTAGTGAAAAAGAACAAAAAGAGGCTTTGAATTTAATAAAAGAACAAGGAGAAAAACTTTCTTCTTTAATTTCTCAACTTCTTATGTTTACAAGATTTGATTTTAACAGAATTAAGATTCAAAAAGAAAAAATCAATTTAAAAGAGCTTGTAGAAAGCGTTTGTGAGGAAATGGAAATAAAGGCAAAAGAAAAAAACATAGTTCTAAACTCAAAAATAAATGAAAATATTAATATATGTTCGGATACAGTTTTATTAATGCGAGTATTTATTAATCTAATATCAAACGCCATAAAATACGGCAAAGATAACGGCTATGTAAATATAACATCTTATAAGGAAAATGATCATGTAGTTTGTATTGTTGAAGACAACGGAATCGGAATAAACAGTGAAAATATAAATAAAATATGGAATAGGTTCTATCAAGTTAATCCTTCAAGGGATAATGAAAACAGCCTCGGGCTTGGATTGTCGATGGTAAAAACAATAATAGAAAAACTGGATGGAAGTATATCAGTAAGCAGTAAAGAGAACGTTGGAACAAAATTTAAAATAATTTTAAAAAATTAAATTCTTTAATTTTACTTTAATTTTTCTTTTCTATTATCAAAGCATAAAAAGAAGGTATCGAAAAAACGGAGGAAAGAAAAATGAAAAAGAAAACAGTTTTGATTATGGTTACAATCATTGGTATAACATTAGTAGGTGCAAGCGTATTTGCAAAAGAAGTTGGTATGAACCATATGGTAAATCCACTTGAAAACAAAACAAATTTAACAAATGACAGTATTACAACAACAAGTGATACACAAACAAGTGAAATAACATCAGTACAAGTTGCTTCAGTTAGACAAGATGATGAAAGTAAAAATAAAATAGATGTTAATTTTAAGAAAAAAGTTATATGGGACAACAATATAAGCATAACAGTTACTGACGCAAATGGAAATAGTTATAACGCAAGAATAACAGATAAAGACGATGACGATATGGAATTTTATGTAGATAACATAAAAGACGGACAAAGCTACACAGTAACTATTCAAGGTATAAAAGCTTATAACGAAAACGCTTTTTCAAGCTTAAAAATTAATTTTGAAACAAAGAAACAAGAAAAATCAGTTAAATCTAACCTTAAAGTAAAAGACGTTGATTTTGACAGAGAAGACAGAGAAGTATCATTTGATTTTGATAAGTTAATAAAAGCAAAATCAAACGCATATATAGTAATTAAAGATTCAAATGGGAATACTTACTCAGATAAAAATTCATATCTAATATGTGATGAAGACGATATAGAATTATTCTTAGATAAAAATCTAACTCAAGGTAAAAAATATACATATAGCATCTACGGTGTAACACAAAGCGGAAGTAATTCTTACAAAACAATAACAGGAAGCTTCACAGCTTGGGACGACTAAAAAAATGATAATAAAAAAGACTTACTTATGTAAGTCTTTTTTAAATTATTGCATCCACAAAGTCGTCTACATTAAATTCTTCCAAATCCTCGAGGCTTTCTCCAAGCCCTACATACCACATAGGAGGTTTATCCTCTCCGGCAAGAGAAACAATAACGCCTCCCTTTGCGCTTCCGTCTAATTTTGTCATTATTATACCGTCAACTTTTGCACTTTCATTAAAGCTTTCCGCCTGAATAACACTGTTTTGTCCCGCCCCGGCATCAAGAACAAGAACAGTATATAAATTATATTCTCCTTTAAATTTATCACAAACCCTATAAATTTTATTAAGTTCATCCATGAGATTTTTTTTATTTTGGAGTCTACCTGCACTGTCCGCAAGGATTATATCCATATTTTTTGCTTTTGCAGAATCCAGGCAGTCGTAAATTACACTTGCAGGATCTTGACCTTGTTTACTCTTTACGATTGGAACATTAAGCCTTTCTGCCCAAGTGGATAGTTGTTCGCTGGCTGCCGCTCTAAATGTATCTGCCGCAGCTAAAATAACTTTATTGTCGTCCTTTAAAAATTTGTTTGCAAGCTTTGCTATTGTTGTTGTCTTTCCTGCACCGTTTACCCCTATAAAAAGTATTAAAGCAGGTTTTTTTATTTCTTTATCCCAAAGGTTTAAACTAAGTCTGTTTTTGATTTCTTCTTTGATTAAGTCGTAAAGTTTGTTTATATCTTTTACATCTTTTTTTGTTGCGTTTTCCTTTACGTTTTCTATTATTTCTTCACTAACACTAAAAGGAATATCACTTAAAATGAGAACTTCGATTAATTCTTCATATAAATCATCATCGATCTTGTTTGAAGAAAATACATCTTTTAATTTAGACAAAAGACTTTTTTTTGTTTTATCCAATCCTTTATTGTATTTTTCTTTTGACACTTATTTCACCGCCTTC
Organism: Anaerofustis sp.; assembly: GCF_019420015.1. Taxonomy (GTDB): domain Bacteria; phylum Bacillota; class Clostridia; order Eubacteriales; family Anaerofustaceae; genus Anaerofustis. Next base: position 73,111 of record NZ_JAHZIA010000039.1, read on the forward strand.
ATGTATATCTTTTAATTTAACACTTACGATTCTTGTAATACCTTCACTGCCCATAGTTGCACCGTAAAGAACATCCGCAATACCCATAGTTATTTTTCTGTGAGTTACTATAATAAATTGATTATCTTCTATTATGGATTTTAAATAATTACAGAATCTTGCAACATTTGCGTCATCCAGTGCCGCATCAATCTCGTCAAGAACGCAAAAAGGTGCAGGTTTTAATTTCAGTATCGCAAAAATCAAAGCTATTGCCGTCATTGATTTTTCTCCTCCGGATAATGACGAAATATTTTTCAGTTTAGTCTTTGGAGGAGAAGCCACGATATCTATACCGCTTTCCATTATATCTTCCGGATTTGTAAGAATAAGCTTTGCATTACCTCCGTTAAACAACTTTTTAAATACTATCTCAAACTCTTTATTTATGTTGTTAAACTCCCTTAAAAATCTTTCTTCTATTTTTGAGTTCATATCTCCTATGATATGTAGAAGTTCATCTTTTGAATTTTCAAGGTCATCTTTTTGTTCTTTCAGAAATTCAAACCTTTCTTTTACTTCTTTGTACTCTTCTATCGATTCAACATTTATATTACCGAGTTTTTTTATGGAAGATTTTAAATCTTTTACTTTAATTTCGGTTTCTAAAAGATTATCAATAGGCTTCTTAAATTCAACGGCTTGCGCATACGTCAAATTGTAATCTTCAATGATACCTTTTTGCAAATATTCCATTTCAAGAGATATTTTATCTTTGGTATTCTCGATTTTTTGAATTTTTTCGCTTAAAGAGAATCTTTCTTCCTGTAAGTCTTTCAGATTTAAATTAATATTTTCAAACTCATCGTTAGCCTGTTTCTTTTTATCTATTAAAAGAGTATACTTATCATCAAGATTTTTTTTCAAATTGTCATAATCTTCGTCCAATTCTTTTGCTTCATTGATTGCCTTGTTCAGTATACCGATATTAATCTCATTTTCTTCAATTTCATCCCCGGCAGCAGCAATAGATTCATTGATGCTTTTAATATTGTTTTTTATATCTTCAATATCAAAGTTATATTTTTTAAGTTTGGCTTCTTCTTTATATAAATCAATTTCCTGCTTATTTAATTCCGTTGCCTTATCCAGATACTTATCTTTGTATAGCCCCATTCCTATCTGAGAAATTTCATCCTTTTTACTTTCGATTTCTTCATAAAGGTTTTCAATTTCTTTCTTAGAATTTTCATTCATAATGAGTATCTTCTCATCAGATTTTTCTAAATCCTCAATCTTTTTTTTGTTGTCTTCGTATGCTTTGTACATCCTGTCAAGATTGTCTTCGGCATCTCTGTTTTTATCTTCTTCTTTACTTATAAGCAAAGTTAAATTATTTATCTCTTCAGCCTTTGTTTTTAACTCTTTATCTTTTTTTTCTAACTGATTATCAAAAGAATCTCCCTGCTTTAAAAATTGATTATAGTCCTCAACAGCTTTTTTTATTTTTTCCCTTAATTTATCTATCTCATTTTTTCTTGACAACAAGCCTTTGTCGTTATTTTTATTATGTCCACCGATTAAAGCTCCTCCCGGGAAAAGAACCTCACCGTCTAGAGTTGCTATCTTATATTTATGCCCGCTTGATTTGGCAAATATATTTGCATTCTCTAAAGTATCAAAAATCAAAAGAGTTCCCAGAGAGTTTTTAACTATATTTTCAAATTTACTTTCGTATTTTACCAAATTACTGGCAATACCTTCAAAACCCTTTGCTCTTTTAACAGCAGAATCAAGATTATATATTTCTCTAGGTTTTATTATATTATGAGGCAAAAAAGTTATTCTTCCCCATCTGTTTTCTTTCAATATTTTTATAGCCTTTGATGCAATTGATTCATTTTTTACAATTACATGTTCTATATTTGAAGCCAAAGACTTTTGAATCGCCTCCATATATTTTTCCGGAACGGTAATAATATCACCGAGAGTTCCGTAAATATCTTCTTTCAAATCATTTTGTTTTGCAAATTCAAAAAGCTTTTTTATCGCAAACTTATATCCTTCTTTGTTTTCTTCATAACCCGTAAGAATATCACGTTGCCCTTTTAAAAGTTTTACTTTATTATATTTTTCAAGAAGTTTCTCGCGAAAATCAGCCTTCGCCTCCTCTATCAAATACCTTTCTTCAAGTAGTTTATTATTTTCATCATCAAGCTTTTCCAGCTTTTCTTCATTTAAGGTATTGTCTATATTTTCAATCGAACTCTCCAATAAATCAATATCTTCTTTTAACGATACATTCTCTTCTTTCAATTTAGCGATAATAAATTTATTGTTTTCTATTCGGTTTATGCTGTCACTAAGAAGACTCTCTTTATCTTTAAGAAGTCTCTCTTTTATTTTTAAATTTATATTTTCTTTTTCTATCGCACTTTCCGTTTCGTCTGCCAACCCTTTTAATCTTTCCACTTCAGTTTTTAAAGCATCAAACTCTTTTGTCAAATTTTCATAAAGAATCTCTTGTTCCTTTGATTTTGTTTCAAGCTCATCCAAAGAATTAAAATTTATGCTTTTCTCTTTTTCAAGCTTAATAATACCTTCTTTTAATGATTGTATATTTTCCGCATGGTTGGCTATCTTACTTTTGTTTACTTCCACCTCTACTTTTGAATTTTCGTATGTGGATATAAAATCATGAATTTCTTTATTTGCTTTATTTATTTCTTCATCAAAAGAGTTGATTTCAACTTTAAGTTCACTGTACTTCTTATCAAGTACTGAGATGTTTTCCTCTTGCTCCCTTAAAGTATCTTTCATTACGGATTCATTATGCTCTGTTTCGGTCAATTCTTTTTTTAATTTATCCGTTTTATGTACAAATAAATTAAGTTCCAAGCCTTTTAAATCTTCACTTAATGCAATATATTCTTTTGCTTTTCTTGAATTCCTCTTAAGGGTAGGAATCCTCTTTTCCAACTCAGATATAATATCTAAAATTCTGTAAAGATTATTTTGTGTTTTGTCTAATTTCTTTAAAGCTTCGTTTTTTCTGGTCTTATATTTTACAATACCTACGGCTTCCTCTATCATTAATTTTCTTTCAACGGCAGAATTGTTCACAATGCTCTCTATTTTACCCTGAGATATAATTGAGTACCCTTCTCTTGAAAGTCCCGTATCCATGAATAACTCTTGAATATCTTTAAGCCTTACGGAATTCTTGTTTATATAATATTCACTTTCTCCCGAGCGATAAAGCCTCCTTGAAACATTAACTTCACTGTATTCACTTGGAAGAATTCCCGTAGTGTTGTCTATTGTTATACTTACAAAAGCATATCCAAGGGCTCTCTTTTCTTCGGTTCCGGAAAATATAACATCTTCCATCTTCCCGCCTCTTAAAGACTTCACTCTTTGTTCACCCAATACCCATCGTATTGCATCAACAATATTACTTTTACCGCTTCCGTTAGGACCTACGATTCCCGTTACTTTATTATCGAATATTATTTCTACTTTTTGTCCGAAAGATTTGAAACCGTAAATTTCAACTTTTTTTAAATACATTATTACCACCTAAATTAATTTAAGTTTTTTCAGTGTGTTTAAAGCAGCATGCTGCTCAGATTCCTTTTTATTTTTACCTTCACCTTCACCCATATCTTTATTGTTTATTATAACCTTTGAAGTAAAAACCTGATCGTGTTCCGGTCCTTTAATCTGAACCAATTCGTAAGAAAAATCTTTTATGCTTTTTGAATGTATATATTCCTGTAAGAGGGTTTTATAATCATATGTTAACTTACCTTTTATAGCCTTTTGTATAATATCAGAAAGCAAGTTCAAAGCTATTTGACTTACACTTTCATAATTACTATCCAAATAAATTGCGCCTAAAACCGCTTCAAAACAGTCGGCTATTATATTTTTTTTATATTTTCCACCACTGTGCATCTCTCCTTTTCCGAGAAGTATATATTCACCAAGATTAAGTTTTTCACTTGCAATATACAACGAATCGGCACAAACGATTAATGCTCTTTGCTTTGTAAGCACACCTTCTTTTTGATCCTTAAGAGTCTTATAAAGATATGCTCCCACACATAAATCCAAAACAGCATCTCCCAAAAACTCAAGTCTTTCATTATTTTCAAGAGATTTATTTTCATTGCTTTTAGAAGAATGCGTAAGAGCAACTTTTATTAAATCCTTATTTTTAAATTTATATCCTAACTTATTTTCTAATTTATCCAGATTTTTTATATCCATTTCCTACCTCATAAACCATGTAAAAAATTACAGAAAATTCCTTTAATTTTTTAAATAGTTTAAGGCTCCTAAAAGGAGCCTTATTCTTTTATTTATTTTTATAATGATTCCAAATAGTCAACAACGTCTTTAACCGTCTTCATATCTTCAAGCTTATCTTCTTCGATTTCAATGTTAAATTCATCTTCAAAATCAGCAATAAGCTCAATTAATGTTAACGAATCAACATCCAAGTCATCGGTAAAAGAAGTATCCATTGTAACGGCTTCTTCACTTACTTCCAATTGCTTAACGATAATATCTCTAACCCTTTCAAAAATCATTTTTTATTCCTCCATACACTAATACTTTTTATTATATATATACTTATATCATATATTCCTTATTTAGCATAGATATTTTTTATTTTTTCTAAAACTTCATTTTCTTCGAATTTAATAGCCTGTTTTATGGCATTTTTAAATGCAGTTTCGTCAGAATTTCCATGGGCTTTTATTATCCCCCCGTTAACACCAAGCAACGGAGCTCCTCCGTATCTTTTTGAAGACAATTTCGACATCTCCTCATTTAATACATTCTTTGCCAAAACATAACTTATTTTTGTTTTTGTATTCGTATAAAATACATCTTTTAGTATTGACTTCATTAAATTGCCCATACCCTCTATGGTTTTTAAAATTATATTACCGGTAAATCCGTCACAAACAACCACATCATTGTCGCTGTTCATTATTTCTGTTCCTTCTATATTTCCGACAAAATTTATTTCTTTGTTTTCTTTTAAAACCTGATGTATTTCTTTATATAATTTGTTTCCTTTTTCTTCTTCAGAACCTATATTTGCAAGTGCCACCTTTGGATTCTTAACTCCCATTACATTTTCCATATATATGCTGGACATAGTAGCAAACTGTTCTATATAATCACTGTTACAGTCGGCATTTGCACCGCAGTCCATCAACAAAATAGGCTTTTTTCTTGCCGGAAGCACAGCCCCCAAAGCAGGACGTTTAATCCCTTTGATTCTTCCTGTAACAAGAACACCTGCCGAAAGTACCGCACCCGTACTCCCTGCAGTAACCAAAACACTGTTTCTGTCTTCTTTTATTTTATTTGCTGCAACAACAAGAGAAGATTGTTTTTTCCTTCTTATCGCAAGTGCGCTTTCATCATGACAGGTTATTTCTTCCGGCGCATGAATGATACTTATTTTATCCATACTTAAATTATTTTCTTCAAATACTTTTCTTATTTTTTCTTCATGACCGACAAGAGTTATTTCTCTGTCAAATTCTTTTACCGCCAAAACAGCCCCTTTTACCATTGCATCAGGAGCAAAATCTCCACCAAAAGCATCTACGTATATCATATTATTTACCTCTTATTTATTATTATTAATAATGTTTATATAATTCATCAAAACATATAAATTATATCATAAAAAAAATGTCTTTTCTATAAAACCTTATCCATATAATACATTTTGTACACTTCATCATAATATGGATTATAATAAAAGATACTGTATCAAACAGTATCTTTTTTCAATTTATATCTTTTTAAATTTAGCAATTCCGGCCATAAATTTTTTAATGCCGATTTCGGGAAAAGCTGCCGTAATCTTTGCATCATCTCCGCTGCCTTCTATCCCAATAACCGTCCCGATACCCCAAGCATTATGTTCTATTTTATCTCCGGGACTCAAACTGATATCAGAAAAATTATTATTTTGTTTAAATAAGTTTTCGGTTTTTTTAGCCACATGCTTATAAGGATCGTACATCTTTTTCATGCCGGTATTTAAAAGCTCTTTTTCTTTGTTTTCAGATTTTATGACATCCGTTCCTTCTATAAGATCATTCGGTACTTCAAGAAGAAATCTGGAAGGATTTCTGTACTCGTTTCTACCATATACCCTTCTGGTTTCCGCTGATGACATATAAAGCTTTTTCCTCGCTCTGGTAATACCAACATAACAAAGTCTTCTTTCCTCTTCCATCTCGCTGTCTTCATTTACTGCTCTGTAGGTTGGAAACAAATTTTCTTCCATACCCGGCATAAATACTATATCAAATTCCAAGCCCTTTGCGTTATGAAGTGTCATAAGAAGAACTTTTGAGCTATTTTCATCATAAGAATCAACACCGGCTACAAGAGCTGCATTTTCAAGAAAAGCCTCCAATGTATTTTCTTCTTCATTATTCTCAAAATCCCCTGCCGCATTGACAAGCTCGTCCAAATTCTCAAGTCTGCCCGAAGCATTTTCCATTTTCCCCTCTTTCAACATCTGCTCATATCCGCTTAAATGAATTGTATTAATTACAATGTCCATAAGCCCATTGCTTTCAGCCAGTCTTCTTATCTCTTCCATAGTATCTCTGAAAAGCATGAGTTTTTCTTTAATGGCACCTTTAAATAAAGGAGAAGAATCTATATTTTTTATAACCTCATACATGGAAATTCCTTTCATAAAAGAATAGTCCTTTATCTTTTCAATACTTGCCGGTCCGATTCCCCTTTTTGGAGTATTGATTATTCTCATAAGTGCAATATCATCCTGAGGATTTACTATCATCTTTAAATACGCAAGTATATCTTTAATTTCCATACGATCATAGAACTTTGTTCCCGCAACAATCTGATACGGTATATTTCTTCTTATCAAACCTTCTTCTAAAATACGGGATTGTGCATTTGTTCGATAAAGTACTGCAATATCACTGAAAGGAATCCCGTTATATTCATTCAAACAAAATATTTCCCTGGAAATAAGAGAGGACTCTTCCAAATCACTGTTTGCATGAAGATACTTTATAGTTTCTCCTTCTTCATTATCCGTAAACAACGTTTTTCCCATTCTCTTTTTATTGTGTTCTATAACTCCATTTGCGGCATTTAATATATTTTTTGTACACCTGTAATTTTGTTCAAGTCTTATAATTTTCGCATCATCAAAATCATCCTCAAATTCTAATATATTTCTTATTGAAGCCCCTCTCCATCCATATATACTTTGGTCATCGTCACCGCAAACACATATATTTCTGTGTTCTTCTGCGAGTTTACTGACTATTGCATACTGGGATAAGTTTGTATCTTGATACTCGTCTACAAGAATATATTTAAATCTGTTTTTATATTTGTTTAAAACTTCGGGGCATTTTGCAAAAAGTATATTGATATTTAAAAGTAAATCATCAAAGTCCATTGCATTTGAACTTAACAGTCTTTTTTGATATTCACTATAAATTTGTGCAATCTTAGCTTCAGTATAAGCTTCATCAAAATCCCCGTGCTCGTCCATATAGTCATCACTGGTTTCAAGGTTATTCTTAAGAAGGGATATTTGAGATTTCACTCCTTCAACAGGAAACTCTTTATCTGAAATATCCAAATCCTTTAAAATTGATTTTACCAGCCTTTTGGTATCATCATCATCATATATAGAAAAATTATTTGTATACCCCAAATTATCTCCTTCCATTCTCAATATCCTTGCACATATCGAGTGAAAAGTACCCATCCATATATCTGAGGTAAAAGGAATCCCCATACTGTCAATTCTTTCTCTCATTTCTCCGGCTGCTTTATTCGTAAATGTAAGCGCCAAAATTTCCCAAGGCTTTGCATAGCCGTGCTCTATTATGTACGCTATTCTGTGTATTATCGTTCTCGTCTTACCGCTTCCCGCACCTGCAAGAATAAGTAAGGGACCGTCCACGCAAGTTACAGCCTCTTTTTGTTTGTCATTTAACATACTAAGTAAATCCATAATTATTCATTCTCCTTATAAGATACCAAAGGTAAGGTTATGATTACATCTGTACCTTTATTTTCCATACTTTCTATATTAATCGTTCCGTCTAAATTGTCCACTATCCATTTTGCAATCGAAAGACCTAAACCACTACCGTTTTTCCTTCTGCTTCTTGCTTTATCTACACGATAAAATCTGGTAAATACTCTTTTTACCTCTTCTCTTTTCATCCCAATCCCTTGATCTTTTACCTTTATAACAATATTATTTTTACTTAAATCAAGCTTAACTGCAATTATGATTTGTGTATCCTCATTTGAATATTCAATCGCATTATCCAAAAGAATCATAAGAAGTTGCGTAAACTTATCCTCATCTATATTTGCAATAATTTTATCGTAATAACAAGACATATAAATTCTTATCTTTTTCTTAGCTGCAATATACTCTATTTTTTCTATTGCATCCTTTATCAAATGAACAATATCCTTATCCATATTATTGAAAGGAATCTGACCCAAATCCGCTTTTGAAAGAATAAGCAAATCCCCTACCATTTTATCCATTCTGGTTATTTCGCTTTTAGCGTAGTTAATCCACATTTCCTGTGACTTAACGGTCTCATTTTCATTGGATTCCACAAGTTCTAGGTTCGTCTTTATTACTGCAATAGGAGTCCTGAGTTCATGTGATGCATCCGCAATAAAACGTTTTTGGTTTTCGATTGTTTCTTTAATAGGAACAAGAGCTTTATCTGCGGTAAAAAAACCACCTATTAAAGAAATTATAACCCCCAAAATTATCGTGAAAATTATTATAGAAAGAAACTTATTCAAGGTTTCACTTTCCAAGCTACCGTCTCTCGCAACTAAAATAAGCTGCATATTTCCAGAATTATCCGTAATCAAAGTAGTGCAGGCTCTAAAGGATATTTTACTGTCGGCATAATTTACAAATACATATTTCCCGTCTTGTTCTTTTACTTCTACATTCGATTCATCAGGATCGGAAAAATAAGACATCGCAATCTTACTTAATTTTTTATTGCTTATTTTTATTTTCCCATAAGAAAATACAGTGTTAAAATTATCATCCAACAATATTAACTTACACTTTTCATTATTTAATTTTTCTTTAAAATAATATAGTTCTTGATTATACGATAAATCTTTGTCTATATCTTTATAATTACTCTTGGAAAATCTTTTGGACTGATAAACAATATTCATCAACTCATTATCAACAGATGAAGAAAAAGAATAAGAAGAAAAGACATAAATAAAAGTAGTCATCGTAAGCAAGATGACCAGTAAAACAAAAGTATTCGTTAAAATAAGTTTATTTTTTATTTTATTTATCATTATCCTTTTCCTTAAGAGTATATCCCAGTCCTCTGTTGGTAATTATTTTTATATCGGCATCATTACCCAACTTTTTCCTTAAATAATGTATGTATATCTCAACGCTGTTATCTATTGCATAACTGTCAATACCCCATACTTTATCTAAAATATAATCTTTGGATAATACATTATCCTTATTTTTCATCAATGTTTCGAGTAAATTTGTTTCTTTTTTTGTCAGTGTTTCTTTTCTTTCCCCCACACTTAAAGATGCATTATTTACATTTAACTTTACATTGCCCATAACTATTGTATCTTCGGATATACTTCCCAAGTTTCTTCTCGACAATGCCCTTATCCTGGCTATCAATTCTTTTGTATCAAAAGGTTTTGTAAGATAATCGTCAGCCCCCAAGTCAAGACCTTTAACTCTGTCGTCTATATTATCGAGAGCAGTCAAAAGAAGAATCGGAGTGCTATTATGTTCTTCTCTCAATGTTTTCAGTATTGTAAGCCCATCCATTTCAGGAAGCATTATATCAAGAACGATAACATCATAGATCCCTTTTCTTGCAAGCATAAGCCCCGATACACCATCAGCCACGGTATCGGCCAATATTTTATTTTTTTCAAGAAGAGCTACCAAAGGAAGTGCCAATGTAACTTCATCTTCCACAATAAGTACTCTCATAATTTTAATTCCTTTCTGTTTTATATATTATAAGTCATAAGATAAAAATAAACAATTTTTTTTAATAATTTTAATTTTTTAAGGTAATTTTAAGGTTCACAGAATATAATTACACATTATAAGGAAAGAAGGAGTGTTTTATATGAAATGTCCTTATTGCTCTAGCAAAGAAATCGGTAAAATAGGCAGAAAAAAATACTTTTGCAGTAATTGTTTTTCTGAAATAGTTATAAATTCAAATAAATTTAAAGTAATATCTTTGAATGAAAAAGGGATAGCAAAAGTGGTTAAAACCTGCACAATAACCGATTAGCATAAATATTGAAACAGAAACGAATTTTTATCCCCTCAGTTTTCGTTTCCAAAATTAATTTAAGTTTGTTAAACTAAAAGAAAATCGTTCTGATAACAGAACGATTTTCTTTTTTATTCCTCCAAGAATCCAAATTCTTTATCTATTTTATTTAACTTTTCCAAATCAAACGGAGTAGTTTGATATACATGATAATTCAACCAATTTGAAAAAAGCATATTTCCGTGTGCCCTCCATTTTACTATAGGTCTTTTTGTATCATCATCATCCGGAAAGTAATGTTTTGGAACTTTCGGCTTTAAACCTTTTTTCTTATCCCTTTCATACTCTTCTTTTAAAGTATTGGGGTCATATTCACTGTGTCCGAATACAAATATTTTTCTTTGATCCTTGCTTACCAATAAGTAAGCTCCTGCTTCTTTACTTGTCGCAACAATTTCCAGATCTTGCTCTTTTTTTATGTCTTTAATAAGACACTGCGTGTGTCTGGAATGAGGAGCATAAAAAACATCATCAAAACCTCTGACAATAGGCCTTCTTCTTACTATTTTATGCTCAAATACCCCAAACATTTTTTCAGGCAAGTCTTTTTTATTTATTCCGTAATAATGGTTTAAAGCGGCTTGAGCCCCCCAACAAATAAACATAGTTGAAAAAACATTTTTATCCGCAAAATCAAATATTTGTTGAAGCTCCTCCCAGTAATTTACATCATCAAATTCCAATTTTTCTACAGGAGCACCCGTAATAATCATGCCATCGTATTTTTTATGTTTTATATCATCAAAGTTTTTATAAAATGCTCTCAAATGATTATGGGAAGTATTTTTACTGATATGTGATTTCATATTTATCAAATCAACTTTTACCTGTAAAGCAGTATTACTTATGAGTCTTAACAACTGTGTCTCGGTGACTATTTTTGTAGGCATCAAATTTACGATTGCAAGTTCAAGAGGTCTTATATCTTGGCTTTTCGCTCTCTCTTCATGCATAACAAAGATATTTTCTCTATCAAGCTGTTTAGACGCAGGCAAATCTTTAGGTATTATAACAGCCATAATTTATCCTCTTTTCTTTCCTAATATTAAAATTGTTATTTCTTTAATTTTTTCTTTACATATATTCCAAATACCGCACAAAGGATAACTTTGTATATTATCCCCAATACAGAAACAATACATATACTTCTTAATTAAATCAAACCAGTTCAAGGGCTTTCGCCAAATCTTCTTTAATGTCTTCTAAATCTTCTATACCGACAGACAATCTAATTAAATCGGGTTGTACCCCTGCCTCCATCAATTCCTTATCATTCATCTGACGATGAGTATGACTTGCAGGATGAAGCACTGATGTTCTCGCATCTGCAACATGAGTAACTATAGCAGCAAGGTTTAAATTATCCATCATTGTAACAGCAGCTTCTCTTCCACCTTTTAATCCAAAGGAGATTACCCCGCAGGTACCTTTCGGCATATATTTTTTTGCAAGTTCATGATACTTATTATCCTTAAGTCCTGCATAATTAACCCAAGCAACTTTTTCATGTGCAGATAAAAATTCAGCAATTGCCAAAGCATTTTCACAGTGTCTTTTCATTCTTAAGTGGAGTGTTTCTAAACCTATATTTAAAAGAAAAGCATTTTCAGGAGACTGAATTGAGCCAAGATCACGCATTAGCTGCGCGGTTGCCTTGGTTATATAAGCCTTCTTTCCAAATCTCTCGGTATAAACCAAACCATGATAGGTAAGATCCGGTGTCGTAAGTCCCGGAAATTTATCCTTATAAAGCTCCCAATCAAAATTCCCACTGTCAACTATTGCTCCCCCAACACTGGTAGCATGTCCATCCATATACTTCGTGGTTGAATGAGTTACGATATCTGCTCCCCACTCAAAAGGACGGCAGTTAATAGGTGTAGCAAATGTATTGTCTATAATAAGAGGTACACCGTGTTCATGAGCAGCTTTGGCAAACTTTTCAATATCCAATACCACAAGTGCCGGATTTGCAATAGTTTCACCGACAACTGCTTTTGTATTCTTCTTAAAGGCTTTATCAAGCTCTTCCTCACTTATATCAGGGTCTACAAAAGTACATTCAACGCCCATTTTCCTTATAGTATGAGCATAAAGGTTATATGTACCACCATAAACGGCAGATGAACAAATAATATGATCTCCCGCCTGAGCAATATTCATAACGGCATAAAAGTTTGCAGCCTGTCCGGAAGATGTAAGCATCGCAGCCTCTCCGCCTTCAAGCTCACAAATCTTCTGTGCTACCATATCATTTGTCGGGTTTTGAAGCCTTGTATAAAAATATCCTTCAGCCTCAAGGTCAAAAAGTTTCCCCATTTCCTCGCTTGAGCTGTATTTAAATGTAGTCGATTGTATTATCGGAAGAACTCTGGGCTCTCCGTTTTTAGGTTGATATCCACCTTGAACACACTTAGTTCCTTGTTTTTTATTTTTAATATCCATCTTTATATCTCCTAAATAAATTACGTTGGATTTAATGTTATCAAATATCTTGTTATAAGTAAATACATTAATAATCATTTAGAAATAGATTTTAACTATAACCAGTTATATATTAACACCTAATTCACTGATTCTTATAAATAACAGAAACCATTAAGATTTACAATACATGGTATTACCGAAAAATATAACAAAAAAACAAAAGAAGACACTTCATCTTTAAACCATATATAAATACACAATACGTATTTTATAAAAACATTGCTGTTATAATTAAAAAATAAAAGAGGCAAATGCCCCTTTTATTTTTCTCTTATTATATTTTTACTTGAAAAATAAGTTATAAGGAAGTACCCTCCGTATATTAAAACTATAACAACGGCAGTTACCGTAATAGAAGGAAGTATGTTCATATGCCCAAATGTCGATAAGATGATATCGGCAAATTGTAATCCGAATATAGAATGAATCACCGCTAACAATAAAGGCAACATAAAGAATATTCCTATCTGCATAAACAAAGCTCGGTTTATCATTTCGTTACTTGCACCTATTTTTCTTAGTATAGAATATCTTTCAATATTATCAGTACTTTCCGACAATTCCTTTAATGCAAGAATAGCTGCAGAAGTGATTAAAAATATTATTCCAAGGTAAATACCTATAAAGGTTACCGTGGCGCCAATCCCTTTTGAACTGGCATAATTATCGATTTTGCTTAATACTGTAACTTTTATCGACATATCTTTTACATCTTTAAATTTGCTGTTTTGCTCTACGTCCTCTTTAAGATTCTTTTCAAATGTTAATTTTTGTTCTTCATCTGCAACTTTGTAATTAGCATTAAAATAATTAATTTCCTTTTGTTTATATCCAAATGTAACATCATCGGGAACTATTATTATACCAAAATTAAGTCCCTGTATTGAATTCTCAACAAATCCATCATAACATTTATCGGATCCGGGTGTATACGTTTTTCCATTTAAAGTAATTTTAGTTCCGCTTTTAAGAGCTTTATCCCTTAAATTTTTTATGTTATCATAATTACATACAATGCCATATTCATTATTGTTAAGATGTACTTCTTCATTACCGAATAATCTTGCAACTTTATTATAGTCAGATACTTTCATTATTTCTTCTGCTGCATCTAAATCTCCTCTAGGGAAAAGCTCTTTAACTTCCGGAAGTATGTTTTTAAGCGTATCTTTTAATTTTACTTCTTCACTTGTATACCCACTGACTTCAACCACGTTATTAAAATTTTTATTTACATCATACCCCATATCTTTCAACATACTTCGTATGTCTTTCTTAGAAAAATCTGCTACACTGTTCGAATACCCGTCACTTTCATTTAAATTCATATTTTTATTTATACTGATATCAACGGGGTTATACTTTCTCAAATCCGACGTAATTGCATTATTCATAGCAAGTCCAGACGAGAGCATCCCTATTGTCGTAAACAACATCAAACATATCAAACTCATCGAAATAACCGTAGTATTTATTTTTGAATTGATTTGCTTTAACACAAACATATTAAGATTTTTATAATAAAGTCTCTTGTTTGATTGTACAAGCTTTAATACAAAACCTGACAAAGAGAAAAAGAACAGAAAAGTCGCAACAGCCCCTATGGCAATATATTTAAGAACTTCATTTTCCGTTAAATTCATTGCATTGGCTGTTACATTATAATACGAATATCCAAGCATAATAACAGAAATGACAAATATAAACACCGAAACAATCGGATTTCTTAATTTTATCTTTTCCGATTTCCTTCCCCCTGTCAATAAATCTATAAGCTTATACTTCGATACCACAAAAGTATTGAATATCATTACAAAAATATACACTATAGAAAAATACATAACAGTTTTTATCAACGCCTGAGAAGAAAATACAAATTTAAAATTACTCATATCCGCCTCAAACATCCCCGCAACTACCACAGACATGAATTGGGACACAAAAACTCCAAGTATCAATCCCACGAACAAAGATATTATTCCTATAAAAAGAGTTTCAAAAAACAATATTTTTGACAGTTGCCCCTTACCCATTCCGAGAGTAAGGTATACTCCGAATTCTTTTTTTCTTCTTTTTATTAAAAAATTATTTGCATACATTATCAAAAAACCAAGAACTATCGATATAAAAACGGATAATCCCGAAAGCATATTAATCATTAACTTTACGACATCACTTGAAGACTTTGAAAGGTTTATTATAGGAATTTGCGCATCCATTGAATTAAAGACATAAAACACCCCAATACCTAAAATCAAAGTCATAAAGTATATTGTATAATCTTTAATGCTTTTCTTTATATTTTTCATTGATAATTTAAATAACATCGTTAAGCTCACCTCCGAGAAGAGTAACAACTTCTATTATCTTATTAAAAAATTCTTTCCTGTCACTGTCTCCTTTTACAATCTCATTAAATATTTTTCCGTCTTTAATAAATAAAACCCTTTCGGCTTTGGAAGCGGTAAAAGCATCATGTGTAACCATCAATATTGTGGCACTGAGTTGCTTATTTAACAGGTCAAGACTTTGTAAAAGCATTTTAGCCGATTTAGAGTCAAGAGCTCCTGTCGGTTCATCCGCAAGAATAATCTTGGGATTTGTGATAATTGCCCTTGCACAGGCAACTCTTTGTTTTTGCCCTCCGGACATTTCATAAGGATACTTGTTAAGTACATCCGATATTCCAAGAGCCCTTGATATATTATTAACCCTCTTTTCTATTTCTCCGACTCTCATTTTTTGAATTGTAAGAGCGAGTGCAATATTTTCATAAGCGGTAAGAGTATCCAAAAGGTTAAAATCCTGAAATATAAATCCGAGTCTGTTTCTTCGAAATTCATTCAGTTGTTTCCCTTTTAAATTCGTTATATTTATATCTCCGATAAATATATCACCGCTTGTTACTTTATCTATAGTAGATATAACGTTTAATAATGTTGTTTTACCGCTTCCGCTTGATCCCATAATTGCCACAAATTCACCTTTATCAACATCAAAACTTATATCTTTTATAGCTTTTGTTAAATTTGATTTGTTACCATAATATTTTTCTATATTTTCAACTCTTAATACTTTTTCCATACTGTTCTCTCCTTTATAATTCTTCTGACTTTATGTTAAATTTTCCGCTGAACCCGTCACATATAATTCCTATATAAAACTCACCGTCATATGATTTAATGTCTATTTCTCCCTTTTCGGGCCCTTTTATATCAAATTTCTCCATAACTTTTACCTCTGAATTATTTTTTAGAACAAGCTTTGCTGCACCCTCTTTTACATCTACATCGTATTCCAGATGAATATTTTTATTTTTTCTGTTTACTTCAACCGAACCAAATAACACTTCCTGTTTAGTGCAATTATCATAAATACATTTATAATTACCCGTATTTGTATTCTTGTTTAGTACTCTTTCTCCGATAAGCTCATTATCATTTGTAAGAACATTGTTACCGATATTGTTTAATACATTGTTATACCGAGTAATAATCTTATCTTTATTCACACTGCAACCCGCAAGAATTAACGAAACGGAAAATATAAATGCTACAGCAACTTTCTTGTTCATACTATATCCCTCCTTTGATAATGCAATTATAGAAGAATATAATAAGTTCATCCATTGATTTAGATAACATAACCTTACAGTTTTGTAATATTTCAACATTATCAAGCTTTATTAAAAAACACTGCCCCCATATAAATAAAAGGCTCTATGGATTTTGACACATCAAAGAATACAGTTTTATATAACTGTTTACAGGTCAAAAATAGGTCAAACAAAAACAATAAAAAAGAGTTCTTATAATATACCCTCTACAATAAGGTTTATTTAACTATCACAAGAACGATAAAGAAAAGATTTTATTTTTTAATTCCTTTTCTTTGTTATTTATTAAAATATATACCTAAATTGCTTATAGGCTCGTTTATAAAGTTTATTATCTTGTACATTTCATCTTCTCGAAAGTATTTGTTTTTTATTTAATAGCGAGGCTAAATCTTTTATGTCATTTTCTTGCTCCATTAATTTAACTCTTAGCTTTTTGTATGGCTTCATTGTTAACGGCCTCCTATATGTTTGTTTTTTATTGTAGAGAGTGCTTAATTTTATATTTTTATATAATGAAATTATATATCACAACAAACAAAAAAGGAGTAAAAACTCCTTTTTAATCAATAATATTAGTATATGAACTTATCGGAAAAGTCAGCACAACAATGGTTTTTGCATTTTCTTGAGAAAGGACATCAATTTTATGATACAAGCTGTCACATAAAGTCTTGCATATATAAAGTCCCATACCAGTTGATTTATACATTTTCCTTCCGTTTTCTCCTGTAAACCCTTTATCAAATACTTTTGATATATCACTCTGTTTTATACCAATTCCGTTATCTTCTATACAAAGCTTTATACAATCTTTTTTCTTAATCGTATATATCCATATTTTGGCATTTTGCTTCTTTGAATATTTTATACTGTTTATAACTATTTGATTTATTATAAATTCCAGCCATTTTACATCAGAATTTACGGTTACATCCAGTTCATCCATTTTAAGACTTATCTTTTTTTGAATAAAATCTTTTTTGTTTCTTAAAACTGCTCTTTTAACGACATCCTCCAAGTTAACCTTTTGAATTATGTAATCCTTCTCTACATTCTTGCTTCGTGCATAATATAAAACTTGCTCAACCAAATTGTCTATTTTATTAAGTTCATCATCGATACTGTCTGTAACTTCATTTCTGTTATTTTCTATAATCATTTTCGACGTTGCAATCGGAGTTTTTATTTCATGACACCAAAGCTCGATGTAATCCTCTAAATCATCACTTTTTCTTTTATATTTGTTGATACTCTCCAACATCGATTTATCTACGGTATAAATAACATCCTTAAAAATTTCTCCTTCAATGAAGTTTACATTGCCTAAAAACTCACTTATAAGATACTTCTTATCCAATTTATTCAGGTTTTTATACATCCTGTCATAAAATCTTTTTCTTCTTAAGTAGTCATAAGTAAATGAAATTATCGGAACTATTATAATAAAGGAAAGAATATTTAATCTCAAAAGTAAATTAACTTTAAATATAAAAAGAAATACCGCTGATATCAAAAATAAAATCAAATATAAAACTATATTTACAGCTTTGTCTTTCAAATAATTTTTTAAACTCATGGTATGATATAGCCCTGACCTCTCTTGGTTTCTATAAATTTATTCACTCCTGCAATTTCAAGTTTTTTTCTGAGCCTGTTTATATTTACAGTTAATGTATTATCGTCGACAAATTCGTTATTATCCCATAAATAATCCATAAGCTCGTCCCTGGATACAATTCTAGACTTATTTTTTATCAAAAAATGTAATATTTTGAGCTCATTTTTACTTAAATCAATTTCTCTATCATTATAAGTAAATGTACTCTTTGAAATATTAACCGTTAAATCCATATAAGAAATACTTTGCGAAAAATCCTTATTTACCCTCTTAAGCAAAGCCTCTATTCTCGCTATTAGTATCCTTGGATTATAAGGTTTTGTTATATAATCATCTGCCCCGTAATTTATACATATCAATTCATCCATTTCCGAGGTTCTGCTAGTAAGCATAATTATTGGAATATCAGACTTCTTTCTCACTTCTTTACATATATATTCTCCGTCTATACCCGGCAGATTGATGTCTAAAAGAACAACGTCTGCTCCACTTTTTACAATTAAATCGACACTGTTTTTAAAATCCAATATTTCATTTACAGCATAACCGTTGTTGTTTAAATATAAAGTAAGTTCATTTCTGAGTTTTCTATCATCTTCTATAATCAATATATCGGGCATTTCTCTTCTCCGTATTCAATAATTATTTATATTTTATCATCGATTTTTTAATTATATCTTAAAATTAAGTTAATGAACAATTAAACTTTTAAATTTATAAAATGTATACTAAGTCGTTATTATATGTTAAAATATTTAAATATCAAAATGAAAGCGGGAAATCATGAAAAGTTTAAATAAAAAAGATATTATAATACTGGGAATAACACTGTTTTCAATGTTTTTCGGCGCAGGGAATCTGATTTTTCCTCCTTACTTGGGAAACAATGCAGGTGAAAATTTTATTCCCGCATTTCTGGGATTTGCGGTAAGTGCAATAGGATTACCGGTCTTGGCCGTTACGGCGGTAACAAAGTCAGGTGGGCTGAATAAACTGGCATCAAGAGTACATCCCGCCTTTTCTTATATATTTATCATAATACTGTATCTAGCAATAGGTCCATGCCTTGCAATACCAAGGACAGCCAGTACGTCGTTTGAAATGGCAATATTACCCTTCTATAAACCTCAAAGCATACTTCCAAGCATTATATATTCATTTATATTTTTTACCGTAGCTGTAATAATAGCTCAAAAACCGGAAAAGCTTACGGAATATCTTGGTAAAAAACTCACCCCATGCTTGATTACGCTAATTACTATCATATTTTTAGGTACGATGTTTTTTGCCGTTTCATCCATACCCGTATCAAGTACTGCATATAAAAGCCATTCTCTGATAAAAGGATTTTTAGACGGCTACCAAACAATGGATACATTGGCAGCATTGAATTTCGGTATAATAATTTCCATGAATATAATGGCAAAAGGAATAAAAGAAAAAAAATCCGTTATGAAATATACGATAAATGCCGGATGGATTGCAGGTATATTATTATTTATAATATATTTAATGTTGGGATTGACAGGACTGTTTACAGACATTAACAGACTAAACATGGAAAACGGAGCCCAGATATTAACGGTATCGGTATCATCAATATTTGGACATACAGGACTCATTATACTTGCAATCATATTTATCATTGCCTGTTTAAATACATGTATAGGTTTATTCAGCTGCTGCGGAAAATATTTCAGCGATATTGTACCTAAAATCAGTTATAGAAAATGGGTAATGATATTTGCAATAACATCTTTCTTCATCGCAAATATAGGACTTACACAGATACTTAAATATTCAGTGCCGATATTAAATATATTATATCCCACTTCGATAGTATTAATAGTATTGGCACTTATACATAATAAAATTAAAAATCTAAAATTTATATATCCTATAACAATATATGTGTGCATTTTATTTTCCGTTTTAATTGTTTTTAATCAAAACGGAATAAATACTCCTTTATCGAATATAATTATAAGCAAGATGCCGTTATACGAAATCGGATTCGGATGGGTAGTCCCTACACTTATTGCTTTTATATTGAGCTGTTTATTAAATAAAATTATAAATAAAAATTTAAAACAATAAAAAGTATCTCAAATGATCAATATAAATTAAACGAAAGCAAATCAAACAAATTTATATGTATTTTTTTCACAAAATGTGATAATATATATTTAGATGTATTAAGGAGGACAAAACTATGTCAAGTGGAAAATTTTTAGCAGGATTAACAATAGGCGTTATCGCAGGAATAGCGGCAAAATACGTTTACGATAATAAAGAAGAAATAATGGATATAGCATTAGATAACTATTATATTGCAAAAGACGAAATTTGTACTTTTGCACAACATTCTCTTGAAAAAGCAGAAAAATTATCTAAGCAAGCAAAGGAAAGTGCGGAACTTGCCATTGATGCGGCAAAAGATAAAATTGATGCTGTAAGCGACTATGCCGAAGAACAAATTGATGACCTAAAAGGAATGGTCAAAGAATCAAAAGAAAACAAAGAAGAAAATTTGGAAGATTTTGAATTAAAATTCGATGAAGAACTTCTGTAAACGGAGAAATAAATGAGTATTAATCTTAGTCCTTTAGATATTGCTTTAATTGCCGTCTGTATTGCATTGGTAATATTAATTATTTATCTTATTATAACGGTTAACAGATTATCAAAAACATTGAACGAAGCAAACAGATTACTAAAAGATGTACAAATTATAGCAGAAGAAAATACTAAGAATATAAATTCTATTGTTGAAAATGTAGAATATATTACAACAGATGCAAGAGAACTAACCAAAAAGGTGAATACTTCCGTAAAAGGAATAGAAACGGCATTAAAAACCCCTCTTGATGATCCAAACGGTATCATTGAAGGAACGATGAAAATAAAAAAATATTACTCTACAGCAAAAAACATAATGTTTGCGGCAATGGTTGTAAAAGATTTTCTGCATAAGAGAAAACATAAAAAATCCAAGAAAAAAATTAAATAATATTGTCGACATAAGGTTGTAGCTGAAATCTCGTTAGATTGCTGCGGCCTTTTTAAATATTATCATTAAATAAAAGCAAAAGGAGAAAGACAAATGAAAACGTATAAAACCAAGGACATACGAAATGTTGCACTACTTGGCCATGGAGGCTCAGGTAAGACCTTGCTTGCAGAAGCAATGGCTTTGAAGGCAGGTCTTATCGAAAGACTTGGGAAAACAGAAGACGGAACAACCATATCAGACTATGATATATGTGAGCAAAGCAAAAAAAGTTCTGTATCTACTTCACTGATTCCCATAGAACACGGCGGAGTCAAAATAAATGTTTTGGATATTCCGGGATATTTTGACTATATAGGAGAACAATGTTCTGCTCTTAGAGTTGCAGATACAGCCGTTATAGTTGTAGATGCGGTTAGCGGGGTTCAAGTAGGTACGGAAAAAGCCTACGAAATGGCCGTTGAAAGAGGAATTCCCGTTGCATTCGTAATCAACAAATTGGACAGGGAAAATGTTGATACTCACAAAGTTATGGAAGAATTAAGAGCATTAACTGGACCGAAGATAGTTCCTTTCCAAATTCCTATAAATGAAGGTGTCGGATTTAACAGTGTTGCGGACATATTCGATAACAAAGCATATACATATGAACAAGGGAAAATGACAATAACAGATGTACCCGAATCAACTATCGCGAAATCTTCAAAATATAAAGATATTATTTTTGAAATTGCCGCCACAACAGATGAAGCATTAATGGAAAAATACTTCGAAGACGAGGACGGGACACTCACAGAAGCAGAACTTCACTCAGGAGTGAAAACCGCAATAGCAAATGAAGAATTAATACCTGTATTTTGTGTAAGTGCATTAAATGATATAGCAATAGATAAATTTTTGGATGCAATCGTATATAACTTCCCTACACCAATTGAAGCAAAAGCAGCAAAAGTAGATCAAGACGGAAAACAAGCTCAGCGTCATTACGCGGACGATGAACCTCTAAGTATGTTTGTATTCAAAACCATTGCCGATCCGTTCGTAGGAAAGCTATCGCTGTTCAAAATAAAAAGCGGTATATTAAAACCGGGAATGGAATTAAATAACACAACACAAGATAAAAAAGAAAAAATCGCTAAAGTTTTTACGCTAATAGGTAAAAAACAAGAAGAAGTAATGGAAATGCATCCTGGAGATATAGGTGCGATTGCAAAACTTACTTATACAAAAACCTCTGATACATTGTGCGACCCTAAAGACAACATAAAATTCAACCCTATAAAGTTCCCTCAATCAATTATATTTACGGGTATAGAACCAAAATCAAGGGGAGATGAGGATAAACTATCTACGGGACTTGCAAAATTAAAAGAAGAAGATCCTACAATTGTAGTAAAAAGAAACGAAGAAACCCACCAGAATGTACTTTACGGAATGGGTGAAACACATCTAGAAGTAATAAAAGAAAAACTTAAAAATAAGTTTGGAATAGAAGTTATTCTTACTGCTCCGATAATTCCATACAGAGAAACCATAAAGAAAAAAGCAACTGCCGAAGGAAAGCATAAAAAACAATCTGGAGGAAGAGGTCAATTTGGTGTTGTAAATATTGATTTTGAACCTACATATAATCTTGAAGACGATTTGGTATTTGTAGATGCGGTAGTCGGAGGAGCCGTACCTAGGAACTTTATACCTGCGGTTGAAAAAGGTCTTAGAGAATGTATAAATCACGGTGTTCTTGCAGGTTATCCTGTTGTAGGACTTAAAGCGACGTTATTTGACGGAAAGTTCCACCCTGTCGATTCTGACGAAATGAGTTTCAAAATGGCTGCAAGCCTTGCTTATAAACAAGGACTATCAAATGCAGATCCTGTATTGCTTGAACCTATATACAAAGTAGAAATCACCATACCGGATGAATATACCGGAGATGTAATGGGAGATTTAAACAAGAAAAGAGGAAGAGTTCTCGGAATGGATCCTGTAGGAAACGGAAAAACAATGATTACGGCAGAAGTTCCACTAGGAGAAATGTTCAAGTATGCTACAGAACTTCGTTCAATGACACAAGCAAGAGGATCTTTCACTATGGATTTTGAAAGATATGATGAAGTGCCTCAAATGGCAAGTGCGAAAATCATTGAAGAAGCTAAAGCAAGAAAAGAATCTAAAAAATAATAATATAAAATAAAAAAAGAAACACCCTCAAAAGGTGTTTCTTTTTTAATAACATTAATACACATAAAATACGCTTATTAACACCTAATTTATTTCTTATATTTATCTTCCGTAAAAATACATGAAATAATAAGTCCTATAACCCAAAACGGAATTAATAGAATTGATAAAAAGGAATACTTTGAATTTTGAGCAAATAAAATTACAGGTGATAAAATAGGCAAAAGAAGCAAAGCAAAAATAATAAATATTTTACCAAGAGCTTTATTATATCCGCTTATATCTTTTACATTTGGCAGTTTTTTTACGTTTGATAAATATTGTATAGGATTATCTTTTGTCTTAATCATTGAAATTCCAATTATCATAAATATTAAAACTACTATCAAAACAATCCCCAAAGCAATTATATTATTCATATTTTCACCTTTTATCATATTGCATTTACTCAGTTTTATTTTTATAATATATTATTATATATTAAGGAGATTTATTTTGAAAGTATTATTGCATTCTTGTTGCGCACCTTGTTCCATTATGTGCATAGATACCCTAAGAAAAGAGAATATAGAGCCGACTTGTTTTTGGTATAATCCCAATATTCACCCTTTCCAAGAATACAAAAAAAGAAAAAAAACTTTAATCGACTATACACAAGACATAAATGTAAAACTGATAATAGAAAATGAATATGGACTTAGAGAATTTATAAATAACATATATCCAAACTTTGACAACAGATGTGCGGCATGTTACAAAATGCGACTTTTCGAAACGGCAAAATTCGCAAAAGAAAACGAGTTTGATGCTTTCACAACAACACTTTTGATAAGTCCGTATCAAGATCATGAATTAATATGTAAAATAGCAAAAGCCGCATCTCAAAAATATAAAGTAAATTTTTTATACAAAGACTTCAGACCGTATTTTAATGAAGGGCAGGAACAAGCTATAAAGCTAAACCTTTACAGACAAAACTACTGCGGCTGCATATTCAGCGAAGAAGAACGATTCTCAAAAAAAAGACGACGAGAACTTATAAAAAAACAAAAAGAACTCTTATAAAAGAGTTCTTTATTTATTTTCTTTCCTCAACATTCTGTACCCGACGCCGATATGTGTTTGTATATATTCCGGATGTTCAGTATCCTTTTCTATTTTTTTCCTAAGAGTAGCCATATAAACACGAAGTGATGCAACATCACTGTCAAAAGCGCTCCCCCAAATTTCATTTAAAATATATTTATGCGTAAGAACCTTACCTACGTTCCTACTTAAGATACAAATAAGCTTATATTCATTCGGAGTCAAATGAACCTCTTGTTCTCCTATATATACACATCCGCTCTCATAGTCTATCTTAAGTTCTCCGTTAATAAAAACGGGAGTTTCTTTTCTTGCATTATTTTGATTTTGGTAATCAATTCTTCTAAAAGCAACTCTGAGTCTTGCCAACAATTCATCGACACTGAAAGGCTTTGTCAAATAATCATCCGCCCCGGCATCAAGTGCTTCTATTTTATCCTTATCTTCACTTCTTGCACTGACAACTATTATAGGAACATTTGACCAACCTCTGACCTTCTTTATAATATCGAGCCCGTCCATATCAGGCAACCCCAAATCCAACAATATGACATCAGGATTTGAACTAATTATATCATCAAGCGCTTGTTTACCGTTTTTCGCTGTATGGAATTTATACTCCTTACTTTTCAATGTTGTCGATATAAGATTTTTTATTGCATTGTCATCTTCTACAACCAATATTAAACGATTATTCATGTAATACGACCTCCTGTGCTTTTAAAGAAAATGTAAATATTGTTCCTTTTGGATAATTATCATTAACCGTAAGGTCTCCGCCATGTGCTTTTATTATTGTTTTGCATAAATACAGTCCCAAACCTAGCCCTCTTCTGCTGTCCTCGGAATTTTTCCCTTCGGTATAAAACATTTTGAACAGATTTTTCTTACCCTCATCGCTTATTCCGTTTCCGTTATCCATGATACTCGTATAAACATAATTATTCTTCTTTTCTACTTTAATGCAAATATCAGAACCAGAATGAGTATACTTAATTGCATTATCCACTATATTTATTATTACCTGTATAATAAGGCGTGAATCCATTTTTGCCATAACCAAATCATCTTTTATATCAATACTTATATTATGCTCCACACTTTTTCTGTTGATATGTTTTAGTGCTTCAGAAATAACCTCCACCAAAAGTTCAGGCTGCATATTTAAATTCATTTTTCCGTCTTCTATTCTTGTTACCGATAATAAATTTTCGACCAAATTAATCAGCCACATTGAATCGTCATATATATTCTCATAAAGATTATGCTTCGTTTCCTCATTAAGATCCAACTCTTTCAATAAAACAGAAGCATTCCCGGAAATACTGGTAAGAGGTGTTCTTAAATCATGAGATATGGACCGTAAAAGATTCGCACGTAATTTTTCTTGATTTGCTTCCATAAGCGCTTTTGCATTTTTTTTCTCAAGATAATTATTTTCCAAAACCACACCGCACTCATTTACGAGAGACATAAGGAGGCTCCTGTCAAACATACTAAAGTCTTCATCTTTACTCATCGCAATACCGACAACACCGTAATTACCTTCCTTACCCCTTATTGATAAATAATAACAATTAGAACCACTCAGCGTATTTGTGGTAGCACCTGCGTGTTTGTTGTTTTTATATACCCAAAGGGCTACGGCTTGTTCATTTTGAGAAATATATTCGTTTATGTCTTCATCGTCATTACTTTTAAATATCAAGGGCTCAAGTAATCTATCATGCATTGATAAATAAATTACAGTGGTTCTATCGATAAATTTTACGATTTGATTCCCCATTTCACGTATAATTTCTTCTTTGCTCCTTGCCTGTTGCAATTTCTGATCAGTATCCAAAAGAACCTTGGTTCTGTAACCAAATCTTGCAGACTGTTTTGCCTGTTCCTTAATTCTGGAAGTCAAGGTACCGGTAATAAAAGCAGCCAAAAACATTATAAGAAATGTAACGGGATACCCTTGTTCATAAGCGTTAAAAGTAAATCTCGGCACTGTAAACAAAAAGTTAAAAATCAGAACACTTAAGAGAGAAGAAACTATTGGGTATATCTTTCTTGAAGTAACAAAAGCAGTTCCCAGAACTCCTAAAATATAGACGGTAATAATATTGGCTTCACTAAATCCCAAGTTATAAAACAATAAGCCCATTACCGTACATAACCCGAGAATAATCAGCGACTTCAATATATCGATAAAAGATATATCTATTTTGCTTTTTCCCATTCTCTCTCTTGCTTTTTTTCTCTGATCTGTATCATTATCCGGTATAATATATATATCCAAATTCGGATATAAAGCAGACAATTTATTCGTAAATGATGTATTTGAAGAAAAGAAAGAACTCTTTTTTCTACTTCTTCCTATAATTATTTTTGAAACATTCGAAAGCCTTGCAAATTCCGCTATTTGAAAAGCGACATCATCTCCGTACACAGTGGTTATATTTGCCCCAAGTTGCTCGGCGAGTTTAAAGTTTTCGTTTAATCTCTTTTCATCTTCATCGCTCATATCTTCCGAATCAGAAGTTTCCACATATAATGCCGTAAATGTTCCTTTAAAAGCATCTGCCATACGGGCAGCAGTTCTTATAACTTTTTTATTGCTAGGAGAAGAAGATAAACATATCAATATATGCTCATCTATATAATGTCCGTCTTTTGACGGATCTTTTATTCTTGATGATATTTTATTTACCCTGTCTGCACATCTCCTAAGTGCCACTTCTCTTAAAGCTGTCAAATTTTCTACAGTAAAAAAATTATCAAGAGCAGTAATTGCTCTTTCTTCCCTATAAATTTTTCCTTTATTTAAACGTTCTATTAAGTCTTCAGGTTCAATATCAACAAGCTCTACTTGATAAGCAAGGTCAAAAATTCTATCCGGGATTCTTTCTCTTACTTCTACACCTGTAATGGAAGCAACAATATCATTTAAACTTTCTATATGCTGAACATTTACTGTAGTATAAACATTGATTCCCGCATTCAGCAACTCTTCTATATCTTGATACCTTTTAATATGTCTACAACCCTTTGCGTTTGTATGAGCAAGTTCGTCTACCAATATTATTTCAGGATGACGCTTTAATGCTTCATCCAAGTTGAATTCCTTAAGCGTAATTTGATTGTACTGTATTTCCTTAACCGGTATGCTCTCCAGCCCTTCTTTCAAAGCCGAAGTTTCCGGTCTGGCATGAGGCTCTATATATCCGAGAACAACATCTTTACCGTCTTTTTTTGCTTTATGTGCTGCTTCTAGCATTGCATATGTTTTCCCGACGCCCGCAGCATATCCAAAAAATATCTTTAATTTCCCGATGCTGTTTTCCGGAGTCTCGGTCTTTATTTTTTCTAAAATTTTATCAGGATTTGGTCTCATTTTTATCTCCCAAATAATGTTAAATAGTGTTAATATCAATAATATTAACACTATTTTTATTTATTAAAAAGTATTTTTTATCGGAAACAATATTTTAAGGAAAAGCTTTTCCGCACTGTTTTCACTGTTATAATCAAAATATAATCTCTTATTGTTTTTATCTAAAACATTAAAGCTATTGTCATCATATTTTATACTTATATCCATATCGCTGAGAACCAATCTAAGAGCAAGTTCCCACTCAAATAGTGAATAAAGAGAATCTTTTTGATATTCTCCTAGCGCATAATCAAATTCTAGAGCCGAAATTTTTTCTTCCAAAAATATCTGCCATAATTTTTTCATCTGATTTATTGTAAGAGCATCGATAAACATTTCACCTTCATAAGGTTCATTAAGTTTCAAATATCTAAAGTAAGTGTCCTCACCTTCCTCTTCGATCCCTCTAAACGTTAAGTCTTTAAACTTTGCTCTTTCAACTGCCACAAAACTTTTCCTGTAATCCAAGTCAGAAATAAGCTTATAAAAATTATTAAGCAAGCAAATATCCGATATTTCTATTTTTACACAAATATCGGACATCTCATCAAAATCCTTACCGGAAATATTTTTCTTAAATAATGATATTTTGCCCTCATCGGTATCATAGACAGATACCAATGAGGCTGATTCATTATCATTTATTGTTCCGTAAATTGATATAGGGTATTTATTTGAAATAACACCTAAACTTATACCAAACTCATTAAAGAAGTTTTTCACAACATAACAAGATTTTTCATAATAAATCCAAAGAGAGTTTTCTTTTTCTATTTTATATACCTTTGGATTCATCGAAAGGTCATAACTTAACATATATAGGCTTGCGATAAATAAAGACTCTTCACTTACTTCTTTATCGTCAAAATTAAACTTAAATTCTTCCTTATAAGCCGTAATCTTATTATGCATAGCTTTATCTCCTTAAATCTATTTTAATATGCCGTCCAACATTAAATTAACTTTCAATACGTTAACTCTTTCTTCACCGAATATACCTAGGAAACGACCTGTTGTACATTTATCAATAATACTTCTTACTTCATTTTCAGTCATATCATTGTTTTTTGCAAGTCTTTTTACCTGGTATTCTGCCGCATCGGGTGAAATTTCAGGGTCAAGCCCACTTCCGGAATTAGTTAATAAATCTTCGGGAATTGGAGTATTTCCCATTTCTTTATGATTTGCTTTAATCTTATCAACTCTTTCCTGTATTGTCTTTTCAAAATCTTCGCTCGCAGGAGAAAGATTTGAAGGTCCTGAATAAAGAAGAGTATTTCCGTCTTTATCTTTAAATGTTGTCATATTCAAATTCATTATACGACCCCACATATGATCTTCATCTTCATATTGTTGAGCCATTAATTCGCTTCCGTATTTTACTCCGTTAACTTCAATAATGCTTCCGTTTGCTTTATTGTGGAATAAAGCCTGACAAACACCTGTCATAAACAAAGTATATATAATACCGCAAAGCACTGTTGTTATCACAACAAATATAAACGATTTTTTTATTAGACTTTTCATGTATTTCTTATTCTCCTTCCTATACTAAGCCAAGAGCGACGATTATAATATCGATTATTTTAATACATACAAATGGTGCAATAATACCACCAAGTCCGTAAATAAGCAAGTTTCTGCTAAGTAATTTACCTGACGAAACTTCTCTGTACTTAACACCTTTTAATGCCAAAGGAATTAAGGCTATAATGATAAGTGCATTATATATTATTGCCGAAAATACGGCTGAATTTGCACTATGTAGATTCATTATATTAAGAGCCTGAAGTCCGGGATATAATCCTAAGAACAATGCCGGTATTATGGCAAAGTATTTCGCAATATCATTTGCAATACTGAATGTTGTCAAACTACCTCTTGTCATAAGAAGTTGTTTACCGATTCTTACTACATCTATAAGTTTTGTAGGAGAAGAATCCAAGTCAACCATATTTCCGGCTTCTTTTGCGGCTTGTGTACC
This sequence comes from Anaerofustis sp., assembly GCF_019420015.1. Classification (GTDB taxonomy): domain Bacteria; phylum Bacillota; class Clostridia; order Eubacteriales; family Anaerofustaceae; genus Anaerofustis. The sequence goes on from NZ_JAHZIA010000039.1 coordinate 102,914, forward strand.
TGAATTCATAGCTACCGCAACATCCGCCTGTGCAAGGGCAGGAGCATCATTTGTACCGTCCCCAGTCATTGCAACAAGATGTCCTTTCTTTTGGAAATCTCTTATCATTTCAAGTTTTCCTTCAGGAGTTGCTTCAGCCAAGAAATCGTCAACACCTGCTTCTGCTGCAATTGCTGCTGCAGTAAGAGGATTATCACCGGTTATCATAATCGTTTTGATACCCATTTTTCTAAGATCCGCAAATTTTTCTTTAACACCTTGTTTAATAATATCTTTTAAGTATATTACTCCAAGAACTCTTTCATTTTTAGCTACAACAAGAGGAGTCCCCCCTTGATTAGCTATTCTATTTACGGCTTCTTCCACTTCAATACTAAAACTTCCGCCTTTTTCCTGTACATATTGTTTGATAGTATCGGCAGCACCTTTTCTGATTTCTACACCGTCCATGTTAACACCGCTCATACGCGTTTTTGCGGTAAATGGAACGAATTCCATATTTAATTCCTCAAGGTTTCTTCCCCTAAGTCCAAACTCTTCTTTTGCAAGCACTACTATACTTCTTCCTTCAGGAGTCTCATCTGCAAGAGATGAAAGCTGAGCGGCATCAGCAAGTTCTTTTATATCTACACCCTCTGCAGGAATAAATTGACTTGCTTTTCTGTTTCCTAGAGTAATCGTACCTGTTTTATCAAGCATCAATATATCTACATCTCCGGCAGCTTCTATTGCTCTACCGCTCATAGCAAGTACATTCGCACTGTTAAGTCTGCTCATACCTGCAATACCTATTGCAGAAAGCAAAGCACCTATTGTTGTCGGAGCAAGACAAACCAATAACGCAATAAGAGATGTTATAGATGTAGGATTAGCAACTCCTTGCTGATTTGCTGAGAATAAAGAATATCCATATAGAGCCAAAGTAACCAATATGAATATAATTGATAGAGCAACCAAGAAAACTTCAAGGGCAATTTCGTTTGGTGTTTTCTTTCTTGATGCACCTTCAACCATGGCTATCATCTTATCAAGGAAACTTTCTCCTTTTTCGCTTGTTACTTCAACAACAATCCAGTCTGATATTACTGTTGTACCTCCGGTAACGGCACTTCTGTCCCCACCGCTTTCTCTTATTACAGGAGCGGATTCACCTGTTATGGCACTTTCATCAACAGAAGCGGCACCGTCTATTACTTCACCATCAGCAGGGATTTGTTCTCCTGCCTTAACTATTACGATATCACCTTTTTGCAAATTTGCAGAAGATATTTCACTCACTTCTTCTTTTCTATCAACAGAAGGTATTTTATATGCCTTCACATCTTGTTTTGCAGCTCTTAGAGAATCAGCTTGAGCCTTTCCTCTTCCTTCTGCTATCGCTTCTGCAAAGTTAGCAAATATTACGGTAAACCAAAGTATTATTGCAATTCCAAAGATATATCCCGATGGGGCATCTTTTATTCCCATCAAAGCTGCAATAAACAATATTGTTGTCAAAATCGCTGATATGTATACCAAAAACATTACCGGATTTTTAACTTGTGTTTTGGGAGCGAGCTTAACAAAAGAATCTTTTACCGCACGAAGCACCATTTTTTTATCTTTTAAAGCACTTGTGTATTCATTACTTTTCATAATTTAATTGTAATCTCCTTCATAACAAACTATACAATCATTTCAAAGAACTCTGCTATTGGTCCAAGAGATAATGCAGGGAAGAAACTCAATGCTCCGACAATCAATACCATTAATATTAATAGGAATACAAACATTGCATTTGATGTTGAAAGTGTTCCTGATGTCACAGCAATTTTCTTTTTCTTTGCAAGACTACCTGCTATCGCCAAACATGCAGTCATTTGAACGAAACGTGCAAATAACATTACTAATCCTAAATTAACGTTTAATGCAGGTGTATTTGCATTAAAGCCGGCAAATGCAGAACCGTTATTACCGCCACAAGAAGAGAAAGCATATATAACTTCGCTCAAGCCGTGAGCCCCTGCATTATTTAAGCTATCCGCCGTTTCCGGAAGGATTGTCGCAATGAAGCTTCCTACCAATATTGCAATTGGTGTAGCAAGACATACAAGTACAGACATCCTCATTTCAAAAGGCTCTATTTTCTTTCCTAAAAATTCCGGTGTTCTACCAACCATAAGTCCTGCAACAAACACCGTAAGTATTGCAAAACCTAACATACCGTATAAACCACATCCTACACCACCAAAGATAACTTCTCCAAGTTGCATTTGCAACATTGGAATCATTCCACCGATTGGAGTATAGCTATCATGCATTGAGTTTACCGAACCGTTTGAAGCTGCGGTTGTAAACGAAGCCCATGTTGCAGACGTAGCAATACCAAATCTGGTTTCCTTCCCTTCCATGTTACCCATTTGTCCATCAACAGTAGTACTTACTGCAGGATTATTGGTAAATGCAGGAGTAGAAGAATGTTCACTGTAGGCGGTTATGCCTAAACCTATTGCAAGTAATATAAACATTGCCACAAATATAGCAATACCTTGTTTTTTATTTTTAATATCCCTGCCAAATGCAAAACATAATGCAACAGGAATTAACAATAACGACAACATTTCCAACATATTAGAGAATGGAGTCGGATTTTCCAACGGATGAGCTGAGTTAACACCGTAATATCCACCACCGTTGGTTCCCAACTGCTTTATCGCAACTTGACTTGCAGCCATTCCTAACGGAACAACTTGTTTTGTTACAACTTCGGCATCTTTTACTTGCTCACCGTCCACATAAACTTTATTATCTTGAATTTTTGCATTTTCTATAATTTCGCCTTCAGTAGTTACCGCTACTGGTTCAAGCAGATTAACCTCTTCATGTCCTTTCATTGTTTGTACAACACCTTGCGATGCAATACCTATTGTTACAACAATTGAAAGAGGTATTAATACATATAAAGTACTTCTTGTTACATCTACAAAGAAGTTACCTATACCTTTGCTTTTAACTCTCATTAGACCTCTTACCAAAGCATACAAAACTGCCATACCAGTTGCGGCAGATGTAAAGTTTTGAACAGTTAAGCCCAATGCTTGAGCTAAATAACTAAGTTGAGATTCACCGCTGTATGCTTGCCAGTTTGTATTGGTTACGAAACTTGCCGCAGTATTAAACGATAAATGCCAACTCATACCTTCTATTCCTTCCGGATTCAAAGGTAAAAAAGCCTGTGCACATTGGATTACAAATAAAAACAATAATCCAAAAGCGCTGAATGCTAGCGCACTCACAGCATACTTTTTAAATCCCATTTCTTCATCTTTATTTATTTTTAGCATTTTATAAATAAAGTTTTCGACAGGAAGCATGATTTTTGTTAAAAAAACTTTTTCACCATTCATGGCTTTACTTATGTATTTACCTAGCGGAATGGCCAATGCCACCAATATCACTAAATAAAGCACATACTGTAAAATAGAATTACTCATTCGTCTTTACCTCCTAATAGTAAAACAGCATAGTATATAAGCATTGCTACTGCTATTAAACCACTTATTAAAATAAGAAATGTCATTTTTTATTCCTCCTTTTACTTAATCAAGTGTAACACTGCATATATTAAAACGGTATTAAGGAGATATAAAGACACATTAAGATTATATAAAGATTTTTTAATGTACAATTCATCGTAATATGTTTCAGAATTTTTTTACTATCATTAGACTAAAATAAAAAAATAGAATATGAATTATCCGATCTTGGATATTCAATAAAACCCATAATACAATCTATTTATGATTGGGGTACTGACTATGAAGAAATTTTAAATAAAAGCAATATTTATAACAAATAAAAAAGACGGCTTTAGCCGTCTTTTTTGATATTACTATTAATAGCTTGCAACATCCGTAACTTCAAAAGTATCGAAATCCAAATCTTCACTAAATAATGTTGCAAGAGCCATAGCACTGTCGATTGAAGTTACTATACTTACTCCGCATTCAACCGCACATCTTCTTATCTTAAACCCATCTGTTTCAGAATCTGATGAACTTTGAGGTGTATTTATAATCAAATCAATCTTATGGTTTTTAATTACATCGAGAATGCCAAGCTCTTTATTCTCACCTTCATGACCGATTTTATATACTTCGGTAACATTTTTCACACCGTGTTCTTCCATATATTTTTTCGTGTTTCCTGTTGCAAAGAATTCATATCCTATATCTGACATTTTCTTAAGAGATCCGATAAGCTCTTCTTTACTTTCGTCATTCAAAGAAATCAAAAGCTTTCTTTTTCTTCTACTCAAGTCGAAACCTGCAGCAAGAAATCCTTTATATAAAGCTTCAAGATAATTTTTGCTCACTCCTAAAACTTCACCTGTAGAACGCATTTCAGGTCCAAGGCTTACTTCAACATTCGGAAGTTTTTCCGTAGAAAATACCGGTACTTTAATTCCGTAGTTTTTACTGTCTTCATGAACATAACTTCCATATCCCATTTCTTTGATACAAGGTCCGAACATAGATTTTACAGCCATTTCAAGAATAGGCACATTTGTAATTTTAGTTATATAAGGTACTGTTCTGCTTGAACGAGGATTTACTTCAATAACATAAAGCTCATCTTTAAATACAATAAATTGAATATTTATCATACCTCTTACATCAAGTTCAAGAGCTATTTTTCGTGTATACTCATATAGAGTTTCTTTAATCTTATCACTTACGTTTATTGTAGGATATATTGTTACACTGTCTCCTGAATGAACACCCGCTCTGTCAAGATGCTCCATAATACCGGGAACAAATACTTCTTCTCCGTCACAAACTGCATCAACCTCAAGTTCAAGTCCATATAAGTATTTATCGATAAGAACAGGGTTTTTAGGATCTTCTTTGATGGCATTTGTAAGATATTTAACAAGACTTTCTTCATCATGACAAATCATCATACCTCTTCCGCCAAGAACATATGAAGGTCTTACAAGTACAGGATATTCTATTCTGTTTGCGGTTTCGATACCTTCCTCTACCGTAAACACTCCCTTTCCGGTAGGCTGTTTTACACCAAGCTTTGTAAGCATTGCTTCAAATCTTTCTCTGTCTTCCGCCTTATCTATGCTGTCAGGTGAAGTTCCTAAAATAGGAATATTCTCTCTTACACACATTTCTGCAAGTTTGATAGCCGTTTGTCCACCGAATTGTAAAATAACCCCATCAGGTTTTTCTTTGTTGTAAATATTAAGAACATCTTCATCTGTAAGAGGCTCAAAATAAAGTTTATCCGAAATATCAAAATCCGTACTTACGGTTTCAGGATTGTTGTTTACAACAATCGTTTCTATGCCCATTTCTCTTAACGCATACACACAATGAACAGAACTGTAATCAAATTCTATCCCCTGCCCTATTCGTATAGGACCTGAACCTATAACCATAACTTTCTTTTTATCACTTACAACCACTTCATCTTCGGTATCATATGTAGAGTAATAATAAGGAGTATATGCTTCAAATTCTCCCGCACATGTATCAACCATCTTATAAACAGGATGAATATTCCACATTTGTCTCATTTCATATATATCTTTTTCTCTAACACCCATTAAGAAGCTTATACCTTTGTCCGAAAATCCTTTTTTCTTTAAATCAAGCAATTCGTCTCTTGTCAAAGTTTCTAAGGTAAGAGTCTTTACATGTTCTTCCCTCTTTACTATCTCATTTATTTTATTAACAAAGAATAAATCAATCCCTGTGATTTTACTTACTTGAGCAACCGAATATTTTAATCTTAACATTTGTGCCAAAACAAATATTCTTTCATCATCGGCTTTAAATACTTTGTGTCTGAGTTCTTTTATAGGTATATCACTTACTTTATCATGAACCAAAGTATGCTTTTTAATTTCAAGAGAACGTATTGCTTTTAAGAAAGCTTCTTCAAAAGTTCTGCCTATTGACATTACTTCTCCGGTAGCCATCATTTTTGTTCCAAGATCCCTTTTGGCACTTAAGAATTTATCAAACGGCCATTTTGGAACTTTTATTACAACATAATCTATTGCAGGCTCAAAGCAGGCAAAAGTTTCTTTTGTAACCGCATTTCTAATTTCTTCCAAATGATAACCAAGAGCGATTTTGGCAGATACTTTTGCAATAGGATAACCTACGGCTTTTGAAGCAAGAGCCGAAGAACGTGAAACCCTTGGGTTAATTTCTATTATCGCATATTCCATACTGTCTGGATGAAGTGCAAACTGAACATTACACCCACCTTCTATTCCAACCGCTTCGATAATATCTAAAGCCGCAGAACGAAGCATTTGACATTCTTTATCAGATAAAGTCTGTGTAGGAGCAACAACTATACTGTCTCCCGTATGAATACCTACCGGGTCAATATTTTCCATGTTACATATAGTAATACATGTTCCGTTTGAATCCCTCATTACTTCATATTCAATTTCTTTCCAGTTCTTGATACTCTTTTCAATAAGAATTTGAGTTGTCATTGACAAAGCAAGACCGCTTTCTGCAATTTTTAACAACTCTTCTTCATTGTTTACGATACCTCCACCTGTACCTCCAAGAGTATACGCAGGTCTTACTACCACAGGATAACCTATTTCAAGTGCTGCTTTTTTCGCATCTTCAAGAGTATTTACTATTCTGCTTTCTATAATAGGCTGACCTATTTCTCTCATAAGCTTTCTGAATTCATCTCTGTCTTCACCCTTCATAATACCTTCAACACTTGTACCGATAACTTTGATTCCATATTTATCAAGAATCCCTTTATTATGAAGTTCCATAGTCATATTAAGTGCGGTTTGTCCGCCCATTCCGCCTATTATCGCATCGGGATGTTCTTTTTCTATAATCTTTACTACCGATTCCAATGTAATAGGTTCTATGTATACTTTATCGGCAGTTTGTTTATCTGTCATAATAGTAGCAGGATTAGAGTTTATAAGTACAACTTCAAAACCTTCCTCTTTTATGGCTTCGCAAGCTTGTGTTCCGGAATAATCGAATTCTGCTGCTTGACCTATAATAATAGGACCTGAACCTATAACCAATACTTTACTTATATCATTTCTTTTTGGCATAATAATCCTCCTATTCTATTACCCTTAAAATTTCATCCAATACATTCCCGTTATCTGTCGGTCCGGGACAAGCTTCAGGATGGAATTGAACGGTATATATTTTTTTGTCTCTTACTCGCATACCTTCAATACTTCCGTCATTTACATGCGTATATGTAACTTCAACATCTTTCGGCAATTTATCTACAACATAGCCATGATTTTGACTTGTAATAAAAACTCTGTTTGTAGCTAAATTCTTAACTGAATGATTTCCACCTCTGTGTCCGAATTTTAATTTCTTTGTTGTTCCACCAAGAGCCAAAGATGCTAACTGATGACCAAGACAAATACCAAGTATAGGAAGTTTTCCTATAAGTTTTTTGATTTCTTCTACACATCCAGGTAAATCTGCAGGATTCCCGGGACCGTTTGATAAAAATACAGCATCAGGTTTTAATTTTAAAATATCTTCAGCTTTTGTATCAAAAGGAACTATAGTTAAATTAACTCCTCTTTCTTTAAACATATTGATAATATTTGCCTTTATACCATAATCGATAGCTACAATATTTTTACCGTCTTTTTTACCTTCCACTTTATATATATCAGAAGTGGATACGCTAAATACACTTTTTGAATTATCGTATTCATCTAAAATTTCTATAAGCTTTGTCTTTGGCATCATATGAGTAGTAATCATTCCCCGCATAACACCTTCACTTCTTAACACTCTTGTAAGCATTCTTGTATCGATACCGCTTAAAGCGGTTATATCTTCACTTTCCAAATAGTCAGGAAGCGTCATTTCATTATTAAAATTATTAGGAGTATAACATACTTCTTTAACTATAAATCCTCTTGCTTTACAAGAGTCTGATTGTTCATAATCAAAGTTAATTCCGTAGTTTCCTATCAACGGATAAGTCATTGTTACTATTTGCCCGTAATATGAAGGGTCAGTAAGAATTTCTTGATAGCCGGTCATTGATGTATTAAATACAACTTCGCCTATTATTTTATCTTCTATTCTTCCGAAAAGTTCACCTTCAAAGGTCATTCCGTTTTCCAGTTGTAAATATCCTTTCATTTTTTACCTCTTCTTAATTATTTTGTTTTTTTAAAATCTCTGCTACCTGGTTTAACAAGCTCTATCTTTCCTTCCTTGCAAAGAGGACATTCCTCACTATCATAAGATACGATATCAAGTCTTATTGCAGAATAAATAGGAAGAGGGAAATCTAAATCCTTGCCGGTTCTGTTTACTATAGAGGCAACACCGACAACCTCAGCTCCCATTTCTTCCAATACTTTAACTGTTTCCATAGTGCTTTTACCTGTGGTTATAACATCTTCGCTGATTAACACTTTATCACCTTTACCAACGCTAAAACCTCTTCTAAGCTCCATATTACCGTCTTTTCTTTCTGTAAAAATACTTTCTATTCCAAGCTGTCTTCCAAGTTCATATGAAACTATTACACCACCCATAGCAGGTCCGCATATCTTTGTAATACCTAAATCTTTTACCTGTTTAGCAACATCTTCCAAAACTTCCGCCGCTTTATCAGGGAACCTCAAAAGCTTTGCACATTGTACATATTGATTTGAATGTCTTCCTGAAGAAAGCAAAAAGTGCCCCTCCAAAAATGCTTCGGTTTCTTTTAAAATTTCTTTAACTCTTTGTTCACTCATTGCAATATCCTTTACCTTTCTGATTTTATTTTAAACTATTCCTATTAATTCACTTACATTATTTATATTGTTTCTTGTAAGATATTCTTCTAAGTCGTCGATTATTTCCGGCATTACAGTCGGATTCGCAAAAGTTGCACTGCCTACTCCGATAAGTGTCGCTCCGGCCATTATAAATTCAAGTGCATCCATATAATTACTTATACCGCCATAAGCAAGTATAGGTATATTGGTATTTTTCGCAACCTGATGAACCATTCTCAGTGCAATAGGCTTGATGGCAGAACCCGAAAGCCCCGCATATATATTATCAAATACAGCTTTTTTCTTGTTTATATCTATAGCCATAGCCAAAAAAGTATTGGTTAGACTAAGAGCATCCGCTCCGGCCTCTTCCACAGCTTTTGCAACATCAACAATACTCGGAGCGTTTGGAGAAAGCTTTACTATAATAGGATGAATGGATTCTTCCTTTACCTTTTTCGTAATATCATATGCACTTTGTCCATTCATACAAAAGGCCATACCGCCTTCTTTTACATTTGGACATGAAATATTAAGCTCTATAAAATCCAATTCTTCTTTATTTAGCATTTCGATACCGCTCAAAAAGTCTTCCGTACTGTGGGCACCAAAATTTACAATAACTCTGGAATAAGATTTATTCATATAAGGAAGTTCTTTTATTATAAAACTTCTTACCCCAGGGTTTTCAAGACCTATACTGTTTATAACTCCGCTTGGGGTTTCCCATATTCTTACCCCGGTATTACCCGGCTGGGGTTTTAATGTCAATCCCTTTGAGCAAATGCCTCCAAGTCTGTTTATATCAAAAAACTCTGAATACTCCCGTCCAAACCCAAAAGTTCCGCTTGCGGCAACCAGAGGATTTTTAAATTCTTTTCCTAAAAAGTTTACCTTTAATTTATCCATTCTAATAAACCTCGCTTCCCGCAAATACAGGTCCGTCTTTACAAACTTTTCTGTTTCCGTGTGAGGTTGAAATATTACATCCAAGACATGCGCCCACACCACAGGCCATTCTGTTCTCCAAGGAAACAATTATTTCTCTTCCCGCTTTCTTTGCCAAATCATAAGCGCTTCTCATCATAATATCCGGTCCACATGTGAAATACAAATCATCTTTTGTAAAATCCACTTTATGCGTTATAATTCCACCCACATCAACAATAACTTCATCTGCTATATCTTCAAATTCTTTAACCAAATAATCTTCTTTCGTAAAACCCAAGTATACTCTGATATTTTTATTTGGATACTTTCTTTTAATCTGCTTGACAAGGTAATACAAAGGAGCTGTGCCTATTCCCCCTCCTATTACGGTGATGTCTTTTTCTATATTTTCTATATCAAAGCCATTTCCTCGCGGACCAAACAAATCAATATCCATATCTTGTTTTAACGAAGCAAGATATTTTGTGCCTTCTCCTTTAACTTGGTAAAGAAAAGTTATACCTTCATCATCAATGTCATGAATACTGATCGGCTTTGCCAAAAAAGTATTTTTGGGTTTTAACATATAAAACTGACCTTCTTTTCCTTCAAACTTACCTTTAAGTTTTAACATATAAATGTCATCTTTTATTTTCTTATTAAACAATACTATAGCCATTTTCCTATATCCTCTTGCATATCTTTAACGGCTTTAACCGTTATATCGGTAAAGCTCTCATCTTCTATTTTTCCCTTATGAGCAGAAATAATACCTCTCGATGAATTAACTACACCGCAAATATCATCTTTAAAAATCTCTGCAATATCTTTTCCTGTACCTCCTTGGGCGCCGTAACCAGGAATAAGGAAAAAAGCTTTTGGCATGTACTTCTTTACTTCGATAAATTCCTTTGGATAAGTCAAACCTACAACGGCTCCTACACTGCTGTAACCGCACTCTCCGACAAAGTCACTTCCCCATTTATCTACATAACCAGCCATTTTCTCGTAAACTTTGTCTCCGTCTTTTACTTCCAAGTCTTGAATCTGATGACCGTTTGGATTAGATGTTTTTACCAAAACGAAAAGACCTTTGTTTCCGTCTTTCATATAGTCAAAGTATGGGCTTATTGCATCAAGCCCCATATATGTGTTTATTGTAATAAAGTCAGCTTCAAAATCTCCGCTGAAATGACCGTCAGCATACATTGCTGCAGTTGAAGAAATATCTCCTCTTTTTATATCTGCGATTACAATACCGTCATTTTCCCTTATATATTTAAGTGTCTTCTGATATGCATTAAGCCCGTCCATTCCAAGAGCTTCATAACAAGCAATTTGAACTTTGTAGCAAGCAACAATATCTTTTGTAGCATCGATTATCGCTTTGTTAAACAAGAAATATTTTTCTCCCAAGGTTATATCCATATTACTTATATATTCGGGTAAAAAAGCTTCTTTCGTATCAAGACCCAAACATACAGCCATATTTTTCTTGCTTCTTTCATATAATTTATCTATCAGCTTCATATTTCTTCTCTCCTTCAACAAAAGTCATTAATACTTTACCTTTGATTTTCTCTTTATCAAAAGGTGTATTGTTCGATTTGGAAACAAACTCGTCTTTGTTTATTTCCCCTTCATAATCAAGATCTACTACAACCAAGTCAGCATCGTAACCTTCTTTAATAAGCCCTTTGTTAAGCCCTATTTTCTTTGCAGGGTTTAGACTTATCATTTCACTTAGCTTGTTGATGCTAATTTTGTTATCATTAAATACTTTGTAATACATAGAAAAAGCAACTTCAATATTATCAATCCCCGGAGCTCCTTTTTCTTTGTCTTCTTTAGAATGAGGTGCATGGTCAGTAGCAAGAACATCAATTTTATTTTCTTTTATTCCTTCAATTAAAGCCATTCTATCTTCTAAAGTTGCAAAAGAAGGATTAACTCTATAATCAAGGCTATCTGCAAAAAGGTGATGAGGTCCAACTTCACAAGTTACCCCAAGACCTTTATCTTTTGCATCACATATAAGCTCTAAAGATTTCTTTGTACTTATATGGCATACATGAAGATTTCCTCCAACTTTTTCAAGCAGCTTCATATCTCTCTCAATTATCTCTTCTTCGGGCTGGCAATGTGTAAGTAAATGGAAATTATATTCTGTAGATTTTTTTAACGCTCTTTCCATAAATTCATCACTGAATATGGTTTTTCCGTCATTTGAAAATAAATTTGTGTATTTTTTGTTTTCTTCTATATTGACAAACTCTTTGTCTTCAAGATCCTTGCCGATTGCACTAATTTGAATTACCTTATTTAAACCTGCTTTTTGTGATTTTTCTTTTACATATTCAAGAACTTCTTTATTGTCACAAACAGGCTTTGTATTTGCCATAGTGCAAACAACACTATACCCGCCTTTTAAACTTGCTTTCATTCCGCTTTCGATATCTTCTTTATAAGTATATCCCGGATCTCTGAAATGTGAATGCATATCTATAAATGCAGGAAGCAACGCCTTTCCTTTCAAATCAATAATATCTGCATCCGCACACTGTATATCCTTTCCTGTTTTTACTATCTTTCCGTTTTCGATTAAAACATCTTCTTTTGATGTTTTAATAGCATCAATTACAATTCCGTTTTTAAAAATAACTTTCATTTGTTTTACCTTATTTATGCTCTACCAATGTGGTCTTTGAATCACAATAAGAACATCTGTACTCTCTTTTTTCTTTATTTGCAAGATAAAACTTTATATTTTCAACCTTTTCATATTGTGTGATACATCGTGGATTTTTACATTTTAAAATCCCCTCCACAACTTCGGGAAGCTCAGGCTTCACTTTCTTTACTCTTTTTCCGTCTTTAATATAGCTTACAGTTATATTAGGATCTATAAGGCCCAAAATAGTCAAGTCTAACTTTAAATCAGTTTCTATTTTTATTATATCTTTTCTGCCCATTTTATGACTGGGAATATTTCTCATAAGAACTATTACGTCATCTATTTCATCAAGCTTAAGCTGTTTAAAAACTTCATAACCGTGATTTACTTTTATATGGTCGATTACGATACCTTGTTTTAACATAGAAACATTAATCATCTAATTCTACCCCCAATAATTTCATAATAAGCGCCATTCTTACATACATCCCGAGTCTGCCCTGCATAAAATATACGGCTCTTTCATCATCATCAACATCAGTTGATATTTCGTTTACTCTAGGAAGAGGATGCATAACAATCATATCTTCTTTTGCTTTTTCAAGCTTTTCTCTTGTAAGAATAAAGTAATCTTTAAGTCTTAAATATTCCTCTTCATTTACGAATCTTTCTCTTTGAACTCTAGACATATACAAAACATCTAAATCGCCTATTACCTCATCAAGAGAATTTGTCTCAGAGTATTTAACCTTACCTTCGATTTCTTCTTTTATATATTCAGGCATTGCGAGTTCTTTTGGTGAAATAAATACAAATTCCACATTTTCGTATCTTGACATTGCTTTAACCAAAGAGTGAATAGTTCTGCCAAACATCAAATCTCCGCAAACACCGATTTTTAAATTGTCAAATCTGTGTTTATAGTACTGAATTGTAAGAAGGTCCGTTAATGTTTGGGTAGGATGCTGATGTCCTCCGTCTCCCGCATTGATAATAGGAACATCTGAATGTTCGCTCATAAGTTTAGCTGTACCTTCTCTTGGATGTCTTGCTACTATAATGTCTACATAATTTGAAATTACAACAGTAGTATCCGCAAGAGACTCTCCCTTTGATGTACTTGATGTATTTGGATCGGAAAATCCGAGGACGTTACCACCTAATCTATACATAGCCGCATCAAAAGAAAATTTTGTTCTCGTTGACGGCTCATAAAAAAGGCTTGCCAATAATTTCCCATGACATACATCAACGTATTTTTTTTCATCTTTAAGGATATCATTAGCAAGCTCAAATATTTCATCTAATTCTTCAATAGTAAAGTTCGTTGGTTCTATCAAATGACGACCTTTTAACATAGTTTTATACCTCCGATATTTATAAAAAAATACCTGCACTTAGGCTAGGTACTCACAAAAAATGCATAGCTTCTCCATCAAGCTACTCATAAATCAGATATAACCTTTTTAGCCTCTCGTGCTAAGTTAAAAGTATTTTTGTTTATTATATAAAATTACACTAACAAAGTCAACGAAATATACTGTTAATTTGCCATATTATAAAGTTTTATTTTATTAATAAGATTATTTGATATGTATATGTTGTATCGCTTTGTTTTTGAGATAAAAACTATTTATATTGTTATTAATCATCTAAATGAATTATCAAAACAGTTTATCTTTTTTGATATTAATAAAAGAATAAATCATATAATAAAAAGGCTCTAAAAAATTTAGAGCCTTTCCCTTATTCACTATGAATTATCTGTATCATCAACAACTTTATGTATCACAGCATAAATAACCTTATGATTACGTATCTTTACATCTGTTACTTTTATTCCTTCAAAATCAAATTCTATATTTTCACCCTTTTCTGGGATACTTTGAAGATTATGGAATATAAGCCCTCCAATTGTATCATACTCCTCTGATGATAAAGCCATATCTATTTGTTTCGAAATATCATCCAAAGATGCAATACCCTTTACTTTCCATGTTAAATCATCGATTTTTTCAATCTCGTTGTCCTCTTCAAGGTCGCCAACAAGCTGCTCTACCAAATCATTTATGGTAATTATTCCTGCAGTACCGCCATATTCATCAAGAACAACAGCCATCGTGTTCCCACTTTTTCTCATGTTTCTAAATAAGTCATCAGCCTTAATCGTATCCGGAACATAATATGCCTTTGATATTGTATGTTCTATTATATTTTCAATATTTTTATCTTCCAAACGAAAATATTTTTTTGAATCCAAGATACCTATTATTTTATCTATAGAGCCATCACATACAGGATATAGAGTATACTTTGTACTAAAAATTATACTTCTCCATTTATCAATATCTTCTTCCATGTCCAACATAACAATATCTGTCCTATGTGTCAGTATATCCTCAGCAGATAAATCATCAAACTCAAAAACATTTTGTATGAATTCTCTCTCTTCGTGGTCAATTGTTCCTTTTTCGCTTCCCACATCAACCATCATCCTTATCTCTTCTTCACTTACATTTTCGTCCTCCTCTTCAGGATCGATACCGATAAGTCTTAAAACAAAGTTGGTTGAAACTGTAAGCATACTTACAAGAGGTGCAAAAATCTTAGAAATGGAATATGTAAGAGAAGACATACCAAGAGCAAGCTCTTCTGATTTCCTCATAGCAACTCTCTTTGGTACAAGCTCACCGAAAATAAGAGTTATATAAGACAATATAATCGTTATTAATATTACCGCAACAGAATCCAAAACACCCGGTGGAATCGGTACCCCTAATTTCATTACTACATTAACCAGTCCGTCAGAAAAGTTTTCTGCCGCAAACGCACTGCCTAAAAACCCGGACAATGTAATCGCTACTTGAATTGTCGCAAGAAATCTTGCAGGTTGCTCGGTTAATTTTACAAGTCTTATCGCTCTTTTATCTCCTTTTGCCGCCATTTTGTCAAGCTTGTTATCATTCATGGAAATAACAGCTATTTCAGCGCAGGCAAAAACAGCGTTTAACATTATTAAAACAATTTGCAATAAAATCATCAATATTATCGAACTATCCAAAACATTACCTCCAAATACATTTTTTATTTAATTCGATATCAATCTATATCACTCTTTTTTATATCGAAAAAATATCAAATAATGCATTATCAAGGGTTTTGGTTTATTCGTCGGGACGCCGTCGTCATCATTCATCTTTGATTCTATTCTCCTTTCACAAATCTAATTTAAGCTATTTTATCATTTTGTATCTGTTAAGTCCATATAAAGTTAGCTTTATATCACAAAAACAGCACCCAAAAGGCGCTGTAAAACTATCTGTTTTTAACCGCTTCAAAAAGAACTATTCCCGCTGCAACGGATGCATTAAGAGAATCAAAATTATTCTTTAAAGGAATTGAACTTATAAAATCGCATTTTTCTTTTACAAGTCTGCCAAGCCCCTTTCCTTCTGCGCCTACTACCAATGCAAGAGGCATATCATAATCTATATCATAATAATTTTCTCCGTCCATATCGAGTCCGACAACAAACAAACCTTCTTTTTTCAAGGTATCAATGGTTTGCGCAATATTAGAAACTTCACATATATCGATATGCTCAATTGCACCCGCAGAAGATTTATACATTCCCTCTCCTATGGATGCACTTCTTCTCGTTTGCATTATTACACCATCAGCACCTGCACAATAAGCACTTCTTATTATTGCCCCTGCATTGTGTGGATCGGTTATGTTATCAAGAATCACCAAAATAGGCTTATCATCCTTTTTACTTATTTTATCCATAAGCTCTCTTAAGGATATTGTTTCTACCGGAGAGCAAAGCGCAACAACCCCCTGATGGTGTATACTCCCTGCAATATTCTCAAGCTTATGCTTATTTGTTTTTTGGATTGATATTCCTTTTTGTTTTGCCATTTTTATTATATTTGTAAGACCTGAATCATGATTTTCGCTTATATAAAGCTTATTTATATTTCTTCCTGCCTTTAACGTTTCTCTTACTGCATTTCTGCCGCTTACTTTTTCGTAATTACTCATCTTATATATTTACCTCTATAAATTCTTAAATTTTTCTCTTATCTCTTTTGCTTTACCGCAACTCATTTTTCCTTCAGGACATCCCCCGTTTACACAGCCCGGACCGGCATTTTCAAATATTACAGGACAAACTTCTTTAACCAACTTTAACATCTGTGTTGCAAGCTCCCTTATTTCCCATTGAGCTCTTACACAGGTCCTTTCCTCAAAGAAATGAAGTAGTTGTCTGGCATTCATCGTCGTTATGATTTTTGTTTCACATGCTCCGGGGAGAACAAATCTTGCATCTTCATTAGCAAGTTTAACGGCCTTTTTCCTTGCCTCACTCTCATTTAATCCATCTTCAGCCATAATTTTCTTTGTTGTATTTAAAGTTAATATATCCCTTAATTTTTCATAAGAAGCCTGAATCGTATCCATACTTTCTTCAAACACCCTCAAAGCTTCTTCATCATTTTCAATCATAGGCGGAATTATATAGTCAAACGCATTTTCATCAACATACCTTTGAGATTGTTGTGAATAACTTGCAAGCCTGTGCCTTACAAGTTGATGAGTAAGGGTTCTACTTACTCCTTCAATTGCAAAAGAAAAACTTATATGCTCAAGAGGCGACATGTGTGAAAATCCCATAAGCATTTTTACAAATTTTTCAGCTTCCTCATCATTCATTTTCTTATTTATATCTTCAATTCCTACTTTTGAATAACAAAGCTTGGCTGCCATAGCAACAGTTTTTACAGGTTCTGGAGTATATCTTACCAAACTTACTTTCAATTCACTTTTCATGTTTTAACCTCCGCTTTGTAAATATTTATTTTATTATACAATATTTAAAGTTATAAGAAAAGTATAAAAAAAGAGCAGATAAAATTATCTGCCCTTTAAAATATGGATTTAATTATTTATCGTATGTATAGAATTCAGAACCTTTTTCTTCAAATTCCATGATAGCAGCTGTTGTAAGTGGATGATATATTAATTTTTCAAATAAATCACAACTGATTGTAGCAGCATGAGAACCTACCATTGCAACGTTATGAACTTGTTGAGTATTTTTGAAACTTGCAGCCAATACTTTAGTATCTTTTCCGTACATATCAAATAATTCAACAATATCGCCTACAACCCCGATTCCGTCTGAAGAGAAGTTGTCGATTCTGTTTACATATGGAGCAACATAGTCTGCACCTGCAGTAGAAGCAAGCAATGCTTGTTGTGCTGTGAAGATAGCTGTTGCAGTAACACCAAAACCTAATTCTTTAAGTACACTGATAGATTTAAGACCTTCTCCTGTTACAGGAACTTTTACAAAAAAGTTTCCGCCTACAGCATCTCTAAGTCTAATAGCTTCTTTTACGATTTCGTCACATGTATTAGCCAATACTTGTGCATGAAGTTCGCAGTCAGGACCTATAACATCTCTTATTTCTTTAATTTTTTTATAAACATTTTCACCATTTGCAGCAATAATACTTGGATTTGTAGTTACTCCCGTGATTGGGAAATATTGAGTAATAGTTTTAATGCTTTCAATGTTAGCATCATCAATTAAATATAACATGTATAATTTCTCCTTATTTTATATAACACTTATTTTAATAAATGCATTATATATTATATAAAAAGCAATTACAAGTACTTTCGTTAAAAAAAAGAAAAAAAGGTTATTAAATTTTATTATGTTTTATTAAACATAATTATATTTAATTTAAAAAAACCTTTTCAATAGGCTAAAAAATAATAAAGATAATGATGAAATATGTTATGTTAAAAATATCAATCAATTATATATGCTTGAAATTTTATAATAATAACAACAAAATGAAAGCAATCTTTCCTTTAATATGATAATAAAGCGTATATATTGTTAAATTATCAAATATCATATATAATGTAATATAATTCTAAATCACATATAAAAAAGGAAGTAAGCAAATGGCTGAATTAACAGAACTAAAAAATCTTTTAAACGATATATCAAAAGAATTGGATGATATATCAAAATCAATAGATATACCAACGTTAAAAGAAAGTTTAATTCAAAAAGAAAATTTAATGAACGATGAAAATTTTTGGAATGAAAGTGAACAGGCAAACAAAGTCTTAAAAGAAATAAAAACTCTCAAGTCTCAAATAAACAAATTCACAAGTATCGAAAATAAAAAAGAAGATATGAACATACTTATAGAAATGCTTGAAGATGAATTTACGGAATCAGATGCATCAAGTACTATGCAAGAATTGAACTTACTAAAAAAAGAATTACAATCTTTCGTAATTGACACTCTTTTGTCCGGTGAGTATGACTCAAATAACGCTATTCTTTCAATACACCCGGGGGCCGGTGGAACAGAAAGCCAAGACTGGGCAGAAATGCTATACAGAATGTTTTTGAGATTTGCGGAAAAAAGAAAATTCAAAATAAAAATACTTGAAGAATTATCCGGTGACGTAGCGGGAATTAAAAGTGTTACAATGTTATTAAAAGGAGAAAATGCTTACGGATATTTGAAGGGAGAAAAAGGGGTTCATAGACTTGTAAGAATATCCCCATTTGACAGCAACAACAGAAGACATACTTCATTTGCTTCAGTAGATGTGGAACCTGAAATAAATGAAGATATAAACCTTGAAATCAATCCAAGTGATTTAAAAATTGATACTTATCGATCAGGAGGCGCAGGAGGGCAACACGTAAACAAAACAGACTCGGCTGTAAGAATAACTCATCTTCCAACAAAAATCGTCGTATCATGCCAAAATGAAAGAAGCCAATTCCAAAACAAAGAAACAGCTATGAAAATACTTAGAGGTAAGTTATATAAAATACTTATGGAAGAACATAAAGAAAAACTAGATGAAATAAAAGGAGATTACGGTCAAATAGCCTGGGGAAATCAAATTCGTTCATATGTATTCCACCCATACAGTATGGTAAAAGACCATAGAACAAAAGCCGAAACTTCAAACGTTCAATCAGTAATGGATGGAGATATTGATTTATTTATTGATGCGTATTTAAAAAAGACCGATTAATCGGTCTTTTTATTTTTTATTTCAAGCAATTTATCAAATAAAATCTCGCTTACTTCATCTTTACGCATAAGCTCTTTTTTCTCTATATTATCTTTTGTAAGGAATGTCACTTTATTTGTATCACTCTTAAAACCTGCTCCTCCTTCTTTTAAGCAGTTCGCCACTATTATATCGGCATTTTTATTTATAAGCTTTGTTTTGGCATTATCTATTAAGTTTTGGGTTTCCATTGCAAAACCGCATAAAACTTTATTTTCTTTTTTATTTTCTCCAAGATACATCAAAATATCATCTGTTCTTTTTAATTTTATGGAAAGATCTCCATCTTTTTTCTTTATTTTTTCATCGCTTACATCAATAGGTGTATAGTCAGAAACAGCGGCAGCCTTAATTATAAAATCCATTTCACTGCTTTTTTCTTTCACTGCCTCGAACATATCTTTTGCACTTTTTACTTTAATTAATTCAACAAAAGGAGGAACTTCTTCGCTGCTGTTTGCACTTACCAAAGTTACATTTGCACCTCTTAGCATTGCATTTCTTGCAATCGCATATCCCATTTTACCGCTTGAATGATTGGTTATGTATCTTACAGGGTCTATAGCTTCCATTGTCGCTCCTGCCGTTACCATAACATTCATACCTTTTAAATCTTTTTCATGAGCTATTTCTTTTAATACATAATTTACAAGAGTCTGTTCATCGGGAAGTTTACCGTCTCCAACATCTCTGCAAGCAAGTATACCTTTTGCAGGTTCTATTATTTCAAAGCCATAATCTTTTAATTTTTCTATGTTATCTTGAACTATTTTATTATGATACATATGTGTGTTCATTGCTGGAGAAACGATCTTTTTGCAAGTAGCTGCCAAAACCGTAGTTGATAACATATCATCCGCTAATCCATAAGCCATTTTTGCAATTATATTTGCACTTGCAGGCGCAATAAGCATTACGTCCGATTTTTGACCGAGAGATACGTGAGAAACATGAAATTCAAAATTTCTGTCAAACGTATCGACTAAACACTTTGTGTTGGTCAAACTTTCAAATGTTATCGGATTTATAAAATTCGTGGCATTTTTTGTCATTATAACGTGAACTTCCGCACCGAGTTTTATAAGCATACTTGCTACATTTGCCATTTTATAAGCAGCAATACTTCCCGTTACCCCGAGGGTTACGACTTTACCCTCCAAAATTTTATTCATTGACCATATCCTCCGTTAAAAGCCCGTGTTTTTCATATCTTGTTATTCTTTTTATTTTATTATCTTCATCAACGAAAAGTACTTTCGGAGGATTTTCTTTTATCTCATCAGGACTCATGTTTGCATAAGCCATTATTATGATTTTATCTCCTACTTGAACTTCTCTCGCCGCAGCACCGTTTAAGCATATCATACCACTGCCTCTTTTTCCAGCAATTGTGTAAGTTTCAAATCTGCTTCCGTTGTTTACGTCTACAATTTGAACCTTTTCATATTCATATATTCCGGCTTTTTCAAGAAGCTCTTCATCAACGGTAATACTTCCTACATAATCAAGCTCTGCTTGAACAACGGTTGCCCTATGAATTTTACCTTTTAACATATTAAGTAACATATTTTCCTCCTAACACTCAAACACAAAGTTGTCAATTAATCTTGTTTTACCAATATATACAGCCATTGCAACAAGAACCGTACCTTCGATTTTATCCACTTTTTCTATTCTTTCAATATCTACCGCTTCAACATAATCAATTTTCGCAAGTGGTTCTTTATTTATGTTTTCTTTCATCTTTGAAAGTAAAACAGAACTGTCTCTTTCGCCTTCTTCAAGAAGTTTCTTACCTAAATTAATTGTTTTATATAATATCAAAGCTGCTTTTCTTTCCTCTTCGTTTAAATAAGTATTTCTTGAACTCTTTGCAAGACCGTCTTCTTCTCTTACTATTGGACAGCCTACTATTTCTATGCCAAAACTTAAATCTTTTACCATTCTTTTTATTATAAGAAGTTGTTGTGCATCTTTCATTCCAAAGTACGCTTTATTAGGTGTAACAATATTAAACAGCTTACTTACAACAGTCATAACACCTCTAAAATGAATAGGTCTGCTTTTCCCGCAAAGTTCTTTTGTAAGTGAGTTCATATCAACATACGAACAAAAACCTTCAGGGTACATTTCTTCGGGTGTTGGATTAAAAATCAAATTTGCTCCTGTTTCTTCGCATAGTTTTGTATCTTTTTCAAGATCTCTTGGGTAGCTTGCTAAATCTTCGTTTTCACCAAATTGCATAGGATTTACAAACACGCTTACAAATACTCTGTCATTTTCTTCTACGGCCTTTTTAATTAAACTTTGATGTCCTTCATGAAGATAACCCATTGTAGGAACAAGCCCAACGCTAAGCCCTTCTCTTTTCCATTTATTTACAATTTCTCTTACTTCGCTGATTTTATGTACTACTTTCATATTTCTCTCCATAATTAATATAATTTTTCTATAACTTCATCATCAATTTTATATGTATTTTCTTCCATAGGGAATTTACCCTCATTTATTTCTTTATGGTAAGTTCTAAATGCATCCTGCATTATTTCCCCTATATTTGCATATTTCTTTACAAATTTCGGCGTAAAATCAGAAAACATTCCAAGCATATCTTGATATACCAAAATTTGTCCGTCACAGTATTTTCCTGCACCTATTCCGATTGTTGGAATACTAACTTTTTGAGTAATAAGTTTAGCTAATTTTTCCGGAACACACTCAAGAACAAGTGCAAAAGCTCCCGCTTCTTCAACTAACAAAGCATCTTCAAGAATTTGTTTTGCTCTTTGCTCATCTCTTCCTTGTATTTTAAAACCTCCAAATGCATTAATACTTTGTGGTGTTAAGCCAAGATGTGCCATTACAGGTATACCGGCAGAAATTATTGCTTTTATCTGCTCACATACTTCTCTGCCGCCTTCAAGCTTAACAGCATCACCTAAGCCTTCTTTCATAAGTCTTCCTGCATTTTTAACGGCATCATATACACTTGTTTGATATGACATAAAAGGCATATCTATAACAACCAATGCATCTTTTGCCCCTCTTGCAACGGCTCTTCCGTGATGGATCATATCTTCCATTGTAACAGGTATTGTATCTTCATAACCAAGGATTACATTACCAAGAGAATCCCCTACTAAAATCCCGTTAATACCTGCCTGATCAATCAATTTTGCCATTGAATAATCATAAGCCGTAAGCATGGAAATCTTACTGTTTTCTTCTTTTTGTTTTTTGAATGTTGTTACTGTGTTTTTCATCCTCTTTTTCCTCTTTAATAATTTTTTTCATATTGCAATAATCTTTTGTATTATCTTTTTTCATTGCAACATCAATAAGCTCCTCAGACAACAATTTATAAATATCCCTTTCACTTCCGTTTATAACAGATAAATGCTCTTTTACTGTTTTTAAATCGTTCCTTTCAATTGGACCGCTTAATGCATTTATTACATCTTTTGAAGCAATATTCTCTGCATTATTCATAAAAAGAGGAAGTAGTGCATTTTTAGCTTCATCAAAAGTAAACCCTGTTTCCATAAGAATTTTTATACTCTTATAAAACAAAGCTACAACTAAATTACTTGCAAAAACGCAAGATAAATGATATTTGGTTTTATTGTCTTTTGGAATGATTTTTACATGATTTCCAAGGCTTTCAAAAAAATCCTTAATAACATTAATTCTCTTTTCGTTTCCTTCAATTGTAAAGTAAGCCTTTGAAAGATCTTTGTAAGAAGTATACTTATCGCTGAAAGCATACATTGGATGAATGGAAAAACCAAGAATGTCTTGGTCACACTTTTGAAAGACAGCAGAAGACATAGCTCCGCTACAATGAGAAAATATTTTATTTTCTATATCAAATGTACATATTTGCTCCCATACTTCTTTTATCTTTGAATCAGGAACAGTCAAAAATAAAATATCACAAGAAGATATAATATCTTCCAAAGAATTAAAATAATTAGTATTTGTAAAATTTGCAGCATCAACTGCTGAAGATAGAGTATTACTATAATACCCCATTACTTTTTTTTCATGCGTAACAAAGTATTTACCAAGGCTTACCCCTACTTTGCCAGCACCGATAAATCCAATTTTCATTCTTCTTTTCTTCCTTTTGATAATTGAAAAGTCTCTTTCTTTCGATAAAAGCTTTATAGCAATTAGGTAGATTGAAGACTATTAATATTTTTCTCGGTATAGTTTCAAAAGAATACCATCCGCATAAATAATATCACTATAAATTCAAAAAGTAAATATTTTTATCTAGAAACACACTGCCTTTTACGATTTAGTATTTAACCCTATAATAAAATATCTTTTTTATGGGCTACTTTAAATTATTTTATATGTAATCAGGAACATACATACTAAAATATATTTAATACTTATAATATTAAATATGATACAATAATTAAACACAAAAGGAGGAGAAAAATGAACGATATCAATATAAACGAATGGATGGAATCATTTAAAGAAAAAATAATAGATTCATTTGGTGAAAGAGTGGAATTTATAGGAATCCAAGGAAGCAGAGGCAGACATGAAGAAAGAAAAGACAGTGACATCGATGTTGTTGTAATACTTGATACACTTAAAACGAAAGACTTGGATAAATATGAACAAACCATAAACAAAATGGAAAACAGAAATCTTATTTGCGGTTTTATCTCCGGAATTGAAGAAATAAAAAACTGGGATAAGTCAGACCTTTTTCAGTTTTACTACGATACTTCTCCGGTATACAAAAATATCGATTTTATAAAATCAATAATTAAAAAAGATGATATAAAAAGAATGATACATCTCAGTTCATGTAATATATATCATATGGCAGTGCACAATTATATACACGAGAAAAACATTGAAATACTAAAATCATTATATAAATCCCTGTCTTTTATAATTAAAGCAAAATATTTTTATGAAAGCAGTAAATATATAAAACAAAATAAAGAACTGGCAAACTGTATGAGTAACACGGATAAAGAAATATTTAGTATTTATCTAAATTTTGACAATAATATTGATAAAAACAATAAATATTTTAAAGATTACTCGGAAATGATAATAAATTATACATCGACAATCATAAAAAACTACAGTATGTAAAAGTGCTTTAATAAAATACTTTATTAAAGCACTTACCAAACTCCCCTTAAATAAACAAATCTTTAGTTTTTCATAGACATAGTAACATCTTTTATCTCATCCGCCGCTTCTTTTGCCGCCTTTTCAACTGCATTTTTCATTTTTTTCATAGGTTTCTTCAATTCTTTGTTTGAAGCAACATACGAAGCCAAACTAACTCCGGCTATAAGCCCTGTGGTTACACCTGTTATCATTGACATTGTGGTTCTTCTCATATTTTTACTTCCTTTCTTAAATTTTATTCATATTTATTGTTCCATTTTTAATTTGCTATGATACAATAAAAAAGAAATTAATCTAGGTAAAATAAGTTAAGGTAAAATTTATGAAAACAAAAAAAGAAACTTTGGAAATTATAGATTTATTAAGCGAACATTACGGAGAGTATAAATGCGGTCTTGAGTTCAAATCTCCTTTTGAACTTTTAATAGCAACGATATTGTCGGCACAATGTACAGATGAAAGAGTTAATATAGTCACAAAAAAACTTTTTGCGGTCGCAAATACTCCTAGTCAAATACTGGAACTTGGAGAGTCAAAGCTTCACGAATATATAAAAAGCTGCGGTCTTTCAAATACAAAAGCAAAAAATATAATGAAAACATGTTTTACATTATGTAATGATTACGACGAAGAAGTACCAAGCACAATGGAAGAACTAATCAAACTAAACGGAGTCGGAAGAAAAACAGCAAATGTAGTTATGTCCAATGCGTTCGGAATTCCTGCAATAGCAGTTGACACACATGTTCAAAGGGTATCAAACAGAATAGGACTTGCAAAAAGCGATGACGTATTAAAAACGGAAGAAACCCTTATGAAAAAAATACCTAAAGAGTACTGGTCCGATGCACATCACTGGATTATCTGGCATGGCAGAAAAATATGTAATGCAAGAAATCCCAAATGTAATGAATGTATGTTAAACAGCTTATGTGATTTTTATAAAAAAAATCAAAAAAATAAAACAGAGAAGACCTGTAATGCATAAATTTATATTATTTTTTAATATATAAAATCTTTATTTAAAAAAATAATAATTAAAATAAGAACAGAATTAATTCTGTTCTTATTTTTGTACCAAATTGAATGACAATGTAAATGTTGTTCCGGCATTATATACAGATCTTACATCTATATCACCGCCATATTTCATCACAATTCTTTTTACTATCGAAAGCCCAAGTCCCGAACCCTCTACCTTTCGGTTACGGCTTTTATCTACTCTGTAAAACCTTTCAAATATATGAGATAAATCTTCTTCTTTTATCCCTATACCGGTATCTCGTATCGTAATCACAGCTTTTTTCTTAATACTTTTTACGTCAATATATATTTTACCGTTGTCTTTATTGTATTTGATTCCATTTTCGATTATATTAGTAAAAGCTCTAAGTATATCTTCATGTCTGCCCATTATTATCGCATCTTTTAAATCCAAATCGATTATGATATTTTTTTCGATTATCTTATAATCCAAAATTTCAATAGCTTCTTTCACAATATCCGAAACGTTGACTTCTTCAAGAGGCAAATCATCTTCTCCTATATCTTCCAAGCTGGACAATTTAAGAATCTCTTCAACTAAGGTATCCATTCTTATGGCTTCCTTTTTTATTGTTTTGCTGTATTCTATTATCTTATCCTTATCATCTATAAGCCCGGAAGAAATGAGTTCCGAAAACCCTCTTATGGATGTAATGGGTGTTTTAAGTTCATGAGAAGCATTTGCAAAAAATTCTTTTTTGTAAATATCAATTGCACTTCCGAAAGGCTTTACAGAATCATTCGCAAATTTTTTTGCAGCAAACCAAGAAATTAAAAAGGAAATAATTATTGAAAGAACAAAAATTCCTATTTTTGTAAAAAGATCGCTATGTATTGTTCCCATAGGAACCATAACTCTTAA
The DNA here is from genome assembly GCF_019420015.1 of Anaerofustis sp. Taxonomy (GTDB): domain Bacteria; phylum Bacillota; class Clostridia; order Eubacteriales; family Anaerofustaceae; genus Anaerofustis. The sequence goes on from NZ_JAHZIA010000039.1 coordinate 129,509, forward strand.
AACATTACCGTTTTTAAGTTTAATGGCACCATACATAACTTTCTCATCAATAGTTGAAGAACTTCTTTTGGAGTATCCTTCTCCTTCTTTCAATGCCTGCTTGACTTCCTGCCTGTCTTTATGATTTTCGCTTAAATCCTTGTGAGTCGAATCCGCCAAAACAACTCCTTTGGGAGATATTAAAGTTACTCTGTATTTATCAGTGGATATCTTTTCCAAAAATTCCACATCTTTGTCATAATCCCCACTGAAATCATACGTTTCATTAACCGTATGCAAAAAAGCTTCTATTGTTGTATGATAACCATTGTCTTGGGTTTTAGACAAAACAAAAATGAAAGAAAAACTCAATATAAGCGTACAAATAAGACCGACAAGAAAACTTCTTATAAATACGAATCTTCTCATTATCCCAGTTTATACCCTATTCCTCTTATGGTTTTTATATATTTATATTTATCGTCTTCACTTCCTATTTTATTTCTGAGAGTTTTCATGTGCATATCGAGAGTCCTGCTTTCACCCTCAAAGTCATATCCCCAAACCTCATTTAAAAGTTCTTCTCTCGTTACAACTCTTCCTTTATTTTCAAACATATAAAGAAGAATTTTATATTCTTTCTTCGTAAGAATTACTTCTTCTCCTGAATGAGTAACAAGATAATTCTCTTTATCTATAGTAATATCCTTATAAGTAAGTATATTATCTTCCTCTTTATAGCTTCTTCTAAGTACACTTTTTATCCTCGAAGAAAGCTCTAAAACGGAAAAAGGCTTGGTTACATAATCATCGGCCCCAAGTTCAAGAGCATTCACTTTATCTATTTCACTGCTTTTTGCACTTAAAATAATTATGGGAATACTTTTATATTTACTGCTGTTTTTAAGTAATTTTAGAGCGTCTACCCCGCTCATTCCTGGTAGCATTATATCAAGAAGAATAAGCTTAGGTTTTTCTTCTTTTAATGCAACCATCATATCTTCACAATTTTCATATACTTTTACAAAAAAATTAAATGCCTCCAATGAACATTTTAAAAGTTCACTTATATTATTGTCATCTTCGACTACGTAAATATAATTTCCCATAATAAATCCTTTTCCTTATAATAATTTCTTATTTTTATGTTCTCCCGTCAAATAGAAGATTACCCATTCACAAATATTTGTTGCATGGTCGCCTATTCTTTCAAGATACTTAATAAGCATTAAAGTATCCATTGCAATGCCCGGAGTAATTTGATCATTTTTAAGTCCTCTTATTATATCATCTCTAACTTCATAAAACAACTCATCCACCTCGTTGTCAGTTTTGATTGTTGTTTTAGCTAAATCTAAATTATCATTTACAAATGCAGATATACTTGATGCAACCATTTCAAGGTCAATATTTGACATTTGTACAATTTTTTCATCTACAATTTGGAATTTTTCTTGATTTTTTTCTCTTTCATCAGGTATACAGATTGATGCTATATCAGCAGCATGATCCCCGATTCTTTCCATATCGGTAATCATCTTCATTGCTGTTGAAATAAGTCTTAAATCAGAAGCAACCGGTTGTTGTCTTAAAATTAATTTAAGACATCTTGCTTCTATTTTTCTTTCCATTTCATTTATTGCTTTATCATTTTCAATAATATCTCTTGCAATATCTTCATCATCACTTTCAATTGCTTCAAATGAAGATTTTATTGCTTTTTCAATCATAGAACCCATTTCAATAAGTTCATGATATAATAAATCAAGTTCTTCATCAAATCTTCTTCTTGCACTCATTTATATATTTCTCCTTCCTGTTTGATAAATTATCATTAAGTATCAACCAAATCTTCCTGTTATGTACTCTTCTGTTTTTGGATGCTCAGGATTAGCAAACAAAGAAGAAGTTTTATTGTATTCAATTAATTCACCAAGCAAGAAAAACGCTGTTTTATCAGAAATTCTCGCAGCTTGTTGCATATTATGAGTTACAATTACAACAGTATATTTCTTTTTAAGGTCAAATACAAGCTCTTCTATCTTCATTGTGGAAATAGGGTCCAGAGCTGAAGTTGGTTCATCCATAAGAAGTATCTCAGGTTCAACGGCTAATGCTCTGGCAATACAAAGTCTTTGTTGTTGACCACCTGATAAACCAAAAGCAGATTTTTTAAGTCTGTCTTTTACTTCGTCAAATAAAGCAGCACCCCTCAAACTTCTTTCTACGATTTCATCAAGTTCGCTTTTGTTTTTTATACCATGCACTCTGGGACCATAGGCTATATTATCATATATACTCATGGGAAACGGATTCGGCTTTTGAAATACCATTCCTACTTTTTTTCTAAGTAAAGTTACGTCAATATCATTATCATATATATTTTCATTATCAATTAATATTTCCCCGGTAATTTTTACTCCTTCAACCAAATCATTCATTCTGTTGAGACTCTTTAAATATGTAGATTTACCGCATCCACTGGGACCTATTAATGATACTACTTCATTTTCTAAAATATCCATGTTTATATTTTTTAAAGCATGGTTTTCTGAATAATAAAGATTCATATCTTTAGTAATAATCTTCTTTCTGTTTTCCATTTTTCCTCCTACTTAGCTTCCAATTTCTTTGAAAGCAATCTCGCTGATACATTTATTATTAAAACAATAACTATAAGTATACTTGCAAGGGCAAAACATACTGATAAATTTTCTCCACGTGATGCATATAAATAAAGTTGAACGGTAAGTGTTGCACCGCTTTTGAATATTTGACTTACTATGCCGTCAGTCAACATATATCCCATACCCGATGTGAATATAAGCGCCGCACTTTCACCTACAACTTTACCTATACTTAAAATTACCGCGGTCACAATACCCGGCATAGAACACGGAAGCAAAATAGTTCTAATAAGATGAATCTTTCTCGCCCCCATACCAAGCGCCCCTTCTCTGTACATATCCGGTACGCTGCTCAATGCTTCCTGAGTTGTTCTTATAAGTGTCGGAAGAACCATAATTGCAAGAGTAAGAGAACCCGATAAAATCGAAACTCCAAAACCGCAAAATATACTAAAAAACATATAACCAAACAGACCGTATATAATTGAAGGTATTCCTGCCAATGTTTGAGTCGTAAACTCAACCAATCTTACCAATTTACTGTCTTTTTTTGCATATTCATTCAGATATATAGCACTGCCTATTCCGATAGGAACAGATATAAGAAGAGTAAGCACTATCATATAAAGAGTATTTACAATCATTGGAAGCACACCGACTGTACCCTTAAGTTCACTGGGAGCAGTGGTTAACATTTCCAGGTTTATGCTGCCTACCCCTTTAAATAACACATACAATACCAAAGACAGTGCAAGTAATGCAGTAAATCCTGCGCAAAAAACAATTAAAGATTTTAGTATGTTGTCACCTATTCTTAATTTTTTACTTTTCATCATTACCCTCCTGTCTTTAATCATATTTTTTATCAGCTTTGTTTAATATACTGTTTAATATTAAATTGATTGCCATAATAAATACAAAAAGAACCAATCCTATTGCAAACAAAGCATCTCTGTGTGTTCCAACGGCATATGACATTTCCGAAACGATACCGCTTGTCATGAGTCTTACAGAACCGAACAATTTCGGTAAATTAACACTGTTACCCGTCACCATAATCACAGCCATTGTTTCTCCTATAGCTCTTCCTATACCGAGAACTATACCTGTTGTTATACCGCTTCTTGCAGCTGGAATTAAAATTTTAAAAATTGTTTGTATTTTTGTTGCTCCAAGTCCCAAAGACGCTTCTTTATATTCGCTCGGAAGAGCTCTAAGGCTATCTTCACTGATTGTCACGATTGTCGGAAGTATCATAATAGCCAATACAATCATTCCCGTAAACAGACATGCACCGTAAGATAAGCCAAACACATCTGCAATAAAAGGGACCAGTAATATAAGTCCGACAAATCCGTAAATTACAGAAGGGATACCGGCAAGAATTTCAATAAAAGGTCTGATAAAATTTGCCACCTTTTTATTAGCTATCTCACTTAAAAACACTGCAGTCAGTATACCAATGGGAACACCTATTACTATAGCTCCGATTGTTGCGCAAATACTTGAAAGTATCATTGGGAAAATTCCAAAGCTCGGATTTGAACCCGTCGGATTCCACTCAGTACCAAACAGAAAATTAAAAAAACCAACTTCTTTCATAACGGGAGCTCCTGAAATTATCATATACAAACTTATGACAACTACACTGATAACAGAAACAACGGCACAAAACAAAAATATTTTTTCAAACATATTAGATATTCTATCTTGTTTATGTGTATTTTTTAATTTCATGTACTTACCTCTTTAACGAAACATTAATGCACCATAAGGTGCATTAATGTTTGTAATTATTTATGTTGTTTTTATAATCTTATTTCACTTTTACAAAATGACTGCTTTCAACGATACCTTGACCGTCCGCACTTAACATATATTCAACAAAAGCTTTAACTTCACTTGAAGCATCACCTTTTGTAACAACTATAAACGGTCTTTGTACTTTATAGCTTCCGTCAGAAACTGTTTTTTCGCTTGGTTCCACTCCATCTACACTTACTGCTTTAAGTTCATCGTCTACATAACCCAAAGACATATAACCTATAGCACCAGGAGTAGAAGCAACTGTAGATTTAACTTGACCCGTTTCATTAAGTTCCGCTTTATACTGACATTTTTCTTCAACGCCAAGGATACTTTCGAAACCATCTCTTGTACCGCTGCCTGCTTCTCTTCCCACAACTACGATTTCCTCATCGGCACCACCAACATCTTTCCAGTTTGTGATCTTACCTGTGTATATATCGGCAATCTGCTTACTTGTTAATTTCTCAACTTTATTATCTTTGTTTACTACAATAGCTATACCGTCAATTGCAACTTGATATTCTGTTAAGCCTTCCTGTTTCTCTTCATCTTTTAAATCTCTGCTTAACATACCGATTTGAGCACTTCCGTCAACAACACTTGTAATTCCGGCAGAAGAGCCTCCACCTTGAACATCAATTGTTACGTCATTGTTCAATTGATAAGCTTCTCCCCACGCTTTTGCAACGCTTTCCATTGACGTTGAACCTGCCATTGTAATTGTACCTGAGCCTGATGAACCGCATCCTGCAAAACCAAATAAACATAATGCTGCGATACCTACAGCCAATAATTTCTTTTTCATTTCTTATTTCCTCTTTCTTTTGATTATTATGTGGATATAATATATCAATAACAAAACTTGAGAAATCACATTTAAGTAAATATAATGTAAAAAAAACGTAAAGAAAGATTTTTTTATAACATTATTTTATTAAGTAAAAAATGAAAAAAATAACAAATTACCCTTTAATATTAAAATAAAATTAATTTATAAAACTAAAATAGGAAATTATAAGATATATACTTTATTTTATGAATAAAAAATATTAAGTGCATATTCATGTAAGAACAATTAAACTAAAATATGCAGAAATAAAATAATATTTATTTCTGTATATAATTTTCCAAATCATAAAATCAAAAATAAAATTTTAATATCATATCAATATTTATATAAAAAGACAACCAATTTCTTACTTAAAACCAACTGTCTTTCTTATGTCTTATTCAATTTTTCCAAGTGATAACGGCATAATTTATATCACACCATGTAAAATGCAGTTTTTCCTTGTAAATACAGCGTTTTCCGCTTAGTAGTGTATATTGTCTCTTGTTTTTTGTGCCCCCCTTGTTAGATAACGGGGGCTTGATGTTCGCTCGCAAGCTCGCTCAACTGCCGAAGTGAACCAGCCACTTAAAACGGCGGAAAAATCTAAGAGATTTTCCCACCGCCGTGTCTGGATCACTCCGTCTATGCTCTTTTACCGGCTTTGAATATGCAAGTAATATTTCTTGCTTTAAAGTATAGTTCTATTTCTTTTTTTATGTCCTCAATCTCTGCTTGTGGAAAATTAAAATCATCTAGCCAAATCATCATGCTATCATTTTCATCAGGTACTGCTTCAATGATGGCTTTGTAGATATGCGTTTCATCTTTTATTGCAAGAAGATACTTGTACATATGAATGTTTTTCATAGCAATCGTATATTTTTTGTTATTATTTTCATCTATCTCATTTGAAGTTTTTTCTTCGAGTTTCATTTTGTTATAGGTATACCAAAGCTGACATAATAAAATAGCTACAAGAATTATATCGTATATAAGCCAAAAACTTCCCATAAATAAAGGCGTCAAAAAACATAAGATAATTACTAAAGGTATCATCCATAGTGTTCTTCTAAATTTACCTTTATAATTCATATTCCAATAGATAATCGATTTATCCTTTTTATTTGACGCAGTATTTATATCTTCTGTATTTTCAATAACTACTGGACATATTTTGTGCAATAAATTTGATACTTCTGTTTGACGAAACTCATCTTCACGCCATTTGTTGCTACCAGGGAATTGGTATTCTTCACCATTAGAATATATAAACTTAACTTGTTCATAATTTCGAATAGGACCTTTATATAAATAATAGATTTTTTTAATTTCGTTTCTTGAAAAAAGGCGTCCATCCATAACTACCCAGTTTTCACTAATAAGAACATGAAAATATTTTTGTAATAAACTATTCTGAAACATTACTTTTTCAAAACATTCTCCTTGCAACAATTCTTGGAGTTCTTCTTTTGCTTTTATATGGTTTAATACAGGCACGCAGTGATAAGATAATTTAATATATCGCCATATCTTGCGTGCTGTAAAAATAGTGATAAACCAAAATAAAACTGTAAAGAATATAAATGCACCACGAGGATTGTTGAAGGTTACGAAAATTCCTCTAACTGCACCATATAAACAAAATAACCATAATAAAGCGAGTAATATTTTCTTCAATGGATAGAATCTAAGCCATTCTATCTTTGTTAAAAAATTTAATTGTGAAGTTTGTAAATTTTCTTTAGCTTTACTGCTTTCATCAGCGATTTTTTCTGTTAGCTGTTTTCTAATATATTGAGGTAAATTAGCAAGTATAAATATCAGTGCAACAGCGATAATACCATACATCATTTCTCATCCATCCTTTTTAAATTAATTTTAACTTCTTTTGATTTTGCTATTTTAACAATTACATTTCCCTTTATATGAAGATATAAATTATCTTTACCTCTGAAAATTCAAATTCTTGTATTACTAACATCAAACAAATTCACATTTTTAGTTCTACAAGCTGGAATTTGTTACTCTTTTGTATCGTAAATAATTTTGCCCGTAAAGTAAATTGAAATGTCCATTTGAACTAAATCTTCTGTTTCTAAGATAGATAAATAACCAGAATACAATACTTGATTATACCCGTATAATTCATCTACAATTTCAAAGCTATAGTTTTTGTATCTCTTTATAAAGCGTTCCAGTTCTAATTTCTCACCGTTGAATTTTCCATAGTTTCCCCATTTGCTCTGCAACATCACGCAGGTACAATCAAAATCCACACCTTCGATTGTGATGTTTCCCTCGACCTGTTCAAAAGGTTCTGTAAGTTTTTCATATCCGTCCTCGAATTCAAGGACTATTGTTTTATCTTGAATTATAATCTTTTTGACCCGCATATCATGCAGACTATATGGAATGGGCGGATTGTGTTTATATTCTGTCCTCATGAGACCTCCCCGTCAAATTCTAATTTATCGTTCTCTATAATATAAATTATATCACGCTAGAAATGAACAGTCATTCTTTTTCAGTTATCTAATGAAAATTTATTAGATATAGAAAAAGACACTATATTTCAAGTGTCATTCTCTTATACACCAGTATTCTGCAAGCAGGTAAACACAGGTTATTCCTTAATATCCTTTTGTTTGGGAAACTCCTCTCTCCCACTTTGATACGGCTTTATCGGTAACACCCATTTTATCTGCAAGCTCAAGCTGTGTCATATTATGCTCTTTTCTTAATTCCGATATTATCATCCCAAAAGTTTTTTTCTTCATGATTTACTCCTCCTTTTAAGTTATTATAATTCAGTATTGCAATAATACTCAATCGACTAACAGTATAATTAAGTAAACAATTTGTTTATATTACATTAAACATCCATTATAAATAAGACAATATAAAGATAATTGTAATAACTCTATTTTATAAAATATTATCAAATAATTTGAAACCTTTTTTATTATATCTAACATTAATCTTTAAATAAAAAAGAGAATCATTTATATATTAATCCATAAAAGATTCTCTCTATATACATATAACAAAATGCTATTTTATTTTTTATTACAATGAATCAAAATTTTTAATTTCTTGTATTTTGAAATTAATTGATTATCATGAATTCATTAAAAACTATTACTTGTATTAAATAATATCGAATATGCAATAATAAACACAAAAGAAATAATAAAATACAAAAAACTTTATAATAAAATCAACTAAATATATTAAAGTTAACCAACCTTACACTATCTCATTAAGACAGCTTAAAGCATTTAAAGTTCTCGGGAATCCGACATAAGGAAGACAATGCGTAATTACCGCAATTAAAACATCCTTTGTATTTCCCACATTGATATTTCCTTGAATATGCGCTTTAACTTGACTTTCACATCCTCCAAGGGATATTAAACAGCATAAAGTAATAATTTCTCTCGTCTTAAGAGAAATTCCGCCTCTTGTATAAAAATCTCCAAAACACATTGCAGATAAATAATTTTGTATATGCTTTTGGTTTTTTGGAGCATTTTTGTGCATATTATCTATAACATCTCCGAATATTGACTTTTGCACATCAAGACCTTTTTCAAACCTGTTTCTTTCATTTACTCTTTTTTGTTTTGAGCCGTCAGTTCGTATGCCCTTCTCATCAAATACTTCATTCATTACTTCAAGAGCATTCAACACTTTCGGAAAACCTATATACGGTGTACACTGATATATCGTTTCTCTGATTTGCACAGCGCTAGTACCGATATTTAAAGCAGCCTCCAAGTGTACTTTGAGCTGAACAAGGAGTTGATTCGTCGTAAGAATAGATATTGTAATAAGCTCCCTTAATTTACTGTCTATAAGTTCACTGCTTTCAAAAACTTCTCCGAATATAAAATAATTGAGTATTTCCGACATATCATGATTTGGAACATTTGGCAACTCTCCGTTTTTAAATAATTTTTCACGGTTTTTTATGCAAAGTTCAATTCTATCCATTATTCAACCTCCTGCTATCTCAACTCTTTTTCTTTGTTTAAACAACGCTCATATCCCTCAATTTTTTTGTCAAGTCTTTTTAAGGTCTCCTTCATTTGAGCTATTCTTTCTCTGAGCTTTTCCCTCTCCTCAAACAAAATATCTTTTCTCGCTCCTGCCGTATGCTCTCCTTCTTCAAATAATGTAACATATTCTATCAAACTCTCTATCGAAAGTCCCGCATTTCTCATGCACTTTATAAACTCTACCCATCCAAGATCCTTTTCTTTATAATCTCTTATTCCGGAAGAATTCCTTCCTACACGAGGAATTAAACCTATACGTTCATAATAACGAAGTGTATCTTGAGATAAATCAAACTTTTTACTGACTTCGGCAATCTTCATATGCATACCACCTCCTTTTAGTTATTCGTATTATAATACCTGGAGTTAACTCCATGTCAAGTTATTTTAAATTTTTTATCTTCTTATATAAATTTTTTTATTACACTTTAATTACATTTAATATATGATTATTAAAAACCCCAATGTATAAAAATACATTGGGGTTCTGTTTTATTTTTTATTATATAAATTCATTGCTTTATCTAAATCTTTTTCAACAGCCACAAACACTGCCTTTTGTGTATTAACAATTAATTCTCTTATAACTGGAATCTCTTCATCCCTAAATTTACCCAAAACATAATTGATTAAATCTCCATGTTCCGGACTTCCGACTCCAAGCCTAAATCTGGGAAAATTTTTAGTATTTAATTCCTTTACAATTGATTTCATCCCGTTATGCGTACCTGATCCGCCGCTTTTCCTTATTCTGAGTTTGCCTTTTGGAAGCTCTATATCATCATAAATAATAAATATATTTTCATCGGGAATTTTAAAATAATCTTTAAACAGTTTAACGCTTTCTCCGCTTAAATTCATATAAGTTCTCGGTTTAACAAGAAAAACATCCTCATTACCGATTCGCCCCTTGCCGTAATCAGCTTTAAACTTCATTTTGTTTATTTTTATATCGCTCTTTTCGCTTATATAATCTATTGCCTCAAAACCTATATTATGTCTTGTTAAGTTATATTCGCTGCCTATATTGCCAAGCCCTACAATCAAGTACATTGCTTTCTCCTTAAATTACAAAATAGTCTATATATTATATCATTATTTAATATATTTTAAATATGTATTTAATCATTTATTTTATTTATAATCAAATCTGCCACCATTTTAACCATATGATTCATAGAAGTTATAGCTGTTATGGCAACTTTACTTACTTCATCCAGATTTTCAAAAGAATCTTGTCGCTTATCTTTTTTACAACATACTTCCTCTTCCTCACTCTTTATAGAAATCTCATTGTTTTTACCTATAATATCTTTACTTAAAGGTACAAATTCATTTATATACTCCATCTTTAAACCTCCGTATTATAATCATATGAAAAAATTCCAAAATAATTTATCCATAATTTTGTTATTTACCGTAAATATTTGTCGTTTGCGTTGATAAAATGTCGTTTATGCGGATAGGTTTATTTTAGCCCAAATATGTTATATAATATACCTACTTAATAGATATGAAATATGTGAACTATTAAGATACAGTTTGTATTTTTTAATATAAACTTTTGGGGTTCATAAATATATAAATTTTATGATTTTGTTTGGGAGAGGGAAAATATCACATGTAAAAAGAGAATATATATTATATATTGTATTCTCTTTTTTTTATATCTATTATAATAAAAAAGCCCTAAAGGGCTTTTTTATTCTTTATTTCTTTTTTCTCTTTCCATTATTAAGTAATTTCTAGCTTTAACCGTATCCGGATGAAGTAATTTGCCATTTTTTAAAATAGAAAGAATCGTTCTATTTAAACTCATTACAATAGCTTTGTCGATACTTTGATAAGCAACCTCTCTAACCTCATCAACACCTTCATAAGTTCTTGTTTCTTCTATAACATCTGCCAAAAATACAATTTTTTGGAGCATTGTCATATTTTCCTTACCCGTAGTATGGTACTCTATCGCGCTCAATACATCTTCATCCGTTACATTAAATCTGTATTTTGCCACTATCCTTCCTGCTTTTCCGTGCAGTAATGCAGTATTTGCCAATTCGATTTCATCAAGCTTAACATATTGTTTTCTCAAAATATCAAGCATTACTTTCGTGTCCATATTTTTTGCACAATCATGAAGCAAGGCTGCAATCGAAGCCTTCTCGGGATCTACATCATAATGCTTCGCAAGTCGAACCGCTTCTCTTTGCGTTGCTAAAGTATGAATATATCTGTCTTCTTTAAGGAGTTTTTTTAGTTGTTCTTTTATGTTGGTATATTCTTTCATGATACTCTTCCTTTAATCATCATAATATAAATTATTCTCTATAATATATTGTGCCACTTTTTTCGGGATTTTTAAAGACTTATTTTCTAAAATATTTTTTCTTATTTCACTTGAAGATAAATTAATAAGCTTAAAGTTCTTAAGAATTTTAATGTTTACATCGTATTTTTCGTTATAATATAATACTTTCTTATACAATTCATCACTCATATAAGGAGCTCTATTTGCAATTACAAAACAAACTTCTTTTAAAAGCTCATCGTAGCTTTTCCATTTATGAAGTTCAAATATCAAATCCGCTCCTCCTATAAAAAACAAATCTTTATATTTACTTTTAAGATACTTTACAGTATCAATTGTATAACTTGTTCCTTTTTTATCCGTTTCATACGTATCAATTTCAAAAGAAGGGTATCCTTCTATTGCCGCTTTTACCATTTCCACTCTGTCTTGACAGGTTACTTTGCTTTTATTTTCTTTTATCGGGTTTTTACTGTTGGGAATAAATAACACCTTATCGAGACCTAACTCCTTCTTAGCTGCCAAAGCAAGCTGTATATGTCCGTTATGAATGGGATTGAAACTTCCTCCTATAAATCCGACCTTCATAATATTACCTAAACATTATATTTGTTTTTATCCGGATTTCTTTTATACAAAACGAAAGTACTCCCCATTGTTATAACAACCTGACTGTCGGTTTTTTCAGCCAAATATTCGGAAACTTCCCTTACATCTTCAAGAGAATTCTGCTGTATTTTCCCTTTTATCAATTCCCTCGCTTTTAATGCATCTTTTACCTGTATAACTATATTGTCGCTCATTCCGTCTTTGCCTATATGAACTATAGGCTGCATCTTACTTGCCTCTTTTTTTAACAAACTTCTTTCTTTACTGTTCATATTCTACTTCCTATCTGTAATATTCAAATTCATATCCTTCTATATTAATTATATCCCCGTCCTCAATACCAAGAGCTTCCAATTCGGCAAAAATCCCTTTATTTTTAAGAACTCTTTGGAAATACATACTCGACTCATAATCATCCAAGTTAACCGAACCAAGCAGTCTTCTCATCATCTTACCTTGTATATAATATATACCCTCATCAATTTCAATCTCATATTCCTTTTGCGCTTTCGGAGCATATAAAACTTTTTCTTCCGTAGTAAAGAATAAAGGTGTTTTTTCTATCGAAGGAAGCATTTCAACAATGCAGTTCATTATACCGTCAAGCCCGTCATTCATGACCGCACTTGCATCAAACACTTTATAACCTTTATCCTCAAAATATTTTTTTAAATCATTTATGATCTTTTCTTTTTCGTCGGATTGTATTAAATCAGTTTTATTCAATACAACAATTTGAGGTCTTTGCATAAGCTTTTCGGAATAAAGAGAAAGCTCTTTATTTATAATATCAAAATCTTCTTTGGGATTTCGACCTTCTATTGATGAAGCATCAAGAACATGAACAAGAAGTCTTGTTCTCTCAACATGTCTTAAAAATTGATGCCCTAATCCCTGTCCGTCACTTGCTCCTTCTATAAGTCCCGGAATATCGGCAAGAACAAAATCTTCACTGTTTTTATACTTAACAATCCCTAAGTTAGGTGATAATGTTGTAAAATGATAGTTGGCTATTTTAGGAGTAGCATTTGTAACCATGGAAAGGATGGTAGACTTCCCTACATTCGGAAACCCTATCAACCCAACATCTGCAATTGTTTTTAATTCCAGTACCAAGTCTTTTTCTTCCGCTTCGTCTCCGGGTTTGGCAAATTTGGGAGACTGTCTGGTAGAAGTCGCAAAATGTTGGTTTCCTCTTCCGCCTCTTCCACCTTTTAGCACGGTTATTTCAAGATTATCCTCAGCCATATCACAAATCAACTGCCCCGTATCGGCATCAAAAATAACGGTACCCACAGGTACTTCGATTTTTATATCTTTTCCATCTTTACCGCTCATATTACTTCTGCTGCCGCCTTCTCCCGGCTGTGCGGCAAATTTTCTTTTGTATCTAAAAGATTCCAGTGTATTCAATGCACTGTTGCTTACAAATATAACGTCTCCGCCCTTACCGCCGTCTCCGCCGGAAGGACCTCCGTTTGGAACATATTTTTCTCTTCTGAAAGCAACTGCACCATCTCCGCCTTTTCCGCTTTTTACATTTATTTTTACTTTATCTACAAACATAATTATTTTCCTTTATAAAAAATTAAACTCCACACATATTAGTATGGAGTTCATCAATTAATTTATTCTATTGAGCCTTTGGATATACACTTACTTGTTTTCTTGTTTTTCCTTTTCTTTCGAATTTAACAACTCCGTCAGCCTTGGCAAATAATGTGTCATCTCCGCCGATTCCTACATTAACTCCAGGATAAATTCTGGTTCCTCTTTGTCTAACCAAGATATTTCCGGCTAAAACATATTGACCGTCACCTTTTTTAGTTCCAAGTCTTTTAGCTTCACTGTCTCTACCATTTTTTGTACTACCCATACCTTTTTTATGAGCAAACAATTGTAAGTTATCTAAATTAAATTTAATCATTTTTATTCCTCCGTAATGTTTAATTTAATGAACTTGGGATTCTCTTTTTCAAGTCCTCTGACAGAAAGCAAAAATACATTTGTCAAAGTTTCTATCTTCATTCTTTTTTCTTTGTCTTTATCAAATATATGAATAAAAGAACATCCTTCTTCTACCTTTACTTCGATATCCGCTTTTACATATTCACTCAATCCGTTTATCAAAGATATCAATAGAGTGGATACGCTACAGCATATCAGATCATATCCTTTTTCTGCACTTCCTGCATGTCCATTAATTTCTATTTTTTCTATAAAATCCGATTTTATATCTATACTGATATCAATCATTATTCAGCTTTTACTAGACCTGTAATTTCAACTTTTGTATAAGGTTGACGATGACCTTGTTTTCTTCTATAGTCTTTTTTAGCCTTGTATTTATAAACAATGACTTTTTCGCTTTTACCTTGTTCTAAAATTTTACCTTCTACTTTGTAACCTTCTACTACAGGTGTACCAACCAAAACGTTTGAATCTTCGTTTACCATCAATACTTCATCAAAAGTTACTTTCTTTTGATTCTTTCTCTTTGGAACAATTTTTTCAACGTTTATAACGTCACCTTTTTGTACACGGTATTGTTTACCGCCTGTTTTAATAATTGCATACATATCTTTCTTACCTCCACTATCCTGTCTCGCCGTCTAAGGTGTGAAAATCAACTTATTTTAACCTTTTTCAGTGCGGATACATACTAAATTAGTATAACACAGGGGATATTTACTGTCAACAATATAATAAACTTTTTATTTGGTTTATGACATTTTAAACATTAAAAATACAATTTATATTAAACAGATTAATTATATAATAAAAATATCTTGTAACATAAAGCATTTTTCCAAGCTTAGACTATCATAAATCAATCATATTATATACTTTTATTAAGTATATTTTATATGGGAGGATAAACATGAAAAAATATATTTATATGATATTGTCAGGAATTTTTTTAATTGCATTTATGTTTGCCATATGCGGATACTTATTATTGACCACATCATATGTGGATAACTCCTTATATATACTAGACGGAAAAACGATTTGTATAGATCCGGGGCACGGAGGGAAAGACCCCGGGAAAGTAGGTACAATAGAAAATGAAGACAAAATAAATCTCAAAGTGGCACAAGAGTTAAAGAGCATCTTAATGACCATGGGTGCCAATGTTGTTCTCACAAGAGACAACGACAACGGACTTTTTGAAGACGGCAGTATACAATGGTCGAAAAAAAGCGATATGCGAATAAGAAGAGAAATAATAAAAGAATCAAAATGCGATGCAATGGTAAGCATACATATGAATTCACATACCGACAACAGCAGAGGCGCGCAGGTTTTGTACCTACAAAATCATGAAAAAAGTGAAACTTTAGCGAAGTATATAAAAGAAGAATTGGATAATACATCACAATTTTCAAAACACAGACAAATAAAACCAAGGAATGATTTATATATATTAAAAAACGATAACACTGCAAGTATATTGATAGAATGCGGCTTTATAAGTGAACCGGAAGAAGAAAAACTTTTAAATGATGAAGATTACCAAAAACAAATTGCAAAATATATTTCCCTTGGATTGGTAAAATACTTTTATTCCGATAAACCTCTAAGTTAAAATTTTCATTGAATCTATATAAACATAAATATTGTAAATTTTACCCTTCTTTACATAAATAAAAAGAGTCATAATAACATGACTCTTTTTGTTTTCTGCTCATACTTTATTTATTCATAATTGATTTATAAATTTTTACTTTATTGTCTTTTTTAAGTTTAGATATCAACATATTATAAGGCTCATCGATATCCTCGATTAAAATTTTACATTTATGCTCTTTAAGAATATCTTCATTTAACTTAATAGCAGCTTCTTCTTTTTTCTTTGCATCAAGTGTTGACAAAACAGTATCTTTATAATCTTTAAATACAGGCTGTGTGATATTTTTATCATATACATAAACTACATGATATCCATATTCAGTTTTTACAGGTCCTATCACCTCTCCTTTATCTGCTTTAAATACCGCCTTGGAAAAATCTTCAACCATTGAAGCATAAGTAAATGCTCCCAAATCACTGGCCTGTTCCACCGAAGAATTATTTTGATATTTACTCATGATATCATCGAAGTTTACGTCTTCTTTTGTTGATTGTTCATATATTTCTTTTGCAAGTGATTTATCTTGAGTAAGAATATGTTTAGCACTTACAGTTGACTTATCGTATTGTTCCGTATTTTTATTGAATTCTTTTTCGGCCTCTGATTCAGTAGGTTTATCATACTTCACATTATCGGATAATTGATCTTTATATACATCTGCAGTCGCAACCCATTTAGCTGCTTTATCATATTGAGTCTTTGTAATTCCATACGCTTCACATATTGACTCCATAGTTTGTGAACCAAACATTGACTCATAAGTACTATTTTCACTGATCTTATTTGAAATCTGTTTTTTACTTATTTGGGTTTTCGCATCTTTACCTGCACTGTAATAAGCAGCTTTTTCTTCAAGCATTGTATTACTCTCTTCTTTCAACTCTTCAACACTTTTAGACTCACTCTGGGTTTCCCCGGTATATGAACCCAAATAACTGTTATATTGGTCTTCAAGGGTTTTTTGTATAAAGCAATAATAATAAATATATGAAGGTACTTTTAAATCACCTACTGTCATATATGTTGAAGTAGCATATTCTTTACCTTGAATGCTCTTTCTGAACTGCTCGGTAAAACCTTGCAAATAAGTAGAGGATTCAGCATAAAGCTTTACTGCCTCTTTAAAGCTTTTTTCATCTTTAAATCCATACTTATTTAATGTAGACAAATAATTGTCACCTTTCATGTAACTACTGTCTTTTATCGATTTAAGGGTAGTGCTTATAGCTTTGTCTATATCTTTTTGATTAACTTTATATCCATATTTTGAAGCCACCGTTTTTACAAGTTCGTTTTGAACCAAATCTTCAACCGCCTGCTCTTTAAGAGACTCAACTGTGGCATCTGAAGTATCGACTGCCGTTCCGCTTGTGGCATAATAAGAAACCAAAGTAAATCCCACCATGTTATCCAAATCTTTTTTTTGTATAATATTATCGTTAACCTTTGCAACAGCCTTTTCTTTCAATTTTTCTTCATTCACAGTACATCCAAACATAGATAAACATAAAGCAAATATTAACGTTATACCTAAAATTTTTTTTAAATTTCTCATTATTTATCCTTTCTGTATCAAATAATTATCAGTATCAATAATCTCATAAATTATACACAATATATTAAAGATTATCAATTATTTTATCCATCAAACTCATAATGCTTAAATGAACATTCCTTGTTTTTTTATAAGGAAAACAAATTCTGATAAATTTATTGTTTTTTATAAATTTTCCTCTGAACATATCATATAGTTTATTTACTACTTCCATATCCAATTCTTTGGTTTTATCAAAATCAAAATATATTTCCCTATTTCCCTCATTGACATTTATACTTACAATTTCCTTTTTTGATGCTTTGTTTCTCAATAGCGATATATCTATAAGGTTCATGATTTCCCTCCTCACATCACCGTAAATATCAATCAGATTTTCAATCATTTCTTCCTTGTCATTTTCATTTTCTATACTTGCTATTTCTTTATATGTAAGAATACGCTGTTTTTCATCTTCGATATAATTTTTATCTATATAAGCATTTATTTTCAAATTAATGGAAGTTTCAACAGGAATCTTTTTAACTTCGCCTTTGCTTTCTGCCAAGGCTTCAGCAAGCATCTTCGTATATAATTCATATCCAACGGAAGAAAAATGACCGCTTTGATTTGCCCCAAGCAAGTTTCCTGCACCTCTTATTTGCAAATCTCTTATTGCAATTTGAAATCCGGATCCAAACTTAGTAAATTCATTTATGGCTTTCAACCTTTTCACCGCAACTTCATTTAATGATTTATCTTTTTCATATGTGATATAACAATAAGCATTTTTATTGCTTCTCCCCACTCGTCCTCTCAATTGATACAGTTGCGACAATCCCAAATTATTGCCTTCTTTTATTATCATTGTGTTTGCATTTAATATATTAAGTCCATTCTCAACAATTGCAGTGCATACAAGAACGTCAAACTCTTTGTTTAAAAATCTAAACATTGTTTTTTCAAGTTCCTTTTCAGGCATTTGTCCATTTGCAAATTCAACTTTAAGCCCGGGAATCAACTTTCTTAATGCAAGGCAGGTTTTCTCTGCATTCTTTACAGAGTTATACAAGAAAAATACCTGTCCACCTCTGTTAAGCTCTCTGTTTATAGCCTCTTTAACAATATAATCGTCATATTCAAGAACATAGGTTTCCGTCTCTTCTCTTTCTTTCGGAGGTTTCTCAATCGTTGATAAATCTCTTATTCCTATAAGCGACATATTCAAAGTTCTGGGTATTGGTGTCGCCGAAAGAGTAAGCGTATCCACATTTTCTTTTATAAGCTTAAGTTTATCTTTGTGCATAACACCGAAACGCTGCTCTTCGTCAACCACCAGAAGTCCCAAATCTTTGAACTTTACACTATCCGAAAGAAGTTTGTGAGTACCTATAACGATATCCACTTTTCCTCTTGCTAGTTTATCAATAATTTTCGTTTCTTCTTTTTTAGTTTTAAACCTTGAAAGCATTTCTATATTTACGGGAAAGTCCTTAAACCTTTCAACAAAAGTATCATAATGTTGCATGGCAAGTATAGTTGTCGGAACCAATACCGCACATTGTTTACCGTCCATCACGGCTTTGAATACTGCTCTCATGGCAACCTCGGTTTTTCCAAATCCCACATCTCCGCATACGAGCCTGTCCATGGGATAAGGCTTTTCCATATCTTCCTTAACTTCTTTTACACACCTTTCCTGATCTTCTGTAAGTTCGTATCCGAAGTTATCTTCAAATTCCTTTTGCCATACAGTATCTTCGCTAAAAGCATACCCTTTTATTTCTCTTCTTTTGGCATATAAAGTAATATATTCTTTTGCCAACTCTTTAACGGCTTTTTTTGTCTTTGCTTTCGTATTTTCCCATACTTGAGATCCGAGTTTATTCAATTTAGGAGGAGCATCTTGAGTTCCTATATATTTACTCACCAAATGCATTTTATTGGCAATTACATACAGTTTATCGTCACCGGCAAATTCTATTTCCAAATAATCGTTATAGAGTCCACCTGCTTCCATATTAACCATACCAAGATACCGACCTATACCATAGGTTTCATGAACTACATAATCTCCTTTTGTAATTTCACTGAAAAAAGCTTTTTCTTTCTTTTTATCACGCTTTTTGCTTCTTTTTTTATTTTCTTTTTTTACTAAAATATCGTTGTAAGATAAAATCAGGACTTTATCGCTTAATATATTAACTCCGCTTTTTATACTTGCTTTTATAAGAGAAATATGACCTTTTTTTATTTTATCCGTACAGTTTAAATTATAATTATCGAAAAATTCCAATAAACTGTTTTTCTCTTTTAAACTTTTATATGTAATGATAATTTTATAGTCTTCTTTTAAATAAGAAACGATACTGTCTATCAGAAAATTAATATTTTTTACAAAACTTATATTATCCGCAGATTTAATTTCAATAATATCTTTACAGAATAAATTATTTGAAGCTATGGATAAATCATAATATATAAGTGAATTTTCATTTATAAAACGGTTCTCCATTTCCTCAAACTTAAAGTGATTGTTTACCTGTATATCCAATATCTTCCCATGATCACACAAATCTTTGAGTTCGGCTCTGTTATTTTTATAAAACGCATTGTACGTTTTTTTTATAATACTGTAATCATCAAATACAAGCAGATAATCTCTGAATAAATCAATTAAAGATTTTAGATGGTCTTTTTGGTCATAACATATGTATTTTGTTGTATTATTACTGTTATCAATAATCTTTTCATACAAATCTCTGTTATTTTTACTTATTTCTTCATCCGAATCTTTTGCTATAAGTTTTTCCAGTTTACTTCTTATTTTCTTATTGATTTTGTTTATTTCTTCAAATTCTAAAATACCGGTTCTTGCGGGAATCAAAGTAAAACTTTCAACTTTTTCTATGCTTTTACCGGTTGCAGCGTCAAAGGTACGTATTGAATCTATTTCATCGTCAAAAAACTCAATACGTACCGGCTTATTATCACCCATGATAAAAACATCAACAATACCTCCCTTTAGTGCATATGCTCCCTGTCCTGTCACTTCATATTCTCTTTCATAACCGTAATATTCGAGTAAACCTATAAATTCATCTATATCCAAAATATCCTCTACTTTTTTTGTTATGATATCTTCTTTATTAAAAAATACATTTTTTTCTCCAATTGCATTTATAGAAGTAACGATAATTTTTTGACTGTTAACCAATGCATGCTTTATAACATTGACTCTTTTTCCTGTAAGTTCCATGGAATGACTGTCTATAAACTCATGTGTTACAGGTTTTGACGGGTAATATAAAATATCCTTTTCACTTGCAATATCCATAAGATTAATATAAGCTTCCTTAGCCGCCACATCGTCTTTGAGAATATATATAATAGGTTTCTTGTTTTTTTTCAGTTCATATAAAGTAACCATATTTTTTAAATTACTGCTTATTCCCTGAACAAAAATACTGCCTTTTTTATCGGCAGAATAATTAATTTTATTTATAAATGATGTTGCATCCAATATTTTTTCAAACATTTGCTTATCCTCTTATCAATCACACTAAATATATTTACACGAGTTCTATTATTTCCCAATATGAAAAGTAAAAACTACACATATTATATAGGTAAATATAAAACATATAATATAAAACAATAATTATATTATTATATCATATTTCAAATCAGTTAACATAATATATTTATTTTATATATACCATAAATAAATTTAATAAAATAATAATCGTATACCATTGTTTTCATTTCAAAATTTAAATATTTTTTAACCTTAATTTCATACTATTCTTAAGAACATAATCTATGATTAGTATTTATAAGGAAAAAATGATATAGTATAAATATAGAATAAAGGATGGTAAAAAAATGCGAAATTTTAGCACAAAGGAAATATACGATAATTTAGATTATTTAAGATTGTTTTCAAAACAATATAAAAATATACACGAAACCAGAGCAAGAATAATCGAATTGAATGCAAGTTTAAATCTTCCCAAAGGTACTGAACATTTTATAACAGATATACACGGAGAAAACGAAGCTTTTGAACATGTTTTGAGAAATTGTTCCGGAAGTATAAGACGAAAAGTAAATGAAACGCTCAAAGACCGACTAAATGAAGAGGAACTAAATACGATAATAACATTGATATATTATCCAAATAAAAAATTAAAACTGTTAAAAGAAGAAGGAAATCTAACACCTCTATGGTATAAAAATACCCTAAAGGCTTTAATTGAAATACTAAAAAATGTTTCAAGTAAATCAACCAGAGAACAGGTAAGAAAAAATATAGACAAAAATTATGTCAACATAATCGAGGAGTTATTATACAAAGACAACAGTGATGCCAAAAGAAGTTTATATTTTGAAAATATATTTGACACAATAATAGATACAAATGCAAGTGACGATTTCATTATAAAAATCTGTCGTTCAATCAGAACTTTAAATCTAGACCATCTTCACATAATAGGAGACATATATGACAGAGGAAGAGGGGCTCATAAAGCGATGGATATTATATCAAACCATCACAGTGCAGACATACAGTGGGGAAATCACGACATAGTATGGATGGGAGCAAACTACGGAAATGAAGCATGTATCGCCAATGTAATGAGAATATGCCTCAGATACGGTAATATAGAAACCTTAAGAGACGGATACGGAATAGGTATACTTCAGTTATCATTGTTTGCAGCAGATGCGTATAAAAATTCAACTAAAGAGGATTTAAAACAATTCCTTCCAAGACTAAGTGATGAAAACCCGGATATTGACGAGTTACTGATGGCAAAAATGCAAAAAGCAATGGCAATAATACAATTTAAACTGGAAAGTCAAATAATTAAAGCTCATCCCGAATATAACATGGATAACAGAGATATGCTGTCAAAATGTGATTTTGAGAAGGGAATAATCACTTTAGACGATAAAACATATTACCTAAATACAAAAGATTTTCCTACCATTGACAAAAGCAATCCAACAAAACTAACAAAAGAAGAAGAAAAAATAATAAAAACATTAAAGCAAAGCTTCATTTCAAGTGAAAAATTGACCGAACACGTAGATACATTATTCACAAAAGGAAGTGTATATCTCATATACAATAAAAACCTTTTATTCCACGGATGTATACCGTTAAATGAAGACGGAACATTCAAAGAAGTTCTGGTTTGTGATGAGTATTTTAAAGGAAAAGAACTCCTTGACAAAATGGAACTTCATTTAAGAACTGTTGCGAATACAAACACTAAAGATACTTCATATTTTTGGTATTTATGGTGTGCACCAAACTCTCCCCTATTTGGAAAAAACAAAATGGCTACATTCGAAAGATACTTTATAGATGATAAGACCACACATAAAGAAAAATATTTAGCTTATTTTACAGAATCTTCAAAAAGAGAAACAGCAGAAGAGATTTTAAATGAATTCGGATTAAATGATAAGAACTCAAAAATAATAAACGGACATGTTCCCATAAAACTAAAGGACGGGCAATCTCCCATTAAAGCAGAAGGAAAGCTACTTCTTATAGATGGCGGATATGCAAAGGCATACAGAAGCGTAACGGGTATTGCGGGTTTTACTCTTACGTATAATTCATACGGAATGAATCTCATAACCCATCATCCTTTTAATAATGTAGAGTATGCAATAGAAAATGAAATAGATATAAGAAGCGAATACAGATTTTTATATGACAATGACAAAAGAATCTTGGTAAAAGATACAGATAAAGCAAAGGAAATAAATAAAGAAATATATTATCTTGAAATGCTGCTTGCAACATATCAAAAAGGGATTATAAAAAGAAAATAAGATATAATTAAAAAGTAAGTATAAGTATATTATATGGATAATCTAATTTATGATATAATATTATCAAATATAAATTAATTTAAGTGAGGAAATAAAATGAGAGAACAATCATTTTTCCTAGATTCGGCAGATGAAAAAATCCAACTTTCATGTTTTATAAAAGCTCCAGATGATAAAGTAAAAGGAGTTGTACAGATTTCTCACGGAATGGCAGAACACAAAGAAAGATATTTCGATTTTATGAATTATCTTGTACAAAAAGGATATTTATGCGTAATTCATGATCACAGAGGACATGGAGAAAGCATAGATAAAAAGGATAATTTAGGTTATTTCTACGATGACAGCGGAGAAATGATAGTAAAAGATTTATATATCATACTTAAAAAAATAAAAAAAGAATATGAAAATGTTCCCTACTTTATTTTTGCACACAGTATGGGAACTCTTGTTGCAAGAAATTTTTTAAAAGAATTCGATCATGAAATAGACGGACTTATATTAAGCGGACCTCCATATGAAAACAAAATGGCGAATTTGGGTATTAAAATAACCGAAAAAATAGAAAAATTTAAGGGCGAACACTATAGAAGTACTTTTATAAACACATTGGCTTTCGGTTCGTTTGATGATAAATTCGAAGAAAAAATAAAAAATAAATGGTTGAACAGTGATATAAATGAAGTAAAAAAATATAACGATAATCCTTTATGCGGATACATTTTTACTTTAAACGGCTTTAAGAATCTATTTAAGATGGTTAATAAAGCTTTTAAAAAAGAAGAATATAAAGTAAGAAACAAAAATTTGCCTATTTTATTTCTTGCAGGAGAAGATGATCCTGTAATCGGAGGAGAGAAACGTTTTCTCGAAAGTATCAATTTCTTAAAAAATATCGGCTATAAAAATACCAAACATATTCTTTATTACGGATTAAGACATGAAATTCTAAACGAAGTAAATAAATGCGAGGTATACAAAGATATTTTAAAATTTATTGAAGAAAATACTAAAAAATAAATTTACAAACAATAAAAATCATGTTATCATATAGACTGTTAATGCTGCTATGGCTCAGACGGTAGAGCACTTCCTTGGTAAGGAAGAGGTCACGGGTTCAAGTCCCGTTAGTAGCTCCATTTGATAGTATGCCATATTAATACCTATTGTATTAATATGGCTTTTTTATTACAAAGAAAACTTCTATGACATAAAAATACTTTCTAACTTATGTAAAATACATGCTAAATATCTCATATAACTTGCTTCACGGCTTACAAAAATTTCAACTAATAAATATATAAAACTCATTCCAATAAGGCTAATACACCAATGTATAAACCTATAACTCAGCCTAAAATAAGGTATTTACAAGTTACTCTTTATTCAAATATTGTCATTTTTTTGTTATATTGTTGTACAAATCTTATACAGATGTTGTCATAATATTGGAAGTGTCGTAATATTTTTATATAATGAAAAAATAAGTCAGAAATTTGTATTAAAAAGGAGAATAATGATTATAGAAGAGCAATATAAGGAATTCGAAAAAGAATTAAAATCTCTTAAATCAAAAAAAGCAAGACTTAATGTTTTAAAAAACTATAAAAATTTAAGTGAACATGATAAAAATGAACTTTCTAAATTACAAGATGAAATTGAAATATTTGAAAAAGCTTTAGAGTCTATGAATTATATATTAAAAAATATAATTATTAAATACTATATAGAAGAAGAAAAGTTAAAAAATATAGCTGACAATATTGGATATTCTTTTTCATATTGTTCAAAAAAGAAGAAAGAAGCAGTAAAACTTTTATCATATTTAATAAATGGAAAAGAAATATAATGACTCAATCCCCTTCGGGTCAATTTATATTAAATATTGCATTATAAGTACTGTTAATTTTTAAACTCAAACAACCTTATTTTTATATAACGTTCAATTAAAAATTTTAATATTTTCTGACTTATTAGACAAAATTGTTATATCAGTTCAAATAAATATTTTACCATTTAAGTAAAATATCATTATAAAAGTTTCTTTTCATATCAATATCTGTTAAAATTTTTAATAAAGATGAAAAAGAGGACAAATAAAAATGGAAACTGAAAATAGAACTACAATAATAAAAAAGACCGTAAAATCAGGTATATCTTTTGGAAGCGCACTGGCAATGGTTATAAGTTATACTACATGGCATTCGATATTTTGGGCTATTATACACGGCTTATTAGGCTGGATATATGTAATATACTTTATTATATTTCACTAAAAACAACGATAAATATCGTTGTTTTTTTATTAAAATAAACTAAAACAAAACACTAAAAAACATATTTATAAATTATTTACATGCATTTTATATTAATTTATAATATATAAAAAGGAATAAATTTAAAATGAGTAAAATTCTTAACGAAGATTTAATTTTTATTGTACTTTCTATAGTAGAAGAAATACCAAAAGGAAAAGTAGCTACATACGGACAAATAGCAAATCTTGCAGGAAGACCTAAAAATGCACGTTTAGTTGGTAAAATACTCAGTATATCAGAATATTTCGGCAAATATCCATGTCACAGAGTTGTAAATTTCAACGGAAGAATTGCTCCGGGTTATGAAAAACAAAAAGAATTGCTGGAAAAAGAAGGAATCTTCTTTAAAAATGAAACCCATGTTGATATAAAAAAACATAAGTGGAATATATAAATTGCAGATACACATCAGTACTTTATCTTGCAAGTGAAATAAGTTTTTTTGCCGTATTTACATCTGTGATAAGGGAATCAATATAATTACACCTTATTGCTGTATATATACTGTCGGCTTTTTCAACTCCTCCGGCAACGGCAACAACTTCTTTTATCTTTTTTATTTCATTCAAGTCTAATGACATTAAATGATCATGCCATTTGCAATCTATTTTTTCTCCTCTTTTATTGTATATGTTATAGGATATATCCCCTACAATTGCTTCGTCTAATTCTTGAAGACTTTTATATTGTTTATACATATAATTTTCAACCCAAGTACGATATCTATCTTGCCCCCCTATTCCCACAACTGCCAAATCTGCATTTTTTGCTTTATCAAAAACTTCTTTTATAAAGTTTTGGCTTATTAACATTTTCTTTGCTTCATGAGAGTCGACTACAAGAGGCGCATGTAATTCCATATAATTACCGCCGCTTCTATGGGCAAGCATTTCGCATATTGCACTTGCCTGCATATATCTGTACTTATCTCCAAGTCCACCGGATATTGGAACAAAAGTTACATCATCAAAAGGAAGAGAACACACAAAACCTGATGCTATCTGATAACAGGTTCTGCCCCCTGCCATTGCTATAACTTTATTGTTACTCATTTTTCTTGCCAGATATTTGCTTGCGGCAGAACTTAATCTCTCAATAAGCAAGTCTTTATATTCAACATTTACACAAATTACATCTTTTAAAAACAATGCTTCTTTAAGCTCACTTTCAAGTTCTCTGTAAGGATGAACGCCTTCATCGTGAATAACAACCTCTACTATTCCAAGAAGCCTTGCTTTTGTTATCATTTTTGATATGGAAGAACGGCTTATGTTATACTTTCTTGCGATTTGTGCTTGAGTTAGATTTTTATCGTAATATAGATGAGCAATTTCGATTAGTAAACGATTTTCATCATAATTTTCCATATTTTATCCTCATTAAAATTCTATGATATCCCCTTGTTTTATATCGGGAACCACACAAGGAGAAACAAGTATGCTTCCCGGCATTAAATCTAAATCGGGACTAAAATTAATAGTCATATGCCCTAAATTATATAAATTTTCATTTGCTGCATCACCGCCGATTTTTTCAACGGTATATTCATTTCCACCAATAAGTATTTTCCCGCCAACCTTAATCATTTCTGCATTTGGCTTATCCATATACTCATGTACTATACAAATATCTTTTAACTCATCAGGACAGTCTTTACCAAATATTACAAGTAAAGGATATCCTTCAAAATATGCATCTTTTCCTATGCTTACTACTTTTGTCTTTACCATTTTAATACCTACTTTCTTTGTTGTCTTTGCATAATAAATATTTGCTATATTATAATAACATAAATTAAAATAAATTATAAATATAGACTAACAGTCAAATATAGACATTGCTCGTTTTACGTCTTCTTCCATTTTATCCGTTGCATAAAGACTCATTTTATCAAATGCCATATTATTCGGATTTTCCTTTATATATTCGTGTATACCCTCTCCGCCTGCACAGTTCATATATGTATAATAATTAATTTTGCTTATACCATTTTTGATTGATTTTATATAATCCTCTTCACTTACTCCTGAACCTCCATGCATAACAAGAGGAATTCCTATTTTTTCTTTTATTGTTTTTACTCTTTCAATATCAAGTTTAGGTTCTGTTAAATATACTCCATGTGTGGTTCCGAAAGATATTGCAAGAAAGTCTACTCCTGTTCTTTGAACAAATTCATATGCACTTTCCGGGTTTGTATATATACCTTCATCATCTTTACCTCCGCCTTCATCAGATGAGGCAAAACTTCCAACATGACCAAGCTCTGCTTCTACAGATACACCTGCTGCATGAGCAATTTCAGTAATATATTTTGTTTCTTCTATATTTGTTTCAAAATCCTTTGCTGATGCATCGTACATAATAGAGCTTACACCCATTCTTATTGCCATAATACATTTTTCAAAAGTACTGCCATGGTCTAAGTGAACACTAACAGGAACACTTGCTCTTTTTGCATAGTACATATATATAGGTAACATCTCTTCCATTTCCATTATCGGATCATGCGACTGAGCATGCTGTAAGATAATCGGACAGTTTAAGCTTTCTCCTGCTTTTATTGTAGCTCTTATTGCTTCAAGAGAAGGGCAGTTAAATGCGCCTACAGCTTTTTTGCTTTTTTGTGCATTTACTAATAATTCTTTTGTATTTGCTAACATATCTTATCTCCTATTCATTAAGTGAAATATTATAATAGTCTAATAATACTTTTTCTGCATCTTTATTCCAGCATCCATCATGTTTTTTACATTCTTCATATAGCTTTTTAAATAATTCATTATCTTCGCCAAGTTTTTCAAAGTCATCTATTGCGGTAAGTGGCATATCAATTTGAGTATATATCATCTTTTTACCACCTGGAATATCAGGAACATTTTGAGTTGCATAAATTGCACTGTCAAGTCCACCAATATGAGTTACCATAATAGTAGGACTTAATCTTCCTTTTTCCATTAAAGATAAAGCATCAAGAACATCTTGGTTTGTGCTTCCTGTAAAACCGGTAATATGTGTGTAATTATAATGAACATTATACATATTTATATTTGCACTTAATGTTTTATCAATAGGACCTGCAAAGAAATTTAAACATCCGTCTTTACCTAGGATACTGTCAGCTTGTTCTATTAATGGAGTAATAGGTGCATATACAAATACATCATCATAACCTTCATTATTACTTAATTCCATTAATTTACTTGTAGAATCTTCATATGCATTCGAATTTACAAATACTATTTTTGTATCTTTTTGAGCTTTTTGGGATAAAAGTTTTTCTGCTCTTTTTAGTCTGTCTTCTGATACATCAACTGCAACAACAAGACTTGGTGCATCCTCAAGCTGAAGTGCATAATCTATACATTCAAGACCCATAGGACCACACGCACCTAAAATTGCTATCTTTCCATTTTTCTTAACACCCATTGAGTGAATATGATTTTCATCATTTGTATGATACATTCTGTTATA
The DNA here is from genome assembly GCF_019420015.1 of Anaerofustis sp. Lineage (GTDB taxonomy): Bacteria > Bacillota > Clostridia > Eubacteriales > Anaerofustaceae > Anaerofustis. The sequence continues at coordinate 158,541 of NZ_JAHZIA010000039.1, forward strand.
TCCGGCAATTATACAAGAAACAGGTTCTGATAAAGAAGCTTCAAAGAAAGAATCTCCGTTAAAAGGAATTAAACAATCATTTTCCATTACTTCATTTGGAATAATACTATATGTACTGTCTCCGCCGTAATATTGATAATAATATCCTACTGTTTTTACTTTTCCGTCTACACTAACAGCAGGTTGTACTGTAAACTTTTGTCCTTTCTTATATTTATCTTTCCACTTATCTCCCACTTCTATTATAATACCAGATAATTCATGCCCTATTACTGCAGGGTTTTCTTTTAAACCCTCAGGTGTTCTTTTATGTTTTTCTCCTTGTTTTGATAATTTATAAGTAGACATACATACACTATCTGTAATAATCTTTGCTAATATTTCATCATCTTTCATTTTTGGTAATTCATACTCTTCAAGTTTTAAATCATTTTCTCCATATAGCCTTATTGCCTTTGTTTTCATTATATACCTTCTTTCTGCTTATCATTAAAGCTAAATCTTGTAAACATAATAATGTTACAAGTAACACAAGTCAATTATTTGTTCCTATAAAGAACAAATGTTACACATATATTCCTTGAACAAATGTAAATATCGTCAATTTTGTGGAATATGTTCCACTTATGCATATCGCATTGACATTTTTTCTCCCCAAAATTAATATCAAATCAAGAATAAAGGAAAGGCGGTATAAAAAATGTGGGTTATGGTTATGGTACTGTTTCTTCTTGTTATATTTGTCCAAACCATATTTTCTTACTTGCAGCTTAGAAATATTTATACAAAAATAGCACAGCTAAAGAGTAAGTATAAAGATGAATATTATTTGGTTACAGGTACAAGTAAAAGAAAACTGTCATTTGGAAAAGGATTTTTGATAGTTACCGTTATTGATAATAATGATAATATTATCGAATTTTTAGAAATGAGTGGCTATACGGTTTTTTCAAGACTAAAAAACAAAGAAGACTATACAAATCTTTCTATTGACTCTCTACATGAAAAAGTATCTAACAAAAAATTAAAATTAGCTTTGGAAAATGCAAAAGAATTATTACAAAACAAAAAACTGGAATGCTTAGAACAATAATAAAACGGAGGTAAAAACATGGAACTAGTAGTAAAAATCGCAGAAGGTTTTAACGGAATGATAAGTAAAGGGGGCGAAAATTTAGTTGGATTAATAACAAGCATACTTCCCAACTTAATCATTTTATTAACATTAATAAATGCCATTATCGCATTAATAGGTGAAGAAAAGGTTATGAACTTTGCAAAGAAAATAACCAAATACAGAATATTAAGATATACTTTATTACCTTTTATGGCTTTATTCTTTTTAACAAATCCTATGTGTTATACAATGGCTCGTTTCGTTGAAGAAAAAGACAAAGCAGCTTGTATAGACGGTATGTTCACATTTGCACATCCTATGCTTGGACTTTTCCCACATGCAAACCCAGGAGAATTGTTCGTATGGTCAGGTATCGCAGCCGGCATAACTACCCTTGGTGCATCAATCACACCTTTAGCAGTTAGAGCAATCCTCGTTGCTTTTATCGTTGCTTTTATCAGAGGGAACTTAACAGAATTTATCACAGTAAAACTACTTAAGAAAGGAAAGGCACAATAAGATGAAAAAATTAACGGTTACAAAAGGAAAAGGCGGCTATGGGGGACCTCTAACAGTATATGAAACAGATACAAAAAAAGTCGTTGCATCAATCACAGGTGGAGGCATTCATCCTCTAGCAGCAAAAATAGCCAAACTTTTAGATGTTCCAGCAGTAGACGGATTTAACAATAAAGTAGAACCTGAAACAATAATTATCGCAGTTGTTGACTGTGGCGGTACTTTAAGATGTGGTGTTTATCCAAAAATGGGCGTACCTACAATAGATATTCATCCAATTTCGCCATCAGGTCCTTTAGCAAGTTATATGAACGAAAATAATTTTGTATCAGGCGTAAAAGAAGACAACCTATCTCTTATGGAAGATGATAAAGAAATTGAATTTGAAAAAAGCGAAGAAAGCGAAACAACAGCTGTAAATGAAACAATAGAAGCTGAAAATGCTGATGAAGGAAATAAATTCTTAAATATAATAGCATCTGTAGGTAAAGTAATCGGTAAATTCGTTAATGTATTCTATCAAGCTGGTAGAGATTCAATAGACATTATAATAAAAAATATTCTACCTTTCATGGCATTCGTAAGCGTACTTGTTGGTATAATCCTATTCTCAGGTCTTGGTGATATTATAGCAAATGCAATAAAACCTTTGGCAGGAACTTTACCGGGATTACTTATCTTATCAGTAATATGTGCCCTACCATTCTTATCTCCTATTCTTGGTCCTGGAGCCGTAATCGCTCAAGTTGTCGGTGTACTTCTTGGGGTTGAAATCGGAAAAGGAACAATACCTATTTCTTATTCATTACCTGCACTTTTTGCAATAAATTCTCAAGTTGGTTGCGACTTCGTTCCGGTTGCTTTAACAATGGCAGAAGCCGAAGATGAAACAGTTAAAGCAGGCGTACCGGCTATGCTTTTCTCCAGACTTGTAACAGGTCCAATAGCCGTAGTAATTGCTTACTTATTTAGTATCGGAATGTATTAATAAAAAAACACTTCTTAAATGAAGTGTTTTTATCATATATATATTAATATCGTATAAATAAACGTGTTCGTACAACTTATACAATGGTGGGAGAGAATGGATTCGAACCATTGTAGGCTGAGCCAACGGATTTACAGT
>NZ_JAHZIA010000004.1 GCF_019420015.1 Anaerofustis sp.
ATGTAAACCTTATCTTCTTGAGTTTAAAACTTACAGATATTTGGGTCATTCAAAATCAGACCAGAGAAAATACAGAACAAAAGAAGAAGAAGAAGACATGAAGCAAAATCACGATGCGATAAATAAATTCAAAGATTATTTGATTGCACAGGGTATGCTTACCGAAGAAGAGTTTGAAAAACTTGACAAACAAACGGAAAAAGAAATAGAAAATGCTGCCGAAGAGGCTAAGAAAGTTAACAAAATCATCTCTGTCGAAGAAGCGATGAATTATGTTTACGCTGAATAGGAGGAAGAATAGAATGGGTAAAATATCTTATTTACAAGCAATAAAAGACGCAATGAGCGAGGAAATGCGCAGAGACGAAAATGTATATTTTCTCGGTGAGGATATAGGTTTATACGGCGGATGTTTCGGGGTCAGCAGAGGTATGTTCGACGAATTCGGAAAAGAAAGGGTAATAGACACTCCTATTTCGGAAACGGGCTTTACTTATGCGGCTTTCGGTATGTCGATGTTCGGGTTAAGACCGATTGTTGAAATAATGTTTGGAGACTTTGTGTCTTTGGCGGTTGAGCCTATAGTAAACGGTGCTGCAAAATACAGATTCATGACCGGCGGAAAAGTTAAGGCACCTATGGTTTTAAGAACTCCTTTCGGTTCGGGAACAGGGGCAGCGGCACAGCACTCACAGTGTTTGGAAGCGTTGTTTTTAAATACACCGGGATTAAAGGTGGTTATGCCTGCGACTCCTTACGATGCAAAGGGGCTGCTTAAATCTGCGATAAGAGATGACAACCCTGTTTGTTTCTTTGAAAATAAATTGTTATACAGAACAAACGGAGAAGTTCCCGAAGAAGAATACACAATAGATCTTGGAAAAGCGGATATCAAAAAAGAAGGAAAAGACATTACGTTGGTAGCGTGGTCAAGAACGTTATTGTTCTGTTTGGAAGCAGCCGAAAAACTTGAAAAAGAAGGTATAAGCTGCGAAGTTGTGGATGTGAGAACCCTAAGACCTCTCGATACCGAAACGATTGTGAATTCGGTATGCAAAACGGGAAAAGCCCTTGTGGTTTACGAAGCTCCTAAATTCGGCGGATTCGGAGGGGAGATAGTTTCAACGATAAACGAAAGCGAAGCTTTTTATCATTTGGACGCACCTGTGGAAAGACTGGGCGGAATGGAAATTCCTGTACCTTATAACCCTATCATAGAAAAGCAGATTGTTCCTTCAGTGGACGATATAGTAGCCAAAGTAAAAGAAATGATGTAAGAGGAGGTATGTTAATATGAGTAAAATATTAGCCACTCCGGCTGCAAGAAAGGCTGCAAAGGAAAAAAACATAGATTTAAGAGTCGTAAAAGGCAGCGGAAAATACGGTGCGGTTTTGTTGAGGGACCTTGAAAACGTAAGCCCTGTAGAGGAAAAGAAAGGTCTTAAGATAACACCTGTGGCAAAAAATGCCATGAACTACTACAATGTGGATATTGACAAAGTACAAAACGACGGTGTTAAAGTAAGGAAAGACGATGTACTAAGAGCCGTTAAATGGGGAGACGATAAAGAGCAAAAAGCTCCTAAGTATACGACTTTGCTTGAAGACAAAGTTATACCGTACAAGGGTATGAGAAAAGCAATCGGAGACAACATGACGGCGTCTATCGTAAACGCTCCTCAGGTATCTCATTTTGCGGATATAGATACGACGGACTTTATGAATGTGTTCGAAAACACGAAGAAAGTATTCAAAGAAAAATACGGCAAGAAGCTTACCGTTACGGATTTGCTTATAAAGGCCGTATGTCTTACTCTTGAAAAATGTCCGAAAGTCAATACAAACTTTGACGGTAAGGAAATTCACAGAAGAGACACCGTAAACATAGGCTTGGCGGTTGCACAGGAAGACGGATTGGTGGTTCCTGTATTTAACGGAATAGAAAACAAGAGTATATTTGAAATATGTGACGAAAGAAGCGAGATAGTTCCTCAGGCAAGAGAAAACAAATTGAGCGGCAAGTACTACAGAGGCGCTACTTTTACCATAAGCAATACGGGCAGAAGCGTAAACAACTTCTTTACTCCTATAGTAAACCCGGGAGAGGTTGCAATTTTGGGAGTAGGAAGAACCGCGCAGATGCCTGCGGTTGTGGACGGAGAAATCGTTGTAAGAACCTTTACGGGGTTCAGCGTTACAATAGATCACAGAGTGCTTGACGGAATGGATGCGGTAAACTTCTTGAACACATTAAATGAAGTATTAAGCAATCCTATAAGTATATTATTATAATTGGGAGATTGATTTGAATTATGGGAAAATTTATGTTGATGCCTAAACTTGACATGTCTATGGAAGAAGGGCAGATTTTAAAATGGATGTGCAAGGTTGGCGATAAAATAAAAAGAGGCGATATAGTGGTAGAGGTTGAAACGGGGAAAGTAGCCCTTGAAGTAGACAATCCTACCGCAGACGGAACGGTACTTGCCCTTTATGTGGATGAAGGGGAGGATGTAAAAGTGAACACCCCTATAATGTATATAGGGGAAGAAGGAGAAGTCCCTCCAAGCAAAGAAGAAGCTTTAGGAGGGGGAAAAGATGCTTCTGTAAAAGAAGAAAAGAAAGAAGTGAAAAAGAGCGTTTCTTTGGATGATTTTGACGGGAAATTCATGTTGATGCCTAAGCTTGACATGTCTATGGAAGAAGGGCAGATTCTAAAATGGATGTGCAAGGTGGGAGACGAAATAAAAAGAGGCGATATAGTGGTAGAGGTTGAAACGGGGAAAGTAGCCCTTGA
>NZ_JAHZIA010000040.1 GCF_019420015.1 Anaerofustis sp.
TTTATTTCTATTGCTGCAGGATATCGTATAAGCCTAGATATCTCGCTGGCTGCCGTAAGCTCGGGATTGATACAAAGAGATATCCCAAGTTCTTCCTTAACCAAATGTATATCTTCGGCATATTCGGGATTCCTTACCCTCGCTATTGCATTTTTTGCACCCGCTTTTTTGGCAATCAAACAACAGTATAAATTTACTTCATCCCTGCTAGTAACAGCTATAATCAAATCACAGTTTTCTATCCCGGCATCACTCAGTACATTACTCGTCGCACCGTTCCCCTCTACTGTCATAATATCTATCCTGTTACTTAAACTTTCAAGTTTATCTGATTTGGTATCGACTACTACAATCGAATGCCCTTCTTCATTTAAATGTTCTGCAATGGTGCTTCCTACTTTTCCGCAACCAACAATTATTATGTTCATTTATTATCTACCTTTTCATAACTAAATACTTTATGGAATTACTATATCATAAATATCAAAAAATAAAAAATTATTTTAATGTAACAACGGTCGCACCGTCGCCGCCTTCGCTTATACCGCCAAATCGGAATTTCTTTACATAAGAATGGTGTTTTAACAAATCCGTAACAGTGTTTTTCAAAACCCCGGTTCCTTTTCCATGAATAATCGTAACTACTTTTAAATTTGCCAAATAAGCATCATCAAGATATTTTTCTACCTTTATAACCGCATCATCCGCATACATTCCCCTTATATCAAGGCTGGGTTCAATGGTTTTCGCTTTTGTATTGGAAAACTTCACTGCGGTTTTCCTAACCTGCTCTTGTTCTCGTTTGCTATGCTCTATTTTTGATAACGATATTTTGGTTTTTATAATTCCTGCTTGTATAAATACATTGTCTTTATTATCAAATCCCAAGATAGTCGCATATTGATCCAAACTTTTTATATAAACTTCTTCTCCAACCTTAAAATCTTCTTTTTTGTTAATGCTTGTTTCCGCTTTTTTAAGTTCATGAGACGGTATATATGAGTTTAGAAGTTCTTCTTTTTCTTTGATTTGTTTTTTTATCTTTTCGGCATCACTTTTAAAAGTGTTATTATTTGCATTTATATTTTTTTGCGCTTTTATCTTTCCAAGCTTTTCTATAATATCCTTTGATTCCCTTTTCGCATCCGCTAAAATATCTTTTGCTTTTAAAGAAGCTTCCAGCATAATTTTTGATTTACTTTCTTCTATATTTTGTTTTTCCATCGAAAGCTGTTCGTTCAAAATCTTATTCTGATTTAAAAGATATTCTGTTTCTCTTTTTTCCTGTTCGAGTACCATGGATTTATCATTTAACTCTTTTATAAGATCTTCAACTTCAATATTCTCTTCTGATAAACGTTTTTTTGCATTTTCGATAATGTTACAATTTAGTCCTAGTTTTCCGGAAATTTCAAAAGCATTTGATTTACCGGGAATCCCAAGAATAAGTCTGTACGTCGGAGCTAGTTTTTCAACATCAAATTCTACGCTTGCATTCATAACATCATTTTTAACTATTGCATATTCTTTTATCTCACTGTAATGCGTTGTAGCAAAAACTCTCGCATTTTGATTCTTTAAATAATCTATTATAGAAACTGCCAAAGCGGCACCCTCTGTAGGGTCCGTACCTACTCCCAACTCGTCGATTAAAACCAAAGTCTTATCATTGGCCTGGTTAACAATATTTACTATATTCGTCATATGAGAGGAAAAAGTACTTAAATTTTGAGCTATACTTTGATCATCACCTATATCTGCAAAAATTTTGCTGTATATTGGAATGGAACTGCCCATCGCCGCCGGAATAAAAAGACCTGACTGCAACAGCAAAGAGCAAAGCCCAACTGTCTTTAAAGTAACGGTCTTCCCCCCGGTATTCGGTCCTGTTATGATAAGTGCCCTAAAATTACCGTCTAAAATAATATCCGAAGGAACGGCCTTATCAATATCTATTAAAGGATGCCTTGCAGACTTTAATATTATTTCATCATTTTCACTTATATCTGGCTTGTTATACTCGTTTTTCAGACAAAATCTTGATTTCGCATTTAATACATCAAAATAAATAAGTATATTTTCATTTACATTTAAACTTACCGCATTATCTTTTATTTTACTTGAAAGTATCTTTAAAATTATCTCTATTTCTTTTTGTTCTTCTGTTTCAAGTTCTTTGAGTTTATTGTTTAAATTTACAACAGAAGCGGGCTCTATAAATAAAGTAGCTCCGCTTTGAGAAGTATCGTGTACTATCCCGTTTACTTCCGCTCTGTATTCTGATTTAACAGGAACAACATATCTTGAATACCTGATGGTTACAATATTCTCACTTAAATATTTTTGATACTTAGAAGAATTAACAATACCGTTAAGTTTTTCTCTTATTTTGTTATTTGTATTTTTTATGTTTCTTCTTATATTGTAAAGGGTACTGCTCGCTCTGTCGCTGATAGTTTCTCCGTCAATTATTATAGTATCTATCTCTTTTTGAAGAAACGACAAATCATCTATATTCTCTCCATAATCCTTTAAAGTCTCAAATTTATCTTCCTCAGATATATTCGACAATATATGCCTCTTTACATCAATCGAGCATTTGATACTTTTTGATATGTTAATAAAATCCTCATTTGTAAGAATACCATCTTTAACTGCTCTGGATATACTGTTCTTGTTTATTTTATATCCATACACAGGAATATCTCCGTATGAAATTGAAAACTTAACCATTTCGTCAAGCTCGTTTAACTTATCCTTTATCAAATAAATATTATCACTCCAAGATAAGTTCATTATTTCCTCTTTTGCTTCGGATGAAAAAGCATAGTCTTGTATTCTTGATATGATTTTTTCATACTCCAAAGCTTTTAATGTTTTATTATCCATAATTTATTTATCTTCTTCTCTTACCTCTTTTATATACTTTTTTCCTTACCACTCTTCTATTTGAAGGCTTTTTCTTCTTTACTACTTTTATTTTCCTTCCGTCACTGTTATACGAAGGTCGTGGTCTTACACTTGCAGAACCATAATATCTTATTTCATTCTGAAGTCTTCTTCGTCTTGCCTTTCTTCTTTGCTCTATCCTCTTCTTCGTTCTGTATTTAGAAGAAAGTATTAAAGCCATAACAACCAAACACAAAAGAACAATAAATATAAGAGCATTGGTTATAAAAATATCAAAAGCCGACTTCATATCCACGTCACTCTTGGAATAAGCAGGTACGGTTTTAAATAATTTGTTATTTAAATAAACATTTATATTTCCTATTTTATCATTTTCACTGATGGAATTAACAAGTTCCATATCTTCAGTTGCTGTTTTTTTTATGTATTTATCATTTGGAGTAAAGGAAATAGTAAAATTATCTTCAGTGTATCCCTTATTGGCATATACCTCAATATCACTATTAACTTTAACTTTTACTTCCCCTCTCTCTCCCAAAGCGAGATTTTTAACGGTATACTTAAATAAAGTATCACCTTTTTCCTCTATTCTCAATTTATGTGTTTCTTCATTACCGTATTTAAGCAAAGTTTTTGCATATCCAAATTGATCTTTACTGCTCGAAGCATTTAAAACAGCCGCATAATATTTTATACCTTCATCGTTTTTACTGGATACAACAACACAGTTCCCGGCCGGATTTGTATAACCCGTTTTATCTCCTTTTGCCAGCTTATAAAAGTATTTACTGGATTCCAATATAAGAGCATTATGCCCGGACGATTTATGAGTAGTCTTATTCGTTATCGTTTCATAATATGTAGAAGATACCACCCTGTTGTAATAATCGAAATTATCTGCATATGCCGCAAGTAAAGTCATATCTCTCGGAGTACTGTAATGATTTTTATCATGAAACCCATGAGGATTATTAAAGTGAGTATTTTTCATGCCTATTTTTTTCGCTTTTTTATTCATTTCTTTTACGAATATATTATAAGCACTTTTTTTATCCGTTTTCTCTCCATTAATGATATTTCCGACATTACAGGCAAGAACAATGGCAGCATCATTCCCCGAAGGCAACATTAAACCATATAACAAATCCTTATATGAAAGAACCTCGTTTTTATAGAGTCCTGCCGTAGAACTGCCGGCGGGAAGCCAATTTAATTCGCTTCCCGTTTTAACAGTCTTATTTAAATCTTTAACATACTCCAAAGTAATTGCGGCAGTCATTATTTTTGTAGTGCTGGCGGGATACATCTTTTTATTCCCATTATGACTGAAAAGCTCACTGTCAGTGGAATCTTCGTATAAATAAAGTCCCATTTTCGAGTTATCCTTAACATTTGGAACAGCCGCATATACAGAAGTAACATTCAGCAAAAATACAGAAGATATTAAAAAGCCTGCTAATATTCTTTTTATTCCTTTTATTTTTAGCATATTCCTTCCTTCCGCTTTTTATCTAAAACAGTACAACAGTATTTTTAAACATATTGCCGCACTCTTCTATTTTAGCCTTATTTCCGGCAACATATCTGATTGAATTATTAAAAACATCTTCAAACATCTTATAATGTTTTTGTAAATCGACACTTTTAACTTCCAAAAACCTCTTTTCTTCTCTTCTTTATATTTTCGTAAGTATCTTTTGTATAAACCCTGGTAACATATTCACGTATTTTACTGTAATTGTTAAGAGGTATATCCATATCCGATACAGTACCTATTATAAGTTTGCTGATTTCCTCATTGTTCAACTCTATATTTTTAATATATTCGACTAAATTATCATACATTTTATAAGTTCTTTTTACATTTGGATCCCTGTACGAAACGAGACCGAGGTTTCCAAACTTATCTATGTGAATGAAAGAACCATAAGCACCGCCCATAACTCTGACATTATCCCACAGATATTCTGTTGAAAGATATTTTTTCAAAACAAGTAAAGATCCTTCGTAAGAATATCCGAAAGAACCGTATTCTCCTCCTTGACCTACATAGTTTACCATAGAAGGCAATATGATAGCTGTATTATCGGCGTTATATTCATAGTTAAATATTATTTTTGTATCGTTGCTGCTTTCATATTTATCTAAAAATGCAGATGCATTTTTTAAACTTTGATTTTTTGAATCTTCACTTACCGTAAGGATAATATCTTTTCTAGAATTTATAATTCTATTTGTAAGATTTTCAAAAACGGAAATAATTTTATCCGCACTCTTATCAAAGTTTTCATTCAAATTTTTAAGAAAATCATAATAACTTATCCCATTCAATAAGGTTACAAATCTGGATTTTCTGTTTGAAAAAGCAAGCATTTCGTTTAGAACTGTTCTGTGAGTTGCACTCATAATTCTTGACTGCATTTTTGAAAGCTCTTCCCTTACTATATCTCTAAGCTTTGATTTATCCTTAAAATCAGATCTTAAAATCATCTCTTCCATGATGGCATACATTTTATCCTCTTTCTTGCTGAAAGCTTTTATACTGCATGTCAAGAAAGACCTGAAATCGTCGTGATTTTCAAAACTTTGATAAGGAGATACAGAAAAAACTATATCTCCCAAATTTTCGTTGATTTCATTGTTAAGACTGAGTATATCATAATTTTTGGTATTAAAGTTTTCAAAGCACTTTGTAAGAAGAGATAATGCATGTATTTCTTCATCACCGTTAAGAGATACTTCAAAATTCACATCCATATAAGTAATATCTTTCGTTTCGTCTGTTCTTATATAAATATCATTCACTCCACAGTGCTTTATTTCAACGTCATTTACGATAGGTGGATTTACGTCGATATCACTTACCGAAATTCTTGGTATTAAAGCCTTTACATCTTCTCCGTCGGGAGTTCTCTGCATTTTCAATAAATTATTTGTAGCTTCTACCAATTTCTCTTTTTCGTCTTCACTTAAACTTTCTTTATAAGATTTTAATTTATCGTACAATATTTTATCATCCTTATCAGAAAGATTTTCTTTAGGAGATAATATAACATAATTGTATTTTTCATTGTTTAAAATATATTCTTTTATTGTATTCTCAAATAATCCCTGTAAAGACTCTTTCTTTATTTCCTCAAGTGCATTCTCATATTTTAACAATAAAGTAGGGTCTCCGTCATAAAGCCAACTTTCCATAACCGTAATTCCATAAAGCAAACCTTTTGGATACGTTCCGCTGTCCCCTTCTTTTAATTCAAATTCAAAGTTATTTATTGCCGCTTTTATGATATCATCGTCAATTCCGTTCTTTACAATATTTTCAAAAGTAGACTCGACAACTTCTTTAAACAAATCTATCTTGTCTTTTTTTGCATTTTTTGCACTTATACTTAACACAGGCTGTAAAATACCGTTATTGTAGTCAAGCATAACTTCATCGGCAATATCAGCTTCAATCAATGCTTTTTTAAGGTAAGAAGAATCAGAGTCAAACAATATTTTGCACAATATACCCAAAATAAGCCCTAATTTTACATCCAAAACATTTCCCACACTGTAATTGAGAGATAGAAGATATTTTTTATCGATGTTTTCAGATGAATTTACAGAATAAAACTTCTCAACTTTTTTTTCTATACCGGAAAAATCAATCTGTTCGGTTATTGAAGAATCAACTTTTATTTTATCGTACTTTTCCAAATAATTTTTATCCAAATATTCTAAATGACGGAGTATATCCGTTTTACCGTAAATATAAATGTATGAATTGCAAGGATGATAATATCTCTTATGAAAGTCCAAAAAAGTATCATAAGTCAAATCTGGAATATATTTGGGATCTCCGCCTGATTCAAAAGAATAAGGTGTATCCTTATATAAATTTGCTTCAATATTTCTTGCAAGAATATCTTCGGGATCTGAAAATGCCCCTTTCATTTCGTTATAAACAACGCCGTTATATTTAATATCATCATCTTTGTTTTCTAAATGATAATGCCAACCTTCCTGCTCAAGTATTTCCTTTTTATCATAAATCAAGGGGTTAAATACTGCATCTAAATACACATCCATTAAATTTCTGAAATCAGCCTCATTCATACTTGCAACGGGATACATCGTTTTATCGGAAAATGTCATCGCATTTAAAAAAGTATTCAGCGAAGACTTCATAAGCTCAACAAAGGGCTCTTTAAGCGGATACTTTTTTGAACCGCAAAGAACACTATGCTCAAGAATATGAGCGCTCCCGGTGTTATCAACGGGAGGAGTTCTAAAGCTTATGCTAAAGACTTTATTCTCATCATCATTATCAATAAAAAGAAGTCTTGCTCCCGATTTTATATGTTCAAACTCATAAGAAATAGAATTTATTTCTTTTATATTTTCTACATTTTTAAGAAGAAAATTAGAATATTTTTCATTCTGTTTCAGTTTCATGTTTACCTCCAAAGAAACTTTTTATATTAATTAAAAATATATTATATATAATTTTCCTTATTTAATAAATACTTTATTATTATTATTTTTATAAATTCATAATTAATTTCATTATCTTTATTTACATCTAAAAGCTTTACAAAATAATACCCGTCACCTCTTAAAGGTTTTATCATACTAGAAGATTCACCCTTTTTAAGTTTAGATGCAG
>NZ_JAHZIA010000041.1:0-38476 GCF_019420015.1 Anaerofustis sp.
GGACTGGGAGGGTAGGTAGTCGCGGGGTTTTTTTTTATGTTTCTTGCGGTGGCTTTATTCTTACTTTTACTTGAATAACTTTGTATATTATGATAATATATTTTAGTATTTTCAGTATATTTTAAGGAGTAAAAATGATAAGTGTATTTATTAACATAGAAAATTATAATCAGAGTTCTTTTAATAACACTATTAATAGTTTAAATAAAAATAATATTGGGAAAAGTAATATTATATTATTTTATTTTAAAAATAATAATGACTTAATTAATATTAATGATTTGGAAGATTACACTATAATAAGGGATTCTGAAGAAAATTTCTGTAGAGAAATAAAAAAATATTTTAGTAATGATGATAGACATTTTATTTCTTTTTTAAACTGTGGAGATATAGTATCTAGTAAATTTTCTAATATTTTATCTCGTCATGTTAATCAAAGATTAATTTGTTTTCCGATTATTGATTTAAATAAAGTTAATAAGGATTATTTTATGAATGATTTAACTACATATAAAAGTTTGAATTGTTCTAAAGTATTTGGGGAGATTAATTTAATTGATGAACCCTATAATATTTGGACTCAATTATCATCTGCTATCATAAGAGCTGATTTGTTAAATGAAATTTTCGAAAAATTTGAAATTAGTGATTATAAAACAATTTTATTTTTTTCATTATTTTTAAATAAATCCTTTTATAAGGTTGATTCAAATTATTTTAAATTATATGAAAAAACAGAGCATTGTTATTCAAAGACATATATTAGAAGTTTAGATGATGAATTTTATAGAGCTTTTTTTAATGGTTGGTTTTCTTTATTTAAACAAATAGGACGTGTATCTAAAATACCTGAATTTATTCAAGTTATTTTTTGTTATCAAATACACTTTTATATTAAGTTTAATCATACAATTCTTTATGCTGATTCTAAATTCGATGATGATTTTAAAAATTCATTTATTAAACAAACAAAAATATTATTTAATTACATAGATAATAGTATTCTTTTTAGAAGAAACAGATTATTTGTTTTAAATAAACAACTTATTTTATATTTTGCATTTAATAAATATAATGACAGAAAAATAGATATAAAAGCTATTGATAATGATAATAATGATAATTTCAATGTGCAAGCATATGTTAATGACGATGAAGAAATATATAACATGATTAATAATATAGGCTTTAATATTGAAATGATGGAAATAAATAACGGGTTTTTATATATAGATGCGAATGTTAGTTATAATGTTTTATTAGACAATCAGGAGATATATATAAATGTTGTTAATAGAGATAATAAAACTAGTACAATGATTAAGGGTATTAAAAACGAACGTTTGAATGTTTCTAAATTGTTTGGTAAAAATATATTACGAAGATATTGTTATAGTTTTAAAATACCTTTAGGTGATAATTTAAATGATAATCTACAAATATATCCTATGGTTGTTTTACCTGAAGGTAATATAAAATTAATTTTAAACTTTTCAAAATACTTGTCTAAGCTTAGTAATTCTATAAATAATTATTGGGTACATGGTGAGAGACTTGTCTTTGCTAAAGATAATAATATAATTATTACAAGGGCAACTAAATTTAGAGTTTTCTCAAAGGTTATGGGATACTTGAAATATTTATTAATTTCTAGACCTTCAAAACGTCACTTAAAAGTTGCCGTATTTCTATTTATATATCTACTCACGAAAAGATTATTTTCAAAACGTAAGATATGGATATTTTATGATAAGTTATATAAAGGCGGAGATAATGCTGAATACTTATATAAATATGCTTTGAAACAAGATGATGATATAGATAAGTATTATTTCCTTGATAAAAGTGCTGTAGATATTAAAAGGTTTGAAAAAGAAAATTTAAATTACGTAACATATAAAACTTTAAAAAGTAGACTATTATTTTTAAATGCAGATGTCGTTTTTGCTACTCATGCTAAACTTTATATATATGGAGGATTTAATAAGATAGAAAAATATTTTAGGGGTTATTTTAATTTTGATTCTGTTTGTATTCAACATGGGTTGACTACGCAAAACCTTTCTGTTTCAATGAATAGAATTGCAGATGGTTTTAAAATGTATTTTATTACATCTGAATTTGAGCGTAAAAATTTATTATTACCTTCATATGATTACAAAGAAAAAAATATTGTAAAAACTGGTTTACCTAGATATGATGGATTACGTTCTAAAAAAGAAAAAATGATTTTAATATCACCTACATGGAGAAATGATCTTGCTAGTAAACCTAAAATAGGTAAGCAACGTGATGCGAATGAAAGTTTTAAAGATACAGAGTATTTTAAAATATATAATGGATTGATAAATAATGAAAAATTGTTAAAATATGCATCAGAGCATAATTATAAAATAATCTATCTTGTACATCCAGTTATAGCAAGTCAGAAAGATGATTTTGACGCTAATGACTATGTTGAAGTTCTTGCCTCGACTGATGATGTTAGTTATGAGGATTTGTTAACTAGAGCGGCTGTTTTAGTAACGGATTATTCAGGTATTCAATTTGATTTTGCATATATGTATAAACCTGTTGTTTATTTTCATCCTGATAGCCTTCCTCCACATTATGAAGAAAGTATCTATAAATATGAAGAACACGGCTTAGGTGAAATTGTTACAAATACTAATGATTTAGTAGATTTATTATGTGAAAATATAAAGAATGAATGTAAAATTAATGATAAATATAGAAAGAGAATAGATGAATTTTTCTATTATCATGATTATAATAACTGTGAAAGAATATATAATGAAGTAATAAAAAATATTAAAGAATAAATAGTAAAAGGAGAATTAATATGAATATAGGATTAATTTTAGCTGGTGGTAAAGGGAGTAGAATGGGAAAGACAACTGTTCCTAAACAATTTTTATATGTAAAGGATAAACCTATTATAGTGCATACAATTGATATTTTTGAAAAATGCAAAGATATTGATGGTGTAGTTATTGTATGCAACAATCAGTATATTTCTTATATGAAGGATTTAATCAATGAGTTTGATTTAAAAAAGGTAATTAAAATTGTTGAAAATGGAGAAACTGCTCATGAATCTGTATTTAACGGATTAACATATATTCACGAAAATTTTGAGAAAGAAAATCCTGTTGTTGTTGTTCATGATGGTGTAAGACCTTTTATAACAGAAGAAATTGTATCTAATAATATAAAAGTAGTTAGAGAAACCGGAAGAGGTGTTTCAACTGCATATCCAGTTGTAGAAACCATTATGAAAGTTGAAGATGAAAAAGTTAGAGAAATATATCCAAGAGATTTATTACAAATTGGACAAGCTCCTCAATCATTTATTGGTAATGAATTATATGAATTGAATAAAAGAGCTATGGATGAGGGAAGAGTATTCATAGATCAAGCATCTGTCTATAAATACTATAAAGGTGATTTAGAAATAACTATGGGTAGTCGCTTGAATATAAAAATAACAACAATTGAAGATTATCATATGGCTAAATTTATGTATGATATAAAAAATGAACTTATATAAGAGGGGTGTATATGCATAGCATTATTTTAAAAGATGTAAAAGATATTATAAAAAAAAATAATATCAAATGGGAGAATTTAAGAAATAGTACAGTTTTGGTTACTGGTGCTACTGGTATGCTTGGTATGTACGCTGTTAGAGTATTATTGCAGTTAAATGATTTATATGATTATAAAATTAAAATTAAAGCTTTAGTAAGAAATATAGATAAAGCAAAAAAAGTTTTAGAAGATGATATTAATCGTGAAGATTTAGATTTAATTATTTCTGATTTAATAAAATTTAAAAGTGTAGACTTTGATATTGATTATATAATCAATACTGTTAGTCAAGCAAGCCCATATTTTTTTGAAAATGATCCTGTCGGTACTTTTTTGGGAAATGTAATTGGTATGGAAAATTTGCTTAATATTGCAAAAGAAAAAAATGTCAAATCAACATTGTATACTTCTTCTGCGGAAATGTATGGAAGTGTTGAAGGGAAAGAAAGTATTAAAGAATCTGATAGTGGATATATAGATGTATTAAACCCTAGATCATGTTATTCAGAAGGTAAGAGAGCTACAGAAACTTTATGTGCATGTTATATGAAACAATATAATCTAAACATAAATATTGCAAGAGTTGGTCATACTTATGGACCTGGAATGAGTATAACAGATAGTAGAGTGCAATCCGAATTTTGTAGAAAAGTTATTAATAATGAAAATATTGTCATGAATTCTGATGGAAAAACAAAAAGAGCTTATACCTATGTTTCTGATGTTGTTTCAGGATTATTTTATGTTTTATTACATGGTGAAAGCACCGCATACAATATTTCAAATGAAAATAATGTAATAACAATAAGAGATCTTGCGGAAATTATTCTTGATGTAAACGGAAATAAAAATTTGCAATTAGAATTGAATATTAATGAAAATACAGGTAGTTATAGTCCAGTTAAATATGTGGACATTAATTGTGATAAATTAAAGTTATTAGGTTGGGAACCGGTTATTAATCCTGATGATGGTTTTAATAAATTAATTTCATATTATAAAGCTACTATAAAATAAAATATACTTGATTGAAAGACATAATGAATTTATGTCTTTTATCTATATATAAAAAAAGAGGTATAAAATGAAAATTATAGCAGATTTACATACACATACAAATATAAGTGAGCATGCATTTTCAACTCTTGAAGAAAATTGTATAGCGGCAAATAAAGCAGGATTATATGTAGTTGGAATTACTAATCATGGTCCGGCTCTTGAAGACGGTGCAAGTCATTGGCATTTTAGAAGTCTTGGCAAAAATAATCCCGGAAGGATGCATGGTGTATATCTTATAAGTGGGATTGAACTTAATATAATGCCTGATGGGAGTGTTGACTTAGCAGAAGAGTATATGGAAAATTTGGATTTGAAAATAGCTTCTTTTCATCAAGAAATATTTTATCCTAAAGATAAAAATCATGTAAATGATATGTTAAACGAAGCACTCTTAAATGAAAATATAAATGTTTTCGGACATCTTGGGAATGAAATTTTTAAGTTTGATTATGAATCTATAATATCAAAATGTAACAGATATAACAAAATCGTAGAGGTTAATAATCATTCATTCGTTCAACGTCTGGGAAGTGATAAAAACTGTTTGAAAATAGTAAAACTTTGTAAAAAGTATGAAGTTCCGATTATTGTAAATTCCGATGCACATATTTCTTCCAGTATAGGACATTTTGATGATGCAATATCTGTTATAGAGAGTGCTGAATACCCTGAGGAGTTGATTGTGAATTCTTCTATAGAGAGATTACAAGAATATTTTAAACATATTAAAGGCATCGATATTTGCAACAGGTAAGTTATTCAGTACAAAAATTTAATTTTTTTATTGAATTTGAATAATTAAAATCATACTATAAGTAACAAATTTATTATAATACATTGATTATTAATCAATGTATTATTTTTTTATTTTATTTCTTTATATATTACGTTCATATTTTATAATGTGATATTTTTATTTGTCACAAAAATTATACATTTATTTTACATCAATTATCAAATATAAAAATATTTAGTAAAAGAGAATAAAATAACATGAAAATTTAAAATAAAAGGAGATAATATGAACAAAAAAAAGAAAAATGGAACAATCGAATTTTTGAGATTTATTTTTTGTATGATAGTATTTTTTTATCATATTCAAAAACATATTTTGGGAGGTTTACCATCTTTAAAAAATGGAATACATATATCTTTTTTTGCGAATGGTGCAATGGGTGTTGAGTTTTTCTTTTTGGTATCAGGTTTTTTAATGGCAAAATCAATAGTAAAAAGTAATAAAGAAGAAAAAATAAATTTTGATAATTTAGGTAAAGATACTTGGTTATTTTTATTTAAAAAATGGGTTAGTATTTTTCCGTATCATTTGGTTGCATTTATATTATTATTTATACAAGTTTGTGTAATTAATAATTATAACTTAATAGCTATAATAAAGAACTTTATAGATACAATTCCACACATTTTCCTTTTTTATATGAGTGGCATTTCATTTTATAATCCTAATTATGTAGTATGGTATATTTCATCTATGTTTCTTTCTATGTTTATATTATATCCCATATGTAAAAGATATTATTCTAACTTTGTAAAAATAATTGCACCAATATTATGTGTTTTCTTGTTAGGACAATTAATTTATTATTATGATTCTTTAACAGGTGTTATGGATTGGACTATTGTGGGATATAAGTCTATAATTAGGGCAATCATTGAAATATCTATGGGGGTTATAGCACACGAAATTTCTGTATGGTTATCAGGTATTAAAATTACCAATCTAAAGAAGAACATATTAAAAATATTAGAAATATGTTGTTATTTGTGTGTTGTATTTTATATGCTTTGTACATTTTCACGTCATTATGAATTTTATTGTTTATTAGTATTATTTGTTTCAATTATAATTACATTTAGTGGCATAACATCAAGTGGAAGAATGAATAATAAGGTTATCTATTTTTTAGGAAAAGCATCTTTACCTATATACCTGTCACAAGTTTTTGCTATAAACCTTGTGAATTATATGTTTGTAAATTATTCAGATATAGAAAGAGTAATTTTAACGATTTTAATAGATTTCCTTTTATCATTTGTTGTATATTTTTTAGGAGAGAAACTTAGAAAAATAATTTTTAAATTAAAAAATAATATGGAAATAAAGGATGATGATCATCTTGTTCAAATATAATAAAATTTTTTGTTTGTTAATAGGTATGTAAATTATGTACCTATTTTTTAATGTTTTATATATGTTTTAGTTTGATTTAATTTATTGAAGAAAAAAAAGTATTATGTTATAATATTTAATCAAAGAAATTAAAAAAATAGGAAAAATTTGTATGGATTATGTTACCGTAAACGATAATTTTGAAAATACCATAGAAATTAAAAAATCAACATTTATTGCGCATTTACATCCTGTATCTACGGTTGAAGATACGGATGATATTCTGGAAAAAATAAGAAAAGAACATTATAAAGCAACTCACAATTGTTATGCGTATATTATAGGGGAAAATAAAGAAATTAAAAAAGCAAGTGACGACGGAGAACCTTCAACTACTGCAGGAAGGCCTATACTGGGGGCAATTGAGAATAATAATCTTACAAATGTATTGATTGTTGTTACGCGTTATTTTGGCGGTGTTAAGCTTGGCGCAAACGGCCTTATAAGAGCTTATTCGTCAGCAGCGAGAGAAGTAATAAAGAAGTCGAAGCTTGTAAAAAAAGTAATGACTGATTTATTGGAATTAAATTATGATTATTCATTACACGGTAAAATCGAAACATTTCTAAGAAAAACAGAGTGTAGACTTGATGATGTGACTTTTACGGACAAAGTCAGTTATAAAGTATATGTTCCTGTTTCTTTGAGAGAAAAATTAGAAGAGAATTTGACGGCATTGACAAATGCCAGAATTTCTATTATCAATAAAGGTAATGTTTATATAGATGAATATTTGTAAAGGTAGGTATAAATATGGATTTTAATATGGTTTTTAAGGATATTGTTGATAATGAGAAAAATCCTGTTTGTTTTGTTGATACTAATCACATTATTACTTATATGAATAAAAGTGCCTTAAAGCGTTATGCTCATAGAGGTGGGGCAGATTTGATAGGTAA
Organism: Anaerofustis sp.; assembly: GCF_019420015.1. GTDB lineage: Bacteria > Bacillota > Clostridia > Eubacteriales > Anaerofustaceae > Anaerofustis. The sequence goes on from NZ_JAHZIA010000041.1 coordinate 7,741, forward strand.
ATCTTTATTTGATTGTCATAATGAAAATTCAAAAAGGTTGACTCTTGAATATATAGACAGATTTATGTCTGATGATAATCTGACAGAGATCTATATGGGGTACAATGAAAAGCATAAAGAAAATAACTACATAGTTGCTGTAAGAGATGAAAACAGAAAACTTATAGGTTACTATGAAAGACATGAATCTGATGAGTAGAGGGAATTGATGTTTGATTATATTAAAGGTGATATTACCGATATACGTGATGGGTATTTAACGATAGAGAATAAAAGCGGAATAGGGTTTTTACTTAATGTTTCTGAAAATACTATTACCGATTTGATTAATGACAGAAATGATGTTTTAGTATATACGTATATGGCAGTAAGAGAAAACGATATGAGCTTGTTTGGGTTTTCCACTTCTTTCGAACGTGAAATATTTTTCAAGCTTTTAAGTGTACCTAAAATAGGTCCAAAGATTGCTCTTAGCATACTCAGTGCTCTTTCTCCAAATATGATAATAAATGCAATAATGAATAAAGATTACAAATCTTTATGTACGGCAAACGGGGTTGGTAAAAAGGCTGCGGAGCAAATAGTGGTTACTTTGCAGGATAAATTTACGGACTTACCGGAAATTGAGAGTATGACTATGGATAATGAGGTTGTAAACAGTGACCTTAAAGATGAGGCTATACTCGGACTTACTTCTTTGGGATTTGATAGAAGTTATGCCGCTAAAATAGTAAGAGAAATTTCAGTTGATGATGATTTGAGTATAGAAGATATTTTGAGTCTTGCTTTGCAAAAGGTTAATGAATAAGGAGCGTTATGGCTACAAGAATTGTAACGAGTAAAAAAACAGAATTGGATATTGAAAAGGATAAATCTCTCCGCCCTCTCAGTTTAGACGAATATGTAGGACAAGAAACAGTAAAAGAGAGGATGAGGGTTTTTATTTCTGCTGCAAAGCAAAGGGGTGAAGCGCTTGATCATGTTTTGCTTTATGGTCCTCCGGGACTTGGAAAAACGACATTATCAAATATTATAGCAAATGAACTTGGTGTTTCGATTAAAGTAACATCCGGACCTGCAATAGAAAAGCCGGGTGATTTGGCAGCAATACTGACAGGGCTAAAGAAAAACGATGTTTTGTTTATTGATGAGATACACAGGCTTAATCGATCTATAGAAGAGGTTTTATATCCTGCAATGGAAGATTATGCTTTCGATATAGTAATGGGAAAAGGTCCCAGTGCAAAATCTGTCAGAATTCCTATTGCGCCTTTTACTCTAATAGGTGCCACGACGAGAACAGGGCTTCTTTCTTCTCCTCTTCGAGATAGATTTGGCGTTTTAAACAAGTTAGAAATGTACAAAACAGAGGAGCTGATTGAAATAATAAAAAGAAGTGCCGGTATTTTGGATATAGATATAGATGAAGAAGGAGCAAAAGAAATAGCTATACGTTCCAGACAGACTCCAAGAATCGCAAATAGGTTTTTAAAGCGTGTAAGAGATTATGCTCAGGTAAAAAATGCGTTGTTGATTGATAAGAATATTGCAACTGAGGCATTGAAGTTACTCGATGTTGATGAAAACGGACTTGACGGAAGTGATATTGCAATATTGAATGCCATTATAAATAAGTTTGACGGAGGTCCTGTAGGTCTTAATACTCTTTCTGCGGTAATAGGAGAGGAAGAAGATACAATTTTAGATGTATATGAACCGTATTTGCTTCAATTGGGGTTTATAAACAGAACTCCAAGAGGCAGAATAGCCACAAAGCTTGCTTATGATTATTTGGGAGTTCCTTTTACAAGTAAAGACGCTTTTACTAAATCAATATTTGAAACGGAAGAAGATTAATTAATGAAGACAAGTGATTTTAATTATAATTTACCGGAAGAGCTTATTGCACAGACTCCTATTGAAAAAAGGGATTCTTCTAAGCTTATGGTTTTAAACAGAGAAACAAAAAAGACAGAACATAAACATTTCTATGACTTGATAGATTACTTAAATGAAGGTGATACTTTGGTTCTTAATGATTCCAAAGTTTTTCACGCAAGACTTTTTGGGGTAAAGGAAATAACCGGTGCAAAAATAGAAACTTTTGTATTAAAGCCTCTTGTGGATGATATGTTTGAGGTCATGATAAAACCCGCAAAAAGGCTTAAGGAAGGCAGTGTTGTAAAATTTGATGATAATTTATCAATGAAAGTTATCGAAAAACACGATGAAGGCCTGGCAAAAGTAAGATTTTTCGGGTGTAAAGATATATTTTCTTATATAGATAAAATAGGTACTGTTCCATTGCCTCCTTATATAAAAGAGAAATTGGATGATGATGAAAGATATCAAACGGTATACTCGAAAGATAAAGGCTCTGCAGCTGCGCCGACAGCCGGACTTCATTTTACCAATGAGCTTTTAGAAAAAATAAAAGAAAAAGGTGTAAATGTTTGTTACGTTACTTTACATGTAGGTCTTGGTACTTTCAGACCTGTTAAAGAAGAAGAGATAACAAAGCATAAAATGCACAGTGAGTTTTTTGTAATAAGTGATGAAACCGCAAAGATTATAAATGAGACAAAGAAAAAGGGCAAAGACATATATGCTGTGGGAACAACTACAGTGAGGACACTTGAAAGTTGTTATAAAAAGTATTCTGAAATAAAAGCAACAAGTATGAATACGGATATATTTATTTATCCGGGATTTCAATTTAATGTGGTAGATCATTTGATAACTAATTTTCATCTACCCAAATCGACTTTACTCATGTTAATAAGTGCTTTTTACAGCAAAGATGATATAATTAAAGCATATGAAGAAGCAATAAAAGAAAAGTACAGATTTTTTAGTTTTGGTGACTCAATGTTAATATTATAGGAGGAATTTATGAAAAAATCATTATCAAACAAATTAGATAAAATATCACCGTCTATGACACTTGCTATAACTTCAAAAGCAAATAAACTAAAAAGAGAAGGGAAAAAGGTTTATTCTTTCGGTACGGGAGAACCAGATTTTGACACTCCAAAAGTAATTATTGATGCAGCTAATGAAGCAATGGAAAAGGGAATTACCAGATATACTGATGTTAAGGGTCTTATCGACTTAAGAGAGGCGATAAGTCAAAAATACAAAAATGAATTTTCTTTGGATTATGATCCTGAAAGTGAAATTATTGTTTCTTCAGGTGCAAAGCATTCACTGTTTACTGCACTTCAGGCTCTATTAAGTGATGGAGATGAGGTTATAATACCGGTTCCATACTGGGTAAGTTACTCTGAAATGGTAAAGGTTGCAGGGGGAAAACCTGTATTTGTTTATCCAAAGAAAGAAAATAATTTTATTTTGACAAAAGAAGAACTTGAAGCTGTAGTAACACCTAAATCAAAGGTTATAATGCTTAATAATCCATCCAATCCGACAGGCGTTGTTTATACAAAAGAGCAACTTAAGGAAGTTGCTAATGTATGTGTTAAAGAAGGAATATACATTTTAAGTGACGAAATATATGAAATGTTACTTTATAATGATAAACAATTTACTCCTATTGCTTCTTTATCGGATGAAATAAAAGACATCACGATTACTATAAATGGAGCAAGTAAATCTTATGCAATGACAGGATGGAGAATAGGGTATGCTCTTGCGAACAAAGAGATTGTAAAGGCAATGAATACAATTCAGGGACAATGTGTATCTCATCCAAGCAGTATATCTCAATATGCTACCATAAAAGCGTTAAAAGCTGATCAAAACATTGTTTATGATATGGTTAAAGAATATGATAAAAGAAGAAAGTACATGCTTGACTTTTTAATGAATATTGACGGAGTCGAGCCTATAAATCCGGATGGTGCTTTTTATGTGTTTGCAGATGTTTCGGCCTTTTACGGTAAGGAATACAAAGGTAAACAAATTAACGGATCTATTGATTTTGCAGATGCACTTTTAAGCAGTAAATATGTTGCGGTAATACCGGGAATAGGCTTTGGTGCGGATGATTTTATAAGATTTTCATATGCGACGAGTATGGATGATATAAAAGAGGGATTAAAATTATTTAAAGAATTTATAAATGAAATAAAATAGGAGAATAGAAATGAGTAAAGATATTTATACAAATCCACTAATTGAAAGATATTCGAGTAAAGAGATGCTTCATATTTTTTCCTCTGACAAAAAGTTTTCTACCTGGAGAAAGTTATGGGTAGCACTTGCAAAGGGGGAAAAAGCTTTGGGGATTGATATTACAGATGAACAAATCAAAGCTTTGGAAGAAAATATTTATGATATTGATTATAATTTGGCAAGAGAATATGAGAATAAATTCAGGCACGATGTAATGGCTCATGTTCATACATACGGAGATAAAGTTCCTGAAGCAAAAGGAATTATACATCTTGGTGCTACGAGTGCTTATGTTGGTGATAATACAGATTTAATCGTATTTAAGGAAGCTTTGGAACTTATAAAGAAGCAGCTTGTAAATTTAATTAAAGTAATGAGTGAATTTGCTTTAAAATACAAAGATATGCCTACTTTGGGTTTTACTCATTTTCAACCGGCTCAGCTTACAACGGTAGGAAAGAGAGCTACGCTTTGGATTCAAGATTTACTTCTCGATTATGAAGAGGTTGACTTTGTCCTTTCTACTTTCAGAATGAGAGGTGTAAAAGGAACTACCGGAACACAAGCAAGTTTTATGTCTTTATTTAACAATGACGAAGAAAAAATAAAAAAATTAAATGAATTTGTTTGTAAAGAAATGGGATTTGATACTGATTTTACTGTTACAGGACAAACTTATCCAAGAAAATTTGACAGTAGAGTTGTGAATGCTCTTGCGGGTATTGCTCAGAGTTTACATAAATTTGCTACGGATGTAAGACTTCTTCAAAACTTGAAAGAAATTGAAGAACCTTTTGAAAAAAATCAAATTGGTTCATCGGCCATGGCATATAAGCGTAATCCTATGAGAAGTGAAAGAATATGTTCTCTTGCAAGGCATATTATTGCCAATCAAGTAAATCCTGCAATGACTGCAAGTGTACAATGGTTTGAAAGAACCTTGGATGATTCTGCAAACAGGAGGATTTCTATACCGGAAAGCTTTATGTGTTGTGATGCGATTCTTCAAATTGCAATCAATATTGCAAGTGGTTTTGTTGTAAATGAAAAAGTAATTCATAAAGATATAATGGCTGAACTTCCATTTATGACAACAGAGAATATATTGATGGAAGCAGTAAAAAGAGGCGGAGACAGACAAGAATTACATGAGAAAATCAGAGTTTATTCAATGGAAGCAAGTAAAAGAGTAAAACAAGAAGGAAAATCAAATGATTTACTTGAAAGAATTGCATCTGATTCTGCTTTTAATTTAGAATTAAGTGAGATTCATGATATTTTGAAACCTGAAAAGTACGTAGGAAGAGCTGTTAATCAGGTTGTTGAATTTGTTAACGAAGATGTTAATCCTATTCTTGAAAAGAATAAAGATTTAATAGGATATGATGTTACCTTAAAGGTATAATAAATATTAAATAGTTAGGTGTAGTATGGATTATAAAGAAAAGACAAAATTTTTTACAGATTTACTTGAAGAGAAAAAGTTGACTGATATATATGCCGTAGACGTTACGGATTTAACTGCTGAAGCAAATGCTTTCATTATAGCAACGGCAGGAAGTGAAAGACAAGCAAAAGCGGTATGTGAATTTGTAGAGGAAAAGGCCGAAGAAAAAGGACTGTATACTACAGGTAAGGAAGGTATTCAGCTTTCGAAATGGATACTTTTGGATTACGGTGATATAGTTATTCATATTTTCTTAAGAGAGGAAAGAGAATTTTACAGTCTTGAAAGACTTTGGCAAGACGGAAAAATAATTAAGGAGTAATTTGTTTATGAATATTAGAACTAGATTTGCGCCAAGTCCTACCGGATTTTTGCATATAGGAGGACTTAGAACGGCTCTTTATTGCTATTTATGGTCAAAACATAATGACGGTGATTATATTTTAAGAGTTGAAGATACCGACAGAACCAGATATGTAGAGGGCTCTGTTGAAAACTTGATTAAAGCGTTGGAATTTTGCGGTGTTAAGCATGATGAAGGTCCTATGTTACAGGATGGTAAGATTGTTGAGTTCGGTGAAAAAGGTCCTTATTTTCAATCAAACAGACTTGATATATACAAAAAATATATAAATAAGCTTTTGGATGAAGGAAAAGCATATTATTGTTTTTGTAATAAAGAAAGGCTTGAAAGCTTAAGAGAAGAGCAAGTAAAAAATAAGCAAACTCCGAAATATGACGGTAAATGTAAAAATTTATCCAGAGAAGAAGCTGAAGAGAGAATAAAAAACGGAGAAAGCTATGTAATAAGAATGGCTCTTCCTGAAAATAAAGATATTACTTTTAATGATGAAGTCAGAGGAAAAGTCACGATTAATACAAATGATATTGATGAACAGGTTCTAATTAAGGCTGACGGTTTTCCTACTTATCATTTTGCTGTTGTTGTTGATGACCATTTGATGGATATAAATTATGTTATAAGAGGAGAGGAGTGGTTGGTTTCTACTCCTAAACATATTATTCTTTATGATTATTTGGGATGGGAGCCTCCTAAATTTGCTCATCTTCCTACGGTACTTAATAAAAATAAGAAAAAGTTAAGTAAACGACACGATTCTGTTGCTGTAGAGGATTTTATACAAAAAGGATATCTGCCGGAAGCGTTGATTAATTATATTGCTCTTCTTGGTTGGTCTGATCCTGAAGGAAGAGAAATCCTTACGATGGAAGAATTGATAAAAGATTTTGACATCGAAAGAGTTACTAAAGCAGGGGCTGTGTTTGATACAGAAAAATTGAACTGGGTAAATGCTCATTATATTAAAGAAAAATCCGATAAAGATATTTTAGAATTGATAAAACCTTATTTATTGAAAGAAAGTTTAATAGATGCCGATACAGATGAAAATGTACTGATGTATATTACAGAAGCAATAAAAGACAAATTAAATTATCTGGAAGAATGTGTATCTCTTACAAAAGAATTATATTTAAAGGCAGATTTAAACAAATTGGATGATAAAGAAAAAGAAGTAATGAGTATTGAAACAAATAAAATTTTATTTGAAAATCTTATCTCTTTGTTTGAAAAAGAAGATTCTCTTACTCCTGAAATAGTAAATAAAAGCCTTAAATCAATTCAAAAAGAATTTAAAATAAAAGGTAAAGCTCTATATATGCCTACCAGAATAGCTATAAGCGGGGTTATGCATGGAGCTGACTTGACTCACATACTTAGTATACTTGGCAAAGATGAAGTTATTTTAAGACTTAACAATGCTTTAAACTATATATAAATTACATAAGATGGGAGTGTATCTGTTTACAGATACACTTTTTTATTGACGAAACTTGTCTTTTTTTACGATTTTGCTTGTAAAAAATATATATTTTCGATATTATATAATATGAATAGTTATGAGAAAAAAGAAAGTATGAGGGGTTTAAAATGTATAGTTTTACAAATGATTACAGTGAAGGTGCCCATAAAAATATATTGGCTGCTCTTATAAAAACCAATTTTGAGCAAACAGACGGATATGGTACTGATAAATACTGCAAAGAAGCAGAAGAGATAATTAAAAATTACATAGGAAACTTTGACAGTAGTGTTCATTTCTTGTCAGGGGGAACTGCTACAAATACAGCTTTTATATCGGCTTCTTTAAGAGCTCATGAGGGGGTTATTGCTCCTTCTACTGCACATATAAATGTGCACGAAACAGGTTCTATTGAATCAACAGGACATAAAATAATGACTATTGAAGAAGTTAACGGTAAAATATATGCTGATGGTATAAGAGAAATGGCTAAGGCTCATTTTGAAGATGAGGCAAGAGAACATACTGTAAAGCCTAAAATGGTGTATATATCAAATCCTACTGAGCTTGGAACAATTTATTCAAAGGAAGAGCTTTGTGAATTAAGAGAAGTTTGTGATGAATACGGGATGTATTTATATGTAGACGGTGCCAGACTCGGTTCTGCTCTTACTTGCGTAGATAACGACGTTACAATGGAAGATTTGGGGAAATTAACTGATGCTTTTTATATTGGTGGAACAAAAATGGGAGCGATGTTCGGAGAAGCTTTAGTTATAAATAATAAAGAATTAAATGTTGATTTCAGATATCATATAAAGCAAAACGGTGCGATGATTGCAAAGGGAAGACTGATGGGAGTTCAGTTTATTGAGTTGTTCAAAGACGGTCTTTACTTTGAAATCGGTAAACATGAGAACAGGCTTGCAAATAAACTTACTTTGGGAATAGGAAACTTAGGTTACGGTTTTTATTCAATGTCAGCAACCAATCAAGTATTTCCTATACTTCCAAATGATATTTTAAAAGTAATTTCAAAAAAATATGCTTTTGAAATTTGGGAAAAATTAAATGAAGAAAAAAGTGTAATAAGACTTTGTACTTCTTTTGCAACAAGTGAAAAAATGGTTGATCAGTTTTTGAAAGATTTAGCTAAACTTACTATTGCCAAAGAAAAACTTATGAAAGAAATTACAGAAAAAGAAAATAATAATGCTATTTTGGATGAAAACAATGAAGAAAACATCATACAGCCTGATGAGATTGATGTTAATGAAAATGTCGATGCTGAAGGAAGTTTTGTTTCTGATTTAGATATAGATAAAGATGAATCTTTATCTATGGATATTACTGAAGATACAAGTAATCAAGAGCAGGATATGGAAGAGGATGCTTTTGAAGAAAAGCAAGATGAAGTTTTACCTGTTGAGGATAATAAAGAGTATGAAGATATCGAGAATACTGAAGATATTAAAGATATAGATGATGTTATTTCTGATGAAGCAAACGAAATTATAGATGAAACGGAAGAGGAAGTAAAACCTGTAAAGAAAAAAGCTGTCGTTGAAGAATTTATTCCTATGGAAACATTTGACAAAGATGAAATAATTGATAATAAGGATTCTTTTGACGATATTTTCGCTTCGGAAAAAGATTATACGGCTGAGTCTAAAGATGATGATACGGATAATAAAGTTAAATTTGAAAAAGACAGCGATATGGATTTCTTTAGTGAATTTGAATTTGAAGATTAATAAAAAAACAGACTTATTAGAGTCTGTTTTTTATTTTAAATATATTTGTTATATTAGTTGTTTTTTTCTTCATTATGTATATAAAGTAAATATTTTTGAAGAAAGATTTTATTTGCAAAGGATTTAGTTGCTAATCTTATGATTCTGGCTTCATATCCGTTATTTTTATGTTCTGTTTTTTCAGGTTTATCAATAAATGCAATTTTAAGCGCTTCTTCCAATTTATCTGCAAAATAGTCATAGGCATCTTCTATGGGGTATGTATTGATTTGTATTTTTATAAGCTCGCAAATTTCTGAGATTGATAGAATCTGCTTGAGAATACAAACCACTATTATGTATGCTATATGATGTTTTGTGTATTTCTTTTTGTTTGGTGGTGAAACTAATCCCTGTTTAACGTAGTTGTTAACCATTGAGGATGTAATAATTTTTTCTTTTTCATTTGCCGAAAAAATTTTAAGATTATCTTCGATAAAATTTATTACTTGGTCCATATATAATTCTATATTGGGAAGTTCGTTATATCTTGGAAAATGAAAATTTAATATTTCTTTTGTGTATATTGATTGTTCAAATTCATGCATATCTCTTCTCCTTATTCAGAAGTATAGCATTCAAATTTTATATTGTCAACAGTACATAAAATCTCTTGACAAAGTATTATATATTATATAATATAATATTAAATACCAGATGAATATAAGGAATAAAAAATGAATGTAAAAGACAAAATTGCCATTATTACCGATTCCGGAACTGACGTTCCGAAAAAATATGTTGATAAGTACAATATGTATGTGGTGCCTTTAATAGTAAACTATAATAATAAAAGTTATAGAGATGGTGTCGACATAGATATAAATGAAATATGTGACAGACTTAAGGAAGAAATTCCTACAACTTCTCTGCCTTCAATAGATGATATAAGAGATACTTTTGATAAAGTTATTGCAGACGGATATGATAAGGTTGTTGTTGTGACTATATCCAGCGGTTTAAGTGGCACATACAATGCAATGAGAATTGCGAGTCAGTATTATGAAGACAGGCTTGAAACTTTTCTTATTGACACAAAAAATATAGATATAGGTGCAGGTTTTACAGCTATAAGAGTAGGGGAACTTATAGAAAGCGGATGTTCTTTTGATGAGATAAAAAGTAAAATTTCTGATATTATTTCAAATACAAAAGTTTATTTTTGTGTTAAAACATTAGAATATCTTAGAAAAGGCGGACGTATTGGATTGGTCGCTTCTGTAGTTGGTACTGCACTTGATTTAAAGCCTGTGATGTCTTGTAATGAAGAGGGTGTGTATTATGTTGTATCGAAGGCTAGGGGACGGAAAAAGTCTCTTAAAAAGGCTTTGGATGAGGCTGTGGAATATGCAAAAAAATACGATGAATACAATATAGCAGTAGTTAATGTTCAATCAAAAGAGGAAGCAAAAAAAATTGAAAACAGTATTAAAGAAGTTTTCCCAAAAGTTGATAAAATATTTATAGGGGCAATATCTCCTGCGTTGGCTGTTCATACAGGTCCGGGATTAATAGGAATAGGTGTGCAAAAAGTAAAATAATTATTTAGTATTTTTATAATATTTATCCATAAATAAAAAGAACATAACAAAAGTTATGTTCTTTTTATTATTTTATAATGCGTTTTTAGCAACTTCAACTAATTTTGCGAAAGCAGCTTCGTCATTCATTGCAAGGTCAGCTAACATTTTTCTGTCGATTTCAACATTAGCATTTTTAAGACCGTTTATAAATCTAGAATAAGATATATCGTTCATTCTTGCTGCTGCATTGATTCTTGTAATCCAAAGTTTTCTAAAATCTCTTTTTCTTTGTTTTCTTCCTGCATAAGAACTTCTTAAAGCTCTCATAACAGCTTCGTTTGCAGGTCTGTATAATTTAGATTTAGCACCGTAATAACCTTTAGCAAGTTTTAGTACTTTTTTATGTTTCTTTTTACTGTTTAAACTTCTTTTTACTCTAGCCATATATTATCACCTTATTTAACTACTTAACGATAATGTAGCTGATTGTTTTTTGGTCAGCTGCAGAAACGTAGCCACCCTTTCTTAATTTTCTTTTTCTCTTAGTTGTTTTTTTGTTTAAAATGTGATTTCTAAATGCTTTCTTTCTTTTGATAACGCCAGATTTACTTCTTTTGAATCTTTTTGAAGCGCCTCTGTGAGATTTCATTTTAGGCATGTTAGTCCCGTCCTTTCCTACTATTTTTCTTTGCCTTTAGCCGGTTGTAATGTCATAGTATAATTACGACCTTCTAACTTAGGTTGTTTTTCTATTGTTCCTACCTCATTAACCATAGAAGCAAATTTCAAAAGCACGTCTTTACCTCTGTCAACATAAGCCATTTCTCTACCTCTGAATCTAACGGAAACTTTTACTTTATCTCCGCTTGATAAAAATTTACGGCAATTTTTGGCCTTTACTTCTAAGTCATGATCTTGTACTCTGACAGATGTTCTGATTTCCTTGATGTTAACCACTTTTTGATTTTTTCTGTTTTCTTTTTCTTTTCTGTTTTGTTCATATTTAAACTTACCGTAGTCAAGAATTTTGCAAACAGGCGGTTTTGCATCCGGTGAAACTTTCACTAAGTCAAGATTTCTTTCATCAGCTTTTTTCAAAGCTTCTTGTGCGGACATAATTCCAAGCATAGAACCATCATCACTGATAACTCTTACTTCTTTGTCTCTGATTTGTTCGTTAATTTGAAAATCTTTAATTGAATCATACCTCCATGATTAAAAAAATAGATAGCAAAGAACTGCTACCTAAATATATCACTACAAATAATTTGCAATATATTTACCAAACGAAACCGTTATTTGTTTGGTGAGAAGCAATTCTTCTACTTTGTTTTCTATAAGAGTATAGCACCGAAACGGTGTATTGTCAATGATTTTGATTGATTTTATTGTTGAAATTATAAAAGTATTATTGTATTTAAAGATTTTAATTTATGTTTATAAAGTTAACGTATAGGATAGGGGAGAGAATAATATAAATAAAAAGAAGTAAGAATTCTTACTTCTTTTATAATACTTTTTTCAAGAATTTTTTTGTTCTTTCATTTTTAGGATTATTTATGACTTCTTTTGCTTCTCCTTGTTCCGCAATAACTCCGTCGGCCATAAATACTACTTTATCTGCAACTTCTCTTGCAAATCCCATTTCATGAGTTACGACAATCATGGTTATATTATGTTTTTTTGCAAGATTTTTCATTACTTCCAAAACTTCTCCTACAAGTTCAGGGTCAAGGGCAGATGTGGCTTCGTCGAAAAGCATTATTTCAGGATCCATTGCAAGCGCTCTGGCTATAGCAACTCTTTGTTGTTGCCCGCCCGATAATCGGTTAGGATATTCATTTGCTTTTTCTTTTAGTCCTACCATATCCAATAATTCATATGCTCTTTTTTCAATTTCTTCTTTGTTTGCTTTTTTTACAACCATTGGGGCAAGGGTAATATTTTCAAGAGCGGTTTTATGTGGAAATAAATTAAATCTTTGAAATACCATCCCTACCTTTGTACGAAGTTGTACAAGTTTTTCTTTATCTGTTTTTATTAGACTTTTATTATCTTTTCTGTCAAAAATAAGTTCGTCATCAATATATATTTTCCCCGATGTCATTTTTTCAAGGTGATTTAAACATCTTAAGAATGTACTTTTACCTGAACCGGAAGGTCCTATTATACATACAACTTCACCTTTTTCGACAGTGAGGCTTATATCCTTAAGTACACTGAGTTCACCAAAATCTTTTCTTACGTTTTCTACTTTTAAAGTACTCATCTATAAACCTCCTAAATGTATTTGCTGTTTTTCTTCTCAAGATGATTAAAGAATACAATACATAGTGATGTAAGTACTAAATATATTGCACCGGCTACGAAATAGTAACTCCAGTCTCCGCTTGCCGCAAACTGCTTTGATACTCTCATTAAATCGGCCATACCTATTGTAGATACAAGAGAGGTATCTTTTAAAATCATTATAAATTCATTTGCGAAAGGTGGGATTACTCTTGCATATGTTTGAGGAATAATTACTTTAAACATTGCTTGTGAATATGTCATCCCCAGCGCTTTTGCCGCCTCTAGTTGTCCTTTGTCTATTGACTGTATTCCTGCTCTGAATATTTCTGCTGTATAAGCCGCTGTATTTAATGTAAGAGCTATTATAGCAGCAGTAAAAGGTTCAAAGTTTAAAGGATCTCCAGTTATTTGCTTTATCATTAACGGTATCGCAAAGTAGACTATCATTATTTGTAGTAAAAGAGGGGTTCCCCTGAATATCCATGTATATATCCATGCAATACCTTTTAAGATTTTATTTTTTCCTATGCTCATAAAAGCCAGTACTAAGGCTAAAATCATGCCTAGAATTATACTTATTAAAGTTAACTCAATCGTTGATATTGTTCCTTCAATAAGTTTTTCAATTTGTACACCGGTCATTGTATTTCTCCTGTTTTATCGTTATCTTTTTAATTATAACACAAGTTTTATTGTTCGTCATAACCTTTTATTGTTGTATCAATATTTTGTGTTAAATCTTTTCCGAAAACATCTTTTGATATATTGCTGATTGTTCCTTCTTCTTTAAGTTCGTCTAAAATTTTGTTGATTTCTTCTATTAATGGTTGATTTGATTTTTTTGCAGCTATTGCAATAGGTTCATTTGTTAATTTATCACATGTTTTAATGAATTTTTGACTGTTGTTGTGTACGTAGTATTCACCTACAACAAGGTCTGTAACAACACAGTCAACACTTCCGCCTTCAAGGGCAACAAATGCTTCTGTCATTCCGTCGAATTGTCTTAAGTCAAATTCAATTCCTTGTGATAAATAATATTGGCAAGTTGCGTCAGATGTTGTACTTACTTGAACCGCTACTGTTTTACCGTTTAGTTCGTCAACTGATTTTATTTGCTTACCATCTTTTGCTGAAATGATAACTTGTTGGTTTGCAAGATAAGGGTTTGAAAGGGCAAGTTGCTCTTGTCTGTCTTTGTTGATACCGACAGAAGATATTACCAAATCGTATTTTTCAGAGTCAAGACCTGCAAATATACCATCCCATCCTACATTTATGAACTCTACTTCTCTTCCCATTTTTTTACCGATAGCTTTTGCAAGTTCAATGTCAAAACCTACTGTCTTACCTTCTTTGTTTACATATTCCATAGGTGGGTAAGTGTTGTCTATTGCAACAACCAAGGTTTTGTCCTTTATAAACTGTGCGGTGTCAGATACTTCTTCTTTTGAGCCACATCCGCTAAATAAGCATAATGATAATATAAACACTATCATTGTTGAAATAATTCTTTTATTCTTTTTCATTTTTCTCTCCATATAAAGTATATTTATTTTCCCTTAAAATTTTAGATAAATATACTATACAAATTTTAAAAATGCAATACTTTTTATTGTGTTTTTTATAAATTAATCTGTATATTTATACTTTCTTAATATTGTGATTAATTTTCTTTATACAGTTAAAATACAAATAAAAAAGCCTTTTGGCTTTTTTATTTGATGTATATATAATGAATAGTATTTTTATTCATCATAGTTCTTTAAATTACTGTCTATGTTTTTCGTTAAATCTTCACCGAATAATTTTTTTGATATTTCAGATGTTTTACCGCTTTTAATAAGTGATTTTAAAGATTTGTTTACATTTTCTATAAGAGCCGTATTTCCTTTTTTGGCAGCTATTGCAATAGGTTCGTTTGTAAGTTTATCACATGTTTTTACATAATCATCAGACTTGCTTACATAATAATCACCTACAACAAGGTCTGTAACAACACAGTCAACGCTTCCGCTTTTAAGTGCAAGGAATGCTGCTGTCATATCATCAAATTGTTGTAAATCAAAATTCATTCCTTTTGAATCTTGATAGTATTTACAAGCTTCATCTGCAGTTGTGCTTACTTGTACGGCTACATTTTTTCCTTCAAGTTCATCAACTGATTTTATTTGTTTGCCGTCTTTTGCAGATATTATAACTTGTTGATTTGCCAAATAAGTATCAGAAAGTGCAAGTGTTTCTTGTCTTTCTTTATTTACGCTTATTGCTGAAATGACAACATCGTATTTGTCGGCATCAAGTCCTGCGAAAATTGTATCAAATCCTACTTGAACAAATTCAACTTTAAGCCCCATATCTTCTGCTATGGCTTTTGCAAGTTCAATATCGAATCCTGAAAGTTCACCTGTTTTTTCATCGATATATTCCATAGGTGGGTATGTTGCTTCAAGTCCTACTGTCAGTGTTCCTTCTTTTACAAGCTTCATTTCGGTACTGTTTGCATTCTCATCCTTGTTACCGCATCCTGTAAATAATCCAAATCCTATCAATGCAGCCAATGAAATGGCCATTAATTTCTTAAGTTTCATAATATTCCTCCGTATTACTTCATTTAAACTAAGAAAAGTTTACTATGATTTTACTAAAAAATCAATACCTTTTTTAATTTTTATGCAATTTTATTTATAATTATACTATTCAATACCTTTTAATATGGTTCATTGATATTCATTATTTATATTTATAAAGGAGCTTTTTTTATTCGTGCTTGTTTTCTTGGGTATTTTTTTTCTGTGTTTTTTATTTTTTCTATTATCAGTATGTCTCTTTTTGCATCTGAATACGGAAGTTCTAAACAGTGTATATCTTTAAAGCGGCATCCTAAAGAGCCGATTGCATTTTTGCTTGATTCCAATTCCTCCTTACCTTTACTGCCTTTTAATGCTATGAATTTTCCTTGAGTCTTTATAAAAGGAAGAGTGTATTCACACAGTATATTTAAAGGTGCTACGGCCCTGGCTGTTACATAATCAAATTTTTCTCTGTATATTTCATCATGAGCGGCCTCTTCCGCTCTGGCGTGGATTGCTTTTATATTGTTTAAACTCATTTCATCTATAAGGTTATTTAAATATTTAACTCTTTTATTCAAGCTGTCCAAAAGAAGTATGTTCATGTTATCGTTTATTATTTTTAAAACGATTCCCGGAAGTCCTGCACCGGAACCAATATCTATTAAATTTCCTTTATTATGTATATATTTTGTACTAAGTGCACTGTCAATAATATGTTTTTCTATAAATTCTCTTTCATCGGTTATTGCCGTTAAATTGATTTTTTTATTTTCTCTTAAAACTATATACATGAACTGAAGAAGTTTTTCTGTTTTTTCTTCAGTTATAATTATATCGGATTTTTTCATTCCTTCTCTTAGATATTCCTTTAGATCCATAATATTCTCCTTATGTTTTGTAAAAAATAGTATAACAGAATTCATCTTTAATAAAAAGGTGTAACAGGTTTCTTTTTTAAGGTATTTATGTTATTCTTTATAAAAAGATTTTTTTAAGTTAGCGAGGATATAATGAAGAAAAAATTAGTGATCATAGATGCATATTCAATTATTTATAAATGTTTTTTTGGAGTAAGACCGATGCATTCGTTAAGCGGTGTTTCAACAAATGCAATTTACGGTTTTTTGAATATCATACTTAAGCTTATAGAAAATGAAAAACCGGATTATTTGTATGCCGCTTTTGATAAGGGACATAAAAATTTCAGACATGATAAATACAGTGATTATAAAGCCGGCAGACAGAGTATGCCGGAGGATTTGAGAGAGCAGATTCCTTATATAGAATCGCTTTTGGAAGCTGCCAATATAATCTCTTTAAAAGTTGATAATTATGAAGCTGATGATATTATCGGAAGTGTCAGTGAGCTTGCAGATAAGAAGGGTATTGATACTGTGGTTATAACGGGTGACAGAGATTCTTTTCAACTTGTAAGCGAACATACAAAAATACTTTATTCCAAAAGAGGTATAAGTGATATAGAAGTTATAGACGAGCAGTATTTGATGGATAAATACTCTCTAATGCCAAAGCAGATGATAGATTTAAAAGCCCTTATGGGGGATAAATCGGATAATATTCCTGGAGTAAAAGGAGTAGGTGAAAAAACAGCTTTAAATCTTTTGGCAAAATACGGTACTCTTGATGGGGTATATGAGCATATAGACGAAATAAAAGGGAAATTAAAAGAGAAACTAACCGAAGATAAAGAAAATGCATTTTTAAGCAGAGATTTAGGTACGATTGAAGTAAATATGGATATAGACATTGATTTTGACAAAGAATGCAGTTTTGATTTCAGAAACGAGACTTTTGTATCCATTTTATCAACATTAGATTTAAAATCCGTAATAAAAAAACTTGGTGTAGGTGATGTTCTTCCTGTAGAGGATAAAAACAACAAAGAGGCTTTTTCAAATGTAAAAGAAGAGTATGTCACTGTTTCAAAAGATATTGAAATTGAAAAGTTGGTAAATAAATTAAAAGATAAAGATTGTATTTCCGTATATTTTGTTTTAAACGATAAGTCGGATGATATAAGAAAAGCTATGATTTTTGACAGAGAAAATTTTTATTTGTATGACGGAAATTTCTCTAGTATAAATGAATTGGCATATATATTAAAATCTTCTAGAAAAGTTATAACACATAATTTTAAAGATGTTTACAAATGTTTTAAATCAAAGGGATGTGATAATGTTGAATGTCTTTTTGACGTATATCTCGGAGGATATGTTCTTAACCCCGGAGATGAAAGATATTCTTTGGAGGTAATGAGCAAAAAATATTTGAATATAGATCTAGAAGAAGAACAAGGCGAAATTGTACAGCAAAGTCTCCTTGATTTGGATGATACAAATAAATACATTACCTATATGAAAAAGGCAAAAAGTATATTTTCTCTTTATAATATTTTTTCAGATAAAATTAAAGACGAAGGAATGGAAGAGCTATATGAGGATATAGAGCATAAACTTATGTATGTTCTTGGGGATATGGAACTTGAAGGATTTAAAGTAGACACAAAAATGCTTAATGTTCTCGGTGAAGATTTTGATAAGAGGGTTGAGGAGCTAACTTCAAAAATAAGACAGACTGCAGGAGAAGACGAAACATTTAATGTTAATTCTACAAAACAGCTCGGACATGTTCTTTTTGAAAAAATGGGTCTTCCTGTTATAAAGAAAACTAAAACCGGATATTCAACCAATATAGAAGTTCTTGAAAAATTAAAAGATCATCATAAAATAATACCTATGATAATTGATTTGAGACAAATAAGTAAACTTAATTCAACATATGTAAAAGGACTTGTATCTCTTATAGATAAAAGTGAGAATAAAATTCATTCAACTTTTAATCAAACAATTACAACGACCGGTAGAATTTCGTCTTCAAATCCAAACCTTCAAAATATTCCCGTAAGAACAGAGGAGGGAAGAATTATAAGGAAAGTATTTATTCCAAGTAAAGAGGGTAATGTTTTGGTGGATGCCGATTATTCTCAAATAGAGCTTAGGGTTTTGGCGCATATTTCAAAGGATGAGAAGCTTATTAATTCTTTTAAAAATAACGAAGATATTCATACAAGAACTGCAAGCGAGGTATTCGGGGTACCTTTGAGTGAGGTTACAAAAGAAATGAGAAGTCGTGCTAAAGCAGTTAATTTCGGTATCGTATACGGTATAAGCGATTTTGGTCTTTCAAAGGATTTGAATATTGCAAGAAAAGATGCAAAACTTTATATAGATACTTATCTTTCAAAGTATCCTTTGGTAAGCAAGTATATGGAGGATATAGTTGCTTTTGCAAAAGAAAACGGATATGTGACAACAATGTTTAACAGAAGAAGGTATATAAATGAAATACATTCTAAAAATTTCAATGTAAGATCTTTCGGTGAACGTACGGCATTGAATACACCTATTCAGGGTAGTGCTGCCGATATTATTAAGCTTGCAATGATACATGTTCAAGATGAGCTTAAAAAAAGAAATATGAAATCGAAGTTAATACTTCAGGTACATGATGAGTTAATAATAGATACTCCAAAAGATGAAATTGAAGAAGTGAAAAATATTCTTAAAGATAAAATGGAAAATGTTGTTAAAATGGATTGTCCACTAAAAGCTGATATAAGTGTCGGCAAAAATTGGTTCGAGGCAAAGTAATGAAAGTTATAGGATTAACCGGTTCTATAGGGACCGGAAAGAGTACGGCATCTAAAATATTAAAGAAAGAATTTGATATACCCATAATAGATGCCGATGTTATAAGCAGGGAAGCGGTTCAAAAAGGCAGTATCGGTATTTTAAAAATAAAAGATGCATTTGGCAGTGATTTTATTTTAAATAACGGTGAACTTAACAGAGTAAAAATGGGTAATTTGGTATTTAATGATAATAAAGCAAGAGAACTTCTTGAAAGTATAATTCATCCTGTTGTTATGAACAGATACGATACTCTTGTAAGAAAATATAAGGAAGAAGGACATTCTTATGTTGTATATGATTGTCCTCTTTTGATTGAAGAAGATTTAATCGGTGTGGTTGACGTGGTTATGTTAATTTATTCCAATAAAGATATCCAGCTTCAAAGAGTTATGTTAAGAGATAATTTAACCGAAGAAGAAGCCTTAAAACGTATATATTCTCAGATGAGTATAGATGAGAAAAAGAGATATGCCGATATTGTTATTGATAATAGCGGAACTGTTGAGTCTTTAAGAGAGAAAATAGGATATGTTTATGACAATAAATTTTCAAAAAAAATACTTGCATAATTATGCATAAATATGTATAATGTATCATATTATGGAGGTGTTACTATGATAGATGTCGGTATTTTGGGTGCAACTGGTTATACCGGAGCAATTCTTGTAAGTATATTAAAAAAACATAAAAATGTAAGGAACATAAAACTTGGGTCGCACAGTTATGTAGGACAGAAGTTTGATGATGTATATAAAGCTTTTAAAGATATTGAGCATAGTACACTGCTTGAAAGTGATATGGAGATATTTTCAAAAGATTGTGACGTTGTATTTATGGCTCTTCCTCACGGAGTTGCTTCGAAGGTTGTAAACAAAGATGTTTTAAATAAAACAAAGATTATAGATTTGGGTGCGGATTTTAGATTAAAAAATAAAAGTACATATGAACAATGGTATAAAACCGAGCATTTTGCAGAGGATTTATTAAATGAGAGTGTGTATGGATTGTGTGAAATAGAAAGGGAGAATATAAAAACGGCAAGATTGCTTGCAAATCCGGGATGTTATACAACATGCTCAATATTGTCTCTTTACCCATTAGTTAAGGATAATTTAATAGATGTGGATTCTATAATTATAGATGCAAAATCCGGAGTAAGCGGAGCAGGCAGAAAAGCATCAACGTCTTCTCTGTTTTGTGAATGCAACGAGGCTATTAAAGCCTACGGGGTGGGTACTCACAGACATACTCCTGAAATAGAAGAGCAGCTTTCTAAATATGGTAATGATATAAAGTTATCGTTTACTCCTCATTTGGTTCCTATGAATAAAGGTATTTTGACTACGATTTATGCAAATGTTCGTGAAGGAATAACAAAAGAGGATATTAAAAAGTCTTATGAAAAATATTATAAAGACGAATACTTTATAAGGCTTCGAGAATCCGGAGATATGCCGATTACCAACTATGTAAAAGGTACTAATTTATTTGATACTTCTTTTGTTTTTGACGATAGAGTAGGAAGAGTAATTGTTTCAAGTGTAATAGACAACCTGATGAAAGGGGCATCTTCTCAGGCTGTTCAAAATATGAATATAATGTTTGGATTTGATGAAAAAGAAGGAATTGATTTTCTTCCTTTTTACATATAATCGGTAATATATTGATTATTTTTAATATATATCCTTTTAACAAATAGGGGTTATTGAAATACATCTGTATAAAAAATGATTAAGGAGTTTTGATATAATGAAAATAGTAAAAGGTTGTGTTGTTGCGCCAAAAGGATTTTATGCATCAGGCAAAGCAACCGGGTTAAAAAGAAAGAGAAAAGATATGTCTTTGATATATTCAGAAAAACCTTGTAATGTTGCGGCTGTTTTTACGACAAATAAAGTAAAGGCAAGCAGTGTACTTCATAATATGGAACTTTACAATAAAGGGTTGAAGGCAAGAGCGATTATTGTAAACAGTGGTAATGCAAATGCCTGTACGGGAGAGGAAGGACTTAACAATACATCCAAAATGGCAGAAGAAACAGCAAGGTGTCTTGCTTTAAAGCCTGAAGATGTATATGTAAATTCGACGGGCGTTATAGGGGTGCAGCTTCCTATGGATAAAATCATCAAAGGAATAAGAGAGGTATCTTTGGCTCTTGATGATGATATAGTTTCAGGTGTTAACTGTGCGGAAGGTATACTTACCACAGATACATTCATAAAAGATAAATCCGTTGAAATTGTTATAGACGATAAGAAAGTAAGAATAGGCGGAATAGCAAAAGGATCCGGCATGATACATCCAAACATGGCAACGATGCTTTCTTTTATTACAACAGATGTAAATATTGATGACAGTACTTTTAAAGAGTTGTTAAAAGAGGTTGCCGATGATACATATAATATGATTTCTGTTGACGGTGATACTTCTACAAATGACAGTGTCATTGCCTTTGCAAACGGTATGGCCGGAAATGATGTACTTACAAAGGATCACAAGGATTATCATGTATTTAAAGATGCATTTATTTTTGTTTGTAAACATCTTGCGACTCAAATTGTTAAAGACGGTGAAGGCGCGACTAAGTTTTTGGCTGTTAATGTTATAAACTCAGACACAAAGGAAAACGCAAAGAAAATTGCAAAGAGTGTAATAGGATCTTCTCTTGTTAAAACCGCTTTTTTCGGTGAAGATGCAAATTGGGGAAGAGTTCTTTGCGCTGCAGGTTATTCAGGAGTTGAGTTCAACCCGAATATAGTGACACTTTCTTTTAAAAGTGCAAAGGGGGAAATTGAACTTTATAAGGATGGTATTGCATTGGATTTTGATGAGGATAAAGCTCTTAAAATACTTCAGCAAGTTGAAATAGAAATCGACATAAATATGAACAACGGAAATAAATCTGCTACAGCATGGGGCTGTGATTTGAGTTACGAATACGTGAAAATTAATGGAGAGTACAGAAGTTAATGGATGAAAAATATTTACATCAGGCAAATGTTTTAATTGAGGCATTACCGTATATAAAAGAATTTAACGGTAAAATAGTTGTAATTAAATACGGCGGAGCCGCTTTGGTGGATAAAGAAATGGAACAAAGTGTAATAAATGATATTGCGCTTATGAAGTTGGTCGGAATAATGCCGGTAATCGTTCATGGTGGAGGGAAAGATATAAATAAAATGCTTGATAAAGTAGGTAAAGAGCATAAGTTTATAAACGGACTCAGATTCACAGACAGCGAAACTATGGATATTGTACAAATGGTTCTTGCCGGTGGGGTAAATAAAGATTTGGTATCTTTATTTACAAAACAAGGAATGAACGCTATAGGTATTACGGGACAGGACGGTAAGCTTTTGGAAGTTGAAAAGCATACTCCTCACGGAGATGATATAGGCTATGTAGGAAAAATAAAAGGAGTAAATCCTATTCTTGTAGCAAAGCTTATAGATGATGACTTTATACCTATAATAGCTCCTATAGGGGTTGATGAAAGCGGACAAAGTTATAATATAAATGCGGATTTTGTTGCTTGTCATATAGCGAGTGCACTTCATGCAAAGAAACTTTTGTTTATGTCAGATATAGAAGGAGTTCTTGATAAAAAAGGAAATCTTATTAAGCAAATTAAAACCAGTGAAGTTCATGGACTTATAGAAGACGGTACAATTAACGGAGGAATGATTCCTAAAATTAAAGGCGCAAAAGAAAGTGTTGAAAAGGGAGTTGAAGGTGTTCATATAATTGATGGAAGAGTCGAACACAGTTTACTTATAGAATTATTTACAAACGGCGGAATAGGCACAATGATTAAGGAGTAGAAAATGAATGATATAATTAAAACAGGAAATGAAGTATTAATGAATACATATTCCAGAATCCCTGTGGTTTTTGATAAAGGGGAAGGGGTTTATTTGTATGATGACAATGGGAAAGAGTATCTTGATTTTGTAGCCGGTATAGCGGTAAATGCACTTGGGTACAATGATAAAGGTTTGAATGATGTATTGATAAATCAAATGAATAAGGTGTATCATGTTTCTAATTTATATTACACAAAAGCGAATGTAGAGGCTGCTGAAATCCTTGTTAAAAACAGCGCCTTAGATAGGGTGTTTTTTTGTAACTCAGGTGCTGAGTCAACAGAAGCTGCTTTAAAACTTGCAAGACTTTATGCATATAAGTTTAAAAATAAAGAAACAAAAATTGTTGCTATGGAAAATTCTTTTCACGGCAGAACCTTTGGTTCTATTACGGCAACGGGACAATTAAAGTATCAAAAAGGATTGGGACCTATCCTTCCAGATGTTGTACATGTGCCTTTCATGGATTTTGATTCTTTGGAAAAAGAAGCCAGAAGCGGTGCTTGTGGTATTATTTTAGAACCTGTTCAAGGTGAAGGAGGTATAAGACCTGCAAGTAAAGAGTTCTTGAAAAAAGTACGTGATTTATGCGATGAATTGGATATTTTGTTAATATTTGACGAGGTGCAATGTGGAATCGGCAGAAGCGGATATTTATTTGCCTATGAATATTTTGATGTTGTTCCTGATGTTGTATGTATGGCAAAAGGACTTGGGGGAGGTTTCCCTATAGGTGCAATTCTTGTTAAAGAGGATAAAGCAAAAGGTTTCGAGCCCGGTAATCATGCTTCGACTTTTGGAGGAAATGCTATTGCATCTACGGCAAGTAAATATGTCATAGATAAGATTTTAAATGAAAATATTTTGGATAATGTAAAAAGACAAGGGGCTTTGTTAAAAGCAAAACTTGAAGACCTTTGTAATAAATATGAATTTATAAAAGAGGTAAGGGGGATAGGGTTAATGCTTGGTATGGAGTTTGAATTTCCTGTGTCCGATATCATTAATGAAGCTTTGGATAATGGGTTACTCTTGTTAAATTCAGGAAAAAACATTATAAGATTTGTACCTCCATTAATTGTTTCAGAAAACGAAATAATTAAATGTGTTACAATTTTAGATAGTATTTTAAATAAAATATGACATAATTGTATTTTTATTACTTAAAACTCTAAAAAAGAGAAAAAATTATGTATTTTTATGATTTTTTCTTTTTTTTATTGTAAATTTTGTGTTATTATATAACTATATAATGAGAATTTTGTATATATTTATAAGAAGAACGGGTGATAGATATGGAAGAAAAAAGTACATCAAAAAATAGGGTTGTTGTGAATATTCTTGGATCGAATTATACAATTATTACCGATAATGACGAAGAGCAATTAAAAAAGGTTTCTGGATTTGTCGATGAACTTATAAGACAAGTTAAAAAAAATAATCCTTATATGAATCCTTACACTGCTGCAGTTTTATCTTCTTTAAATTTATGTGAAGAATTATTTGAGCTTAAAGATGAAGTTGAGGATCTTAGAAAAGATAAAGAAGAATATGAAATTTTAACAGATTATAAAGAAAAGTTAATGTCGGCTCTTGAAGAAGCAGAAGCCAATGAGGCTAAAAGACTTTCTATGCAATATAAATATGAAAAGCTGGAAATAGAAAATGAAGAGCTTAAAGACTTACTTGAAGAGTATAAAGAAAAGTTTACTTCAATGAGAAGTGAGATAGAATTAAACAGAAGATCTATAAGTGAACTTCAAAATAAACTTTTGGAAAATCAAATAGAGCTTGTAAAAGCAAGAAAAAATATTTTGGATTATACGAGCTAAAAAAAGGAGATACCGTTATATTGGTATCTCCTTTTTGAATATTCTATTTATTTCCCCATAATAACCGTTACCTTACTTGCCCTTTGGTAGTTGTTATCTTTAGTGCTTTTTATATCCTCCTCCGATACAAAAACATCAATGAGTGTATAACCTTCTTCAGCTTTTTCGTTCAAATAATTCTGAAGCTTACTCATAAATAGATCTCTTTCAACGATATACTTCACAGCTCGTTCCA
Organism: Anaerofustis sp.; assembly: GCF_019420015.1. Lineage (GTDB taxonomy): Bacteria > Bacillota > Clostridia > Eubacteriales > Anaerofustaceae > Anaerofustis. The sequence goes on from NZ_JAHZIA010000041.1 coordinate 32,975, forward strand.
CCTCGGTTCGACTTAATCTTTCTTAACTTACTATAACATAATTATTATAGGTTGTAAATAAACTAAACATTCTTTTATTGATATAAATTTAAATTATTTTTTATAAATTTTTATAATATTTTATAATCATATATGCAGAAAATCTAAGAAAACTGTAATAAAAAAAGAAGAAATAATTCTTCCTTTTATTGTATTACTTTGCTTTTAATATTGTTTTCATTTGCATAATATATTCCGTAAGAACCGTAAGGTGCATGTATGACTACTTTTTTACTGTCATCGAAAGATGTTTTGCCGATAAATCTTAAACTGTAAGATGCTTCTACTTTTGTGAGATTAGGGCAATTGCTGAACGCTTTTTTGTTTATGTTTGTAACACCTTCATTTAAATCTACTTCTTTTAAATCATTACAATCTGCAAATGTATAATCTCTTATGTAATTTATATTATCGGGTATACTTATCTTTTGAAGTGATGAACATCCTCTGAATACTTCTGCTTCCATTGTATATAATGAATTAGGAAGTTCAATATCTTTAATCATTGTACAGTTTTTAAAAGCACCAGATTTCAATATGTGCATATTATCAGATAATTTAACGGTTTGTAAATTTTCGCATTCTGCAAAAGCATTTTTCCCGATTTCTTCTGTACCTTTGAAGGTTACATTTTTAAGGTTTATACTTCCGTAAAATGCTTCATTATTTATTTTTTTCACATTTTTGGGTATTTCTATATCTGTAAGATTTTTTGTGTTATAAAAAGCCAGTGTATTTATTGTGTTTAATTTACTAGGTAAGGTTAAATTTTCTATATATTTATTTGAATAAAAAGCAGCGCTCTCGATAGTTCTCGTACTGTCATTTACGGTATACTCTTTATCCGGTTTTGATACTGGATATGAGATAAGTTTTTTCATATCATTTGAATAGAGAACGCCATCTTCACTTTTGAATTTTTTGTTGTCCTTGTTAACATTAAAACTTTTTAGGTTTATACAGTTTGTAAAAACATTTTTACCAAGTTTTGTTACAGATGCCGGTATATTGATGTTTTCAATTCCACAGTTCATAAATGCGTTATCGCCTATTTGTTTTGTTCCTTCTTCAAGTACTACGTCCTTTAAAGATATACAATTTGAGAATGCATACTTATCGATTTTTTTGCATCCGTTTATGGTAACTCTTTCCAATAACTTGCAATTGTAAAATGCAAATTCACCGATATTTTCTATATTTTCAGGAATGGTTATATTTACTATCGGCGTGTTTTTAAAAGCACCATCTCTTATGTCTACAACCGGACATCCCTTTATCTCTTCGGGAATTTTAAGATTCTTTATTTTCTCTTCTTTTGTGTCGTAAGATAAAATATATGCTTTTTTATCTTTTATTCTGTAAGAAAAACCGTCTTCTTTTCCTTGGATTGTATTTACGAGACTTTTGTTCATTTCCTTTTTTGTCTCAGTGTCGACAGTATTGTTATTTGCAAAAACGAATGTCGGTATCATAAATATTATAAATAAAATAGATATAGTTAGATTTACTTTTTTCTTTATTTCCATTGTTTTCTCCCTTTTACGCTAATTATTTTAACATAAACTATTTTAAATTTAAACGGTATTTTACTATATATTATATATTATATTTTGTTTTATAAAAAATGAGTGAAAGTTTAATTAAGAATAAATTTTTATTTGTAATTTTTAAAAAAGCATAGATTAGAGAACAATATATGCTTTTTTATGTGTGTTATTTGTATGTATTTAAAAAGTAATAAAAAAATGAAAAAAACTGTTGACAATTAAAAACATATTTAGTATATTATATAGGCAGGTGCTGATGTGGCTCAATCGGTAGAGCAGCTGATTTGTAATCAGCAGGTTGTAGGTTCAAGTCCTATCATCAGCTCCATTTTTATGAGAATTAACCTTTGAATTTATTTCAAAGGTTTTTTTGTTTTTATTATCTTAGAATAAGATTTTTAATTAAAATCCAATCCTGTGAATCGTAGTAAATTACTGAAGAAGTTATAAATAGAGCTTTTGCTTTGTTTTTCCGTTTTGGCGGTTATGGTGTATTCATATTTTTCTTTTGAGTTTTTAATATTTACACTGTAATCTGCTATATAATTGTCACTTCCTGAATTATATATTTTGTCATAATTTATTTCTATATTTTCGTCTTTTTTTACAGGGAAAAATATATCTTCTCTAACTGAAAGTTTTATAATTCCTTTTTTAGTGTTTTTCATCGGAATTGTTTTTATGTATTCATCTTTTTCTATTATCTTTTTTAATGTGAATTCATTAAATGCCATGTTTAAAAGATTCGTACTGTCTATATAGTGATTATTGCTTCTTAAAACCACGCCCACTACCTGCATATCGTTTCTTTTTGCTGCAAATACAAAGCATTTTCCTGCTTTTTTCGTGAATCCTGTTTTTATCCCGTTTGCTCCTTCATAATTTTTTAAGAGTTTGTTTTTATTGTATATTGTCCTTCCGTTTTCTTTTCCTTTGTATGACATACTCCACTTCTTGTCATTTATAATTTTAACAAAGTTTTCGTTTTTCATGGCATAAGATGCAAGTAATGCGAAATCATATGCGGTTGTGTAATGTTCTTCATCGGGTAGTCCGTTTGGATTTTTAAAATTTGTATTGTTCATTCCAAGTTCTTTTGCTTTTTTATTCATTATTTTTGCGAATCCCTCTATAGATCCTCCTATATGATGTGCTATAGCAACTGCTGCATCATTTCCCGAAACTAACATCAGCCCATGAATTAGGTCTTCAAGAGAAAGCTTTTCGCCTTCCGCAAGGTAAATACTGGTGCCTTCAATACCCGTGTATTCTTTTTTTATTTCTATTACATCGTTTAAGTTCCCTTTTTCAAGGGCAATTATTGCAGTCATTACTTTTGTTGTTGATGCCATTGGAAGCTTTTCGTCTTTATTCTTGCTGTATAGCAGCCGGTTGCTACCTGTTTCCAATACCGTATAAGCTTCGGAGCTTATGTTCCCTGGGTTATTATTTGCATATGCAATGTGTGAATATAATATATTTGAACCAAATAACGTTAATAAAAGTATAATTATAATTTTTCTTTTCATAAAATGTAATCACCTCTGTTTTCTGTTTTTATTTATATGAGTCTTAGTATCAAGAAAAGAACATATATTTGTTTTTTATTGGGTGTTCGGTGTTATATTTATATCTTCATTAATATGTCTTTTATTTTTTATTCATATATTGGATAAATCAACATATCTTTAAATTAAGCGAGGGAAGAGATATGTTAGAGAATATAAAACAAAGAGTAATAAGAGAAGCGGAGTATATTATAAGAGAGAAGTCTACGATACGTAAATGTGCAAAAGCTTTTAGAGTAAGTAAAAGTACAGTACATAATGACTTATCCAAAAGGCTTGTAAAAGTGGATAAGGAACTTTACATAAAAGTAAGAGACATAATTGAAACCAATAAAAAGTTTAGGCATATTAGGGGTGGTATTGCGACTAAAGAAAAGTACAGAGAATTAAGGTATGAAAGTAAAAAGAAAAAAGAAGCTGAAGTTTAGTTATAAAGTTGTATTTTCTTTGCTTCTGATCCTCTTTATGATTTCTTATAAATTTTTTATAAGAGACTTTTATATGAACAAATTTATAAACAAAGAGGAAGCAAAAGCTTTTCAGGGGCTTATTACTCTTTGGGATAATCCGTCAAAAACTGTCATTGGCAGTAATTACGGTTTTATAAAAAATTCTGTCAGTAACTTTCAACATGAAAATGAGCTTATTCAAATAGAGCTTAGAGAACTTTCTTTTGAGGGGGCCAAAGTGCTGGCAAATGAAAAGGCAATAAGCAAAAATCACCCTGATATAATAAGTAAATATATCGAGAATGATATTACGAAAACCGATAATATAATGTACGATAAGGGATTTGTTGAAAGAATAAAAGATACATATAATGTAACGTCAATATCAGAAGATGAAGAAAGGTGCATATTTCCTGTTTTTGGTTCATTTAATGTAATTATTGTAAATAAAGATGCTTTTGATAAAATGGGTATTTCTTTGCCTGAAAAAAACTGGAGTTACAGTACTTTTATAGATATTATAAGAGAAATAAAAAATAAAGATACAAAGAAAGAAAAAATACCTTTTGATATGGTTATAAATAAGGATAGTTTTGGGTATATGAACTTTTTATTGGATAATGGATACGGTAATATAGGCTTTAAGAAATTGGAAACATTAAAAAATGAACTAGAAGGATATAAATGCTTGAGTTCAAAAAAAAGCTTAGAAGATGTTCATTATGATTTATATAATAGTAAAACTATGATTTATGCCGGTAATATGGATGACGTTAATTATCTTCTCAGAACTAAAAACAGAGATAACAGCTTTAACTTTGAAGTATATCCTTATCCTTACGAAAATAAAAGGGTTGAGTTTGTAAGTGATATAAAAAGTTATTATCTTTTAAATACCGATGACAACGCGAGGAAGTCTGTTCTGCAAAATTTTATTGAACATATATATCAAAATGAAGGAATGAATATATTAAATATACAAGGGAAAATTCCATTGTTCCATGTTAAATATATAAAGAAAGATTTAAAATACGATTATCTTTTGGATTATATTAATATTGAAGATTATTATTCCATTGAAGATAAAAACTTTCAGTTAAATCAAAAAGATATATATAAAAAGGTGAAAGAAATCTTTAAATAAAAAATCGGATTGTTTCCGATTTTTTATTTTGGTGAAAATAAGATAGATATGACGATATTTACTTTTTTGTTCGTTTTTATTAAATATATACAAATATTTTTTATAGACACCGTTTTTTACGTGTAGTATAATAATTTTAATAGTTGATTAGTGGGATTGTATAAATGTTATATTTTTTAATTATTAAATATAAAAATATAAAATAATAAAAGGAGAATAAGATATGAATAATTTTAGTTTTCATTTACCTACAAAAGTATATTTTGGTAAAAATCAGATAACGAAACTTCCTGAGATTTTAAAGTGTTACGGGAATAAAGTGCTTCTTGTGTATGGTGGTGGCAGCATTAAAAGAATCGGACTTTATGATGATATTATTAAATTATGTAAAAAAGATAATATTGAAATATTTGAACTTTCGGGAATCGATCCTAACCCTAGAATAGAATCTGTAATTAAAGGTGGAAATATATGTAAAGAACATGATGTGGATGTGGTTTTAGCCGCAGGTGGGGGAAGCACTATAGATTGTGCAAAAATGATAGCTGCAGCGGCAAAGAGTGAAGAGGAACCTTGGGAGTTGGTTATTAATCCTCGTAAAATAAAAGAGGTTCTTCCTATTGTTGATATTTTAACACTTGCTGCTACAGGTTCTGAAATGGATCCTTTTGTCGTTATAAGTGATATGAATAAAAACATGAAAGTCGGTGTTGCCTGTGAATTGTTTAAACCTAAAGCTTCAATTATGGATCCTA
>NZ_JAHZIA010000041.1:38486-46835 GCF_019420015.1 Anaerofustis sp.
TTATACCTGTTCTGTACCTAAAAATCAAACAGCCGCAGGTACTGCAGATATTATGTCGCATATATTTGAAAATTATTTTTCAAATGTTAAAGAAGGCTTTATGCAGTCAAGAATGTCGGAAGCTTTGCTTAAAACTTGTATAAAATACGGACCTATCGCTTATAAAGATCCTGAGAACTATGAAGCAAGAGCAAATCTTATGTGGGTTTCTTCATGGGCAATAAACGGACTATTAAGTGCCGGAAATGAAGTTGAATGGTGTGTTCATCCAATGGAGCATGAACTTAGTGCTTTTTATGATATAACACATGGTGTCGGGCTTGCTATTTTAACTCCTAGATGGATGAAATATGTTTTAAATGACGAAACTATGGATAAATTCGTTGAATATGGTTTAAATGTTTGGGGAATTTCTCCTCATAAGGATAAAAAAGATATTGCATTGGAAGCAATAAAGAATACGTATGATTTTTTTGCAAGTTTGGGTATACCTATGAGTCTAAAAGAAGTGGGGATAGATGATACTTATTTTGAAGATATGGCAGAAAAAATAGGGGAACTTAAAGATGCATATAAGCCCCTTGGTAAAGATGATATATTAAATATTTATAATATGTGTTTATAAAAAAGAGGAGATTTCCTCTTTTTTTATTTGTTTATTGTTTTATTAACCGAAGAATAATATGCATATTATGTATGCAAGTATAAAGCCTACTACATCAGCAAGCAGACAGGCTTTTAAGGCATATCTAAGTTTTGTTATCTTTTCTCCTGCCAAATAAACATTTAACACATATAATGTTGTTTCTGTTGATCCCATCATAACACTTGCCGCAAGACCTATAAAAGAATCCGGGGTAAATACTTTAAAAATATCACAAAGTACAGCACTTGCTCCTGAACCGGAAATCGGTCTGAATATCATAAGGGGTAGTAGTTCACTTTTAAAATTTATCATATCACATAATGGAGAAAGTATCTTTACGATAAAGTCACTAAGTCCGCTTTCTCTAAAGATACTCACGCTTACAGTGAATGCCAAAAGGAACGGAAATATGTTTAAAGTGGTTTTTATGCCTTTTTTTGCACCTATTACAAATGTCGCATAAATATCTACTTTTTTCTTTATTCCGTATGTTAAAACTCCAATAATTATGAAAATAAGTATGAAAGAAGATATGAAATTTAACATTTGTAGTACCTTTTAAACATTTTAGCTATTATTACGCCTGAAATTGTTGTACAAAGTGTTGATAATAGTATAGGTATAAAAACTATACCTACATTAAGGGAACCGTATGACATTCTATATGCAAAAATTGATGTCGGAAGCAATTGGAAACATGTTGTATTGAGAATAAGAAACATTATCATGTCATCGTTTAAGGTGTCTTTTTTTTGATTTATCATATTCATTTTGTGCATTGCATCTATTCCAAAGGGGGTTGCGGCATTTCCAAGTCCTAAGAAATTCGCTGAAAGGTTTAAAATAATGGTGTTTACGATATCTTTGTTATGTTTTATATCTTTAAATAATAAGTTTATAATAGGCTTAAACATTCTATTTACTTTCTCTATTAACTTGCTTTCTTTTATTATTTCCATAATTCCCATCCAAAAACACATTGTTCCAAGTAATGATATACATATCTTTACGGTATCTTCTCCAGATGAAGAAAATGCTTTTGCCATATTTTCTGTATTTCCACTGAGTATTCCGTAAATTACTGAAATTATAATAATAAAATACCAAATTTTATTTAACATAAAACTCTGATTTCCTCCTAAAAAGTTAAAAATGTGACATTTGTCATATGTCAAATTTATTTTTTTTAAATGTAAACTTTTTCAAATTACAAAAGTTTCATTTTTTATATTTTATTCTTGTTGACAATGTGTTATAATCAATTCAACGAAAAAATAAAAAATTAATTTTTAAGGAGAATTATAAAATGGAAGCAGTCGTATTTAGAGGTCCAAATGATTTCAGTTTGGAGAACGTAGAAACACCTAAATGTCCTGAAAAGGGGATTTTAATAAAAGTAGATGCAGTAGGTCTTTGCGGATCTGATATAAGAACTTTTTCATCAGGTCATAAGGATGTTACTCCACCTCATATTTTAGGTCATGAAGTAGCCGGAGAAGTTGCAGAAAGTAATAATCCAAAATATCCTGTAGGGGAAAAAGTAGTTTTAAATCCTCTTATTAAACTTTGTGGAGAATGTTATTTCTGTAAAAACGGTTTAAAAAACCATTGTTCTAATAAAAAAGTATTGGGAACAGAAATGCCTGGGGGATATGCACAATATGTTGCTCTTCCTGAAGAATGTTGTACTGATGACGGTATTGTAAAAGCACCGGACGGATTTAATTTAGATTTAATTCCTCTAGCTGAAACCTTGTCAAGTGTATACTCTACACAAGAATTTGCCAATGTAAAAGAAGGCGATGTTGTAGTTGTTATCGGTGCCGGTCCTCTTGGAAACTTACATAGTGCCGTTGCAAAAGCAAGAGGTGCAGCAAAAGTTATTATTTCTGAGCCAAGTGAATCAAGACTTGAAATGGCTCACAGATTTGATACAACAGATGACTTTGTAAACCCTGTTGCAGGAGATTTACATGATTTTGTTATGCAAGAAACAGAAGGTATTGGTGCAGATGTGGTTATTACAGCTTGCCCTGTTGGTTCTGTTCAAGTTGAAGCTACTCACCTATTAAAACCAAGAGGAAAAGTTATCTTATTTGGTGGATTACCAAAAGATAATTGTCATGTAGCTTTTGATTCAAACTTAATTCACTATCAAGAATTAGTACTATACGGTGGTTATGCTTATGCTCCTGAAGTATTTGCTAAAGCTGTTGAACTTATAACTACAGGTGCAATTGATGCAAGTAAATTTGTTACACATGTTATTCCTTTGAAAGATATCAAAAAAGGTATTGAATTAGTTAAAACAGGTGAAGCTATAAAAGTAGTGTTAAAACCTTGGGAATAAATCCATAATTTCTTTAAAAGACTAAAAACAAAGTTTTTAGTCTTTTTTATATTGCAAAGCAGTTGTTTTAGCTTAATATTATTCTTGTTTTAATTAATTGTTAATGATATAATAATCTTCGAATAATATAGTATATATACTATATATATGTATAATTAAGAAAGAAAAGGTATTTTATGTCCAGAAAGCTTTATAAGAAAAGAAACGGTGCAATGTTTTTTGGTGTATTAAACGGTATTGCTGATTTTATCGGTATAGATGCTATCATAGTGAGATTTGTTTATATTGTTTTGGGATTGGTTTTTCATAGTTTTCCTGCAATAATATTATATATTATTCTCACTGTAATTATTCCTGGTGAAGAAAAAAGTAAATATACTAATTATGATATAAGATGATATTAAGAGGTAACAATGAATAAAAAATTATATAAAACAAAAAATGGTGCCATGATTAGTGGGGTACTTAAAGGCATAAGTGAATATGTTGAAGTAGATGTTACTGTTGTGAGAGTTATATTTGTTGTTTTAGCTTTGGTTACTACAGGATTTCCCTTTGTGCTTTTGTATTTTATCCTTTCATGGATAATGCCAGAAAAGAATTCTATCGGATATGATGATTATGAGATAAAATAAAATTGAAAAAATTATATACTTCTCATAGATAGGCAGTTAGAAATTGTTTATCTATGAGTTTTTTTTGTGCCTAAATTGGATAAAGCATTAAAGCTAGAAATTATGAATTTAATATAAGTTTATATTGAGACTATTTAATATTTTATTGGTAATTACGCAATTATAAAATAATCTTACTTTATTAATTTTTTGAATAAGGATAAGTTAATATGATCGGAAGTATATTGAATATTATAATAAAATAATTTATTAAAGAAGCTCTATGATAGTAATTTTATTGAACATTATATTTGAATATTTTTATAATAGATTTTAATTATTTTAATTGTATTCTTAACTGGTGGTATTAAAAATTTAGTAGTTTCTATTTTTTATCAAAAAAGGTACCGAAAATAAAAATTAAGTTCGTATTATATAATGAAAGGGAGAAAGGAGGTTTGAAAAATGAACGATAATTCCAGATTATTATCTGTTGCAAGGAGAGAAGTTAAATACCTTATTGGTTTGGAAGATAGGTTATTTGTGTTGGATTCTATGGATAAGATATTAACACCAGATGTTTATGGTGGCTATAATGGCTATACAGTTCGAAGTGTGTATTTTGACAGCTACTATAATGATGACTATATAGAAAAAAGAGTTAAAATGCCAGATGTAAAAAGAATTCGTATGAGAGTCTATAACCCAGACGATAAAAATGTTAAATTTGAGCTTAAACAAAAATCTTATGGTAGAGAGCTTAAAGAAAGTTTATTAATCACAAGAGATGATGCACAACGGCTTTTGGATAAAGATTACTCAGTATTATTAAAATATAATAGTAGTATAGCAAAATATGCATACGATTTGATGTCTACAAGATGTTATAGACCAGTTTCGTTAGTTGAATACGATAGAAGAGCATATACACATGAAAATTTTAATACGAGAGTTACCCTGGATAACAATTTAAGATATTGCGATTTTAATTATGAATTATTTTCACATAACTTAAACTTTAAAGCAGCTATGGCAAAAGAGGATACTATATTAGAAATTAAATATGACAGATTTTTATTTAAGCAGATTCAAGATATTTTAAAACAGTGTGATTTAAATAGGAAACCTCCTAGTAAATTTGGAACATCGAGAGATATATTAAATCAATATTATTATTAATACAAAATAAAAGGATAGAAAAGAGGAAGAAAGATGAAAGAAGTTATAAATATATTTTTAAATAATCTTGCAAATGCAGGGCCTTCAAGAGAGGTGTTGGTTTGTAGTTTATTATTTACATTAGTTATGTCGTTAATCATGGGGATAACATATCGACTTGTGCAGACAGAATTATCGTATAACAGCAAATTTAATATAAACCTTATGATGATGGCATTTTTATCAAATGTATTGATACTATTAATTCAAGATAACCCGCTATTATCACTGGGAGCTTTAGGATCATTATCAATTTGTCGAATTAGGTTGAATACTAAAGATCCAAGGGATTTGGGATTTGTGTTTTGGGCTCTTTCAATAGGTATTACTTCAGCAATGGGTGCATTTTTACCATGTATTATTGCAACATTAAGTATGAGCACGATTTTGATTGTATTGTGTAGGATGCTTTATAATAGAAAAAGGACAACTTTAGTTATTAGAGGTGAAAGAAATATTTTAGTAAATGTTCAAAGCATTTTTAATAATATGAGAGGTATAACAGTTCAGTCAAAGAATATATTTGAGAATACTTTTGAATTGGTTTATGAGATCAATGCTAATAAAAATGTAGAAGATAATTTGATTAATAAGCTCGATACTATAGACGGTTTGCATGGAGTAAATATATTGGCACCAGAAACAAAGGCAGCGTAAAATAGGGGGTAAATATTATGCATAGTGATTTTAATGATATGATGAGAAATTCAATGATGGTGGCAGAGTATGAAATGTCAACAATGACTTTAGTTAAAACTCTTGGATTTGCTGCATTTTTAGTAATACTACTTTTTATTACATATAAGATAGCACATTCTAGTAATAGTTATCAGCCAAAGTTTGCAGTAACATTGGTTATTATGGCTTTTGTATCAACTATACTGATGGATCTTATTCAGTCAAATTTGGCTCTTTCTTTAGGAATGTTAGGATCATTGTCTATAGTTCGTTTCCGAACAAATATCACGGATCCTAGAGATATAGGTTTTATTATATGGGCTATGGCTATTGGGTTAATAGCTTCAACAATGAGCTTTATTGCAGGTTTGCTTGGGAGTGTGGTCTTGGCAGTATTAATGATTATATCAAAGAAGGATGATGATGTTTTAGATGATAAGTTACTGGTTGTTCGAGGCAGTGTATCGGATTTAGATAAAATTCAGATGGTTGTTGATAGTATAGGGGGTAGTAAAGTTAAGGCAAAGAATATATTAAGTGATTCTTTTGAATTGGTTTATGAGGTTCGCATTTCAGATGGTGACAGTAATATTGTTATAGATAATATATTTAAGATAGGTGGTATTGATGCAGTAAATTTATTATCTCCAACTGTTGTATAGTTTGACTAATGTATCTGAAATAGTATAAGATATATTAATAAGTGATGGGTGTGAAGAGTAGGAGAGTATATAATGATTTCTATAGATGAGGTATGTATAGATAATTTGGACAATTTAATAAAAGACAATATGGCATTTATTATTAAGACGATAAGTGGCTTAACCGGAAGGTATGTTTCTGTAGAAAATGATGAAGAATTAAGTGTAGCGCTTGCTGCTTTTTCAGAGGCTGTATATAAGTTTGATGAAAATAGAGGAGCTTTTTTAGGGTTTGCTAAGTTAGTAATTGAAAGCAGAATTAAAACACATTTAATAAAGCTTAATAAAAGACCTAAAAGTGTGTCTTTAGAAATGTTAACTGATAATGGTATAGAGATTGAAGATGAACATGCTCAAAGGAAAGATGACGATTTTATAATTCAGTTAGATGAATATAAAAAACAGCTAGGTTACTTTGGTTTGAATTTGGAGATTTTAGCAGATACAGCTCCTAAACATAGGGATACGAGGAATAGAGCTCTTAAGGTTGCAGAAACTGCTAGTGCAGATGATAATATTGTAAATCTTACATACAAAAAGAAGAAGTTACCTATAAAAATAGTCGCTAAAATAGCAAATGTTACAGAGAAAATTGTGAAAATTAGTAAAAATTTTATATTAGCAGCAATGATTATATTTGTGAAACGCTATCCAGCTTTATATGAATGGATTGTAAAGGTAGAGGGTTAAAATGTTTTGGAAAGTTTTAGTCTTAGAAATAAAAGATAAGTATTGTTTGGCCATGAAAGAAGATGGTACTATAGTAAGAATTAAAAAAAAGAATCAAGTAAAAGAAGGTGATTCGATATATGTTGTTAAAGAAGATTTCTATATAAAAGAAGATACAAATAAATTTATATTGTTAGATGGTAATAAACATAAAATAAAGAAGTCTCTTGTGCATAAGCTTATATCTGTTGCAGCTGCTATTGCGATATTTGTAATGGTACTTACAACTCCTCAATTTGCAGAAAAGGCATATGCTACAGTGTCATTTGATGGGAAAAAAAGTGTGGAAGTAAAGTTAAATAAAAATAATAAGATAATGGAAGCTAGATCATATGATAAGACGCTTACAGATAAAGAGTTGGATGGTTTAAAAGGTAAAGATATTTCTGATATAGCAAGCATGTTAAATGATTTTGAGTTAGAGGATAAATCTATTTTAATAGCTAGTGCACTCACGAGAAATGAAGATAAGTATGAAGAATTAGAAGAAGATATATATGAAATGATAAGTGACTATAATGCTGTTTATATAAAAGGTGATCAGAATGATGTTAATGAGGCCGACAGAGTTAAAAAGTCTCTTGGTTTATATATAATTGAAAAGGCAATAGATGATGATACTTTAGATGAGCTTTATGAGGGGATTTCATCTAAGGATTTAAAGAAGTTTATCAGAAAATATGGTAATAAGGTGTACAATGTAGAAGAAGCTAAAGAAGATAAAGATGATGAAAAATCTGAAGCCTTGGAAGAAAAAAGAAAAGCAAAAGAAGAAAATTTAGAAGATAAAAATGAAGATAAAAGTGATGAAGAAGATAAAGAAAATGATGACTTAGAAGATGAGGAGAAAAATGATCTTGAAATAGATAACACCGAGGATGAAGATGATTAGTTTTGTAACAATAAAATTTAAAAGATATAAATATGATTTAGTTTTGTATATGGTATAAATAATTATAATATATTTACCGGCAAATATTTTGAAATGTGAATCTATAAGAAACTAAGAAAATATTTAGCAGAGAATGATTATGATAAATTATGTTTTGTTTAATAACGCAATATAATTGCAAATAAAAAATGATTATAGGTATCCGCTGAATGAAAATCAGATTGATACCTATTTTGTTTTTGCATATTTAATAAGCACGTTTATATGTTTGTAATATAATTTAAGAAAAGTTAAATTGCGAAAGTTGCAATAAGGATGAATAAAACCATAATAATTGAAAAGTATATTATATATTTTTTATTTACATAAATAAATCCGAAGTTTATATAATTCTGGATAACTGTAGTGTAAATTTTAAATATTTACGGTTGATGGAAAGGTGTTTTTTTATTTTATGTTTTAGATAAAAATGGTGACCCATCGGAGATTCGAACTCCGGACACCTTGATTAAAAGTCAAGT
>NZ_JAHZIA010000042.1 GCF_019420015.1 Anaerofustis sp.
GAACTCGCGACCCTCGCCTTGGCAAGGCGATGCTCTACCACTGAGCCACTTTCGCTTAAAATGGTGCCCAAGGGCGGGATCGAACCACCGACACGAGGATTTTCAGTCCTCTGCTCTACCGACTGAGCTACCTGGGCATAAAATGGCGACTCGGAAGGGACTCGAACCCTCGACCTCTAGCGTGACAGGCTAGCATTCTAACCAGCTGAACTACCGAGCCGCAATGAAGTATTAAATTTTTAAATGGTGGTCGCAATAGGGCTCGAACCTATGACCCCCTGCTTGTAAGGCAGGTGCTCTCCCAGCTGAGCTATGCGACCACTCTCAGTGCTGATTTATTATATAATAACACTGAGTTTATGTCAAGTAATATTTGGTATTTTTTTATAAAATTTTAAATATATATTTATTCTACGGGTTTAAATGTTTTGGGGTCGTAATATACCGTCTTGAAACTTTTTGTTTTGGTTTGATTTATTTTGTTTTTATAGTTTTTTGGTATGGTTAAAACTCTTTTGTCTCCGTCGGATATATATTTTTCTCTTGGATGTTTTTTATAATAATCGAAAAACCAGTACATATCCATATGCTGTCCGTTGCTTGCTATAGTTCTGCTTATGAAATACGGGTCGAAATCTTTTTTTATCGGGTTTGTAAAATATGGTGGTTCCGGCGCTGCTAAAACGGCACTTTGTATGTTATAGGATATTCCTTTGTATTCTCCTGCTTTTACTGATTGCATATTTCCTTTTTGCGGTTTGCTTCCGTAAGGGTAGGCGAGAAATACCGTTTTATCTTTATCGGTATGTTTGTATATTATATTGTTTACCTTTCCGATTTCGGATGTTATTTCACTTTTACTTAAGTTGTTCATATCATAATGGTTATATGTGTGGTTTCCTATTTCGTATCCCAGATTTTTTAATACTCTGAACTTATCCTCATAATTCCCCATTGATTTGTTATCATAATAAGCATCATAATCAAAAGGGTTATTTGTTACGTAAAGGACTCCTCCCGTGCCGAAGTCGGGATGTTCTGCTTTAAATTCTTCCAATATTCCTATAAGAGTATCGTTGTTCACCACGAGTTTTCCTTCTTTGTTTTTTATAAGAGAATAGCAACTTCTAAGTCCGTCATCAAAAGTAAGAAGCACAGGAGTTTTCCCTGTCGGGATATCAATGTCGTTGCTTAGATATTCTTTCATTGAAATAAGAACGTAATTGTTTTTATACATATATTCCAGATCTTCTCTAAATTCTTTTTTGTTTCTGTGCCAAGGATAGTGTTTTGCTTTATCGTCTATACTGTGATACATTATGATCAATATATCGCCGGCCTCGTTTGGCTTGATTTTTTTATAATCGATTTGTGTATTTTTTGTTTTTTGCTTTGTTTGTATTTCATTTTCTGTATTGATAAGGGCAGAAAAATAATTTATATTCATAAAAATCACTGTTGTGATTCCCATTATTAATGCCGCTATGATTATATAATAGCGGTTCTTTTTTAAGAAATATTTACATTTGGAACTCTTTGAGGTGTATTCATCATTATGTTTATTTTGTTTTTTCAACTTATGTTTTCCTCTCTTCGGGTTTTCATATTTATAATATATGTTACAGTGTTTCAAATATTAAAACTATCTTATTATTTTAAATATGCTTACATTTTCCTAGGAAGCTATAATAACACTAATTTTAATAATTTTATATACTTTTTTGCAATCTTGTATAAAAACCGATATTATTCTGTTTATTTAAAATTTATTCGTGGATTTTATAAATATTTAATATAAAAAATGAATTAAACAGTTGACAAAACATAATTACCATGTTAATATAAAACCATAAAGACAGGATGATGTTTGAAGGACATCGGTCTTTATTTAAAGGGTAGACGGTTAAACATTATTAAGTTTTAGGAGGATTTTTAAAATGAAACAAAAGTATAACCCAATGATGTTCCAATGTAGCGAAAGTTTGGATATGAGCAAACATATAGTAGCTACGTATTATATGAGAGGTAAAGGAAACGACGTTATGAGTTTGGACCTTGCTAAATTCGCGGAAGCAATAGCTGCGGAACAGGCAACAGGTACATGGATTGACGTTCCTTTCGAAACTGATGATATTGTTGAAAGACATGCTGCTAAAGTTATAGGTATATATGAAACACCTGCTTATGATAGAGAACTTCCTGACGGAATTCAATACAGAGATATGATAGTTAGACTTGCTTTTCCATGGGAAAATATAGGAACTAACTTCCCAATGATTTTCACGACTGCAATCGGTAATATTTCTGCTGCAAGATTAAAACTTGTAGATTTGGAATTCCCTAAAGAATATACAGACCATTTCCAAGGTCCTAAATTTGGTATCCAAGGAGTAAGAGATCTTCTTGATATTCCTGAAAGACCTCTTACATGTGCAATGATTAAACCTGATACAGGATGGACTCCTGAACAAGGTGGTATAATGGCATATGATGCATATCTTGGCGGTATCGACGTAATTAAAGATGATGAACTTCTTGTTGCCGATCCTGCATGGTGTCCTATCGAAAAAAGAGTTAAAGCCATAACAGAAGCAGGTCTTAGAGCTTATGAAGAAACAGGTGAAAAGAAACTTTATACAACAAACTTAACAGAAGATAGTTTCAAAATTAAAGATTTGGCTTACAGAGCTATAGATGCCGGAGCAAATGCTTTAATGATTAACACATATACTGCCGGTTTCTCTGCACTTAGACAATTGGCAGAAGATCCTAATATTCAAGTGCCTATTATGTCTCACCCAGATTATGCTGCTGCACAGTCATACTCTCCTGACACTGGTGTTGCAGTAGCACTTCTTTGGGGTAAACTTGTAAGACTTGCCGGAGCTGATATGGCAATTACAACTAACTACTATGGAAAGATTCCTGTACTTAGAGACTCTTACTTAAGAACTTGCAGAGATCTTAAGATGAAATTCCATGATATTAAAGATTGTCTTCCAGCACCAAGCGGCGGAATGTATCAAGGTGTTGTTCCTGATACTATCTATGAAGTTGGTACTGATGTTATGATTGCTGCAGGCGGAGCCGTTCACGGACATAGAAACGGTGCTGTAGCAGGGGCAAGATCTCTAAGACAAGCTATTGACGGAGCAATGGCAGGTATTCCTTTAAAAGAATATGCAAAAGACAAACCTGATCTTCAAATCGCTCTTGATGATTGGGGATGCGGTGAAAAAGAAGACTTATTCGATATGAAGAAATAGTCTGAATCGCTAAAAAAATAAGCATAAAGAATTATATATGTTTACCTCATAAAATTATAATTATTTACCCCCAACTGGTGTTGGGGGTTTTTGTGTTAAAATGTAATTATAAATATAAAAAATAAAAGAGGTATGCTTAATGGAGAAAGATTACTTAATAAAAATAATAAAAAATAATCGAAATAAGGTTGGAGAAAATATTGCTTATATAAATAAAGAAGGATGCACTTTTAAAAGTTATATTGATGGGTATAAAGAAGCTGTTGATATTTTGTACAAACAAATTTATAAAAATAACAATTATAATATTTATAAAAAAGATACGGTTGTTTTTCCTATTTGTTTTATGTATAGACACATTGTAGAGTTATATATTAAAAGAATATATATTATTGAAAAATTACATCTTAGTATATGTAGTAGTGATAATAATGATTTGCAAGAAGATAATATAGAAAAAGGAAAATATGAAATTAAAGAGTTTATCGAAAATGTTGGTCATGATTTAAAGCTTAGTTGGAATAGAGTAAAAGAAATAATAGAAGAAAATTTTTCCAATAATATAATAGTAAAATTTAAAAATAACGAAATTGATTTTTGTTTTATTGATGAATGTATTAAAGAGTTAAATTCTTTTGATACCGGTTCTTTTAAAAATAGATACCCGATAAATAAAGAAGTAATTAGAACATATTGTAATGATAATGAAAGTATATGGATAGATATAAAATTTTTATATGATAATATAGGAAAATTATATAAAGAATTTGATAAAATTATATATGTAATAGAAGAATATGATTTTAATGATATTGATGGAGACTTTATAAAACAATTTGATAGAGGATATAAAAATGTTAAAACTGATATAGAAAAATTTATTAGCTTTTTAGAAGAAAACAACATAAAAGAAAATAGTAAAAAAGTATTTAATAAAAATGAAGATGAATCTTCATATGTAGACTTTGTAGACATTGATTGTGAAGAAAGTAAAGGCTTAGAATATTTTTGGAGAAATGAAATTTCAGAAGAAAGTCTATCAATGATAAATTTTTTATATAATCTAGGTAAAGAATGTGAAAAATATGAAGAGAAATTTCTAGATATATCAAAAAATTATTTTAAAAAGATTCTAAGTTTACAAAAAGATGTGTTTGAAAATTATAAGGATAGTAAAGAACTTTGTATAAAAGAAGATTATTATTTAAAATATGTAACAAAAGCTAAATATTATATTGATAGGTAATAAAAGATATTGTCAAGTAAAAAGCCTTGACAATATCTTTTTACTTTGATATAATTCTTTAGTCAGTATAAGGAGAGTAGTATGGAAAAGTATTTTATGATGTCGTATTTAATAGATATATATGCATCTCTTCTTACTGAGAAACAGGTTAAAGTACTTGAATATTATTATAATGACGATATTTCATTGAGTGAGATTGCTGGTATTTTGAATATTTCCAGACAAGGGGTACATGATACTTTAAAAAGAGCCGAAAAAATTGTTTTGGAATATGATGAAAAACTGGAATTGCTTAAGAAATATGAACAAAACATTAAAATGCTTGAAAAAGCGGAAGCTTTGATTGATAATAAAGAGGCATTATCTTTGATAGAAAAGGTAAAAGAAAACCTGTAAGGGAGGTGCTTTGATTGTTTGAAGCTTTGGGAGATAAGTTGCAAGAGACTTTTAAGAGATTAAGAGGAAAAGGCAAGCTTACGGAAAAGGATATAGATGCGGCGCTCAGAGAAATAAGGATGTCGCTTTTGGAAGCGGATGTAAACTATAAAGTAGTAAAAACATTCGCAAATAATTTAAAAGAAAAATGTATGGGCGAAGAGGTTTTAAAATCTTTAACCCCGGGACAACAGGTTGTTAAAATAGTAAACAACGAATTGGTAGAACTTCTCGGAGGAGAGAGCCGAGAGATTAATATTGCCGATAATCCTCCTACCGTTATTATGGTAGTGGGTGTTCAAGGGAGCGGTAAGACTACCAGTATCGGAAAAATGGGAAACTATTTTAAAAACAAAAAAAATAAAAAAGTAGTTTTTGTTGCCTGCGATATTCACAGAGCGGCGGCTGTGGATCAGCTTAAAGTTCTTGGTGAAAATCTTGATATAGAAGTATTTTCTCTTGAAAATAAGGATGCCGGCAAGATTGCCAAAAAAGGTGTCGAATACGGAAAGAAAAAAGGTGCTGACATTGTTATTGTCGATACTGCGGGAAGACAGCATGTAGACAGTGAGATGATGGAAGAAGCGGTTAAAGTAAAGAAAGCCGTTAAACCCGATGAAACTTTATTTGTAATAGACTCTTTAATGGGGCAACAGGCTGTGGATGCCGCAAAAGCTTTTGATGAAAGTTTAGAGATTACAGGTTTTATTCTTTCTAAATTGGATTCGGATGCAAGAGGCGGGGCTGCTTTAAGCGTTACTTATATAACAAAGAAGCCTATTAAGTTTTCTGCTTTCGGAGAGAAAATGGAAGACTTTGAACCTTTCCATCCGGACAGAGTTGCATCCAGAATACTCGGAATGGGAGATGTTTTATCTCTTATAGAAAAAGCCGAAACCATATATAACGAGGAAGAAGCCAAAAAGATGGAAGAAAAGATGAGAAAAAATTCTTTCACCTTGGAAGATTTCCTTGATCAGATGGAAAGCATGAATAAAATGGGAGGAATAGAAGGGATTCTATCAATGCTCCCGGGAGCCGGAAAGCTTAAAAATATGGCTATAAATGAGAAGGATTTAATAAGGCAAAAGGCCATTATTCAGTCTATGACCATAAAAGAAAGGCAGAATCCGAATATAATAAATGCCAGCAGAAGAAAGAGAATTGCTGCGGGCAGCGGAACAAGAGTAAGTGATGTCAATAAATTATTGACAGGTTTTGAACAAAGTAAAAAAATGATGAAACAATTGAATTCGGGAAAAATGAGATTCCCGGGGATGAAGTTTCCGTTTATGTAAATTCAGTTAAAAAGAAATTTAATTTCTTTAAAATATAAAAATTATAATTATAGATATAAGGAGAAAAAACATGGCAGTAAAAATCAGATTAAAAAGAATGGGTTCTAAAAAACAACCTTATTACAGAATCGTAGTAGCAGACGAAAGAACAGCAAGAGACGGTAAGAGCATAGATTTAATAGGTCACTACAAACCAGTTGGAGAAAAAAGCGTTGAAATAAATGCAGAAAAAGCTCAAGAATGGTTAAATAAAGGAGCTAAACCAACCGATACGGTTGCAAGATTATTCAAACAAAACGGTATTGTAAAATAATAGGAGACCGATATGGTTGAACTAATAGAAACAATCGCAAAGGCTTTGGTGGATAACCCTCAAGAAGTTTGTGTAAAGCAAATCGAAAAGGAACACCTTACGGTGTTAAAATTAAAAGTAGCCAAAGAAGATATGGGTAAAGTGATAGGTAAACAAGGCAGAATTGCCAAGGCTATCAGAAATGTCTTAAAAGCTGCTGCAATCAAAGCCGACAAAAGAGTTGTATTGGATATTGAAGAATAAAAATAAAAAACCTCAGACGTTTATCGTTTGAGGTTTTTATTATATTCAATGTTTATCCACTTCATTATTATATTTACAATGTAGTCCTGTTCCTTTTTACTTAGCATTCTGTCTTTTTCTATGTGATGCCATTTGCATAAACATTTTCTGCAGCAGGTTGCCGTAGCATGTTGTGCAATAAATACGGGATGATTTTTTGTCGGGGTTTGTTTTCCGTCATTTGATATAATCTTTGGGGCAAGTCTTTTTTCTATAAAGTCATGGGCGTGCTTTTCTATTGTTTTGATTCCTTTCTTATTTATGTATTCGATGTCCTTTTGTTTCAGAGAAAAGCTGCTTCTGAATTTTGATTTTGATAACTCTTTTAATTTCTTTTCCAATATGTCATTTGTTTTATTCATATTTTTTCTCTCTTTTAGCTCTTTTTATTTATTATAACAGGAGCATTAATGATTTTTAACGGTCTTATATAAATTTTTTGTCTATATTATTGTTGTAATATGTGTATAAACTTTTTTATTGTGATATAATATTAAAATAAGTTAGGAGGACGAAATTATGAATTTTAGATTCGGTCATACAAGCATAAGAGTATTTGATTTGGAAAAGAGTTTGGAATTTTATGTTGATACTCTCGGGATGAAAGAGACCAGACGTAAAGATTATCCGGGGGATTTTTGTTTGGTATTTTTGGAAGATGCAAATAAAACCTGTGAGGTTGAGCTTACCTATAACTACGATCCTAAGAAGCCCTATGAGATAGGCAACGGCTTTGCACATCTTGCTTTTTATGTTGAAAACCTGGAAGAAGCTCATAAAGAGCTTGCTAAAAAAGGTTATGAAGTAACAGATTTTTATGGGTTAAAGGGAAATAAACCAAATTATTTCTTTGTTACGGATCCTGACGGGTATGATATTGAAATAATAAGAGAAAAATAAATACATCTGTTATTATAAAAAAAGAGCTTTTTTAAAGCTCTTTTTATTTTACAGGTTCTTTTTTACTTATAAAGTCTTTTATAGTTTCTTTTGATGCTTCTTCTATAGAAAAATCGATATTTTCGTTTTTTATGTCAATTCCTTTTTTGTCTGCAATATCTTTTAAAACTTCTTTTGTCATCCATGGGTTTTTGATAAATACCGGGCCCAAAGCATTTGTATATATAAGATTGTTTTTTCTTGCACCTTCTTTGTGATGTTCGTCATTTCCAAAGCCGTAATTTATTTCTCCGAAAGGTTTTGTGTCATTATCATTAAATACAGTGTTTATTGAATTTATTTGACATGAAATGATTTCCATTTCTTTGTTGTTTATTTTGGTGTTGAAAGTCAAATCGTCTCCGTATATCCATGTTCTTTCTTTTGCAGTCATGTCAAATATATTGAGTCCGTGCTTTATTTCTCCGTTTTCAAATTCGATGTCTTTTGCAAAAACAGCTCCTGTTGTTCCTATTGCAAAAAGATATTTGCCGTTATCTATATATTTTTTTAACTCTTCTCTTTGTTCGGTGAATGTGTTTACTATTGTATCCATTACTTTAAGTTCTCCCGGAGATAAGAGTATTATATCGAATTTGTCAAAGTTTATTTTTTCATTTGGGCTGTCGATTCTTTCCGTTACCAGTTCTATACCCATTTCTTTTGCGATTTTTTCAAATGCAAGTACATTTCCTCTGTCTCCGTGAAGATTTAATATATCGGGATATAGGTAAGCTAAATAAATTTTATTTTCCATTTTTCTCTCCTATAAATTGTTTTTCTTTACATAATTTTTAATGCCTATAAATGTTTCAAGCCATGTTATCAAGTATACGTTTTTACATTCCGCTTTGTCCACTTCTTCTAATATTTGTTCAATATTGTCTGTATTCAATATTGAAATCTTATCTTTGTTTACTCCTTCGTAAATAAATCTGTTCGCAGTATCGTAGCATACATATTCCGAGAAGGCTATATATTTCTTTATGTTTGAATTTACTAAAGGTGTAAAATTACAATCGTAAGAATAGAATGTATTTGTATAGTGAGGTGGCTCGTCTTTGATTATGCAAAGTCCCAAAATAAATGTCTTTTTGTTTTTGTCGTTTGCCACTATGTCTATTGCTGATTGCAAAGTTTCGGGGTTTTCTTGTTTTATTCTTATATATTTAAGTTCTTTGTCTTTATATTTAATTGTTTCTATTCTTCCGCCTATGTTTATGAATGTGTTGAAAGAATGTTGCATTTCTTCCTTGGTAAGTCCCAAGGTACTTCCAAGGGCGATAACCAATGCATAGTTGTACATCATAAACGGAACATTGTAAGGCATTTTGAATGTTGTGTTGTCATATGTGAAAGTTGCGTTTTCAAAGTCCACGTTTTTGAGTTGGTATACAGGATTTTCTTCACTCTTGAAACCGCAGTTTGTACAGTTGAAATTTCCTACATTGTCTACATTGTAATAGTTGAAGTTTATTTTATGATTACATTTCGGACAAGGCATTGTAACAGCAAGTCTGCTTTCGTCTGTAACAGACCTTTGGTTTTTATCCACACTGTAATAAGTTATATTATCCGCAAAATCTTCGAAGGATTTACTTCTTGGTTCTTCGTTATTTAAGTATAGATGCATATCTTTTGTTACGACATCTTTGATTTTTCTGTAGATAAAATCAGGATCTGCGTTTCTGTGTACTTGGTCTTTTTGAAGATTTGTTATGACCAAATGCTTTGCCGGTATTACTTTGTGTATATTTTTAAGAGATCTTTCGTCTATCTCAAATACAAAGTATTCCGGTTTTACTTTTCCTGTAATGGTAGAATTTTTTATCAGTGTTGTTGTTATTCCGGCTATTAAGTTTGCTCCTTCCAAGTTTGAAGCAACACTGTATTTGTTTGATTTCAGAACATGGTGTATCAAATTGGTTGTGGTCGATTTTCCGTTTGTTCCAGTTACGAAAATGACTTTATTGTAATCAATATTTTTAAATCCGAGAGGGAAGTTTTTGTTAAGTTTTAATGCTATTTTCCCCGGAAGATCGGTTCCTCTGGTTTTATCTATAATATTTATAAGAAATATTATTAATTTGGATATAATCATATCAATATAAAACATATGCTGTACCTCTTCTTTATTATTTATCATTTATCATAGTAAATTATTGTATCATAATGAGGGAAAAAAGTATAGTGCTATTATGTCGTAATAGTATTAAATACGGTAATATTTTAGGTGTTTTGTATATTTAGGATATGAAAACGGATATAAAAAATACTTATTATTTGACTTTATATTGGGCTAATCTACCGGATGGTATTTATTTATAATAAAATTATCAGAAAATTGGGAAATAGAATTTTTAGTAAAAAAATGTATACTTTTTGTAACAATATAAAACAATCCTTTTTATTATTATATATGTAATATTTTTATAAGAAAAAAACTAAAACAGAACATTGACTTGAATTTGATATATTATATCAAACTTGTTACAAAAAGTATATTTTTTGATTGAAAAATATTAAATCAGAATAAAAAATTGAAATGAAAAAATACATTTCATAAATTATAGCCACATAAGATTTTCTTATGTGAAATATTTTATACGTAAGAATGAGGAGAATATAATGAAGAAATTATTATCGTTTATGCTGATATCATTTATTTGTGTAAGCATGTTAATTGTACCCAATGTTGTAAAGGCAGCTTCTCTTGATGCTGAAGAAATATTTAAAACATGGGTTAATTTCCCCGGGGAACATTTAGGATCCGGTTATGCAGCAGGTTGGAGTTATGTTAAGGAAAGTGATGAACTTAGAACTACTGCAAACGTTGGGTTTACGGGATATTACGATCCTTACATAAGAAATTTTACAACCGGTAAATTTACATGTGATATTTTAAATAAAGATAGTGATCCTTTAGGATTTGTATGGGGGCTAAAAAAGGGAAGTAAAAACGGTCAGGATACATATTCTTTTTATGAGTATGAAGAATGTGGAGATAATATGTGGAGCATTTCATATGTGAGTGAATGGATTCCTGCCAAAGATTCTGGATCTCATAGGGGACCGGTATATCATGGTACTATCAGTGCAGGGGACGGGCAATATCATCATAATGGTGGTAATGGTAGTATAGGATTTGCAACCGGTAATGTTTTGGCTTACGGTTCGTTACCGGCAGATGGTTTGAAAGGTGTAAAGCATAAGGTTATCATTGAAGTTGAAAAAAGTAAAGTAAAAGTATATATAAACAATAAGCTTTTAAAAGAAGTAGCTGCTACGGTTCAAGGTGGTAGTTTTGGCCCTTGCACAGCAAGTAACTCAAATGCTCATTTTTCTGGATTAACAATGGAAGCTGCTGCTGATAATGCTGCAATAAGTGCTGGGTTTAATTATAAATTAGATGGTCAAATTGTTAATGTTGCAAAGGTTGGTGATGATGTTCAAGTTGAAGACACATCAAAAGTCGAATCACCTGCTACTATTATTAAAAGAGAGTGGATTGTAACTCTTGATGGCAACGAAATATACAGAGGAAGCACTCCATATAAAGATTATGGTAAAAAAGCAGGTAAATACGAAACTACGCTTAACATAGAAAGTAGTCAAGGTATTACTGCTACAACGAAAGGCATTTTGCATGTAATTAATGAAAGTAACTCTGTTGTTGCTATGTATGTTGATGAGAATGGTAAAAAGATAAGTGAAGACATAGTATATAAGGGAGAAAAGGGAGATAAATATAAGACATCATCGCTAGAAATAAAAGGATATGAGCTTGTAAAAGTAGAAGGAAAAGAAGAAGGGGTATTTGATAATACACCACAAGTTGTAGAATATATATATAGACCCGTTAAAGAGGAAGTAGTGGAGAACGGAACGGTAACGGCAAAATATGTAGATGAAAGTAACAACCCTATACATAATGATATAGTTTATACAGGTCATGTAGGAGATGATTATGCCACATCGGAACTTATTATTCCGGGATATGAGCTTCTCAGAGTTGATGGAAACAAAGAAGGTAAATATATTAAAGGTGATATAACGGTAACGTATGTATATAAGAAAATAAGTCCGTTGCCTGATGATAAGACTGCAGGAAGTGTAGTTGTAAGTTACAAAGATACTAACGGACTTACGATTAAAGAAGATACTATACTTAACGGAAATATAGGGGATGCTTTTAAAACGACAAAAGTTGACATTCCCGGATACAAGTTGGTAAAGACAGAAGGTAAAGAAGAAGGGGTTTTTGAGGAAAATGTACAGGAAGTTGTATATATATATGAACCTTTAGACGCAGAGGATGGAAGCAGTGTCGTAGCCAGATATGTGGATGAAAATGGAAATACTCTTAAAAATGATATAATTTTAAACGGCGACTTGGGAGATGACTACGAAACTCATAAAGAAAATATTTCAGGATATATTCTTATAAGAGTTGAGGGTGAAGAAAAAGGCGAGTTTGAAGAAGATGTAAAAGTAGTAAAATATATATATAAGAAAATATCAGGTACAAATGTAGATGTAGATGGAGACGGTAAACCGGATATAAATATAGATACAGACGGAGACGGGTTACCTGATATAAACGTAGACACAAACGGAGACGGTAAACCGGATATAAACGTAGATACTGACAATACCGGAGTATGGAAGCCAAGTGGACAAGGTGGAAATGGTGATAATATATGGAAACCTGATACAAACTTGGATACAGACGGAGACGGTAAAGCAGATATTGAACACGGATACAGACCGGGATATGATTTCGACAAAGACGGAGTGGACGATAATTGGAAACCGGATATCAATGTAAAACCTGACGGTAATCGCCCCGGATATGACACCGGAAACCCTAATATTAATGTAGATACAAACGGAGATGGTAAACCGGATATAAACATAGATACAGACGGGGATGGAGTACCCGATGTAAATATCGATACAAATGGAGATGGGATTGCCGATAAAAATTTAATAGGTAATAGTGAAAGCAGTAAAATAAAGTCTGATAGTGAAAATGGTGATTTAGGTAGTGTAAAAACAGGAGATGATAATAATATTCATTTCTACGGAATAATAATCTGCGTTTCGTTATTAGGTATATTTATTACAATCAGAAAGATGAAATTTATAAAATAAAAGAAAACGGATAAAGACAGAACTACATCTGTCTTTATTTATTTAAAATATGATTAAATGGGCATATTCTAGGTGAAATATACTTTACAAGGTTTATTATTTATGCTATAATTTTTAAGCTATATACCTACGACTTAGTTTATGGATACTCCAACCTTATGCTAGGTTATAGGCGAATAAAATAAACGGAGGAGACTAATAATGTCAATTACAAAAGAAAAAAAACAAGAAGTTATAAGCAAATATCAAAAACATGATAAGGATACAGGTTCTCCTGAAATCCAAATTGCTATTTTAACAAGCAGAATCAATACTTTAAACGAACATTTTAAGAAAAATCCTAAAGATCATCACTCAAGAAGAGGTCTTTTAATGATGGTTGGTAAAAGAAGAAGACTTTTGGATTATGTTGCTAAAAAAGATATTGAAAAATACAGAGAAATTGTTAAAGAACTTAACTTAAGAAAATAATTTAGCATTTAAAAGGCGGAGTTTTTCGCCTTTTTATAATATGGAGGAAAAATTTTAGATGAAGAAAGTGTTTAAGACGGATTTCTTAGGCAGAGAATTGAGCGTTGAAGTCGGCGAATTGGCACAAATGGCCAATGGCAGTGTGTTTATTTCTTACGGAGATACACAAATTTTGGTTAACGCATGTATGGCTAAGGAAGCAAAAGAGGGAATTGACTTTTTCCCGTTAAGTGTATTTTATGAAGAAAAAATGTATGCGGTAGGCAAAATCCCTGGAGGATTTTTAAAGAGGGAAGGTAAAGCGAGTGAAAAGGCTACTCTTACCTGCAGACTTATAGATAGACCTTTAAGACCTTTATTTGACAAAGGCTTTAGAAACGAAGTTCAAGTTGTGGCTACGGTAATGGGTGTGGAACAGGATAACTCTCCTGAAATCACAAGTATTTTGGGTGCATCTCTTGCTCTTGGAATTTCGGATATACCTTTTGACGGACCTGTGGGCGCTGTTCAAGTAGGTCTTATCGATGGAAAGCTTGTATATAATCCAACAAGTGAAGAGAGAGAAAAGAGCGATTTAAGCTTAACCGTTGCCGGTACAAGCGAAGCTGTTTTGATGGTTGAAGCCGGTGCGAATGAAGTTAGCGAAGAAGTTATGATTGACGCCATTATGGGTGCTCATGAACATATTAAAGAAATTATAAAATTCCAAGAAGAGATTATTAATGAAGTTGGGGTTGAAAAAGCAAAGCTTCCTTACTACAGACCAAGCGAAGAAATAAAAGAAAAAATTTATGAAGAAGCAAAAAAAGGTTTCAGAGAAGCTTACAATATTCATGAAAAACAAGCCAGAGAAGACAGAGTAGAAGAAGTAAAGGCTGAAATAAAAGAAAAGTATCTGGGAGATTATCCCGACAATGAACTTGATTTTAATGAAATCTTTACAAAAATATTAAAACAGATTGTAAGAGATATGATAACCAACGAAGGTATCAGACCTGATGGGAGAAAGGTTGATGAAATAAGACCTATTACCTGTGAAGTCGGCAAGGTAAGAAGAGCTCATGGTTCAGGACTTTTTACCAGAGGTCAAACTCAGGTTATGTCTATGGTTACTCTTGGTGCGATAAGAGATGAGCAGATTATTGACGGAATAGGTGAAGAGACTTCGAAGAAATATATTCATCATTATAATTTCCCTGCGTATTCGGTAGGGGAAACAGGACCGATGAGAGGTCCGGGAAGAAGAGAAATAGGACACGGTGCTTTGGCTGAAAGAGCGCTTATGCCTATGATTCCTTCACAGGATGTATTCCCTTATACAATAAGAGTAGTGTCTGAAGTTCTAGCTTCAAACGGTTCAACTTCGCAGGCAAGTGTATGCGGTTCTACATTATCTCTTATGGATGCAGGGGTTCCTATTAAAGCACCTGTTGCAGGAATCGCCATGGGTCTTATAAAAGAAGAAAATAAGGTTTCTGTTCTTTCTGATATTCAAGGTGTTGAAGATTTTTACGGTGATATGGACTTTAAAGTTGCCGGTACAAGAGACGGTATAACCGCTATACAAATGGATATTAAAATAAAAGGAATAGACAAAGCAATCTTAACGGAAGCATTGTCCAGAGCTAAAAAAGGCAGATTCCATATTCTTGATAAGATGAGCACTGCAATTGAAACTCCTAGAGCTGATGTAAGTAAATATGCTCCAAAAATTATTACATTAAAGATCGAAGAGGATAAGATAAAAGATGTAATAGGTCCAAGCGGAAAAATGATTAATAAAATCATAGATGCAACAGGTGTTAAAATTGATATTCTTGAAGATGGACAAACTTATGTGAGTGCCGTTGATTTGGATGATGCAAGAAAAGCTGTTCAAATGATTGAAGATATAACAAGAGAAGTTGAAGAAGGTGACACTTATGTGGGTAAAGTTGTTAGAATAATGGATTTCGGTGCATTTGTTGAAATTCCTGGAGGAAAAGAAGGACTTATTCACATTTCAAAAATAGCTCATGAGAGAGTAAATAAAGTAACCGATGTATTAAACGTAGGTGATGAAGTTCACGTTAAAGTCATCGAAATAGATAAGCAAGGAAGAATAAACCTTTCAAGAAAGGCTTTGCTTCCAAAACCAAAAAAAGAAGACAAAAAAGACGATAAAGAAAAGTCGGAAGTTAATGAATAAATTATTAAAAGCGAGGTTTTAACTTCGCTTTTAAATCATATAAATATTATTGAATTAATTTACGGAGGATATTATGACCACAATTCAAGCTATAATTCTTGGGATTATTCAAGGTCTTACAGAATTTTTGCCCGTAAGTAGTTCCGGACATCTTGTAATACTCCAAAACTTTATGGGAATTACAGAAGGAAGTTTGGAGTTTACCATAGTGCTTCATCT
>NZ_JAHZIA010000043.1:0-11946 GCF_019420015.1 Anaerofustis sp.
GTCAACCGCTATTGTTTTTAATAAATGTTATTTTATCTAAAATAAAAATCAACTGATTTTTCTGTTGTCTGTCAACCCGCTGACATACATATTCAGCACATATCTTAAATGTTGAGTGTTAGTTGCAATAAATGAAATATTTCTTTATTAAAATAAAATCCTTATTTTATATTTTGTCTAACTTCTATACCTCTATTTTTTAAAGCTTGCACAATTAAATCTATTACACCATAATCATCTAAATCTAAAATGAGCATACTTTCACCCCAGATAGAAGTCCATTTTTCTTTTGGCATATAATTACATCCAAAGTGTCCATGCTGTCCATTTAATGTATCTTTAACAATTTCAACAGTAGAATGTTTTTCATTTTTATAATGTATTTTACTTAAATCAAAATAAACATTTGCTTTAAATCCATACCTTGTTGATACTACTTCTGTCTTTACTAAGGACTTTAAAAGTTGATAAGTTCTTTTATATTTCACAGGTGTATATTCTTCATAATATTGTAAAAGTTTTTCTGCGATAATCGAATAGACATCTTCCTTGACTTGTAACAAAGTATCTTTCATCTGATTATTTAAATGTTTTTCTAAATCTTTTAGATTTTTAAAATTCATATAATAACTTTTACTTTAAAACTTTTAAATGCTGATTTTGATAATTGTTTACTAATTCGTTAATCTTTTCTGTGAGATTACGAATCTCTTCGTTTTTAGAGTTTATCAAATCACTTTTATTGCTTTTGAATTCTTCAGATTTAACATAAGCATCTACAATTGCATTAATATCAAGATTTTCAAGATTGAGCGTATTTAATTTTTCCAAGATTGTATTAGCTTTTACTTGGTCGAAATGAATTTTCTCATTCAAAATCTTAAAGAAGTTTGAAATATTTTTACTTACACTATCTTCATGAATACCAGTTTTATATTCAATATTATAACTTGTTTCTTGTTTCAACTTTTCAATAAAGTTTTCACCAATAGCACTTTTTATACTATCAATAACATTAGTGTTTTTGATAAAATTTTCTGTATCATCAATCGACATATCACCTAAATCAATATCTGTAAGAACATTAATAAGTGCAATATCAAAAGCTATATCTTTAAGGCAAGAAAAATAATCATCATCTATAAGGCAAAGTCTTGCAGTATTTTTGATGATTTTAATTCTATCTGACATATTAACATAAGACTTTATCTTATACTTAATTTCTTCATTATTATACTTATAAATATTTTCGCTCATACTATTTCTCCTTATTAAAATCATTAGTTTCAAAAAATTCAGTTAAATTCCAATAATAATTCACTCTTTTTTTATTGCCTTTGATTTTTACTGCATTATAAGATATTAAATCTATTTCATTAAAACTTGATTTATTAAGTCCATGATACATCTTCATAAAATCACCTATATATTGCATATAAGTTCTTTCAATCCCTATATCTTCACTTCTAAAATTAAAAACAAAACAAGGGTAAACATTTTTATATATAGAATATTCTTGTAAAGATAAAATTTGATGTTTATGTATCATTTTTCTTGGTTGAGTATCGTCTAATTCTATCTTTTCAAAAGTCATATATTTATCCTTAGTTGTTTTTAATTCAAGACAATAAAAAATACCTCTTTTACCATCAAATAAAAAATAATCACAAGGATTTTTATGCGTAAAAAAAGTAAGATTACTTTGCGTAAATGCTTGCGGAGAATCTTTAAGTCTGTATAACAAATATTCATCAGAAATAGATTTTTTAAAATTCTCCTCAAATCGTTTTCCTACATTTTTCATTTTTACCTTTCTCTTTGTATAGTAGTTTAATAATAATACGGTTTTCGCCTTAAGACATAGTTATAAATAGGTTCACCGAAAACTATTCCAGCACCTCAGCACCGACTTATACAACGAAGAAGTATACTTCATAAGTGGTAAATTGTAAAAAAAAGGATATATAAAGCAGTGATTGCTCATATATCCAATAAAATATCAATCACTATTAATACTACTCTACAAACTTCTGTTTATTACGCTTTCTTTTTATTGTAACATTATTTTCTGTTTTGTTTGCATTTTCTGTATTCTGAATATCTTTCTCCTTATCATTGTTCAAAATATCCTTAATAATAGCCTTAATATTCTCTCTTAAATCTTCTAAATCAGACAAATCAACATTGGCAAGTTTTTCTTTTGCTTCTGCTTTACTGTATACATTGGTAGATAACCCATGTATAATCTGATAAATTTTATAATGTTCTGCGGTATCCGTATGTATCTTCCAAGGTGACAATCTCATAAATTCATTACAAGAATTACATACATAATAGCCTTTTCCACATATACTACAATATGCGTTTATCTTTTCTGCCATAAAATTCACCTACTTTAAATAAGAATAGGGAAGGGGCTATATACTAAATATAACCCCAATTAATTCAATTATTCGCTTACTACAATAGTGAAAAGGTCATCATTTGTTTCATCACAATAATCCTTTGACATATCAAATTCAAATGGATGTTTTCCTGTTGATGTAAGTGCAAGTTCGATAGATTCAGGATTAAGCTTTGTCTTAGGACAAATAACTGCACCAGAATACACAAGATTATCATTACACTTATCTCTGAAATAAGCATAAATTATCGCACTACAAGTCTTAGGGAACTCAGAAGTCTTATTAGCAACCTTAACAGCTTTTTCAGTTTCGTAAGCATATTCTACATAAATCTTACCTGTAAGTCCTGTTGGTGTTTGAATTTCCTTACTTGAATCAGAAATAACAAACTCTGATTCAGAAACTGTAGAACCAGCCTTATAAGATTTTCCAATTTCGGAATTAGAAATAGAATAAATAAATTTTACGCTATCCTTAATTGGTTGATTCTTCAATGTAACTTTGCTATCTGCAATTTCAAGAATTTCATAAGTATGACCCTTTAACTTATTAGTTAAACTTGCAACTTCCTTAGTTGAACCATATTGTGCTGCTGCAAGGTCAAGAGAAAGCAAAGAATTTGTAGCACTAAACTTAGCCTTTTTTGCACGATAAAGTGTTGTAATAACAGAACCAATAGCATCTGTAATCTCGTCACCCTCAGCAGTACAGTTGAGTGAAGAATCCTCAAGTGAAGTAAGCCTGTAAAGCATTTCCTTTGTTTCTGGGTCTGTAAAAGAAATTGAACGAACCTTATCTAAGATAAGTTCATTCTTGTTAAATGTGTCAGCCATAATTTTCCTCCTAAAATTTCATTTAAAAAAGAGCCTTAAAGGCTCTAAAATTTTATATATATCCAGTAAAATCTAATCTACTTTTATCAATACCTTTTAAATTAGCAAATCCAGAATAAGCACCTTGCAATAACATAGTAGCATCCTGAATTTTATTAATTCTTTTGATATTGTAAAGTAATTCATATATTTTCATTTCTCCAACTTCTTTTCTACTTATTCCTGAGTACATAGAAATTGTAGAAATATATGGTAATAAAACACTTTTAAAATCCTCATATTGTTTGCCTATTGCTTCATCACGAGCATCTTCTATCAAATCTTTTTTAGTTTTTTCGTTAGCAGGAATTTCATTATTTCTCTTTAATCCATGTATTTTACGAACTACTTCAGTAATTTTTGCATAAATGTACCTATTGATAGTTATATCATTTTCTGTATTATAAAGTATCACTTGATTATTTCGAGTATCTTTATATAATTTAAAATCAGCCAAATCAATATCTTTGAGTATTAACTTTAAAGGATTTTTACTTAAACTTTCTATATCAACATTTTTTACTTGCTCAGTATCTTTTATATTATTAAGAAGCTTCTTCTTACTTGAAACAAGCTGAGAAATAACTTTTATGAATAAATCATAATCATCTATCTTTGTATAATCTATTCCCATATCCCATAATTGCCATTTTAAATCAGCACCAACACTTGTGAGATTATACACTGCATTAAAATAATCTTTCTCACCAAAATTTTTTATCTGCATAACAGTAGGTTGAGTTACAGTTATTTTATCTGTAATTTTAACATCATCACCATAATACATTTCTAATTCATTATCAATCATATATATTCCTCACTATTATTACAAGGCGAATTATTTAAATCAGTTGTAACAAATGTTAAAATGCGATATAAATAATCCGATTGATAAGAACCTTCCGTATTACTTGATAACCTTATTATACCAATGCCTAAATCAGACCTACCGTTGAATTTTTTATCAATAAGCCTTGACAAATAATCATTTCGATTGTCGGTGACTTTAGGAATATTATCCACAATCATATGCCTATAATGAGATATGATTCGTATTTCTAATGTCGGAGTAACATATATTTTATTATCCATTCTATATGATTCGGGTATATGTACTTGAACTGTAAGAAAAGTGTTTACTTCTTTTATTGTATAAGGGTCTTGGTCATAATTAAATATATGAGTATTAATAAGTTTTTCAGGTGTTTTACTATCTACTGTAGAACTTCCTATTGCTTGTACTATTGTTTCATCTTTTATCAATTCTTTTATTATGGTATTCTTAATTAAACCAATACTTGAACTATTTGCCATTATAATAATGATTTAATATGAATAACCAAACTTGTTAATGGAATATTATTGTTTTCAGAAGATAATATCAATTTTATATCCTCATCAACATAATTATCATTGTCTACCCCAATAGCAATTTGATTATCATATTCCTTTACATAAAGTTCTTCTTTAAAATCTGAAACAATTTTCCAAATAGGAATAACATTATTTAACTCATTTCCATTGTCATCATAAAACTTAGCAGTAAATATCTTACTATCTCCACCTGATTTTATAATATTATCCTCATATATAATTACTGCCTTCTTATTTTCTTCAGCTTTATCAGTTTCAAAATAATCGCATATTCCTAAATCTGGTCTATCCGTATCACTATCATTTTGATATTCAGCTAAAGTAACTTTAACAATACCCTTTTTGCCAAACTTATTAGTTGTAGTATCATTTTGTGTTACAATAAAAGAAGTTGGATTTTGTTTATTATAATCTAAGTAAAATCTTTGTGGTGTATCTAATACAACAGTATTCTCGTCATAAGGTAAAGACACTCTATGTTGCGTTGTTCCTAATGTAAATTGTCTACTGCTTGTTTCACCTGAGTTATACTGTGTTGTATTAATATCAACACAAGGATATTCCAAAATTTTACCTTCCTTGTTTTGCCATTTTAAAACCCAATTACATTCCAATAATTCGCCTTGATAATGAATATCATCAATATTAAATGATTTGTTGCATAACAAATATAACGAATTTTTATAGTCATAAAGTATATCACCTATTATAACAGGTGTATCTATCAAAGTCTGAAAACTCATTTTGTTACCATCAACATTTGAGAAAGTTCTTTCATATAATCTAATTTTTATTGGTACTTCGTTATCATATGTTCTTTTGCCTAAACTCCAAAAATAAATTATATTATTAGTAGAACTATCATCTGTAAAGGTATAATCTAATAATCGCTTACTATTATTTACATTTTCCTGCATCATTGAGCTTCCACTTAATTCCATTTTTTTCTTGAATTTTTCTAAATAATTGATAACAAAACACCACCCTTATTTAGATTTTTGATTTATAAGAATGTTCAGTAAATGAAGTTTTAATACCATTTTTTAAGTCATCTCTTGTTTGATTCCAAGAATACCTTGACAAAAGTGTTTCATTTTCTTTTAAAAATGTAGAGTGCATTTCCATCATTTTTTCTAATTGATTAGCATTACTAAAAGCATTAAAATCTTTAGAACTTAAGCTAACTTTTAAAACTGATGGCACTCTTATATATGTAGAATCTAAATATTCAAGCAAGACATAGTTGCTTAATATTTCGATTTCCATATCAGATAAATCTGAGTCAAACTGTTCTAACTCATCATTTCTATTCGACAAATCTTTTCTACATATATGAAACCTTGAAACGGCAGGAATAATATAATCATGTAAACAATCCTTTACTTCTTCTGCCGTCATCAAAGGAATTTCATAACTTTTAAATTTGGGTAAAAGATTAGCCCAAATAACATCATAAGGTGTAGCCACAATATCTGCCCCTTATTAAATAAGTTTATTAAATAAGTTCTACCTTGAATTTATTTTCTAAAGTCTTAATAACAGATATGCTTTCAATTTTATCTTTGGTGACCATTTCTTTAATTTTATAAATGACAGTTGTCTTTAAAGAATTATCCATTTTAGAAATTTGTGAACAGATATTTTCAATGTTTTCCTTTGTATATGAGCTTGAATCCATAAGATACTCATAAGTATCATAAATTTTTGATAATCCAAACTTTTCG
The DNA here is from genome assembly GCF_019420015.1 of Anaerofustis sp. Taxonomy (GTDB): domain Bacteria; phylum Bacillota; class Clostridia; order Eubacteriales; family Anaerofustaceae; genus Anaerofustis. The sequence continues at coordinate 6,376 of NZ_JAHZIA010000043.1, forward strand.
ATTACTCTATTATCCATTGGCTTGAGCCAAAGATTCCTAAAATATGATTTATAGTTTCTCCACATATTCTTTAAAGTTTCAAATGTAAGAATTTCTATATCACCAACATTATCCCAAGCATAATACTCACCATTCTTACTATCTTTATAACTTACAGATGGAATCAATGAAACAACTTCTATTTCTGTAATGTCAGTTAAAGGTTCTTGTGAGCTTATTCTGCTTTCATTAACCTTAGAGTTTCTGTTAGAAAAATCAGCTCCTACAGCAGATGTAGAAACTGATTCTTCACTAACAATATTAGTTGTTGCCTTTCTTGGCATAATATCACCTTTCTTATTCTCTTATTTTTATTTACTTATCAAGAAAAAGTAAACAGACCTGCATAAGCTGGAAGAACAAAGCCCATACCCATAAGCGTCTGAACCTGAACATCAATAGTTGCATCACTATTTCTCTTAGAGCCATCAATAGTACCAGTGCCAATATCAGAACGAGTATCGCCAAACCATTCAAGCTTAATAGGCTTAGTATCACCGCCAAGAATAAACAACTTATTATCATCAAGTGCAAGGTCAAATGTACCAGACTTTAATGTCTGAGGGATGACCATAAGTCTATTACCTTCCCAATCAGCAATAGAACCTGTCATAGCCTTAGCTTCCTTTTGGGAATTTGCGAACATCTTGTCAGGAACAATGTTAGCAAGCTTTCTTAAAGCACCCTTAGTACCTGCAATAGTGAGATTCTCATAACCACCAGCAGCCTGAACCTTGTCACAAAGTTTACCAACAGCTTCTTCACTATTACCTGTTGCTGCAAAATCAGATGGGAAGGCATTAGCTACACTCTGGAACTGTGTATAAATTCTATCCTTAATATACTTATTTACAGACTTGTAAACTACATCAAGAAGCTTATCAATAGAGGTAATACCAGTAAGAAAACGCTCAAGTTCATCATATACATGAATGTATATCCATTCCTTTGGAAGTGTGATTTCAGAACCTAAATCAATAGCCTGTCTATTAGTATCCCAGTGATTACCAGCAAAACGAGAAACAGTAAGGAGTCCACCTTCTGTATAGAATGAAGTTGTATCTCCTAAAGCACGATTCTTAACTTCTACAAAATTTTCAACAAATGGCGAATTAAAAATATTCTCACCAATAGTTGTGTTTACAACTTCCTCTACAATCTCATAAATCACAAGATTGTTTCTTCGAAAAGCCTGAAAAAGTGTAGCACCCTTTAGAATATCGCCATTAATTTTATCTCTAAGATAACTTTCAAGGTCTTTCTTAGATACCTTATCCTTGTCTATATGTAATGAAAAATCGCCTCTTGCTAAATCAAGCGTAAGGTCATAAATCTTTTCATTTTCTGTTGTGAATTTAGTCTTAACCATTATTTATCCTCCTTACTTTTAGGCTAAAGTAGTAACCTTAGCTTCATACATAACTCTTGAATATCCATAAGTGTTAGCTACTGTAACAAGAGTTGCACCCTGAACTCTCTTACGCATAATAGTAGCTTCAAACTTAGCGTCCGAAGTTGCACTATCGCCTGCAACTAACTTGCCTGTAGTTGTATCAATAGTAAGGAACTTACCAGTATCAGCCTTTGACTGTGTTGCCGAAGTGATACCATCAATAGAAATTGCAAATCCATCATTAAAAGCAACTACACGCACTCTAAAAGGAGTTCCAGCCTTAATGATAAAATTATCCTTTCTCTGATTAGTTATCTTGCACTCATCTGACTTCCAAACTGGCTGGTCAACTACAACAACCTGCTTTCCAGTTGCTGAACCCTTTACAAACTTATAAATAACATCTTCGCCATCATCAAGTCCATCAAGATAGCCGAATGTACCATTTTCAATATCTTCAGTTGCTACTGCATCAAAAATTCTTTCTGCATAATGAGTAGACTTCATATTTACAGATTCAAATACTGTATAATTAGCCATAAATTTCCTCCTAAACAAAATAAAACCTGCGAGATTAATCGCAGGTTAAAGTTTTAAAATTAATATTTTATATCTTACTTATGTAGTGGTATATTACCATATTTTGTAGATACATAATTAGTATCATCGTCATCATGAATACTTGTATCTGATACATTAACAGTTAGTGAATCACTACGCTTACTAAAGTTTTTTCTTAAATTTTTCTTAGCGAAAAGAATAGCACATTCACTTTCAATATCCTTAACTGACATTTCAGACTTCTTTTCTTTTAACTGTTCAAATTCTGCAACATCAGAAAGTGCTAAAGAATATTCATTAAAAACATTTTCTTTTTCTGCTTCTAACTGTTCATTAATACGCTTTTCTTCTGCAAGTACATATTCATCATACTTAGGCTTAATTTTATCATAATCAGCTTGAAGCGTTTCATACTTAGAAGCAATTTCACTCTTTTCTTGATTAAGAATATCAATTTTCTTATCAAATTCAGAAATGCGATTTTCAGTAATAGAATTGTCAATAGTATTTTCGCCATCTTGATAATTTTCAAAAATAATCTTTTTTCTTACACCAGTGCTAAAATCAATAATAGGCTTATCGTTTTCTACTTTAAAAGTAAAACCATAAAAATTCCAATGGTCTTTTCTATCTTCAACAATTACTTCATTACCTTGAACATCCCTAAAATAATATCTTGGAAATCTATCGCCCCATTGGTTTGTTTCAGTTTCATAATCTTCTACAATATTAGCAATATCATTTATCGCACTCTGAACAGTTTGTGTGAAATTTTCTTTATTTGTATTCTTAATATCCTCCATATTTCTTTTACCTCCTCCATCAAATTTTAATTTATTAAATTCTTCCAATCTATTCTTGATTTCAGAAAATACATTATCAACAGAAAATTGCAATGTAATATTAGAATCAATCATAGCTGGTTGAATACTTTCATCAGTTGTTGACAATATACAACAACCCGCAAATGAGAATTTAGTAAATGTAAAAATGCCATTTTCATCTTCAGTGCCATCAAAGTTATTTATTTCTAACTCCATTGACTGTCCTTTACTAATATCTCTTTCAAAAACATCAACGGCTTCATTGAATTTTGTCCAAATAAGACCATCTACTTGTAGATATTCTCTTTCTTCGCCATCACTTGAAATCTTTTTTACCCATCGGGCATTACAAGATTCAGGAATGACACCATACGCTTGTCCTAAATAAACTTCTTTTATTATATCATTTTCAACTACAATTTCATGCTCGTGTCCAGTAAAATCCTTTTCGCCGTTTTCATTTTCTTTTATATAGCCTAAAATCGGTGTATTTTTAATAGTTTCTATATTTTGTTCTACTACTTCTTTCGTAAAAACACTACCATTAAAATTCTCACCTAAATGCAAAACATCAATAGTAACATTCAAAAATCGTGTATCTTTAGTTTGATATTCACCATTAATACTAAAATTTACTGGTAATAAAAATCTTTTATTTTTATCCATTTTACACACCTCCATTCTTTAATCACTATCTATCTATATTACTATCATTATCTTCAGTTTGCTGACCTGCTATATCTAATGTTTCACCCTTAGAAGCGTTTGTCGGTCTGCCAGCTTCATCACTTGAACTGTTATAAGATGAGGATAGAGGAATAAACCTATTTTGAAAATCAAAAATATCAGTATGTAAAGTATACGCATTTAATGCTCTTGCTGGTGTCATATCTAAAGAAGCTAAAAATTTATCAATTACATTAATGCCTAAAGTACACGCTTCTTTATATTTCTTTATCACATTATCACGATTAAATATAGTAGTATCTAATAAATAAAAATTAAATTTAAAATTATTCTTATTATATTTTCTTATCTTTATAAAGCGATTTATCCATCTTTCAAATTGTCGGTATACACCATATACAAAACCCGAATCATTCTCAACAGATAAGTTTACAGCAGTACCCGATGAACTACCATTATATAATTCCTGACTTATACCAGATGAATTATAAACTTCATCTAAAGCGTCTGAAACATTGTTTCGAGTATTATTACTATCTTTAAAAGAAATTGCCTTACCTTCTGAACCTAAAGTATGTATCAAACCAATATCATCAGGCATACTATTTCTATTTATCTCAGCAAATACACTTAACATTTCAGGTGAAACAACAGGCTTATCTACCGTATTTTCATCGACAGGAACTTTCATCATAATAGCTTTATAATTATCCGTCTTAGCTGATTGTAATTTTAACTTCTTATATAAATCTAAATCAAAAATATCTCTAATAAGATTAATTAGAATTGGATAAGGATATATCCATTGACTATTTAACTTTATACAAATTTGTTTATCAGCAGGCGGCAAATACCAATGTTCAGATAATTTTCCATCTCTAAAATCAATCCATGCTTGTTGAACATAATCAGGATAAGAGCCTAAATTCTGAGGCTTAATTTTTGCTAAATCTATTGCGAAATTATAAAGTCCGTCTTGAAGCTTATACAATTTACAAATAGAAAAATTTACTTGTTGTATAAAGAAATCAGCTTGATTTTCAATTACAAGTCCACAATAAACATCTTGATAGGGGAGTGTCTTGAAAATTTTTGAAAATTCATGCTTCAAATTCATATTTTCAAGTTTTACACTTAATGTTGAATAAGCTTTCTTCAAACTTTCAATATTAATATTTTCTTTTACATCATATAAATCAACACCCCAACAGAACAATGCCATATTACTGTAATAATTATTAAGCCTATAATAATGTGGTGATATTTTCATAAGAGATTCAGAAGCACTTAACAAAATTCTCCAACAACTATAAGGATGTTGGAGAGCATACTCTATATCTTCAAATTTATATTGTCCTAAAAAACCTGATTCTATAAGAGTGTTATTTGTAAATAAATCTTGCATTATCAATCTTTGATACAAACTTCTATATAAATTATAATCAATAGGTTTACTGCCTTTAATAGAGTTATTAAATAACTTCTCGTCTTTCTTATAATAATTATTTTGTTTACCTCTTTTTGTCAACATATCACCACCTTAATATAATTTTGCTTTTTTGTTTAACTTTTTAAAAGTTGTTGCGTAATCATTTAATTTGAAACCTTTTTTAGTTTCTTGTAAAAACTCACGCTCTAATTGACATTGAACCCAATAATTATAAGCCAATGAGCTATATCGGTCTTTTCGCATACCAGATTTTTCAAATACTCGCACATTAGTTCCTTTGACTTCATACTCAAGATTTATCAATTCGTAAATAAGTAATGTAGTTTGAATATAAGGCATCTCATAATCAAGTTGATTAGCTGTAGTCAACTTATCAAAATCTTTAATTCGTTTTTTTAATACTTCTTTCCCTTCATTTTCGGGAATAAGTAAATTAATTTTTCCACTTGAAAAACCACTTCTAAGAGCTACACAAATTTCATTGTTAAATGCAGGGTTTGCTTTAATAGACCATATAACTTTTTTAGCTTTATCAACTTTACATCTATCAGCCATAACACTATCATTACAACAACTTAAAGCAGGATAAATTTCTCCATTTTCAGGGTCATAAATAT
>NZ_JAHZIA010000043.1:11956-25499 GCF_019420015.1 Anaerofustis sp.
ATATCATATACACTCAATCCTCCATTAAGAGCATCAATAACTAAATCAGTACATTTATAAAAATGAAATAACCGCCTTACTTTTAATGCTAAATCTTCAGTTACTTCTCCTTCATAATTCTGTAAATATATAATATTTGAAGTGTATGTATTGTTACTGGAAGGAATCGCACTATTAATAATAACACAACTTGCATCGTTATTATTTTTAGTAGAAGCCATAAGAGCAACATCTAATGACAATATTCTTCTTTCGTTTAATGCTAAATTCGGGACTTTAACCTTTGAATTTTCAAATGGATATATTGCAGTTTTTAATTTTCTCTGTTTTGATATATTATCAAATGTAAAAAATGCACCTTCAATATCATTGTGTGGTAAGCAACCCATTTCCATATCAAAAGTAGATTGGTCGAAATCACTCTCTGACATTTCTTCTTCTATTTCACTTTTTTTCTTTAAACCTTCTTTAATAGCAACCTGATATGGTAATGCACAAACAAAATACTTCATTTTATCACTTAACAAATTAGCAGTAAAAGCTTTTGATTTTTCATAACTCCAATGTGATACAAACCAACAAGATGACATATAAATTTCAATATTTGACTCTAAATATTTTTCTTGATTGGAATATTCTGGTCGATTTAAAAAATTAGGTTGTCTTGGTGTACCCAAAAACCTTTTAATAACGGTATTTATTGTATTTTTGTCAATCATTCTAAATTCATCTATCACAATAACATTAGCTCTCGCACCTCTACCAGAATCAGAAGCTGTAACAACCCTTATCCATGAGCCATTTCTAAATTTAATAAAAGCAGTGTTTAAACCAAGAGAAGATTCTTCTATTTCTCGATTAAGATTATCTGAACCCCAAGTAAAATTTTTACAAAAATCGTCTATAATTTTAGATAAAACTTCATTAGCTTGTGTTCTTGTTCCTGATGCAACACAAATTTTTGTCTTAGGAAATAGGATACACCTAACTACGCAGAACAGAGATGTTAGCCATGTTTTTCCAATACTCCTCGCAGCCCAAAACATAAAATGATTATTGTGCATCATTTCATACAATAATATTTTTTGAAATAATTTTAGGTTTATATTCAAATATTCTTTTACAAAACGCTGTGGGTTATGCTAATGTCGGTAGAAATTTCCCCAATATGCAACACCCTGTAATATGCGTTCAGATTTCTCATTTGCTAATTGTTTTTCACTTTTTTTACAATTTTCTACCAATTAAACCACCACCTCTATTTATCATTTATACTATTTCCAAAAATAGCATCGAATAATGCTTCAGAACTTTCATCTCCGCCATATTCAGGCTTGGTGGCAGTGTATTTTTTCATAAATTTTGTATACAAATTAGAAAACGCATTTTTTATTCCCATCATTTTCGCAAGGTGTCCACGAAAAAAGGTATCAATGTATAAACCTATATTATCAACATCTTTTAACTCCTCATCAATTTCAGGAAGCGGTCTTGTATTCTCATATTTGTCAATAAGTGTTCCAAATGTTTGTGTATCAGCCATAGTTTCAGCAACATTTTGCTTAGGTTGAAGATTTAAAGTGCCAAGATAATCTTGAAATGACCTATCTAAATCTTTGGTGTCTTTGCCTTCTCGTCTTGCTTTTAAAATATCTAATTGTTTAAAACAAAGATTTTTAAATAATTCTTCTTGTGCTTTTGTCCTACACTCATGCCTTGAAGTCCAATCATCGAATTGACTCTGTAAGAATTCATAATCTTTCTTAGAACCCAATCCATATCCAAAAAGTTCAAGAGTTTTTTTGTCAACTGAATCTTCTAAATTTTCATCTAAATCAATATCAGCATTATTAATATTCGTATCATTATCTGTATTTTTATCTTTTCGTGATTCATCTATTGTACTATCATAATCTTTTTTTAGATATTGATATTTTGTTATTCTTTTTAAATATGCTGTTATAAAACAAACTTTATTACCATTACTTTTCATAACAGAATTAAAAACCTTATCAGAATAATAAAGATTGTACATCATACACAATCTTTTTGTTGCTTCTTTGTCAGGTTCTAAATACTTAAGTTTAGTATACTTGTCCACATAATCTGTATATAATCCCTCTAAGCAACTTTTGCAAATAGGAATATAACCATTGTAAGCACCATAAATTTTATTGCTTGAAATCCAAAATCCTTTATCCGCTTCAGTGCTTGTTTTTACTAAACCACAAACTCCGCAAGCCATAGACTTAGCTCTTTTGCATATCTTAGCTTCGCCTATAATTTCTTTTTTTTCTAAACTTTTTAAAAAATCAACTTCTCTTTTCGCATCTCTTGCTGCCATAATACCTTCACCACCTAATAAACTATTAAATGTATAGTTGATTTAATATGATATATCTTTTATTTATTAATTTAATTTTAAACTATACTCACAAATCTTGCCTTTGCCTTCTTCAAAAACAAGTAATTTTCCAGAAGCATTAGAAGTTTTATTTAATGAAAGGGAATAAGTATCTACACCTACAATAGAAGGAATATTAATTACTTCAGAATTAACACCAATCTCCTCACTTTTTGAATGATGTAAATGTCCTGCGATTAAATACTGTATTGAAACATTATGAATCTTAGAGAAATCCTTTAAAGCCCTTTCCATATTTTTAATTTCACCATGTATACCCATAATTGTATTTCCTACAAGTGTATCATAAATATAACCTGTAGGATTTTCTATTAAGGTAAAATTAGGATTGTTTTCTAATCTTATCTTGATAAATTCTTTTACAATTTTACCCATATTATCTTCTGTAAAAGTTCCTTTTTCTTGATTTAACATACGCAATTCAGTGTGATTTCCATTTGTCATCTGGTATCTCACTCTAACATATTCAGTTAATTTGTTGAGCCAATTTGTAATGAAATTTGAATATTGAATAGTCCCGTCAACAACACCATATTTTAATTTCATAAGTTGTGATACCCTAAGACAACCATCAGAAAAATCACCTAATGAATAAACATTAAGCGTATCAATGTTATCTCTTTGAATGATTTCTATTACTTGATTAAGTAAATCCCACATTCTATTTTCAAAAATTTCAGGATTATAAGAATTAATTATGTTTCCGAGTAAATCTCTCAATTCAAAAGTGACACCAAAATGTTCATCGCCCCAGATTAAACAATATGCCTTATCGTTATGCTTAGGCTCTATGTAATTTGGCACTCTCATTGGAGAAAGATTATTTATTGTTTCGCAAATCTTTTCGGTGATTAATTCATCTCTTGCCGTTTCACGAAGCCATTTATTATATTCTATTTTTTCTGTTTGTAATTTAATTCTTTCTTTTCGTAATTCTTGAATTTTATTTTCTAAATCATCTGCTTTAGAAAAAACTTTATTTTTATTTTCAGACACTAATTTAGATTTTAAATATTCAGTTCTAAATTGTCCTCCAAAAATAGTAGTAGAAGATTTTCTAATTGTATCGGCAGCACACTGAATATTATATTTCTCTTTTATTTCAGACCAATCTAAATCATTGATACCTTCTATCTTGTTAGAAATATCTTTACATACCTGTTCATACATATCAGGTGTTAAACCATATTTCAACAATTCTTTCTGAAAATCGTAAATTTTTGTCAACTCCTTTATAAAAATAAAAACAGTCAACTATAAATAGCTAACTGTTTAATGTTTATTTATTTTATTTTTGACTCGCAAAGAGTATAGTTTTAATATTTATTGCAAGATATGTACTTTATTGAACATATACTATTGAATCTTCATTCTACTAAATACAATCTTCAGATATATTCAGCCACAAGGGAAACAGGTATGTGCTATAAGTAGCGACCTTATAACATTCCTGCCACAAATAATTTCAAGCCTTGATAGGAATGATTACCTACACCTTTCAGCAACAAATCATTAATATCAATTTCCTTTATAAAGTATCTTATAAAATCTATTTCTCGCCTTTGCCTACTTAGAACCTATACACATCTTATACACAAGTTTCCTTGCTTCACAGCGAAATAACTTATGGTATTTCCGAGGTGTGAAATCAGTAACCAACTAATTCCCTAACTTGGATTCTTCATCATCTGATGCGTCTATTGCGTTACCGACATGATAGTTGCTTTTATCTGCGATTATAATAGTGCTACACCTTTGATTTATTGATTCTTTTTAAACATCACTGCATAAAAAACGGTAATTTCCACAAGTATCCTTGTTTCGTATACTACCGACCATTTCAGTATACCTCAGCATAATCTGCGAAATTATGTTTTCACTGAGATAATAGTATATATTCACTAAAATACATATCCTATTTTTATGGTGTCAGTAATCAGACTTGAACTGATACGATATTTCTATCAACGGATTTTAAGTCCGTTGCGTCTGCCTATTCCGCCATACTGACATATATTCGGAAGTTAAGTATATAATTCAACTTCCGAAGCAAGAGAATAAAGAAAGGTGAAAGAATTTATTATATAATCAGTTAAATTAACTGTTTATACCTTATTTGGTTTGTATATTAAGTTTTTCGTTATAATATCTTGTAACATTAACTTTTGCTTTAATACCACCTTTTGTAGTAATTACATCTTCAGAATAATTTAATTTTTTCTCTTTAGGTTTATTATAAATACCTTCTATGGTAATGCCTTCAAAAAGTCTAATTTTTAAAGGATTTTCTTTTGTGTTATTTTCAGATGTAGTAGACAATATTTCAAAAATTTTATTTTCAAGATTATTATATGTATCTTTGACAAAGTTTTCATCAATAGGATTTGCTAATTCACTTTTTATTATAGCAATTACTATTGATTTAGCTTCACCTGTTAAAAAACGAGAATGTTTAAAAGCCTTTACTAAAATATCTTCAATAGTTTCAACTATATTACATTCTTTTGATAGTTCTTTAATTAAATTTGCTTTTGTTATATCTTTATTGTTATTCTTGTTATCTACAGTTTTATATTTCAAATAAATACCTCCGTTTGTTTGCAAAATAATCTAAAATAGGAAGAAAGCTAAAGGAGTAAACGCTCTCTTCCTATTAAAAAGACATTTTACGATTCTCCCTTTGTTTAAACAACCATATTTTATTGTTGCTTAATTTTATTAAAATAATTACACAGCCTTATTTTATGGTTATATATTGCTAATTTTAAACTATATATTATCTTTATTATTTTGCTTTTGCTTTTTTACTATAAATTTTCTATTTATCTTTTCTAATTTACTTTGACATTCAACGCATCTACAAGTGTTTTTATTATTATAAGGGATATAAAACAATTTATCGCATTCTATACACGAAACCAATTTGAAATGCAACTTAAAATTTTTAGAAAGGTTATTATAGATATTTTCACCATAGCAAGCCCATAATAAATCTTTATATTTGCTTTTTTTGATACCATATAAATATTTTACTAAAATATCAGATACATCATCTTCGTCATACCCAAATTTAGAAAGTTCAAATTTAACCTTATCAATTATAGACTTGATTAAAAGTTCTTGCTTAATTTGTGATTTTCTTAAAAATTCAGTAGAAACTTTTCTATTAGAATCTATCTTATAATGATAATTTTTATTTAATTCTATATATTTAACAAGTAATGGTTCGGTTTTATCTGAAATTATTTTATTATTTTCATCAAAATAAGCATCAAATTTAATATCTGGATTTTTCATCAAATAAGTATAATCAATATCTTCAAGTCCAAGCTTTCTACAATTTATCCTTGGATTTGGAATAATATCAAATAACCTATTAACTATACTTTTATTTTTAGGTTCTACTTGCTTTCCCAAACTGTCTTTCGCATATATAAAAAAGTGTGGTAATTTTTTATTCGTATATTCTTTTAATATTTTGGCTATTCTTTTAGGTCTTGTCGGCATATATAGTGTTTTAGCTCTATCAATAACATAATTATTTTCCATACATAGTATTTTCACCATATCAATAGCTTCTTGCTTTTGTTCTTCATTCCCACTGATAAAAATATCACTATTCCATATTTTAGTTATATTATTGCTGTATTGTCCTATATTTGAACCTGTAAAGGCTGAAATTAAACCATTATAAATAGTTTCATTATTCAATATCGTAGCGTGTGCTTTTTTCATATCATAATAAAGAGGAACTATATTTTTCATATTTCTTTTAGCTATATCAATTATTGTTTTATCTGAAATAACTAAAAGTTTATCACCATCAACATCTAACATCAAAATTTTAGTTATTAAATCATGACTACTTGTATAAATGGCATTTGTAACAAACCATTTTCTCATATCCTTTTGAACATCATAATTATCAATATAAGCCATATTTTTTCTAACTGCGTGTTCTTTATATAAATGAGGACTTCTAAGACAATCAAGTTCTGAACTGTTTCTAAACAGCCAACAAAATACCTCGCCATTTTCGAGCAATCCTTTCGGCTTATCTATTCCTAAAAACCAATGCTCACAAGCTGCATAGAAATCAGGTAACACAAATGTATACTTGCCATTAACTTCTAACTTACCAGACCTATATCTTTTAAGCAAACAATCTTTAGTTTGACGAATTTTCATTTTCAAATATTCATCGTTAATTAAATCTGGATAAAGTTCAATAGATTTTTGTAATGGTGTTTTGAATTTATTTGATATATCTATGCCTAAAAGATTTTCAACATTTTTAAGAGAAGAACAAAGATTATTAAGCTTAGTGATTGACTTGTTGGCTATTTGTAATAATTCAGTATCACTTACATCTGTAAGTGTCTGTAACATTTGATAATTTATTTTACTATTCTTAATCTTATCTTCTTCCATATTGGTATATCCTGTTATACAATGATTTTCTTTATATTTATCTTTATAATCTTGCCAAGAATCATAAAACTTCCAAAGCTTGAATTGAGATTTTGTAATTATAACTTGTATATCATCTTCTAAAACATTCCATTCTTTGCCATAAATATCCTTAATAATAGGGGAACAATTATGCTCGACAATAAACATTTTAAAGTCAAATACACCTAAAAGCCCCTTTATCCAAGGTGGTCTAAACATCTTATTTCTCTGTTTTTCACCAAAGGCGTTAGGCAATATCATTCCAGCACCATCAGTATGGGGGATAGGCACTTTACCTTGCTTTCTTTCAATCGTATAATCTATGTCATTAACAAAGTCATAAGTTCCAAAAACATTGGTTTCAAAATCATCAATTACTATACACTTATCAATATCAAAATTCTTCCATTCATCTGTCGCAGAATTGCTTAAAGCAGTATAAGCTAAATGCTTATTTGAATTATTTCCACCTTTTTGATTTATTATATCTAATGTAAGACCACACATAACCTTTTTTTCAATACTTTTCCACGTTCTCTCTCTAATAAAAACACATTTCTTTTGCCTTATTTGACCTGCTGATGATGTGAAATATATATATTTTTCTCCTTTATATTCAAAGCCAAAATAAATAATATCTTTAATAATATCAAAATAATAAGTTTGAACTACCATAAAATCATCAGTAAACTCATTAGGTGTATTTTTTAAATATCTTGTTAAATTAGATTCAAAAACTGAAATAATATTTTTATCAGATAAAGTATTTTCATTAAGTGTTCTTGTATGATGTTTACCATTGGTCTTAATATTTTCAGAAACCTTATTAGAAAGTAAGCTTAAAAGTTTATTCTTTGTATTTTTAATTTTTTCTTTTTTTAAGTCAATAAGCTTAGTGATGTCATCGGATTTCTTATTTAATTCTAATCGGGTAATTTCATTAATATCATTACTATTCAAATACTTTTCGATTTTTGACAATTTATTTTGCAATTCATTTCTTTCAATTTTTAATTTATGATTGAGCCAATGCAATTTCTTTTCTCTTGCCGTATAGAAATTACCTGTATCAACACTATAAACTTGAATTTGCACATCTAAAGACATTCTTTCACCTCATTATTTAACTATCAATTATATATTTCTAAATAATCAACAAGTGTTGAAAAATTATGTAGGTATTCATAATAATCATTTTTTCTATATTCTTTGTAATGTATAATTCTATTGTCCTGTGGAGGATAAAAGTCGCACTCTTTTAAAGTTAAAAATTTTGACAAATATGCTTTAATCTTCTTTTCTTCTATAATGTTATTCATTTTTTCACCTCATTTTATCTTTGCTGATATACTCTGTTATTTCGTTCACTTAAACTTGCCTTAAATTCTTCTGAATAAATTACACAAGGAATATTTTTCTTAACTATGTAGTTTTCAATTTCTTTCATATAATATTGCTTTCCTTTTGCATATTCTCTATTACCTTCTCGTTTAGCATAATTAGTAAAGATAATTTTTTCACATCTCCACATTCCATTGTTATCAACATTCCTTGGTAAAACTTGATGATGTATTATTTCCAGTTTTTCTAAAATTGAAACGGCTTTTGAAACAGTAGTTTCATTAATTCCTAAATCTTGAGCAATATATTTATAATGACTTGCAAAAACTTCAGGCGATTCCTTTTTTCTTTTTTCCATAGAAATACCTGCGATATACTCTACACAGACAGGTCTATTAAAAATCATCATTCTAATATAAGCCAAGACAAGCATAATATAACTTATCTCAGTTGTAGGATATTCTTTCTTAAAATTAATTATTTTTCTTATTTCATCTGTATAAATAGCCGCCAACTTTTTTTCTTCTAAAACCTTTTTAAATTTTTTGGTAATTGATATTGATAGTTTTGTTGCACCTTTAATTTCAGTAATATCATTTTCAATTTCAATATAACCCAATTCTTGAAGTACTTTAATATCATTAATAACAGAGTTATTGATACCATTTTTATGTCTATCTGGTATGTAGTTAAAAAAGTTAATAATATTAGTTGCTTTCTCGATACTGTTTTTACTATTCTGCTTGCTTGCAAAATAAAAATATGCAAGTAATCTATGTATACTCATATTTAAACATTCACTGTTGATATTTATTTTTTCTCTATAAGAAAGTGTGTTGGGTACTTGATTTACAATAATTGAATACGGTACGAATACACAATAAGCATCACTGTAACTCATAGTTTTGTAAGTTGCATATTCTGAGATATAATCTGCCCAATTTTCTGTTTCCTGAATTTGATTTGTTGACATATGCTGTTCTCCTTTAAAATTATTCAAAATGGTAGAGTTCTCCTGCTGAGAGAATTTGACTTCTCATGCACGAAAAATCGTACACTATATATATCTGCTTTTTGAGGTATGAATTATAACAAAAAAATAAGAACCACAAAAATAATTGTAGTTCTTGTAATCTTTATATTGTTAATTTTAGATATATAGATATTCAATGTATATATAATAAATATAATTATTCTACTCAAACTTCACCTTCTTAGCTCAAATCCAAACTCATCAACTTTTTCCCATATATATAAGTAAATGAATATACTCTCTCCACAAATTTATCCACGCTTTTAATGCCTCATTTTCGTGGATAGACTATATTCCTTAAATATATAAAATAAGATTATATAAATATTATAACGGTCTGAAATGAAAAAATTGAGGTTAGAGGGTGAAAATTGAGGGTGGAATGAGAAGATTTTAAACGAATAAATAGAGCTGATTTGAATTGAAATTTAAGTATTTAATTTAGATTGAATATCTGGTATTGTTTTAAGTTGTCTTACTAAGAAGATTAACTATCTCTAAAAAGAATAAACTCCAAATAAAGATGAACTCTTTCTTGAGGATTGATATTATCTTTGGTTAGGTTCTTTTATTTAGTTAGATTAAATTCTTAATTAGGTCTACTATTTTTAAGAAATTATTTATGCTTATTTAGGTTTCTGATTAGATAACATTTAAAATCATTTCTTTTCTAAAAAAACCTATGCTACGCTATATATTTTTTGATTGTAACACTTAGGTAGTATAACTATACTATTTAAGTTTAAAGCGTTTAAAAGGCTATTTTCTGTTACTCTACATTGAAAGAATTAGGTATGGTGTTTTAGGATTTTATTATGTTGAGCTTATTAAGTTTATCTTATTTACACTCCTTTAGATTTTTTATTTAGATAATGTTTTTAGATAATGTTTAAGTGTGTTTTATCAAAAATTATATTTTTATTAAATAATTATATTTTTATTAAATTGTATTTCCTGATGTTTTCAAAAAAATCAAAATTAACACAAAAATAATATTTTGAGTTTTAAAACAAAAGTAACATTTTAATAATTAAGTTAATAATTAAGTTCATTTTTTCAACGAACAAAATATTAAAAATAAAATAATGAATAAATTTAAAATGAATAATTATGATAAAAATAAAAAATTATAAAAATAAATTTTAAAAAATTATAAAAATAAATTTAACGATTATAAGATAAATAATTTACATCATAAAAGAATAAAAATAGAATATAAAAAAGAATAAATTTGAGATTTAAGGCTATTTAAATATGCTACAAATTATGGTTATTTTGAAATCAACCTTATGTAAAAATAAATAATTCTTATTTTTTGGTTATTTATTAAAAGCATAATTTAAAAATAAAAATAAGATAATTTCATTTAAAACTATATAAAGAAAGAGTATGTTGAATCGTTTTAAGCAAATTTATAGAATTAATTTTATTTAGGTATATTTGGAAGTTATAGAACATAATCAGAATTTAGAAATAATATTAAAGTTATTAAATTCTTATTTTTAAAATATATTTCCTTATTTTATAGGTATTTAAGAATAAGAAATAAGTGTTCCAGTTAATTATGTTAATCAGGGGGGTGGGAATATATAAACTATTTGATATGATTAAATATAGATAAGTCATAAAAATTATATGTCTTATTTATTGAGATTAATATAAAATAAATGATTAAAGAGTTATTTTAATTCAATTTTAATTTTGGTTGAATTTTGGTTGTTTGCAAAAATAAACGAAAATAAAATTTAGAATATATAAAAAGTATAAAATTAAGGGTGCGATTTTTAAGAAATACAATGTAAATAGGGGAGATTTTTAAGATTTTCAAGAAAATTGTAGAGATAAATTGTTGAAATTTAGTCAAAGATTACTTGACTTTAAAAATAAAAAAAGAGAGGGGCGTTGTGCAGGAGATGTGGGGAGTAGGTGATGTGTAGATGAGGCACTTTATGGGTTTGGGCAAAAACAGAAACACTTAAAAAATGTAAAACAGGGGGCATATAACATAAATTTAAAGCTATAAAATGTAAAAATAAAAAATCATAAAAAGCGATAATATGATTTTTTTTGAAAGCTGGGTAAAAGCTCAAAAAATATTATTTATAAAGTTATGAGCTACAACAGATTTTCTTTTTATTTTTTGAAAGTCTAAAAACTTGAAAAAGTATTGTAATCTTTATAAAATTAGCCACTACTAACTGTACTATGTGATATAGTACAGTTAAAACACAATACATCGCATTACATAGTAAAAACTATTTATACAAATATCAAATTAAATTATACTCAAGTCATAATACCAACTTATAATTATACACAAAAATATAATAAATATACATACTTTATACACTCAATAACCGCTCAATGTATACATTATAATATAAATTATCTAATACGCAACACTAAATAAATTTATATAAATCAATCTAAGAACTAAGTCAACCCTATCAAATAAGCATTAACAAAAATAATACAATAGTAACATTATAGCAATATTTAAGTATATCTTATAATTAATTTATCTATGCTCTTTTTCCCATTTTTCAATACATTCATCAATAGCCCTATTTATAAAAGCGTTTAAGCTCTCCCCAGTATGAAGTATAACATCTTTTATACAATCTTTCTTACCTTTTTTAACAGTAAATGTTATTTTATCGTATGTTTTAGCATTATATCTTTTATTTGCTTCTTTTTTTGCTTCTGATAATTTTCCCATAATAAAAATCATTCCTTTATTTTTATATAAATTAACTAAAATAATAATTAAATAATAGCTTATGTTTGTATATTATTTTATCAAAAAATAAGAAAAAGCTATTGACATACACTCCAAGTAGTGTTATAATATAATCAAGATAAAGAAAGAGTAAAACAAAAAATAAAATTAAATAATAAAGCAATAAGAGCAAATCAGGCACAACAAAAACGATAAACTTAAGTTACTTTAATATTTAATTTTAAAATCTAATTGTTAATATCTTAGCTCATACGCTACAATTAAATATCATTGGTTTAATTGTTATCTTATTTAGCAAAGTTTAGTAATAGTTGATATAATAACTTAATCAACTAAAATCTAATGCACCTTGACAATTTAATAGAGATACAATACATTTTGTATCGGCGAAATTTGCGGGGACAGCAAGTAATACTTGCAAGAGTAAATCAAGAAAGTTTGTGTATTGTAAGTTGGTATAGTATACTAACATCTTTTATATTAAATCTCTTATATTTATTTATGGCGTTTGTTTGGTAGTCGCAAACTAAAATAAGACTACTACCAAGCTTTATTTTTTTGAAGCTAAAAACTTTAAAAGTGTTGACTTTTACTTGCATATATGATATAATATATGCAAGTTTAGGGGGGATAATAATGCAATTAAAATTATCAAAACAAGCTCAAAAGTATCTTGATAGTGTAGATAGTAACACACGAAAAAAGCTTTATAAGGCACTTGAGCAACTTTCTAAACTTGAAGGAAACATAGTCAAGCTTAAAGGTACTAATAACTGTTATCGTTATAAAATCGCTCATTATCGTATTTTGTTTAAATGGGATAAAGGCGATATAATGATAACAGTTGTCGAAATCAACACACGAACCAATATAAAATATTAAGAGGTGATTATTTATGAAAAAAGATTTAACACAAGAAGAAATTGAAAAGCGTTTTAAAGAAATAAACGCAAGAGAGCAGGAAGAGCCAACTCCTGAGGATTTAATAGCACTTTCTAAAGCTGATTTAGAAAGTGCCGAAGATGCAATTACACTTGAAGAATACAAAACACAAAAAGAATATAGCGGGAGGTTGATGATTCGTATTCCTAAAGAGTTGCATCGTGATTTGATTGAAGCTGCTAAAAAAAATGGAGTAAGCCTAAATCAGTATGCAATGTATAAACTTGCCAAATAATAAAAAGTAACAAGTAAAATAAAAACTCTATAATGTGATAGTTTACCAGACAAGCCACATTATAGAGCCCCAAAAAAACATAAGGAAGCTATAATTAGCGATAACCGCCTTTATTGCGACCTTATCAAAAAGGTTATTATACCTTTTTACACCTAAGCAGGCTATAAAATACAAAAATATCAATAGGCTATAAAAATAGCTATACTGTATAATTATATCTTAATACTACTTAAGCTATTTTTATTATAATTGATGTTTCGTTTTTTGTCAAGTAAAAAATCAAAAAAATTAGAAAGAGGTTGTTATTTATGAAAAATAAAACTACAAAAAAGGCTATTATGCTTGCTTACAGGAAGTGAGCGGCAGTACGCCGGG
>NZ_JAHZIA010000043.1:25509-32184 GCF_019420015.1 Anaerofustis sp.
TGCAAAATTACGATTGTATTTCTGTTAATTATTGTGCATTACAAACTTTATTAAAGTACAATAACGCAAATTACTATACTTGCGGTGTATATGGTTGGAACGCTGATATATATACTTTTGGTCATATTGCAATAGTAACAGGTTATAGACCGTTTGGTACAATAAAAGTTAATTATGAATTATGTGAAAAGTATGAGAAAAAAGCAATAGAAATGCAAGAAAAATTTATTGATAATCAAAAGGATTTTGAAAACCTTATTGAAAGTTTTATTCAAGAAGCTATAAAAAATAATGTTATAGATTAATAATTAAATAGTTCTCGCGGGTTAATCTTTAAAGCCCGCGACCACTGCCCGCAAGGGCAAAAATAAATAATATAAAGGAGCAATAAAAATGAAGTATCATAAAATTAGAAATACCCCATTGACAGTATGCACGGTTGAGCAAAAAATCGCTTATAAGCTTGCTATTAATTGGCATGACATTATAAAAAAACATTACGACGAAATGCCTTATGCTTTTCAAAAAAGTGAAGTACTCCATCTGTTTATATCTATAATGATTAAAGACTACAAAGATTCTTATAACTATAAACCCGGCAGATATGATATAGATACTATCTTTTATGCCTTAAACGCAGGTTTGGAAAAGTACATAAACTTCGAATATTCAATATTATCATCTTATGAAGAAATAGGAAAAATGTTTCCACTTGTTATCGTTGAAATCCCCTGAAGAGTCGTTGAAAATTACGACGAAACACCCTTGACGGGTGTCGGGATTATACCCAAAAAATAAATAATATAAAGGAGTAATTTATTATGTTAAAACTTAAAGGATTAAAAAAAGCAGTAGGAGAATATAACTGGTGTCAAAATACCCCTTGTTGGAGAGCCGATTTAATGTTTGATACCTCAACGGGCGAATTGTGGACAGATAGCTTTTATGGCTACAATTATAGTTGGAATGAATACCACGACAAGGATATTATTAACTTGTCGTCGTTAATGAGAACGGAAGGCGAATATATCATATCAATGAAAACTATAAAAGCATTTTGTGAAAAGCATTTTAAAATAGCATAACGTTGATGGGCGGGGAAAATATCCCCGTTAAAGCTACACTGTCATATCCAAAGTAGACAGGCGCTTAATAAAATTCTGGAGGTATAAATTATGTTGAATATTACTTTAAACACTGAGAAAAACGGCATCGAATTAAGATTTGATTCAAAGCCTTCAGCGGAAATTCTTACAAAAATAAAAGAAAACGGTTACCACTGGAGCAATAAGCAAAAAATATGGTATGCAAAACAAAGTGAAAATACAATGACTATTGCAAATGAAATTGCGGAAACTATCGGCACTTTTACACCTGCCGAAAAATCAAAACAAGAAAAATTGCAATCTTATGATTTATGGCTACTTACTCGCGCAGAAGATGTTGAAAATCATTTTGAAAAATATCATATTTACGATAATAAAGAAATTGCAGCGCGAATCCGTAAGCATTTGAAAGAGCGTTTTCCAATGTGCAAATGGTCAGTTACTAAAAACGGATATAATAGTATTTATGTACATTTGCTTGCAAGTCCTTTTACAATCGACAGCGAAGCATTAAAAGCAATAGTTCATTATGCTTATATTTTCGCTCAAAGTTTTAATTATGATAATAGCGATAGTATGACGGATTATTTTGATGTTAATTTTTATGGAGTTTATGAAAGTGATATTGTATCAAGTTATCGTTATGAACAACTTGAATCTAATATGACAGAACATAACATAGAACAGGAATTTATTAATAAAAAAGCTGTTTTCGAAGAGGAAAAGCGTGAACGTGAAGAAAGAAAATTTCAAGAGCGTATGGCACAATTAGAAGCGGAAAAGGTCGAATCTACGAAGCGTGAAGCTGAACGCCAGCAAAGACATAATATTATTGAATCCGGAGCAATAGTTAAAGATATGGAATATTTTGTGCTTAAATGCAATACTACAAACGCAAGCAAAGAAGATACTGTCAACGGATATACAAACGATTACAACGGAGAAATTGAAGTAAAACATCATCGTGAAAATTGCAAGGTTGCAAGAAATATTTATTTTGATTCGGCAACTTATGAAATGTTTGTCAATCAATTATTAGATGATTATTCTTTTCTTTCTGGAATGGGCGGTACTGCTACCGATGATAATCGTATAATCTGTATGGAAGATTATCAAAGAATGAGCGAGGAAGAAAAAGATAGTGTTGAATGGTACAATAATAAATGCGTTGCTATCTATTGCGATAATACTTTGAAGATAATCGTTAATCCTGAGGGTTACAATTATGCACGCTATGTATATTTTGTAGACAAAGAAAGCGAAGTTGTAAAAACATATAGTGGTAATAAGGGAATTTCTGACGAGGAATTAGAAAAAAATAAATCACTTGCTGAATCTCTTGAAGATGTAAGCACTAATATTATTATTAATAATAACTGGCTTAACACTTGGAATAACGAACATTTTAACGAGTATAAACAGCTTATGAAAAAATGGATTTATGAAAACAATTTCAAATTCTCTGTCGATGTTGTGCGTGCTATTTCTATTCCAGATTTAAAAACGGCTATGTATCATTTACTTACTAAAGCAGACGGTATGCAGGAGCAATTCGCAATAGCTAATTTTACGGAAAATCAGAAAATTACTATTATTCGTATGAATGAATTTGGAGGTATAGGTGTTACAAGGGGATATTTTAAAGATTATACGAATACAACCTATGCTCAGTATGATAATGCTGTAAAACTTGTTTTCCGCCCAGAAAGAAAAAGAAATGATTATTACGCTTATTTATATCGTGATGCCCTTATTTTTAATGATTGGGTGGAAATTCCTGAAAATCTTCTATGGGAAGATATTGAAAGCAATACACCTGAATGTTCGGTTCGTAAAGCAAGATTTCTTTCGTGTGATGAATCACAATATGATGTAATTTTAGAATATTTCAAGGATAACGGAATTAAACCAATTATAAATACTTATAAACCGATATTTAATTAAATTTTTGGAGGTTATTAATTATGAAAAGTGAAATTATATTAGAGATGCTAAAAAATAATAAGATTGAGGAATTAAAGCGTATACTTGAAAAAGAAGTCTATAAAAATGCTATGAAAGATAAAGATGAGAAAAGTAGATATTCGGCTATGCAAAGATTTTTCCGCTTTAGTAAAAATGAAATACGAGAGAGTGTAAAAAAACCCTGCAAGGATATTGAATATCAAGGGAAATTGTATAATTGTTTTATTGATGGGTATTGCTTTGTAATGACAACAGAAAGCCTTGGCAATATGGAAACTTACGATAACACTAATAATGATTATTTTGATATTGTTAGTTTATTAAATTTTGCTCGGCAGCGCGTAGGCTGTCCAACAAAATTAGATTTAAATAGTGTATTAGCTATTGCGAAATCTAAAGGCTATAAATTTAAAAAATCCGAAGTAGATACAATTAACGCAGTATATTATTTAAAATATAAAGGAAGTTATTATAAAATAGGCTTATTAGATAAAGCTTATTCTATTATTAATGACGGAGAAGAAGTGGAAGTATATTATTCTGGAAAAAGCGATGTACTGATTATCAAGAATAATATCGGTATAGCTGGAATTTGTCCAATAATCATAAAAGGTGACATAGCAAACAAAATTATAATTGAAAATTAAAGGAGTGGAAAACTATGGAAAAATTAGGAAGTTGGGCGGTTAATTTTGAAATTATACTTGATGGGGAAGTGATAAGATTTGAAGATTTAAGCGAAAGTTCACAAGAACATATTCTACAATGTATCAAAGATGATTATTATTCAGGAGAAATAGTTGAGGAGGAAATTTAATTATGAGTGGAAAATTTGAATTATTTATGTGTTGCTTGGGAAACGGTATAACCGTATGCAATAAAGCTGTAATGGAAAATAACGACTATAAAATAATAGCTCATATTTCAGAAGGTGGAAACATTAAACTGTATGTTAAAGAGTCTTACATTCCTTTAGAAGATATGAAAATTATTCAAAAATGTGCTGATGGCAAAAAGAAAGATTTTCAGGAAAAGTTTGAAAAACTATCCGATATAAAACAGTATGGAATAATTTTAGATAGTATATCAATTAGTAAATTTTTAGAATTTACTAAAGATAAAAAATCTTTGACGGGGAAATTACCCGAAATGAGAGAATATTATTATAACATTGCTTAATAAAATGCCAATTTTAAACAAAAATATTATAATTATCATTCATTTTTTGGAAAATTTATGATATAATGTTTATATAAAATTATATAAAGGTTAGTGCTGGAGGGTTTTCTAAACTTCCAGCCCATAGCAAAAAGCTAAAAAATAAAATTTAAAAGGAGGCAATAAGTTTATGAAAACAGTAAAAACAATAATTGACGGAAAATTTATTAAGGTAGAAAGTCCTTACAATCCTGTTTTTATAAGAAAAGCTTGACAAATACAGGGGAGATGGGACAAACCTTATTGGATATTTCCATTAAAAAACAAAGAATATGTAATAAATGTTTTATTAGATGCTTATGGGGATTGCGGAAAATTATCTGATGGAGAAATACCTTGTATAGAAGTAACTCTTGATATGGATAAATACCCTTTCAATCGTTATATAACGATTGATACTTTAATAGTAGCGGAAAGACCTTCGAGAGATAAAGATGTAATTTTGTCACCTAATGTTTTGGTTGTACAGGGTGGTTTTGAAAAGAGTGGAGGCTCAGCAAAATATCCTTGTATAAAACCTCTTGATGGAACTATACTTCAAGTGGAGAATGTGCCTTTGGTAGTTGCAGAAAGAGCAAAGAATTTAAACGGAATAACAATAAAGAAAGCTGGTTGTGCTGATAATAGTACCAATAACAGAAAAACTCTTTTGGAAGAAAAAGAAAAACTTCTAAAAAGACTTGAAGAAATTGATAATTTGCTTAATAAAACTTAATGAATGAGGTGTTAATTATGTTAGATTTTTTACTTGGGCTTATTATAGGAAGAAGCAATCCTAATCAATGTTTTACCGATAAAAAATATAATAAATATTTGGAAAATCAAAGACGAATTAAAGAGGAAGCTTTTAGACAGCGTGAAGAAAAAGAGCGAAAAGAAAGAGAAGAAAGACTTAAAAAAACTTGTTCGGTATCTCCTTTTTATCGTGATGAAAATATATATAATATTATTAGAGGATTGACTCTTAACCAGAGAGATTTTGATAAATTTGAAAGTCGAATTAAAAAAGGCTATGGATATATGTTTTTTATTGAGGTTGGAGAAATTAGTGAAACTGGATATATTTACCCACTGGAAAAAGTTTTCAAGAACCGCTCACTTGACAAAACCGTAGCAAAATTTATTGAATTATGTAATAGCGATGAACATCATTATCGAGTTGCAATAGAGTTTGGATTAGGCAATGAAACAATCGTCACTACAAGAGTTATGTCTTGGTGTGAACGCGATAGAGAAGTAGTATATAACACTACCCCACTTTTTTCTATATCTTTTTGGAAAGATTTTAATGAAAGAAAAAGAAAGTTAGAGGAAAAAACATCGAAAGAAGGAAATAAAAATGATGAGTTTAATTGATAATTATAAGATAATAAATTCCGAAACAGACACTTCTATTATATTATTACATTCATACGGAAAAACAGAAAAGAGAAAGAAAGACGGTAATTTAAAAGATACAAAGTGTAATAAAAAGGAAGATGAAAGTTCTGAAGTATTTGCTTTTAATACTGAGGAAAAAATAAAAAGTATGATGGAGGTCTTTAATAAACACATAGCTGAATCAAGAGCTAATACAATGGAAAAAAGAGCAAGAAGAAATAAATTAGTTTTTCTTGTTGGAATAAACATTGGTATTCGTGCTGGTGATTTGATTAAGCTAAAGTGGAATTTTTTTATTGAAAGTCTTAATTCTGATGGTACTGTGGAAAAATTTAAAGAATATTATGACTTAAAACCTGAAAAACAAAAGAAACAAAATAAATTTGTTCGTTTACACTTCAATGAAACTGTACGAAGGGCAATAAACGAATATGTGGAAAATTTTCCTATAACCAATTTGGAAGATTATATTTTCTTTGCAACAGATAATTCAAACGAACATATCTCATATCACGCTTTGTATGAAATGTTAAAAAAAACCGCCAAAGAAGCTGGAATAAAAGAAAATATAGGTACTCATTCTTTAAGAAAGACTTGGGGTTTTTGGTGTTGGCATAAAGCAATGGATAAATCTAAAGCATTGACGATTCTTCAAAAATGCTTTAATCATTCCAGCGTTGAAACCACGCTAAAATATATAGGATTGCTTGATAGTGAAATAAAAGAAATGTATAACAGTATCGAACTTGGTATGGAATATATATAATTTTTTGTCTAATGAGGTGATATTTTATTGAATTATAATTTTAATTGTGATATAATTCAAACAGAGGTGAGTTTGGATTATATGAATGAAAATGTTTTAATTGGAACAGCTATGTTGAATGAAATTTGGAATAGTCAACAAAAAGATTTATTCGATTTATTGATACCTTTTCTTAAATATTCAATAGATAGAACTACTAAAGTAAATGAACAGTTGGATATTTCAAAAATTAAAAATTAT
>NZ_JAHZIA010000044.1 GCF_019420015.1 Anaerofustis sp.
GAGCAGCACTGCATTATATAAACTGCGTCCGACATATCAAGCTTGCCGTCTTCGTTGGCGTCGCCGACTGTGTTATTCATTAAATCGACATCTCCCGATGATAAAGTACTGGTACTTTCCAGAATCCACCAAGTCATCATAATTCCGGTATCATTCTGTATCTGTTCAGCAAGATGATAATGATCAACTGTAGATAATTCATAATCCGGTACGATCTTGATTATCGAATCCTCATGATACGTATCTTCTTCCAAATGACAATTCAAATCATTTTCACTGACATATTTTTCAAGAACATCTTTATTCTCTATATCATATGCAGTAATATATCCATATTGAAAATAACCCGGTGAATAAGTATAGTATGCAGCACGGAATTTAAAATCGTTGATCCTGCCATTATCTATCCAGCCGTTTTCCTTAAAGGCATCGTATATTTTTTTAGCATCATCTACAGTTAATTCATGCACTTCTTGTGATTTGGGATCAGTATAGTTTCCAATATGGAAAGTTTTAACAGGAATTCCATTTGTTAAATGCTCTCTGTAAGACATATTATAAGAAGAATCAACTTCTTGAAGAACTTTTTTTACTTCCGAACCATCTACATCTTCTGGCGTATCAAAATATATTGCTGGTTCAGCTCTATTATTGCTAACGAGGAGAAGGTGACCGGAATCTTCATAGATAGCTTCTTTTTTGATATCTTTATTAATATAAAGAGTTTCACCTACATCAGCCCTGACTACCGTCCAGTCGCTAAGCAATTCTTCCAGATTACTCTCATCAACAGGACACAGTACAGCATTCGAGGTCATAGCGCTTAAAGAAGCTGCGCAAGTCATAACAGAAAGCATTAACGCTGTAATCTTTTTCATTTTTTTCATAATATCACCTCATTAATTAATATGTGGGTTCTGATTATAAAATCTTATCAATTCCGTTGTTATCCTCATAGCTTTATTGTTATCCGTTCCCCCACCAACTTGAATTCCTATAACTGTATAGTAAGTCTGACCGTTGATAGTTTCAGTATAATAAACCGGGCTTCCGCTGTCACCGCCGGAAGTATCCGCAGTATGACAAAAATATTTATCATAAGTACTTACAACAGATCCGGTAGAGCTATACAAATTATGCAAATTCTCATCGTCATTTACACGAATTGTTGTACCGTCAGGATTCTCGATTTCTCCCGGAAATCCGGTATTTGTTACAGCAATATTACGACTTGGTGAGTAATTACGAACAGTACCCAAATCAAACTGCATATAATCGCTCAGATCTTCTTCAACAGTTATTAAAGCATAGTCATACTTGTCTGCATAAGTATAATACATCTGAGGTATATGGTATTCAACAGGCGTAGCATTTGTATCATTTCCATTATTATCAAAAAGAATAATATTTGAAAGTGATTTATTATTAACACAATGAGCAGCCGTTGCAATAGTATGCTTGCCAACAACAAATCCGCTTCCAATCATTCCATCAGCTGTAACTATTTTAACAACTCCGTTTTTAGACCAATCTATTACTCTGTCATCAGTTCCTATAACAGATCTGGTGCTTATTGAATTATTGGAATCATTGTAATATTTTGTTGACTCTGTTAAGGTATAGTTTTTAAGTATTAACTCCTCACGTGTTTTAGCGTTAAAAACACGATATCTTGATGAAGAATCACCCTGCGGAGTTTCTGCCGCAGGCGAAGCCAACGTCACAATATCATCCGCATTGCCAAGAAGCTGTAGTCTATACATCTGAATCTTATACGAATCCATCATAGTAACCACGCCGTTGTTGTCGAAGTCTAATCTGTCGACATTTTCAGGGGTGATAGCTCCGCTGATATACTGCATAATCGCAACAGAGTCCGACATATCGATTACACCGTTGCCGTAAGGATCGTTGTAAGTCACATTCTGAGCTGCCGAGCCTGAGAAAGAAATAACAGAAGCCGCAGTCACCACAGCGGTAGATAAGACTGCTATAATTTTTGATTTAATATGCATAATAATCCTCCTTTACAATATTGTATTCGGTTTATGTGCGAATGATTCAAAAAAATTTATAGGTGCCATCCCATATATACATTATATCATTAAATATTAATTTTGTCTACCGTAATTTTGTACAAATATGTTGAGGAAATTTTGTTTCAAAAAACGGCGCTTAAAAAAGCGCCGTCCATAAGTATTAAAAACTCATTCAATTTCCAGTAAAGTTTTCTGAATTGTAAGAGCGTCCTCGTTGGTTATTCCATCGTCGTTGAAGTCTGCGTTGTATCTTCCCTGAGCCGTCAGCTTATACTTATCAGGATTAGAGCAGCACTGCATTATATAAACTGCGTCTGACATATCAAGCTCTCCGTCTTCGTTGGCGTCGCCGACTGTATTATTGTGCATATCAATTACCGAAGTTTCACCCTCAGCTGCCAAAGTTTCCTGTATAGGTTTAAACGGAGCAATTCCTAAATCAGAGTAAATCTGTTCTGCAAGCTGATAATGCTCCATAACTGTAAGCTTTTCATCAGGAACGAGTTTGAATTCTGCATCATCATCATATAAGTTTTCAAAATGACACTTAATCCCTTTTTCAGCCGCATACTTCTCGATTTCATCTTTATTTTCTGCAAAGTAAGCTGTTAAATATGTTTCAGTATACTGCGGCATATAAGCAATTTCGTTATACTCATATGTTTCAATACCTACAGTACTCTTGAAATCACCGCTTTCCTTGATTGCCTCATATATTTTACGAGCCTGTTCAAGCGTAATGTTTTTTTCTCTTGATTCCTTATACGGAAGTTTTCCCTCATAACCTCTTACGCAAAGACTCCTCAAATACTCATCCGAACCCTCAAAAAGAGTTGGAGTTCCGATGCTTATCTTTGCGTTAGGACAAATATCCATTATGATTTTTTCAATCTTTTCAACGTCAGCATCCCTGCTTATGCACATCTCAACCCAATTTGACTTTGCTTCATTAATAAAAATCATATTGGAAGAATCTTTTGAATTAATGTAAGCACCGCCATAAAGAGCATTTTCATCGTTTATCAAAATGTATTCATCAAGCTCTGCATCGAGCTGATCGCCGTTTTTAAAGTAACCAACCGCCCCTGCTGTCGCTGCTGAAATTGTTCCTGCTGTTAACATTGAAGCTATAACCAAAGATACTAATTTTTTAAATTTTTTCATAAAAGCACCTCCATATTACGCCATATAAGAATTATTGTAAAAGAATTTAAGAATATCCGGCGTTATTCTTGTTCCGCTGTTTTTCCCATTCGGGTATTCAGTTATATTGAAACCATTGGTGTGAATTGCAACCACGGTTTTTGTTTCATAAAGCTTGCCGTTTTTGTCGGTAAAACCTTCTTCAACGTAAACCGGACCACCACTGTTTCCACCGAAAGTATCAGCATCATAATATAATTTATATTGTGTGGAAAGAGCCAGATTTCCTTGTGCTTTAAAACGAATACCATATTCTCCTGTATAATTATCAGGATATTCACCGGGAAAACCTGAAGCAATAACAGAACCATTATTATTTACATATTCATCTAATGCTACACCCATTTTAAACATTCCATATTCGCTCAGATCTTCATCTACATAAATCAAAGCATAATCATAATTAAATGAATTTGTAGCATATAGACTTGGAATATGAACATATGATGGAGCAAAAGTTGCAGCCGTATTATTATTTTCATCAACGATATCTATCGTCATATTGTAGAATTTTCCGTTGCCGTAAACGCAATGAGCAGCCGTTGCAATAACATGATCACCGACAATAAAACCAGTACCATGTCCTATTCCGGGCATATTAAGTCTTACAACAGAAGTGTCATAATCTCTCACCATATTATCCGGAGGTATGATCGTATACGGCTCTATATCAGAAGCCGCAGTCACCGTATTATCATCACTTTTTACAGTAAGAGAATAAGATGTTTTAGAGTAAAGATTACTGTTAGAATAATCATGTTTCCAATAATTTCTTGTAGTATTGCTTGCCGAAACCGATTCATTAATAGACGGTGGGAGCAAATTTTCAGATATTAATTGCAGTTTATAAAGTTGAATTTTTAAAGTGTCCATACTGCTTATAAT
The DNA here is from genome assembly GCF_019420015.1 of Anaerofustis sp. Classification (GTDB taxonomy): domain Bacteria; phylum Bacillota; class Clostridia; order Eubacteriales; family Anaerofustaceae; genus Anaerofustis. The sequence continues at coordinate 4,128 of NZ_JAHZIA010000044.1, forward strand.
ACCGTTTCCGTCAAAATCCAATGATTTTACATTAGTAGGATTAACATTTCCATTAAGATAGTTCATTGTATAAACAGCGTCAGACATATCAATTATACTGTCACCATTTGCATCACGAATGGCAATAGCTGCCGAGCCTGAGAAAGAAATAACAGAAGCCGCAGTCACCACAACAGTAGATAAGACTGCTATAATTTTTGATTTAATATGCATAATAATCCTCCTTTACAATATTGTATTCGGTTTATGTGCGAATGATTCAAAAAAATTTATAGGTGCCATCCCATATATACATTATATCATTAAATATTAATTTTGTCTACCGTAATTTTGTACAAATATGTTGAGGAAATTTTGTTTCAAAAAACGGCGCTTAAAAAAGCGCCGTCCATAAGTATTAAAAA
>NZ_JAHZIA010000045.1:0-44189 GCF_019420015.1 Anaerofustis sp.
CAAAATATTTAAAGGTGGTATGGGGAATTGGATACAAAATTGAAAAATATTAAAAATGACAAACACTTAACCTATCATATATTGTTGATAATTGCTATTATGATTACATTTACTTTATCCTGTGGCAATATTGTCGACTTTATAAAAAACGAATCATATAAAAACTTAAGCAAAGAAGGATATCTTACATCTTCAGATTATGGGGAAAAATTGGATGAGATACATGCATATATAAACAACTCTCTATATATACCCTACATCAATGCTCATGATGAAGGGGTAAAAAACAAAGATTTAACAAAAGTAATAAAAAAACAAACTCAAAATATAAGAGAAAGCTTAAAATTGGATATTATATCAAATTACGGATCTGAAGTATCTTATTTCGTTGTCGACAACAATCTGGGGGAAGTATATACAAACGTAAATATAAAAAGCGCTGAAGACTTTGCGAAAAACTACAATAAAGACGGATTTACTTATATTTCAACAAAAAATAATTTAACGGAAACATATGTAAACAATAAGAAAAAATTATTAAATGTTTCATACAATTTATCAAATAATTTTGATATGGAAAACAATGAAAATTCATATCTAAGAAATTATTTAAAAGAGCCGACTGTAATGATGTCAGTAAATAATGAATTCAGTGAAAGCGGATATTTCAAAGACAACTCGGAGTATTTCAAAAACACTGCAAGATTTTCGGTCATAGGTATTATATTACTGCTAACATTGTTAATTTATTTATTAAAATTATTAAAAAATAAATTTGGAATAGAAGAAAGTTGTAAGCTAATCGCTGAGGTATTTAATAGTATTTTTATAGAAATAAAAATACTTGCAATATTACTCATATATAATAATATCTTCTCACCAAAGTGGATGATTGTCGGAGGAATATTTATATTCTGCCTTTATTGTGCGATTAAGTTCGATAACGACAACCTACTGAAATCAAGTATTTACAAAAAAATACACGAACTTTATCAAAACAATCAAGTTATGGCAGAATTTAGCAAAAAAGTACAGTCAAGAATAGTCTTTACAATAACAAAATGCGTAATATCCGGAGGCATTGCCTTGTTTTTATTATTCCTGTTGGCTACAGGATTGGCTTCTTTCGGCGAATTTATAACAGCTTTATGGCTTATTGATATCGCGTATCTGTTCTATTCAATATTCAAATTGTACACTTACTCAATAAAAAGCATAAAAGACATCGATGATGTTTATAATTATACGCTGGCACTTGGTAAAGGCGAATTTAAAAATGAAATCCATCTAAGTGAAAACAGTTATTACAAAGAAATTGAATACAATCTCAATACTTTAAATGAACATATAAAAGAAACAGTCGAAGAACAGGTAAAAAGTGAAAAAATGAAAAGTGAGCTTATTACAAATGTATCTCACGATTTAAAAACCCCTCTCACATCAATCATAAACTATGTGGATTTAATGAAAAGGGAAAATATAAAGCCTAATAAAGCCAAAGAGTATTTAGATATACTTGACATAAAATCGCAGAAACTGAAAAAACTCGTAGAAGATATATTCGAAATATCAAAAGCCGCAAGCGGAAATATAGAGCTCAAAAACGACAATATAAATTTAAAAAGTATATTAAATCAAAGTGTGAGCGAATTTACTGACAGTATTGAAGAAAACAACCTTGAAATAAGAATGAACGCCAAAGATGATATATTCGTTTATTCAGACGGAGAAAGACTTGGAAGGGTTTTGGAAAACTTAATTCAAAATGCCGTTAAGTACTCTCTTAAAGGAACAAGAATATATATTGATCTTGAAGTTAAGGAAAATACTCCTACAATTGCCATAACAAACATATCAAATTATGAAATGAACTTCACAAGTGAGGAGATTTTACGAAGATTTGCACGTGCGGATAAGGCAAGGGATTTGGATGGATTCGGTTTAGGACTTTCAATCGTTCAAAGCTTCACAGATTTAATGAATATAGAATTTAATATAAACATTGACAAGGATTTGTTTAAGGCAACGTTAAAATTCCGTTAATTGCATTATAAAAGGTCATAAAGAATTAACTTTATGACCTTTTTAATTTAATTTATTCAAGTTCAATCAATAGCTGACCTGCTTTTACACTGTCAAGTTCCTGAACCAATACATCTTTTATAACTCCGTCACAAGGACAAACCACTTCTGTTTCCATCTTCATAGCCTCTACAACACAAACAGCTTGATTTTTCTTTACTTCTTCACCAATTGCCACGTTCACCTTTATAACAGATCCGGGTATAGGAGAACCTATGTGTTTCTCATTCTTCGGATTTGCCATTTCGACAACTTGGTCCGTAGTTTGATTTATAACAAAATTTGGATCGGTAATATATAAAGCTCTTCTAAATCCATCCACTTCATAAACCATACGTCTCTTACCGTCAGGATGGGTATTTCCTATTCTTACAAGTTTTATAACATGGCTTTTACCCTCTCCGAAGAATACCTCTGTTTCTTCACCTTTAGCAAGTCCGGTAAAGAATGCATCCGTAGGCATATATGTAAGATCTCCGTAAGTTTCTTTAAATTTCAGATAATCCTTATATACTTTAGGATATAAAGCAGCAGAAAGTACCTGTTTGTCATTCAAATCCATATTAAATTCTTCTTTGAATTCTTTTCTTATTTTATCAAAGTCTTCGTCAGGAAGAAGTAAACCAGGTCTTTCGGTAATAAAGTCAGCACCTTTAAGAACAACTTCTCTTAATTTTTCATCAAAGCCCCACTCAGGCTGACCTATCATTCCCTTAAAGAAATCTACCACACTGTCAGGGAACGCTAAATCTTTTCCTTTTTCGTATATATTTTCTTTATCCAAGTCATTTTGAAGCATGAATATAGCAAAATCGCCTACAACTTTTGAAGTCGGCGTAACTTTTATTATATCGCCCAAAAGCTCGTTCGCCTGTTTGTATTTATCAAGAACATCTGTAAACCTGTGTCCTAAACCAAAACTTTCTACCTGTGATTTAAGGTTGCTGTATTGACCACCCGGCACTTCATACTTATAGATTTGTGTCGTTCCTGTTTTAAGTCCCGATTCAAAGCCGGTATAATATTTCCTTACCTTTTCATAATAATCATTTACGATTTGTATTTCGTCAAGATTAATCTTACTTTCTCTAGGAGTGTTTTCAAGAGCAGCCGCAATAGAATCAAGAGATGGCTGCGAGGTAGTACCACTCATTAAAGATACTGCACCACTTACAATATCAACTCCTGCGGCACTTGCCATTAACATACTTGATACACCGTTACCCGCAGTATCATGAGTATGGAAATGTATAGGCATTTTCACTTCATCTTTTAATGCTTTTACAAGTCTCATTGCAGCAGCAGGTTTCAAAAGGCCCGACATATCTTTAATGGCAAGAATATGAGCCCCCATAGCCTCAACTTCTTTTGCCTTTTTCACATAATAATCAAGTGTATATTTTGTTTTAGTTTTATCCAAAATATCGCCGGTATAACAAATTGCAACTTCTGCAACTTTACCGAGTTTTAAAACTTCCTCAACAGAAGGTTTAATTTGATCAAGCCAGTTTAGAGAATCAAAGATTCTGAAAATATCAACTCCGCTTTTTGCACTTTGCTTGATAAATGCTTTTATTACATTATCAGGATAATTTTTGTATCCTACTGCATTTGAACCTCTAAGAAGCATTTGGAATAAAATATTTGGAATCATCTCTCTTAAAAGTTCAAGCCTTGACCATGGCGATTCTTTCAAGAAACGATACGATGTGTCAAATGTAGCCCCTCCCCAAAGCTCAAGGGCATACACATCTTTTTCATATCTGCTGACGCTTTCTGCAATTTTAAGGAAATCATTTGTCCTCATTCTCGTTGCAAAAAGAGATTGCTGAGCATCACGCATAGTAGTATCCATAAATAAAAGTTGCTTTTCATCTTTTATCCATTGAACGAGTCCCTCAGGACCTTTTTCATCCAATATTTGCTTTGTACCCGTTAATTTAGGAACATCTTTATAAATAGGTACTTCAATCTTCGGTATTATTTCTTTATCTTTGCTTCCGTTCTTTAACGTTACTTCAGAAATATATGTAAGTATATTCGCAAGCTTATTGTCGAATTCCTTAATGTTGAATAATTCCGGATGATCTTCTATAAAGTTTGTATTGCAAATACCTTTTTTAAAATCCGGATGTTCAAGAACATTTATAAGGAAATCTTTATTTGTTGAAACTCCTTCTATCTCATGTTCTTTTAAAGTTCTTATCATTTTTTTTCTTGCTTTGTCAAAATCTCTTGCGTATGTGGTTGTCTTAACAAGAAGACTGTCAAAATAAGGTGTTATTTCAGAACCGGCAAACCCATTGCCTCCATCCAATCTTACCCCAGGACCTGCACCAGTTTTATATACACTTATTTTTCCGGTATCCGGCATAAAGTTATTAAGTACATTTTCGGTAGTAACCCTACACTCTATCGCAGCACCGCTCATCTTTATATCGTCTTGAGACTTAATATTTATCTCACTGTCAGAAAGTTTATATCCTTGAGCAATTAATATTTGAGCCTGAACCAAATCTACGTTTGTTACAAGTTCCGTAACGGTATGTTCAACCTGAATTCTCGGATTTACTTCCATAAAATAATGTTTTTCATTTTCATCAACCAAGAATTCAACCGTTCCAGCATTGGTATATCCTACATGTTTTGCCAAGTTTACAGACTCTTCACATATCGCTTTTCTGGTCTCTTCGGTTATTGACTGAGAAGGTGAAAACTCAATTATTTTTTGGTGTCTTCTCTGAATGGAACAATCTCTTTCATATAAATGTACAATATGACCATATTCATCCGCTAATATCTGTGCCTCAACATGTCTTGGAGAGCGGACATATTTTTCGATAAACACTTCCCCGTTGTTAAATGCTTTTTTTGCTTCTCTTACGGCAGATTCAAACTGACCTTTTAAATCTTCTTCTCTTTCGCATACTCTCATACCTCTGCCGCCGCCGCCTGCGCTGGCTTTTATAATAACGGGATATCCGATTTTTCCGCTTATTTCTTTTGCTTCCTCTACGTTATCCACCTTTACACCGTCAAGTACACTTACCCCTGCTTCTATCGCAGCATTTTTTGCGTTTACTTTGTTACCGAGCAGTTCTATAACTTTTGAATTGGGACCTATAAATTTAATACCGGCTTTTTCGCACTCTGCGGCAAAAATTGGATTTTCAGACAAAAAACCATATCCGGGATGTATTGCATCAATATTCTTTGCTTTTGCAAGCTCTATTATCGCTTCTATATTTAAATATGCATCCGTAGGTGAATTTGTACCTTTAATCAAATAAGCTTCATCAGCTTTATTTCTGAACAAAGACAATTTATCTTCTTCACAATAAATACAAATAGCTTTCATACCAAGCTCTTGTACGGCTCTTATAATTCTAATGGCAATCTCACCACGGTTCGCTATTAAAACTCTTTTAAATTTTCTCATATTAGCCTCCACTCTTCCATTATATTCATAATATTATACTAAATTTTCAGACATTTTAAAAGACTTTTGTAAATATTATTATAAAAAAATATATATTTATTAATTATTATTAATATTTATTCATTTCTAAGAATTCTCTCATATTCTTAGAACAATCGAATGTTACCTTTAAAAACACTTAAAATAACTGTAATAAAAAAACAGCTTTAACGCTGTTTTTTATTCTCTTATTTGTCCGTTACCAGTTATAACATATTTTATCGTGGTCAATTCATTTAACCCCATCGGACCTCTCGGTAAAGTTCGCTGAGTGGCAATACCTATTTCGCTTCCAAAACCAAACTCTTCACCGTCGGTAAATCTAGTCGATACATTTACATATACACACGCACTGTCAACTTTAGATGTAAAAAGATTCATATTTTCTATATTATCGGTAACAATGCACTCAGAATGTTTCGTAGAATACTTATTTATATGATTGATTGCCTCTTCTATGTTTTCAACAACCTTAACCGCAATAATATAATCATTATATTCTGTTTTATAATCATCTTCCGAAGCTTTTTTAGCTCTTTTGCCAAGAATCTTGACGGTCTTTTCATCTCCTCTGAACTCAACATTATGCTCCTTCAATTTGTTATATATTAAAGGAAGCAGTTCATCAGCCTTTTTCTCATGAATAAGAAGTGTTTCGAGAGAATTGCAAACGCTTGGTCTTTGCGTTTTTCCATTGTCGGTTAAATTTACAGCCATATCATCTCTTGCATATTCATCTATATATATATGGCAATTCCCGGCTCCGGTTTCGATAAAAGGAACCGTTGCGATATCTTTTATAGATTTAATAAGTCCGGCACTTCCTCTCGGTATCAAAACATCTATATATTCCGTAAGCTTTGCCATTTGAGAAACATATTTTCTGTCAGTGTCAGAAACCAGTTGTATCGCATCATGATTTATTCCTACTTTCTTAAGAGCACCTCTCATAATCTCTACAAGCTTTGTATTTGTATTAATTGCTTCTTTGCCGCCTCTTAATATACATGCGTTCCCCGACTTTAAACATAAACATCCTGCATCCACTGTAACATTCGGTCTGGATTCGAATATAATGCCGATAACTCCGTAAGGAACTCTCTTAATAACAATCTCCATACCGTTCGGTCTTTTCGAGCCCCCTGATATTATCCCCACAGGATCCTTAAGGTTAATTACTTTATCTATTGAATTTGCAATATTTTGAATTCTTTGTTCATCAATAAGCAATCTGTCTATCATAGACTCTTTCATTCCATTGATTTTTGCATTTTCAATATCTTCCCTATTGGCCTTTATAATTTCTTTTGAATGTAAAATCAGCTCGTCTTTAATACTTAATAAGCCTTCGTTCTTTTTGTTTGTATTCAAATCGCTTATACTTCGACTTGCTATTTTAGCTTTTTTACCCAAACTTGTAATACTGAACATTTTTATTTTACCTCACTTTAAATAAAGTTCCCTTATTATCTCCGTCAAACAAACTATATAAATCATTGGGATTTTCAGAAGATAGAATCACCATATCAAAATTATTTTCAAAAGCAATCTTACCTGCTTTTATTTTTGTAATCATTCCCCCTGTTCCAAGATCATTTACAGCATCTTTACAACAGTTCACTATATCGTCAGTAATCTCTTCAATTACTTCTATACGCTTTGCACTCTTATTTTTCTTCGGATTATCCGTATACAAACCGTCTATATCCGTTAGTATAACCAACAAATCGGCATCTATTAAAGAACTTACAATTGCAGATAAAGTGTCATTATCCCCAAATTCAAGCTCTTCGGTACTTACTGTATCATTCTCATTTACGATAGGAATAACATTATACTTTAACAACTTTTCAAAAGTGTTGTATATATTACAAACATCTCCGTCTTCACCTATAACATCATTAGTCAAGAGAACCTGCGCAACATTATGATTATACTCCGAAAACAATTTGTCATATAAATACATAAGCTCACATTGTCCTATTGCCGCTAGTGCCTGTCTTTGAGCTATATCCCCAGGCTTTTTATTAAGGCCGAGTTTTCCCATCCCTACGCCTACAGCACCAGATGATACCAAAATAATATCTTTACCTGAATTTTTAAGATCCGAAATCACTTTAACAAGGTGCTCAACTCTTCTTATATTTATATTTCCCGTTTTATGAGTAAGGGTAGACGTACCTATTTTAATTACTATTTTTTTTGCTTTTACAACGTTTTCCATTTTATGTCCTTATAAAATATTTTTATTTATTATATAACAAAACTTTATGTAAAGTAAACAATACAACCGTATTTACTTTATATACAATCATGTTTTATATATTTTTTATATTGTAAATCAATATGTAATAAAGTTTTTAATTACATTTCCTTCATGATGATTCATCAACGCTTCCTTTACATTTTCAAGTTTATATTCATTATAAAGAAAATCTTTTTCATCAATCACTTTCATTTTTAAAAGCTCAAAAGCTTGATTAACATAAAAAGGAGTAGTATGATACAGTCCTTTTATTGTAATTTGTGAATAATGAAGCAATTTCGTATCCACAACCAACTCTTCGCCCGCTTTCGTTCCTCCATACAAAAGAGCAAATCCTCCCGGTCGAACCATGTTTATTGACATTTCCCAAACCTTTACACTTCCGGCAGCTTCAACAGCACAGTCAACGCCTCTGTTTTCAGGGGTTAGTGCTTTAACTGCCTCAACTTGGTTTTCAACTTCTTCTATATTCACAACATCATATGCCCCGAGTTTCTTTGCCGCATCTAATCTGACTTTACTTTTATCACAAGCGATAACTCTTGCTCCTTTAAGATAAAGAAGCTTTATAAACATCAGCCCTGACGGACCGCATCCGTTTACAACAACATAATCCCCCTGTTCAACGGGAACCTGAGATACCCCGTATACGGCGCAGGCAAATGGTTCTAACAACGCAGCTTGCTTAAAACTCATATCTTCCGGTATTTTAAACATATTTTGTTCCACGATTTTTGCAGGAATAAGCTGATATTCACTGAAGGCACCGTTCTTTAAATTATTACTGATTAAATTTTCACACATCGAATGTATACCTTTTTTACAGTAATAACATTCATTACATGGTGCAGAATTATGCGCAACTACTCTGTCACCTACTTTAAATTTACTCACTCCTTCTCCTACACTGTCAACGATTCCGCTTGCTTCATGTCCTATATTGTAAGGAGGTGTATGCTTCGCATATCCTCTTATATAACTCTTTACATCAGAGCCACATGTAAGAGAAACCATATTTTTTATTAAAACTTCACCTTTTTTAGGTTTTGGTTTTTCGCATTCTACAATTCGCAAATCTCCCGGTTCATATAACATTACTTTTCTCACTGATTCGTACCTCACTTTATTTTAATTAATTATATTTTATCACTATATATAAACCTTGTCATTAATTATTTATTTTGACCGTATAATAAATATGTCATTCTCGTAAAACTTTATACCTCTAATAAAATATGAATAAATAAAAAAGAACAGCAAAAGCTGTTCTTTTTTATTTAATTATTCAGTTATATCATTTGTATCTTCATCTTCATGAACTCTTCCCAATACTTCATCAAGCACAAGATTTTCAATAATCTTAGCAGTTTCGGGATTATCGGCCAAGAACTGTTTTGCTCTGTCTCTTCCTTGTCCTATTTTCTCGTCATTATAAGAATACCATGCTCCGGCTTTTTTGATAATACCGTATTTGGCAGCCATATCGACAATATCACCTTCTCTTGATATTCCTTTACCGTACATAATATCAAATTCCGCAACTTTAAATGGCGGTGCAACTTTATTTTTAACGACTTTAACTTTTGTTCTGTTACCTATAATATCCTGTCCGCTCTTTATGGAATCTATTCTTCTTACTTCAAGTCTAACCGAAGAATAAAACTTTAAAGCTCTTCCTCCGGGTGTTACCTCTGGATTTCCGAACATTACCCCAACTTTTTCCCTAAGCTGATTTATAAATATAGCGGTAGTATTTGATTTGTTTATCGCTCCGGCAAGCTTTCTTAAAGCCTGTGACATAAGTCTTGCTTGAAGCCCCACATGACTATCCCCCATATCTCCTTCAATTTCAGCCTTAGGAACAAGTGCCGCAACAGAGTCGACAACCACAACATCAATTGCCGAACTTCTTACAAGAGCTTCTGTTATTTCAAGAGCTTGTTCTCCCGTGTCAGGTTGAGAAACAATAAGCTCATCTATATTAACTCCCAGAGCTTCTGCATATACAGGATCAAGAGCATGCTCTGCATCTATAAACGCAGCAACTCCACCCGCTTTTTGAGCCTCCGCCACAACATGCAGTGCAACGGTGGTTTTACCTGACGATTCAGGTCCGTAAACTTCGATAATTCTACCTCTTGGAAGCCCCCCAACCCCAAGAGCAGCATCCAATGAAATTGATGAGGTTGAAATTGCATCAATAGTCACTGTCGGTTTATCTCCGAGCTTCATAACAGCTCCTTTACCGAAATTACTCTCTATATTTCTCATTGCAAGCTCTAACGCTTTTTCTTTATCTGGATTCATTATATAGTGTCCTTTCAAACATTTGTTCTTGTATAGTATTATACATTTACTTTATAAATTAGTCAACCGTTATTTCATTATTTTTAACATATTATTTATAGCATAATATGCACTTCTCATTTGAACTCTTTTTCTTTCGCCTGTTATATTATAAAGCTTACTTGTAACTTTTCCCTTATAATAAAAACCCATATATACTGTTCCGACGGGTTTTGTATCGGTTCCTCCGGAAGGCCCTGCTATGCCGCTTATGGATATGGCAACATCGGTATCAAAACGCTCTGCACATCCCAACGCCATTTCTTCAACACATTCAGAACTGACTGCACCGTATTTTTTAAGAGTTTCTTTACTTACTCCCAAAAGAGAATGTTTAATATCATTTGTATATGTAACGGCACTACCCATAAATACATCACTTACACCGGCAATTTCCGTCAAATAACTGGCAAGAAGTCCACCTGTACAAGACTCGGCACAAGAGAATGTAAGCCCTTTGATTTTTAATACATCAACTAATTTTTCCGGCAGGGTTTCACCTTTTACTGAATATATATATTCACTGAAGTTATTCGTTATTATATCGTCAACTTTATCCAGATTTTCAACGGCATGCTTCAAATTGTCAGCCTTTGATACAGCTTTAACTTTAACACCGCTGTCATTAAAATAAGTATTTACATTCACACCTTCAATGTCCGGAAGCAAATCTCTTAATTTATATTCTATTTCCGATTCTCCTATACCGGAAGTCATATAGTCCTTTACCGCAAAAAATTTATTTAACTTATTCATTAAATACTCTTTAATATGTTTATAGTACATATTAGTATTTTCTCTTGGAGGACCAGGAAGCATGACTATCATTTTATCATCAATCTCAAGCAAAGCTCCGGGAGCAGTTCCTCTGTCATTATCGAGTATCTTTGCGCCTCTTGGGAATAGAGCCTGTCTGTAATTATTAGGAGTTAAAACATAATCTTTACCTTTTCTTATAAAATAATCTTCAACATGTTTTCTTGCTTCTTCGTTTTCTTCCAAGGGTCTGTTTGTTACTTTAGCAATAGCTTCTTTAGTCATATCGTCCAAAGTAGGACCGAGTCCTCCTGTCGTAATAATAAGATCACTTATTTTTACGGCATCATAAAACGCCCCCTCAACCATATCTTCATCATCGCTTACCACTACATGCTTTACTACTTCAATACCTATTTCCGTAAGCTCTTTTGCAAAGAATGTTCCATTGGAATTGAGGACATCTCCGCATAAAACTTCATCACCTATGCACATTATTGTTGCTTTCATCTTTTTCTCCTTATAATATTACTTATAAAATAAACATTAAAATATAACATCTTAAAATATAATTTAAATATTTAGAATTAAATTTTTTGCCATTTGGGCATTATCATTAACACTTATAATGTATTTATGTATTTAATTATACTATTTATAAGTTTATATTTACAATAAAAAAATCAAATAAAAATTTAACCTAAAAACATTTTAACCTATTAGCCCGACTAAATAAATTTATATTACCTAAAAAATAAAACCGAGGAATAAACCCTCGGTTAAACATATATTATCAATTTTTCAACATATCTTTAAGATACTGCCCGGTATAACTGTTTTTTACTTTTGCAACTTCCTCTGGAGTTCCCGTAGCAATAATTCTTCCGCCTTTATCACCACCGTCAGGTCCTAAATCAATTATATAATCGGCACATTTTATAACATCAAGATTATGTTCTATAATTAAAATCGTATTACCGCCTTCCCTGAGTTTATATAAAACATCAAGAAGTTTTTTTACGTCTTCCATATGAAGTCCGGTTGTCGGTTCATCCAGGATATACAAGGTCTTTCCTGTTTGTCTTTTAGACAAATAAGTGGCAAGTTTTATTCTTTGAGCCTCTCCTCCGGATAAAGTGGTAGAAGGTTGTCCAAGCTTAATATAACCAAGCCCTACATCATACAAAGTCTGAACCTTAGATTTGATTGAAGGTATATTCTCAAAGAACGTCAAAGCCTCCTCAACACTCATATCCAGTACTTCCGAAATATTTTTACCTTTATATTTAATTTGAAGAGTTTCTTCATTATACCTTTTTCCCCCGCAAACTTCGCAGGGAACGTAAACATCCGGGAGGAAATGCATTTCTATTTTTATTATACCGTCTCCCTTACAATTCTCACATCTTCCGCCTTTAACATTAAAGCTGAACCTTCCTTTTTTATATCCTCTCATTTTTGCTTCATTCGTCGTAGCAAAAACATCTCGTATCATATCAAACATTCCCGTATAAGTTGCAGGATTTGACCTTGGAGTACGCCCTATAGGAGATTGATCAATATCGATGATTTTATCCAAATACTCAGCGCCTTTTATTTCCTTATGCTTACCGGGTCTTTCCAAAGAGCCTAAAATATGTTTTCTCAATGATTTAAATAGAATTTCATTTACAAGAGTACTTTTTCCTGAACCAGATACACCTGTAACGCATGTCATCTTACCTAACTCAATCTTAACATCTATATTCTTAAGGTTATTTTCCTCAGCACCTATAACTTCAAGAAATTGTCCGTTTCCTTCTTGTCTTACCTTAGGAACTTCTATTTTCTTCCTTCCAGAAAGATAATCTGCGGTAATTGAAGCTTTGTTATCTATTATCTCTTCCAAAGTCCCGCTGGCAACAACTTCACCCCCGTGAATACCCGCTCCCGGACCAATATCCACAATATAATCGGATTCTCTCATTGTATCTTCATCATGTTCCACTACTATTACCGTATTGCCTATATCGGTCAAATCACGGAGTGTTTTAAGAAGTTTGGAATTATCTTTTTGATGCAGACCTATACTTGGCTCATCCAAAACATACAATACCCCCGATAGCTTAGAACCTATTTGCGTTGCAAGCCTTATTCTTTGGCTTTCTCCGCCCGAAAGAGTCGAAGCGGCTCTGTCTAGAGTCAGATAATCCAGTCCGACATCATTTAAAAATCCAAGCCTTGATTTTATTTCTTTCAAAATAAGCTCTGCTATTTTTGCTTCATTTTTTGTGAGCTTAAGATTATCTATAAAATTTTTACAGTCCTTTACCGACATTTCTGTCAGTTCAATAATATTCAGTCCGTTTATTTTTACTGAAAGAGAATTGGGGTTAAGCCTTTTCCCTTTACATGCATTACAGGTAATGCTCGACAAAAACTTACCGAATTTCGCTTTTATATATTCACTGCTGCTTTCAAAATATCTTCTTTCAATATTATTGATTATTCCTTCAAATGAAACTTCTCTTTCTCGGTATCCTCCAAAGTGAGAATTAAAACCTATTTTTATTTTTCCCTCATCTCCATATAAAAGAGCATTCATAAAATTTTCGCTTGCTTCTTTTAAAGGCTTGTCCATTGAAAAATTATATTTTTCCACCAATGTTTTTATTATAACGGAATAATAAGTCCCGTCATCCCCGCTGACAAAATTGGATAATGCGCCTTGGTTGATTGAAATATCCTTATTAGGAATTACCAAATCGGGATCAATTTTTTGGTGATAACCTATGCCGTTACATTCCATACACATCCCAAAAGGAGCATTAAAGGAAAAGTTACGTGGTTCAGGCTTATCCATTGCTATTCCACAGTCCATACAGGCAAATTTTTCGGAATAAAGCTTATCTTCGTCGTTAAATTTACAAATCACCAAACCATCCGTAAGTTTTAAAGCCGTTTCAACAGAATCTGTAAGCCTTGTTTTGATACCTTCTCTTACTTTTAATCTGTCTATTACAACGTTAATGGTATGCTTTTTATTTTTGGAAAGTTTAATAGAATCATCAAAATCAATTAATTCTCCATCTATAAAAGCTCGTAAATAACCGTCCTTTTTAAGATGCTCAATTAAATTTTTATGAGTCCCCTTTTCTCCTCTGACAACAGGAGCAAGAATTTGAATTTTCGTTCCTTCTTCAAATGACAATATATCCTTTATAATGGTATCAATACTTTGGCTTTCAATCTTTTTGCCACATTTCGGACAATATGGTACGCCTATCCTCGCATACAAAAGCCTAAAGTAATCGTAAATCTCGGTAACAGTACCGACGGTGGAACGGGGATTCCTGTTCGTAGTCTTTTGGTCTATTGAAATAGAAGGACTTAAACCATCTATACTCTCAACGTCCGGTTTATTGGTCTGTCCAAGGAATTGTCTTGCATAAGCGGATAAACTCTCTACATATCTCCTCTGTCCCTCCGCATATATTGTGTCAAAAGCCAAGGAAGATTTTCCGGAACCAGAAAGTCCGGTAAAAACTATAAGTTTATCCCTTGGAATAGTCAAATTTATATTTTTAAGGTTATTTTCTTTTGCTCCTCTTATAACGATTTTATCTGCCATAATACTCTCCTTTTCACATTAAACTGATATTATCATAAAAATTTTTTAATTACAATAAAGAGAAAATTTTTCCTTATTCTTTTTATTATTTTACATATCATTTTTACGGTGATTTGATATTATTTATATACATTAATTATTTAATAAAACCCATAGAATAAATAAAGAGGTATAATATCAGAATTATACCTCCAAAATAAATTTTTATTACTTTAAAATCCCACTTTTATCAATATTTAAAATTGCTTTTTTTATTTCTTCCTCATCTTGCACAAGTGCCATTCTAACATAACCTTCACCCGAAGGACCAAACGCACTTCCGGGAGTAACCAAAACACCGGTTTTATCCAAAAGATCAAAACAGAACCTTTCGGAAGACAAATATTTGTCAGGAATTTTCGCCCATACAAACATTGTTGCAGCGCATCTTGGTATATTCCAGCCTATCTCGCTTAATCCGTCACAAAGAATATTTCTTCTGTTTTCATAAGCTTTTTTAGTTATATTCACACAAGATTGATCTGAAGTAATAGCGGCAACAGCTGCTTTTTGAATGGGTAAAAACATACCGTAATCCATGTTTGATTTTAATGTCGACAAATTTCTTACCACATCTTTGTTGCCTATGCAAAAGCCAACTCTTGCCCCTGCAAGACCGTAAGTTTTAGAAAGAGAATTAAACTCTACTCCGACATCTTTTGCACCTTCAAAACGCAAAAAACTTCCGCATTTCTTACCGTCAAACACAAGTTCGCTGTAAGCATTATCATGAAGAACTATGATATCATATTTTTTTGCAAAGTCGATTAATTCTCTATAAAAGCTATCCGGTGCAACTGCTGTCGTCGGATTATTGGGATAAGACACTATCATCAATTTTGCTTTTTCTCTGATATTTTCCGGAACCTTATTCAAATCTATAATATAGTTGTTTTCTTCTCTTTGAGGCATATAGTATACCTCTCCGCCGGCAAGTTTTGGTCCGTCTGCAAATACAGGATAACAAGGATCAGGAACAAGCACAACATCACCGGGATCTATTATAGATAGTGCTATATGAGCAAGTCCTTCCTGAGAACCAAGTAAAGATATAACTTCACTTTCCGGATCAATTTCAACATCATACCTTCTTTTATACCATAATGCAACAGCTTGCTTTAATTCTTCTTTATCATTTAAAGGATACAAATAGCTGTCCAAATCTGAAGCCTGATTAATCAAAGCATCTATGATATGCTTCGCCGGCGGTATATTCGGAGCACCGACACTTAAATCGACAACATGCATACCTTCTTTTATTTTATCCGCCTTTAAATTAGCAAGCTTAGAAAAAATCCCTTCTGAAAACATATTCATTCTATTTGCAAATTTCATTAATATTCCTCCTGCTTGAATACTTGCTATAAATTATATTTTAATGTCAAATTATGACATCTATCTATTATATTCAATAAAACATAATTCGTTAAAATAAATGGCATATATATTACCATATATAAATCAACTGAAACACAAAAACTTTATCCTAATGTACATTTTTGATTTTAATAAAAATTATTGCATTTTTTTACATAAATTAATAATGCTTAATACGTTTTTATATTCTTCTTCCAACTTTAATATATCATCATCCAAACAATAATCTTTATTTCTGCACTTTAATACTATATCATTGCAAATAGCAAACAACCTCGTTAAAGAGAGATTACCGCTTATGCCTTTTAATGTATGGATAGCAAATTCAACCGCAGCAAAATCGCCCTGTTCATAAGCTCTTATTCCGTTTGTAAAATTTTCATCAAAAGGTATTTTAAATAAAAACTTTATATATAAATCCATATTATAAGAAAATCGTTCCATAGCCGATGTAATATCTATATTTTCACTATGTAACGACATTTCTTTCATTACTTTTTCAATATTCATCCAAATCCCCTATAAAATTTAATATTATCTAAATAAAAGAAACAACAACTGTTTCTTTTATTTTTTTCCTATATAATTATATAATATTATACGCAATTAATAAGCTGCCTGGCATATATAACACTGAATTTATTTACTTCAGAATACTTACAAAATCAAATACAAAACGATAAATCCATATAATGCACAACTTGCAATTAATCACATATATTATAAAATCCCAATATTTTTAAACCGTAGTTTTTATTAATTTCCGACAATACAGATAAAATAGTTTCTTTTTGTTTATATTCTCCGCTTAACTCAATATAAAAATTGTATTTTCCCATGTCAACTTTCGTGGGTCTTGACATAATCGCAACCATATTAATCTTATTAACCGAAAATTCTTTCAATATATCATACAGTATCCCCGGTCTGTCTTCTTGAGGCATGATATAAAGTGAAACTTTTAATAATTTGCCATTTTCTATATTTTGAACATAATTACCCTTTTCTACGACAATAAAACGTGTAAAATTATTAGCTGAATCGGTGACATTATGAATTTTTAACTTAGCCTTTGAATGCTCAACCATATGACAAGGAATTATTGCAGCATCCCCTGCACTTCCACTCTCCACAACATTAAAAGATTCCATATTGCTATTCGTACCCACAACCATAACATTGCTTAAAGAATCGATAAAAGTCCTGCATTGTCCGTTTGCTTTAAATTGCACATACAGTCTTTTTATGTCTTTTACATCCTCTACATTACCTATTAAAGCAAATTGAACAGGTACACTTATTTCACAATTTATATGTATATCCATTTCAAGTAAGAGGTCCAGTGTTCTTTGAACAAATCCGTCGAGCGTATTTTCTACCGGAATTATACCCAAATCACAATCTTTACCTATGCTGTGAAAGGTATCGTCTATGGTGTTGTAATATATTTTTTGCAAATGTTTATTATTTTTATTTATGTATTCAGTTGCCGCATTATCACTGAATGTTCCTTTTGGACCAAGCACAGCTATTTTTTCCAAATTACTTATCTCCGTTAAACCTAGTTAATTTTATTAATTAAAATATACTAAAAAATAAATATTTATCTTTAAAATGATAACAAAAAAACATAGTTAATTCAAGGTAGCTTTTTATAATGATATAAAAAAGACAAAGCAAAACGCTTTGTCTTGAATATATATAATATACTATCTTTTTGAGAATTGTGGAGCTTTTCTAGCTTTCTTAAGACCATATTTCTTTCTTTCTTTCATTCTTGAATCTCTAGTTAAAAATCCTGCTTTCTTTACTTCTTTTCTAAGATCAGGATTTTCAGCAACTAAAGCTCTTGAAATACCGTGTCTTATTGCTCCGGCTTGACCAGATATACCACCACCGTATACATTAACGCTGATATCAAATTTATCTGAGTTGTTAGTCAATACCAATGATTGTCTTGCGATTAATTTAAGTGTATCATTACCGCCAAAGTATTCTTCAATATCTCTGCCGTTGATAGTTATTTTACCATTACCTTGTTTTAACACTACTCTTGCAACAGAATTTTTTCTTCTGCCTGTAGCCATAACTTGCTCTGCCATCTATTCCCTCCTACTTTATATTAAGTACTTCAGGTTTTTGTGCTGCATGTTCATGTTCACTTCCTGCGTATACTTTTAATTTCTTTAATTGTGCTCTTCCAAGTTTATTTTTTGGAAGCATTCCTTTAACTGCTTTTTCGATTACAAACTCAGGTTTATTAGCAATTAAATCTTTGTAAGCTACTTCTTTTCTTCCACCTGGATATCCTGTATGTCTGTAATATTTTTTATCTAATAATTTATTTCCAGTAAGATGAATTTTTTCTGCATTAATTACGATTACATAATCCCCAGTATCAATATTAGGTGTGTAATATGGTTTATTTTTACCTGTTAATACTTTGGCAACTTCACTGCATAGTCTACCAAGTGTTTTGCCTTCAGCATCTACTACATACCATTTTTTATCAATTTGTTGGGGTTTAGCAATACCAGTTGACTTTGTTAACATTTCGTTAAACCTCCACAATACGTATAATATTTTTATTTAATCATTTGCTATATCAAGTGCACGGGGCTAACGATACACATAAAATAGCTAGCTTATATATTTTAGATTATTTTCCCTTTTATGTCAACATTTTTTTCGCATTATAAGCCAATTTTAGTAAAAAACTTTGCTTAAATAAAGTCCTTCAGCCGGAGCCGTAACATTTGCCATATCTCTGTTCTTACTTGTAAGAATCTCTTTTATTCGATTTTCTTCAAAACGTCCCCTGCCGATGTCGATTAAAGAAGCAACGATAATTCTGACCATATTATATAAAAAACCGTTACCTCTTATTTTAAAAATAATCAGATCATTTTTTTTAATAATGTCAACACTGTAAATCTCTCTGACAGTGCTTTTTACATTGCTTCCGCTTCCCATAAATCCTGCAAAATCATGAACCCCGACCAAATCTTTGCTTGCTCTTTGCATTTTTTCAATATCGAGTTTATAAAAAACGTGGGTGGCTCTGTTTTTAAATAAAGGATTCATTATACTTCGGTTATATATAACATATATATATTCTTTTCCCTTTGCACTGTATCTGGCATGAAAGTCAGAATCTTTTTCCTTGGCATCTATTACTCTTATATCTCTGGGAAGAAAAGAGTTTATTCCATATGGTATCTTCTTAATATCAATATTTGAATTTGTATAAAAGCTTGCGGCTTGTCCAAGAGCATGAACTCCGCTGTCTGTTCTACCGCTTCCGAATAATTTTATATCTTCTTTTACCAATTTTTCTATAGCATTTTTTACCTTACCCTCTACACTTATACCGTTGTTTTGCATCTGCCAACCGACATATGCACTACCGTCATACTCTATTGTAAGAAGAATATTCCTCATTATAAGATCCCCTTAATATACAAAATATTTGTCACTATAACGAATATAACCATAAATATGCCATATGCATATGCGTAGGTGTCCGATTTTGTATATCGAAGCTCTTTCATTCTCGTTCTGTCAGTACCGCCTCTGTAGCATCTTGCTTCCATTGCAAGAGCTAAATCTTCAGCTCGTTGAAATGCCGATAGAAAAAGAGGGATAAGAACAGGAATAAAGGCTTTTGCTCTTTTTATAACATTGCCACTTTCGAAATCGGCCCCTCTTGATTTTTGAGCATTTATAATTCTGCTCGTCTCTTCCATTAAAGTAGGAATAAATCTAAGCGCTATGCTCATCATCATAGAAAGTTCATGAGCATATCTTTTTATAAAAGGTACCCTTTTCATCAACATCTCCATGCCATCGGTAAGTGCTATCGGAGAAGTAACCAATGTCAGCAAAGAAGTTCCGGTTACCAACAATATAAGCCTTACTGCCATTAAAATTGCATTATGAAGTCCCTTATCCGTTATTTTTAAAAATCCTATTTGATATAAAATGTTCCCCGGAGTCATAAACATATTTAGACAAACGGTAAACAATATTATCAAAATTAAACCTTTAAGCCCTCTTATTAAATAATTAACAGGAACTTTCGATATCATGACAGGTATCATAAGCAAAATAAACATACCTAAAAATCCAATAAAAGACTTAACCAAAAACAAAAAAATCATATATATAAAAGTAACAAAAATTTTTGTCCTCGGATCTAGATTATGTATTACAGAACCGGTAGGATAATATTGACCTATAGTAATATCATTTAACATACTTTCATTATTTCCTTAAATTATTTTCTCTATTTCTTTAACTACATCATCAAAAGTAAACAATTCGGTATTTACTTCAAGACCTTTTTCTTTAAGTTTTAATATTAATTCTTTACCCTCAGGTATACTTAAACCAATCTCTTTAAGTAATTTATCCTGATTGAAAACATTTTTTGGAGTATCGAACAACTTAAGCTCTCCTCCGGAAAATACCATAATCTTACTTGCATATTCACAAACATCCGTCATTGAGTGAGAAACCAAAAACGTTGTAAGATTATTGTCTTTATGAAGCTTATATATATTATCAAGTATTTCTTTTCTTCCAACAGGATCCAAACCGCTGGCAGGCTCATCAAGAATCAATATATCGGGATCCATAGCGATAACTCCGGCAATGGCAACTCTTCGTTTTTGTCCTCCTGAAAGTTCAAAAGGAGACTTATCCTTATATGTCTCAAAATCTAAACCTACCATCTCCATTGCTTTTCTCACTGTACCGTCAATATCATCCATACCAATATTTTTTGGACCGAAGGCAATATCTTTATATATCGTCTCCTCAAAAAGCTGATACTCCGGATATTGAAATACCAATCCAACTTTGGAACAAATATCTTTCATCAATATACCTTTTTGATTGATATTCAACTCATCCAAGTAAATTTCTCCCGATGTCGGTGTTAATAACCTGTTGATATGTTGAATCAATGTTGATTTTCCACTGCCTGTATGCCCTATAATCCCAACTAACTCTCCGTTTTTTACTTCAAAGTTAATATTTTTTAATGCTTTAAATTCAAATATACTGTTCTCAGAATAAGTATGGCACAAATCAATAACCTTTACTGACATATTTCCTCCACTAATTCATCTAAAGTAAGAATTTTATCATTACTTATTTTACCCTTTTTCTTAAGCTCAAAAGCTATTTTTGTTGCATAAGGCGGCTCAAGCATTAATTCTTTTAATTTATCCCCCTTTGAAAAAACTTCTCTTGGAGTACCTTCAAAAACCTTTTCGCCTCTGTCTAGAATAAAAACTTTATCCGCATCCACAACTTCTTCCATATAATGAGTAATCAATATTACGGTAGTACCCTTTTTATTTAATTCCTTTATCGTATTAATAACTTCTATTCTTCCCTTTGGATCAAGCATTGCAGTAGGTTCATCCAAAATAATACACTCCGGCTCCATAGCAAGTATACCGGCAATGGCGATTCTTTGTTTTTGCCCACCCGATAACTCATGGGGTTTTTTATCTTTAAATTCACTCATTTGCACACTTAAAAGAGAATTATCCACTCTATTTCTTATCTCTTTCGGATCTATACCCAAATTTTCAGGTCCAAAGGCAACATCTTCTTCTACTATAGTTGCTACCATTTGATTATCGGGATTTTGAAATATCATCCCCGCCTTTTGCCTTATCTCCCAAATTTTATCTGTATCCTTTGTGTTCATCCCGTCTATTATAATTTCTCCCTCATGAGGAATAAGGATACCGTTTAAAAGCTTTGCAAGGGTTGATTTTCCGGATCCATTGCGCCCTATAATACCAACAAAATCTCCTTTATTAATCTCGAGTGAAACATTTTTTAATGCTTCAACAGTTACGTTTCCTTCATTGTCTGTATAAGAATAGTTTAAGTTTTTTATTTCTATCATTTTATCCATATTAAATCTCTCTCGTATGTAAATATTATAAATATACATTTACTTAAAATATAAATTTAAATATCAAAATATTTATTTATAATATCTCTTATATATAGAGCTAAAGGAACAGTAGTCAACACTGTCCCTTTGTAATATATTATTTATTTAGATTATTCACTTACTAACTCTAAAATTGCTGTTTCAGCTCCGTCACCACGTCTGGCGCCAAGTTTGTAAATTCTTGTATATCCACCGTCTCTGTTTTCGTATTTAGGTGCAATTTCATTGAATAATTTATCTACTACACGCTTGTCATAAATATAAGCAAGAGCCTGTCTTCTGGCATGTAAATCGCCGCGTTTTCCAAGAGTAATCATTTTATCAACTATTTTTCTTGCTTCTTTCGCACGAAATAGAGTAGTGTTTATTCTTTCATATCTAAGTGTATCAGTTACTAAACCTCTAAGCATAGCTTTTCTTTTATCGCTTGCTTTACCTAGTTTTCTATATCCTGCCATTTATAAACCTCCTTTATTAGTGTGTTTACTATTCATCGCCTTGTCTAAAAGATAAACCGATTTCGGCAAGTTTCTTTTTAATTTCATTTAAAGATTTCTTACCGAGATTTCTAACTTTAGACATATCTTCTTCACTTCTTGAAATTAATTCTTCAACCGTATTTATGCTGGTTCTTTTCAAACAGTTGCTTGAACGAACAGAAAGTTCAAGTTCATCAATACTCATTTCAAGAACTTTTTCTTTTTCGTTTTCTTCTCTTTCAACCATTAAACTAGCATTCGGTAAGTTAGCATTCATATCTATGAATAATTGAAGATGGTCATTAATTACTTTTGCAGCAAGTGAAACTGCTTCTTCAGGAGAAATTGTTCCGTCTGTCCAAACCTCAATATTAAGTCTGTCATAATCTGTAACATTTCCTACTCTTGTATTCTCAACCGTAAAATTAGCTTTTTTTACCGGTGTAAAAATACTGTCAACAGGAAGAGTACCTATAGGCATATCTTCTTTTTTGTTCTTTTCACTTGGCACATATCCCGTACCATTATCCAATGTAATTGTCATATCAAGTACGGCATCGTTCATAAGTGATGCAATATGCAAATCAGGATTAACAATTTCAACGTCACTGTCGCAGATAATATCACCTGCCGTCACATTACCTTCACCTTCGGCATGTATATGAACATCCACAGGTCCATCGGAATGTAATTTTACAGATAGGTCTTTTAAATTTAATATAATTTGTAGTACATCTTCCGCAACACCGTCAATCGTTGCAAATTCATGCAATACATTTTCAATTTTAATATTAGTTACAGCAGCTCCGGGAAGAGATGATAACATAATTCTTCTAAGAGAATTACCTATAGTAGTACCATATCCTCTTTCAAGGGGTTCTACAACAAATTTTCCATAAGTTCTATCTGCACTAATTTCCGCAATTTCAATATTAGGTTTTTGAAA
Organism: Anaerofustis sp.; assembly: GCF_019420015.1. Lineage (GTDB taxonomy): Bacteria > Bacillota > Clostridia > Eubacteriales > Anaerofustaceae > Anaerofustis. The sequence continues at coordinate 23,357 of NZ_JAHZIA010000045.1, forward strand.
TTCTAACATATAATAAAACCTCCCAATTCCATAAATCTAACCAATAATATCTTAAACTTATAATCTTATTTAGAATATAATTCGACAATTAGATGGTCTTCAATAGGAATTTCGATATCTGCTTTTGTTGGAACGGCAATCATCTTACCTTCCATTTTTTCCATATCGACTTGTGTATATGCTGCCGGAACTCTAGTTTCATTCATTTCTGCGATTTCTTTAAATTTGCTTGATTTTCTTGAAGCATCTTTTACTTTAATAACTTGACCTTCTTTAACACTGTAAGATGGAATATTTACTTTTTTACCATCAACAGTAAAATGATTATGTCTAACCAATTGTCTTGCTTCTTTTCTAGATGAAGCAAATCCCATTCTGTAAACAACATTATCCAAACGAGATTCTAATAGTGAAATTAAGTTTTCACCAGCTGCACCAGGTCTTCTTTCAGCTTTATCAAAATATAATCTAAATTGTTTTTCTAAAACACCATAAATTCTTTTTACTTTTTGTTTTTCTCTTAATTGAACACCGTATTCGCTCATTTTTGAGCCCTTGCTTCCGTGTTGTCCTGGAGCTTGCGGTCTTCTGTTAAAAGCACATTTATCTGAGTAACATCTAGAACCTTTTAAGAAAAGTTTTTCATTTTCTCTTCTACAAAGTCTACATGATGCGTCAGTGTATCTTGCCATTAATTATTTACCTCCAATTAAATATTATCTTAATTGTTTATATTATATATTTTAAATTAAACTCTTCTACGTTTTGGTGGTCTGCAACCATTATGTGGGATTGGTGTAACGTCTTTGATTGAAATAACGTTAAGTCCTGCAGCTTGAAGTGCTCTGATAGCAGCTTCTCTTCCAGAACCTGGTCCCTTTACAAATACATCAACGGTTTTCAAACCATGCTCCATAGCTCTTTTAGCAGCTTCTGTAGCAGCACTTTGTGCAGCGTATGGAGTGCTTTTTCTTGAACCTTTGAAGCCTAACTCTCCGGCACTTGACCATGCCAAAGCATTACCTGCAACGTCAGTTAAAGTAACTATTGTATTGTTAAAAGTAGAGCGGATATGCGCTTGTCCTTTTTCAATATTTTTCTTAACTTTTTTCTTTCCTCTTCTAACTACTTTCTTTGCAGCCAATTCTAAATCCTCCTTAGTTTGTGAGAATAATAATCTATCTATCTATTTATTTTTTTCTACTAACAGTTTTCTTAGGGCCTTTTCTTGTTCTAGCATTAGTCTTGCTTTTTTGACCTCTAACAGGTAAGCCTCTACGATGTCTAAGTCCTCTGTAAGTACCGATTTCCATTAGTCTTTTAATGTTAAGTGAAACTTCTCTTCTTAAGTCCCCTTCAACAGTAACTTCTTCGTCTATTAATGAACGAAGTTTGTTTACTTCATCTTCGCTTAAATCTTTAACTCTTGTATCCGGATTTATTCCGGCTTTAGCTAAAAGCTTGTTTGAAGTAGCTTGACCAATTCCGTAGATATAAGTTAAACCTATTTCTACTCTTTTATCTTTAGGTAAATCCACGCCGGCTATTCTCGCCATTAATTGCACCTCCGTATGATTTTTTTCACTTTAATGATTACTTTTGTTTATTTAATTATATATATAAAAGATCTTGCCAGATAAATATCAGCCGCGACAAAATACTTTATATCGAATTTATTAACCTTGTTTTTGTTTGTGTTTAGGATTTTCACAAATTACCATTACTTTGCCTTTACGTTTAATAACTTTGCATTTTTCGCAAATAGGCTTTACGCTAGGTCTTACTTTCATAATTTTATCCTCCTACTTTAGTAATTTTATCTTCCCTTTTCTCTCCAAATGATTCTTCCTCTGGTTAAATCATATGGAGAAATTTCTAAAATTACTTTATCTCCCGGTAATATTTTAATGTAGTTCATTCTCAATTTTCCAGATATATGTGCTGTAATTTCATGTCCGTTATCCAACTGAACTTTGAAAGTCGTATTAGGCATTGCTTCAAGAACAATTCCTTCTGCTTCCACATAATCACTTTTACTCACTAAAACACATCCTCCTAAATTTCTTCTTTTATTTTATCAATTTCTTTTCTAACAAGAGCATTGGGTATTTTTTCATTACATTTTATTTTATCACAAATAAGTGTACTTTCAGCATTTATTTTAGAAATATGCTTAATTTTTTTTAATTTTGGATTTTCTACTTTTCTAAGTTTACCGTCAACCAAAAAAACTTTGTCATTATCTTTAAATCCTATTATAACAAGATATGAACCTTTATCCCTTCCGGCTTTCGATAATACAACATCTCCGATATTATAATCCGCCATATCCACACCTACAACAATGTTAAAATAATAGGCTCACCGTCGGTAACGGCCACAGAATGCTCATAATGAGCAGAAAGCTTTCCGTCATCGGTAACGACTGTCCATCCGTTATCCAACACATGAACATCGTATGTGCCTTCATTAACCATCGGCTCTATTGCAATAGTCATTCCTTTTTGAAGTCTCGGACCTTTTCTCATTCCTACATAATTAGGAACCGCAGGATCTTCATGCATATTTTGTCCTACTCCATGACCTGTATAATCTCTGACCAAACTAAATCCATAACTTTCGGCATAATCTTGAATAGCTCTTGATACATCACTTATTCTGTATCCTTCTTTTACGAATTTCAATCCTTCATAAAAGCTTTGTCTTGTCACTTCTACAAGTTTTTTTGCTTCTTCAGATACATTGCCTACCATGAAAGTTTTTGCTTGATCCCCAACATAACCTTCATAAGTTGCTCCGATATCAACACTAACTATGTCTCCATCTTTAATGATAACATCTTTGCTTGGAATTCCGTGTACAACTTCATTATTAACCGATGCACATATATTTCTTGGATAATCCATATATCCTTTAAATGTTGGTATAGCATTATTAGATAAGATAACATCTTCAACTATCTTATCTAATTCAAGAGTGCTCATACCAGGTTTAATATATCTTTTTACGGCATCATGAGCCTTTGCTGTAATTCTACCGGCTTCTCTCATTAAAGATATTTCATGATCTGACTTAAGTATAATCATTATTTACACTCATCAAGAATGTTTGAAATATCTGTAAATACTTCATCGACTGTTCTTGATCCATTTACAGTTTTTAAAATATCTTGTTTCTTGTAATAATCTACAAGAGGTTGTGTTTTTTCTTCATATTCTTTTAATCTTTTAACTACAGTATCTTCTTTATCGTCATCTCTTTGATATAATTCCCCGCCACATTTATCACAAATGCCATCTACTTTTGGCGGATGAAATTCAACATGATAAGTTTCACCGCATTTACACATTCTTCTGCCGGTAATTCTCTTTGTAAGTAGTGAATAATCTGCTTCTATACAAAGGGCTAAGTCTAACTTCTCATTACTTTTTTTCAAAATTTCATCTAAAGATTCAGCTTGAGAAATGGTTCTTGGAAAACCATCCAACATATAGCTACCTGAAATATCAGGCCAAGACAATCTGTCTTCAACCATTTCTACCGTTACATCATCAGGAACCAACAAACCTTTGTCCATATATTCTTTTGCTTTTTGACCTAGAGGTGTATTTTCACTTAGGTTTTTTCTAAAAATATCTCCTGTCGAAATATGAACTACGTTATATTTATCCACTATTTTACTGGCTTGAGTACCCTTTCCCGCTCCGGGAGGGCCTAAAAGTACTAATTTCATTTTTATATCACCTACTATTTTAAGAAACCTTTATAGTTTCGCATAATCATTTGTTGTTCTAATTGATTTACAGTATCAAGAGCAACACCCACAACGATAAGCAAACTTGTACCACCGAATTGTAAACTAAGATTCATAACATTACCTACAATAATTGGAAGTACAGCTATAACTACAAGAAATACACTTCCTGCAACCATAAGTCTGTTTAATGTTCTTTTTAAATAAATAATAGTAGAATGTCCGGGTCTTATACCAGGAATAAATCCACCATATTGTTTCAAATTCTTTGCAACATCTTCAGGATTAAAAGTAACAATAGTATAAAAATAAGTAAAGAATACTATTAATACTATATAAAGTATGGTAGAAGCGGTTCCTCCCCATGCCAAAGCTTTGCTAAGCCATGCTGAAAATCCCCAATTAGGGAAAAATGATGCAAGAGTAGATGGGAACATCGTTATTACACTTGCGAAAATAATAGGCATTACACCTGATTGGTTTATTTTCAAAGGTATATGTGTATTTTGTCCGCCATACATCTTTCTACCAACAACTCTTTTTGCATATTGAACAGGGATCTTTCTAACACCTTGATTTATTTCAACAACCCCTGCTACTACCAATACCGCAAAAATTAAGAATATAATAAGTAATACTCCTGTAATTGATCCTGATGTCACTTGTTCATATAAATAAGCAAGTGCAGATGGGATGTTTGCAAGTATACCGGCAAAAATAAGTATTGATATACCATTACCGATACCATGTTCAGTTATATTTTCTCCAAGCCACATTAGGAATGTAGTTCCTGCTGTGATAGTAAGTGCTACGATTACCATCGCAAAACCGGAATTATTAGTTAAAATTTGTTTAAAACTAAAGGCGATTCCCAAAGCTTGAATTAATGCTAAAACAACAGTCAAATATCTCGTGTAAGAAGCAATTTTTTTTCTTCCTTCTTCGCCTTGATGAGAAAGTCTCTCTAACGCCGGAATAGCTATTGTCAATAATTGCAATATAATAGATGCATTGATATAAGGCGTTATTGACATAGCGAAAATAGAAAATGTTCTAAAGTTATTACCAGATATTATATTAAGTAATCCGAACATTGAATTGTTATTTACCATTGTCTCCACAGCAGCAGTATCAATAAATGGAACGGCTATAAAGCCGCCAAGTCTGAATATACATAACATTGCAAGTGTAAACAAAATTCTTTTTCTGAGTTCCGGAATATTCCAGGCATTTTTGATAGTTGTAAGCATTTTACAATACCTCTACTTTCCCGCCTGCTGCTTCAATTTTTTCCTTAGCTGATTTACTTACTTTATCAACTTTTACAGTTAAAGGAACGGTGATTTCTCCATCTCCTAAAACTTTAACATATTCATATTTATTTTTAACCATACCTAGTTCTTTTAAAAGATCATTTGTTACTACGCTATCTTTTTCGATTTCATTTAATCTGTCAAGATTAACGATAGCAAACTCTTTTCTGAAAGGATAGTTAGAGAACCCTCTTTTAGGAACTCTTCTTGTAAGAGGCATTTGTCCACCTTCAAAGCCAGGTCTAACACCGCCGCCTGAACGTGATTTTTGTCCGTCTTGACCTCTGCCCGCAGTTTTACCTCTGCCTGTAGCAGTACCTCTACCTTTTCTGATTGTCTTTCTTGTTGAACCTTCAGCAGGTTTTAGCTCGTGTAATCTCATTATTTGCTAACCCCCTATTATATTTCTTCAACGTCTAACATGAAGTCCATTTTTTGACAGATACCTCTCATTTGAGGATTATCTTGTTTTATAACACTTTGACCGATTTTTCTTAGTCCTAATGCTTCGATACTCTTCTTTTGTCTATCGTTTCTTCCTATTAAGCTCTTTTTAAGCGTAATTTTTAATTGTTTTTCTTTAGCCAATTCACTCACGCTCCTTATCCTAAGATTTCTTCTACAGTCTTACCTCTTTTTTCAGCAACTTCTTCTACAGTTACTAATCCAGATAAACCTGCTAATGTGGCTTTTACCATATTGCTCGCATTGTTTGATCCAAGAGATTTTGTTCTAATATCTTTAATACCGGCAAGTTCGATTACTGCACGGGCAGGACCACCGGCGATAACTCCTGTACCTTTTGCTGCCGGTTTCATTAAAACTCTTCCGGCACCAAATCTACCGATTGTTTCATGAGGGATTGTAGTACCAACCAAAGAAACTTCTACCATATTCTTTTTGGCATCTTCAATACCTTTTCTGATAGCTTCAGGAATTTCAATGGCTTTACCAAGGCCTACACCTACGTGTCCATTTTCATCTCCTACTACTACAAGAGTACTAAAACGGAAATTTCTACCACCTTTAACAACTTTTGTTACTCTGTTTATGGCAACAACTTTTTCTTTTAAATCTAATTCTTCAGGATTAAAATTTTTATTCATTCTTCCCTTTAGCCTCCTTAAAATTCAAGTCCAGCTTCTCTTGCGCCGTCAGCTAGAGCTTTAACTCTACCTACGTATACGTAACCGCCTCTGTCAAAAACACATCCGTTAATGTCTTTTTCTTTGGCATTTTTGGCAATCTCTTTGCCAACCAATGTCGCAGCCTCAAGTTTAGGTAATTTTGCACATTCTTCTTTGATTGTAGCATCTAAGCTTGAAGCAGCTGCAAGAGTTACTCCGTTTACATCATCAATAAGCTGAGCATATATTTGCTTATTGCTTCTAAAAACATTTAGTCTTGGTCTTTCAGGAGTGCCGCTAATCTTATTTCTTACTCTAAGATGTCTTTTCTTTCTGATTTCATTTTTATTAACTTTTGATATCATCTTATACACCCCTCCTATTTACCTGATTTTCCTTCTTTAATTCTTACATGTTCATCAGCATATCTAACACCTTTACCCTTGTAAGGTTCAGGACTTCTTTTTGCTCTGATGTTAGCTGCATATGCGCCTACAACTTGTTTATCAATACCTTTAACAATAACTGTATTTTGACCTTCAACAACAGTTTCGATGCCCTCAGGATCTTCCATTTCAACAGGATGTGAATATCCAAGACTCAATACTAAATTTTTGCCGTGTTTTTGTGCTCTGTAACCAACACCTACAATTTCAAGTTTCTTTTCAAATCCTTCAGTAACACCCGTTACCATATTTTGAATTAAAGCTCTTGACAAACCGTGAAGAGAACGATGTCTCTTGTCATCACTAGGTCTTTTTACTTCCAAAACATTATCATTGATTTCAATAATAATATCTTTATCTATCTCTTGTGTTAATTCACCTTTTGGTCCTTTTACAACAACTACGTTGTCGTTAACTTTTACATCAACTCCGGCTGGTAAATTAACAGGTGCGTTTCCTACTCTAGACATAATCTATTTCTTCCTCCTATTTTCTATTACCATACATAGCATATTACTTCGCCGCCAACGTTATTTTTTCTGGCCAATTTATCAGTCATAACGCCTTTCGAAGTTGATATGATTGCTACTCCCAAACCATTTAAAACTTTAGGTAATTCTTCATTTGAAGCATAAATTCTAAGTCCCGGTTTAGAAATTCTTTTAAGACCTGCAATTACTTTACTACCGTCTTTACCGTATTTTAAAGTAACTTTAATCATGCCTTGTTTATTATCTTCTATAAAATCTACTTTCTTTATATAACCTTCTTCTAATAAAATATTGGCAATTGCTTTTTTGATATTAGAAGCAGGGATCATTACATCTTTGTGTCCTGCGTTATTTGCATTTCTAATTCTAGTTAGCATATCCGCAATTGGATCTGTCATAGACATATTAGAAAACCTCCTTAATTACTTTTCTTATATTATTTCTACCAACTTGCCTTTTTTACGCCAGGTATTTCACCTTTGTAAGCAAGTTCTCTAAAACATATTCTACAAATACCATATTTTCTTAGGTAAGCATGAGGTCTTCCGCATATTTTACATCTTGTATATGCTCTTGTTGAATACTTTGGTGTCCTTTTTTGTTTTTCTACCATTGCTTTTTTAGCCATAACTTATCCTCCTATGCTTCTTTGAAAGGCATACCCATTAACTTAAGTAATTCATAGCCTTCTTCATCTGTATTTGCCGAAGAAACGAATGCAATATCCATTCCTCTTAATTTTTCAATCTTATCATAATCAATTTCAGGGAAGATAAGCTGTTCTTTAATACCTAAAGAATAATTTCCTCTTCCGTCAAAACTCTTAGGGTTAACCCCTCTGAAGTCTCTGATTCTTGGTATTGCAACATTTAGAAGTCTGTCAGCAAATTCATACATTCTTTCTCCTCTAAGTGTTACCTTTGCACCAATCATCATTCCTTCTCTTAATTTGAAGTTAGATACTGATTTTTTAGCTTTTATCATAACAGGTTTTTGTCCTGTGATTAAAGCAAGTTCGTTTGCAGCTGCTTCCATTTGTTTAGAGTTGTCTTTACAATCCCCAAATCTCATGTTAACAACGATTTTTTCAAGTTTTGGTACTTGCATTACATTTTTATATCCGAACTTTTCAGTAAGTGCATTTATAACTTCAGCTTTATATTTTTCTCTTAATCTACTCATTAATTACTGCCCCCTACTATTTAAAAGTTGCATTACATTTTTTGCAGTATCTTTCTTTTTTGCCATCATTTACGTTCACACCTACTCTAACACCTTTTTTACAAGTATCACAGTAAAGTAAAACGTTTGAAGCATCAATAGGACATGCTTCTTCGACAATACCTGCTTGTTGCATTTGATTTGTTGCTTTCAAATGTTTTTTTCTTACATTAACATTTTCAACTATTACTCTGTTTTCTTTTGGAAAGCTTTTTATAACTTTGCCAATAGTTCCTTTATCTTTACCAGAAATAACAATTACTTTATCATCTTTCTTTACATGCATTATAAAAGCCTCCTTATAACACTTCCGGTGCTAGTGAAACTATTTTCATGAATTTCTTTTCTCTGAGTTCTCTAGCAACAGGTCCGAAAATACGTGTTCCTCTTGGTTGGTTATCTTCTTTTAATATAACAGCAGCATTTTGATCGAATTTTATATAACTTCCGTCCGGTCTTCTAACACCGCTTACACTTCTAACGACAACAGCTTTTACAACGTCACCTTTTTTTACCATTCCGCCCGGAGCAGCACTTTTAACACTTGCAACAATAACGTCACCGATATTTGCAGTTTTCTTTTTGCTTCCTCCAAGAACTCTGATACATAATAGTTCTTTTGCACCGCTGTTATCCGCTACTTTTAATCTACTTTCTTGTTGTATCATTCTTAAACCTCCTTGAAAACGCCAAAAGGCTATTTAACCTTTTCTACGATTTCAACTAATCTATGACGTTTTGATTTGCTAAGTGGTCTTGTTTCCATAATCTTAACAATATCACCTACATCACACATGTTTTGTTCGTCATGTGCCATAAATTTAGTTGTTTTCTTTACACGCTTTTTATATAATGGATGGTTTACCATTGTTTCAATCGCAACAACAATGCTTTTGTCACCTTTGTTTGAAACAACTTTACCAATTCTTACTTTTCTGTTTCCTCTTTCCATATTATCCTACCTAAAATTACTAAGCGTTAGCTTGTAATTCCCTTTCTCTAAGCACAGTTTTCACTCTAGCATAGTCTTTCTTAATTTCCTTAATTTTTAAAGGATTATCAAGCTGTCCTGTTGCATGTTGAAAACGTAGATTGAATAATTCTTCTTTTAAAGATAAAAGCTTGTTATTTAATTCTTGTTCACTCATATTTCTTATATCTTGCGCTTTCATTATGCTTCACCACCTAATTTTTTTTCTTGTTCTGCTTTAGTGATAAATTTTGTCTTGATTGGTAGTTTATGTTGAGCAAGTCTCATAGCTTCTCTTGCAGTTTCTTCGTCTACTCCGGCAAGTTCAAACATAACTCTACCCGGCTTTACAACCGCTACCCAGTATTCTGGAGAACCTTTACCTTTACCCATACGAGTTTCGGCAGGTTTTTTTGTTACAGACTTATCTGGGAAAATTTTAATCCAAACTTGTCCGCCTCTTTTTATATATCTTGTCATGGCAACACGGGCTGCTTCTATTTGGTTAGAAGTAATCCAAGCAGGTTCTAAAGCCTGAATACCGTAATCGCCGTAAGTTACTTTATTTCCTCTCGTAGCTTTTCCTGTCATTCTGCCACGATGTACTTTTCTGTGTTTTACTCTTTTAGGCATTAACATAACTGTTATTTATCCTCCTTATTGAAATACTAATTATTCACCTTTTGTTGGAAGAACTTCGCCTTTGTTTATCCAAACTTTTACACCGAGTTTTCCGTATGTTGTATCTGCTTCCGCAAAACCATAATCAATATCGGCTCTTAATGTTTGAAGTGGCACGTTTCCATCACTATATTGTTCAGTTCTCGCCATTTCAGCACCGTTTAATCTTCCTGAAACGCTTGTTTTAATACCTTCAGCGCCACCTCTTAAGGCTCTGCCGATAGCTTGTTTCATAGCTCTTCTGAAAGAAATTCTTCTTTCAAGTTGTCCTGCGATATTTTCCGCAACCAATTGAGCGTCACAGTCAACATTCTTTACTTCGATAATGTTGATATAAACGTTTTTACCGGTCATTTTTTGAAGTTGCTTTCTTACAGCTTCGATTCCAGAACCGCCTTTACCTATAATTTTTCCAGGTTTGCCAGTATAAATAAAGATTTTGATTTTTTCGCCAAATCTTTCAATTTCGATTCTTGAAATACCGGTATTGTATTGTGTTGTTTTTATATATTTTCTTATATTGTAATCTTCTACCAATAAGTCTCCGAAGTCTTTATCTTTTGCATACCATCTTGAAGACCAATCTTTGATTACGCCAACTCTTAAACCATGTGGATTTACTTTTTGACCCATTTAGATATTCATCCTCCTTATGCTCTTTCTTTAAGAACTACACTAATGTGTGAGCTTCTTTTTAATATCATAGACGCTCTACCTTGCGAACCAGCTCTAAATCTTTTTAATGTAGGTCCTTGATTAGCACTAATTTCAGAGATATATAGCTTTGTAACGTCCATATCATGATTGTTTTCGGCATTTGCTGCCGCTGATTTTACCACTTTTTCTATTTCTCTTGCAGGTTTGTTACCTGTAAGTTTTAAAATATTAATAGCTTCGCCTAAATCTTTACCTCTTACCAAAGAAGCAACTCTTTTTACCTTAATAGGTGAAACTCTTAAATATTTTGCAGTTGCTTTTGCTTCCATTTATTTTCCTCCTATTAAGCCTATCTAACGCCTGTTTTCTTTTCGCCTGCATGGCCTCTAAATGTTCTAGTTGGTGCAAATTCACCAAATTTATGTCCTACCATATCTTCAACTACAAAGATTGGAACATGTTTTCTACCGTCATGAACTGCAACAGTATGTCCTACCATTTGAGGGAAGATTGTGCAGTCTCTTGACCAAGTTTTTAATACTTGTTTTTCGCCGCTTTCATTCATTGCTTCTATTCTTTTAAGAAGTCTCTCATCCACGTAAGGGCCTTTTTTAGTTGATCTACTCATATCCTACCTCCTATTTACCATTTCTTCTTCTTACAATATACTTGTCAGAATGTTTGTTTTTCTTACGAGTCTTATAACCAAGCGTTGGTTTACCCCAAGGAGTAACAGGACCGCTTCTACCGATTGGAGCCTTACCTTCCCCACCACCGTGTGGATGGTCGTTAGGGTTCATAACAGAACCTCTGACAGTTGGTCTTATACCCATATGTCTTTTTCTTCCGGCTTTACCGATAGTTATAATTTCATGCTCAAGATTTCCTACTTGACCGATTGTAGCTCTACATTCTTTTCTGACAAGTCTCATTTCTCCTGAAGGAAGTCTTAATGTTACATAATTCCCTTCTTTAGCCATTAATTGAACATAAGTTCCGGCACTTCTTGCCATTTGAGCACCTTTACCTGCTTTAAGTTCAATATTATGAACGATTGTACCAACAGGGATATCTTCAAGGTTCAAAGCGTTACCTACTTTGATATCAGCGTCTTTTCCTGACATAACTGTATCACCGACACTTAAATTATTAGGTGCAATTATATATCTTTTTTCACCGTCTGCATAAAATAGTAATGCAATATTAGCACTTCTGTTTGGATCGTATTCAATAGCATTTACTTTTGCAGGAATACCATCTTTGTTTCTTTTAAAATCAATGATTCTGTATTTTTGTTTAGCACCACCACCATGATGTCTTACAGTAATTCTACCGTTATTGTTTCTTCCGGCAGTTTTTGTTTTCTTAGCAACAAGTCTCTTTTCCGGAGATGTTTTTGTTACTTCTTCGAAAGTAGAAACCGTCATACCTCTAAGACCTGGTGAGGTTGGTTTATATTTTTTAATACCCATCAGTAATTACCTCCTTAGATATTCTCAAAGAACTTAATTTCTTTGCTGGCTTCTGTCAAAGTAACAATAGCCTTTTTCCAATTAGCTCTTCTGCCTTGTGTTCTACCCATTCTTTTAACTTTTCCGTTCATATTCATAACATTAACTTGTTTAACATCAACATCGAAAATAGCTTCTACAGCATCTTTAATTTGATACTTATTTGCATTTTTCATTACTTTGAATGTGTATTTTTTATTTGCCGAATCAATCATACTTTGTTCTGTTACGATTGGTTTAATAATAATATCATGAGGATTCATTATTTATATACCTCCTCTATTTTACTTAATGCATCTTTGGTTAAAACCAAATTGTTGTATTTTAACATTTCATATACGTTAAGTGTACCTACAGTAGCACATTTAGCGTCTTTAATATTTCTTACAGAGTTAACAACATTCTTGTCATTTTCATCTATAACAACCAAAGTCTTGTTTATTTTTAAATTGTTGAACATTTCAACAACCGCTTTGGTTTTTGGAGCTTCAAATTTAAGCTCATCTATAATAAATAATTCTTTATCGCTTGCTTTAGCTGAAAATACAGACTTCATAGCAAGTCTTCTCATTTTCTTATTAATACTTTGAGAATAATCTCTTGGTTTTGGAGCAAAGGCAACACCACCACCTGTCCAAACAGGGTTTCTTGATGAACCAACTCTTGCTCTACCTGTACCTTTTTGTCTCCATGGCTTTTTACCACCACCACGCACTTCTGCTCTTGTTTTAGCACTTTGAGTTCCTTGTCTTTGATTTGCAAGGTATGCTTTAACATATTGATGAACAACCGGCATGTTAGGCTCTATTTCAAATATATCATTGCTTAAGTTTACACTTCCGACAACTTCGCCTTTTACGTTTAATACATCTGCTTTCATATCTATCCTCCTTACCTAGTACTTTATTTAGAAGCCTTGATACTATCAGTAACCACTACGATAGAACCGTTAGACCCTGGAACAGCACCTTTAACAAGGAGCATGTTGTTTTCACTGTCAGCTTTAACAACAGTTAAATTTTGTACAGTTACTTTTTCACTGCCCATGTGTCCTGGCATATTTTTACCTTTCATTACTCTACCTGGATAAGAAGCACCACTCATAGCACCTACTACTCTGTGTGACTTACTACCGTGCCCCATAGGACCTCTTGACTGCCCATGTCTCTTAATAGCACCCTGGAATCCTTTACCTTTGCTTACTCCGGTAATATCAATCTTATCTCCGGCTTCAAATACATCAGCTTTGATTTCATTTCCGGCTTCATAACCAGAACAATCATCAAATCTAAATTCTTTGATTTTTCTTACAGGCTTAACACCCGCTTTTTCAAAATGCCCTTTTAATGGTTTATTGACATTTTTTTCGTTTATTTCACCGTAACCCAATTGTACAGCTTCATAACCGTCCTTTTCATTTGTTTTTACCTGTAATACATAGCAAGGACCTGCTTGTAATACAGTCACAGGAACAACTTCGCCAGTTTCGCTAAAAACCTGAGTCATACCTACTTTTTTAGCCATAATAGCTTTTTTCATTTCTTTCTTACCTCCATTAGCGGACTACAAAGTAGTCATAATTTTATAATTTTATTTCAATATCAACACCCGCTGGTAAATCTAATTTCATTAGAGCTTCAACAGTTTTCGGTGTTGGATTAAGGATATCTATAACTCTTTTGTGAGTTCTCATTTCAAATTGTTCTCTAGAATCCTTATACTTATGAACGGCTCTGATAATTGTCACAACTTCCTTTTGTGTAGGAAGTGGAATTGGTCCAGACACCTCCGCCCCCGTTCTTTTTGCAGTATCAACAATCTTAGCTGCTGACTTATCAATTACTGCGTGATCATAAGCTTTTAGCTTAATTCTGATTTTTTGATTTGCCATACTTTCTTCCTCCTAAATATGATTCGACAGTACGACCATGCTTGATACACTGTTCCGTGTGTTCCACTTGTGAGTTAAACGCACAAAAACACCAAGCATGCCGCCCCATTCATGATGGTGACATACTCCACGGAAAAACCCGTTCACACGGCAACCTCCCGCTTCAACGCATTTCCTTCTGTCATAGCCTACTAATAATACACTATAACCCCTTACAATGCAAGGGTTTTCTTACATTTTTTTCACTTTTTTTATAACACATTTTATAAACATTTTAGAAGTAAAATTTACATATAAAAAGATAGAATAAATAATTTATTCTATCTTTTATAATTTTAATTAATTTTTATACCTGTAATGATACATTAAGTATTTGTAGTTGATTAAAATCAAATTTATTGACAAAATCAATAAATTCACATTAATGTTCCACAACTCCGCCTTCTTTAACGTTTTCTTCTTTTTTATTAGATTTAAACATCGTTACAATTGCCTGTCTGTTAATATTTAAATCTTCTTCCAAAGCTTTTACAGTGGGTTTCTCTATCCAAAATCCTTTTTTTGTCGGAATCCTGTATTTCTTTGGCAAGTTAGGAACATGCTCTACCCACTTATCATAAATTTGCTTAGATAACTTATCTATGCTTATAGACGAATCTGCTTTAAGAATTTTAGAGCTTTCTATAAAAATAAAATCATTAAAGTCTTTAGGTATCCATTTTTTTGCACAAACAGCCCCATAGAATAAAATACATCCATATAAAAAACCTATACAACCTACTACATAAACGTGATTCAAAAGCCACTCATATACAAAATAAAATTTCCCAAATGAAATTTTACCCAAAAACTCAACTATTACCAAATACATTATATGTCTAACTCCTTACTTCTCAGAGAATCTCCCTGAGCAACTAACTATTAATATTCTTACGCTTCTTCAGATTGTTTAGCCAATTCTTCTTCAACTATTTTCATTATCAATTCTTTGTCTTTTGATTCATAAATTGCTTTTAATTTATCATCTTGTTGAATTAATGAAATAACTGTTTGTAACATAGCTAATTGTTGATGTGGCTCTTTTAGTGCTAACATGAAAAGAATAGAAACTTCACATTTTTCGCCCGCACCGGCCATAACTTCAAAAGTCACAGGTTTTTTAAGAGTTGCAACACATATACTTTGTGTATTAACATGTTCCACATCAGTATGAGGTACAGCTACTGCGAAATCTTCCACAGGAAGACCTGTAGCAAATACTTTTTCTCTTTCTTTAACTGCTTCTATGTAACTTTCTTTTACATAACCAAGATCAAATAATTTATTAGCAACTTTATCAAGTGCATCTAAATTGCTATCTGCCTCCACATCAAAAAATATAAGATCTTTGTTAAATTCTAAATCTGCCATTGGTATCTCCTCCTTAAACTATCTACCTTACCTATAAATAGTCCTTCATATAATTATTTTAACTAATTATAATTAAAATAAATTTAAATGTCAATAAGCAAACGTTATACCCTTTTCGTTATACTCTTTTAAAACCCTTGAATATAAAGATTTTAAAGTTTTTAACTACAAAAATTAACAAAATAAAAATAATACGCAAACAATCAAGCCAAAGTGACAAATGTAACACTTTAAAAAAAAGTGACCAAAAGTACTTTACTTTTTAACCCGAATATTATATAATACATTTAAATTAAAAAAGAAAGATTTACAAAATCTAGGAGGAAAAAATGAGTCAAGATATTCAAAAATTAAGAGAAGCGATTTGTGATGTAGGACGTAAAATGTACGACAGACAACTTTGTTCTACAAACGACGGTAATATTTCAATAAGATTGGACGACGGTAATTTCTTAATTACACCAACAGGAGTATCAAAAGGATTTATGACACCTGATATGATGTGTATAGTTGACAAAGACGGTCAATTAGTAGAAGAAAACGGTCCATGGAAAGGAACAAGCGAATTCAAACTTCATTATAAAATATATCAATTAAGACCTGATGTAAATGCGGTTGTTCATGCTCATCCTTTATACGGTACTGTATTTGCCGCTGCGAATATGCCTTTGGATAAACCTATCTGTACAGAAGCTGCACTTAACTTAGGCGAAATACCTGTAATAAAATACGGATTACCTGGAACATTCGAAATCTGTGGAGATATCGAAGACTACATAGACTATCATGATGCTGTTCTTATGCAATATCACGGTGCTGTTACATTCGGACCGGACGTTCTTACAGCTTACTACAGAATGGAAAGCTTGGAATTCATCGCACAACAAGAATTTGCAGCAAGAGCTATGGGAATCGTTGAAAAAGCTACAATTCCTCAAAACGTTATCGATGAATTATATCAACTAAGAAGAGAAAAATACTCTGCTCCTGAAGCTATGGGACCTCACCATATTGCAAACAGAAAATAATTTATCAATCAATATTAAAAAAGAAAGGTGAATACCTTTCTTTTTTTGTTATCATATCGTTTTTATGATAAAATATACATACAAAATAGGAGATTTTTTATGTATGAGTTAATTCAAGTAGGGAAAAACACTTATTATATCAAAAGCAACAATAACGTTGGAATTTATAAAATCAACGAAAATGAAATATTTTTGATAGATTCTTCTATGACAAATATCGCCGGAAATAAAATACTAGAAATAATAGAAAATAATAACTGGATACTCAAAGGAATAATCAACACCCATGCACATGCCGATCACACGGGGAATAACAATATGCTTCAAGAAAAAACGGGATGCAAAATCTTTACAAGCGAAATCGAAAGCGCCCTCACAAAAAACACTATACTTGAGCCCGCTTTTATATACGGAGCTTATCCCCCTAAAAGATTACAAAAAAAATTTTTAATGGCACGAAAGAGTAACGATGTATCAAATAACTTAAACAAAATCTCAAAAGGAATCGAAATAATACCATTGCCGGGACACAGCTATGACATGATTGGAATAAAAACAGATGACGGGGTTGTCTTTATATCCGACAGCCTTTTCCCAAAAGAAGCTTTAGATACATATCATATACCAACCATATATGACATCAAACGATTCTTTGAAACTCTTGATTATTTGGATACATTAAAAGGAAATATGTTTATACCTGCACACGAAAGTGCACTTAACAACATACATGAACTGATAAGTATAAACAGAAATAAAATAAACGAAATATTGCAGGTTTTATCCGATTTCATCAAAACGCCTCTAAGTTTAAACATGATAACAAAAAAAATTTTCGATTATTATGACATAGACATAAATTTTGTTCAATACCACCTTGTAGAGGGAACTATAAAAGCAATGCTCTCATATTTGATTGACGAGAAGAAAATCGATATAATATTCAAAGACAATTTTTTACTATATAAATTAAGGAAATAAATATGAAAATAAATAATGAATTTCTAATAACCACAAAAGAAGAAATGGAACAAAAAAACATTCATCAATTAGATTTTATAATTGTTACGGGTGATGCATATATAGATCATCCCTCTTTTGGTACGGCAATAATAGGAAGACATCTTGAAAGTTTGGGGTTTAATATAGGAGTCATACCTCAACCTAACTGGAAAAACAAAGAAGCATTTAAAGTATTAGGAAGACCTAAGTACGCATTTCTTGTAAACAGCGGAAATATAGACAGCATGGTAAACCATTATACTGCATCAAAAAAACGCAGAAACGACGATGTATATACTCCTGGAGGAGTGTCAGGGAAAAGACCTGACAGAGCAGTTATCGTATATTCAAATATGATCAGAATGGCATACAAAAAGATAAACATAATCATCGGAGGAATAGAAGCAAGTCTCAGAAGATTTGCTCACTACGATTATTGGGACAATAAAGTACGAAGATCAATCCTAACAGACTCTACGGCAGATATGTTAACATACGGAAGTGGAGAAAAAATACTTGAAGAAATCGCACTAAGACTAAAAAACGGGGAAGACCTTAAAAACATAACAGATGTAAAAGGCACCTGTTATATGAGCAACGATGTAAGCAATATAGAAAATGGATTAATCATACCGTCATTTAAAGAGGTAAATGAAAATACAGATAAATATAATAAAGCATTTAAAGCCCAATATCAAAACCAAGACCCAATAACAGGAAAAACGCTTATACAATTCATGGATAAGAATTATCTGGTACAAAACCCTCCAATGATGCCATTAAACAGAAAAGAACTTGACAGAGTATATGGACTTTCTTTTACAAGAAAACCACACCCAATGTACAAAGAGAAAATTCCAGCAATAAAAGAAATAGAGTTCTCAATAACATCAAATAGAGGATGCTTCGGAAACTGCTCTTTCTGTGCGCTTACCTTTCATCAGGGAAGAATGGTGCAATCAAGAAGCAAAAAAAGCATTATTGAAGAAGTCAAACTGTTAACTCAAATAGACGGCTTTAAAGGATATATTCATGACATCGGCGGACCAACGGCAAATTTTCGTAACCCCTCATGTAAAAAACAAATGAAGTACGGAACATGTGTCGGCATAAACAAAACTTGCCTCTCTCCTAGTCCATGCAAAAATATAGAAGTTGACCACAGTGAATTTTTGGACGTTTTAAGAGAAGCAAGAAACGTAGATAAAGTAAAAAAAGTCTTTGTACGAAGCGGCATAAGGTATGATTACCTGCTTCTTGAAAAAAATCCCAAAGTACTGGAAGAATTGGTACAATATCATATAAGCGGACAATTGAAAATAGCCCCGGAACATATCAATAACAAAACACTCAAACAAATGGGAAAACCCGGCAGAGAAATATATGAGGCATTTACAGAAAAGTACAAAAAAGCAAATGAAAAACTGGGACTTAAACAATTCCTTGTTCCTTACTTTATTTCTTCACATCCGGGGTGCACATTGGAAGGAGCAATAGAACTTGCTGTATATTTAAAAAAGCATGGATTAAGACCAAGGCAAGTACAGGATTTTTATCCGACTCCTGGTACATTGTCAACATGTATGTTTTATACAGGTAAAAACCCACTTACAGGAGAAAAGATATTTATACCTAAGTCTTATGAAGAAAAGCAAACACAAAGAGCATTAATGCAATATTATAAACCGGAAAACAAAGAAAAAGTAAAAGCTGCATTAATAAAAGCCGGCAGAAAAGATTTAATAGGTACAGGTAAGGACTGTCTGATATTTGAAAAAAAAGAATACACTCAAACAAAAAAACAAAACAACAAATATAAAAAGAACAGTAAATATAAATCAAAAAATAAAAGCG
The DNA here is from genome assembly GCF_019420015.1 of Anaerofustis sp. Classification (GTDB taxonomy): domain Bacteria; phylum Bacillota; class Clostridia; order Eubacteriales; family Anaerofustaceae; genus Anaerofustis. The sequence continues at coordinate 42,713 of NZ_JAHZIA010000045.1, forward strand.
GGAAAAGTAAACCTAACAGCAGAAAAAGAAGATATAAATAAAAAAGAGTTTATAAAAACTCTTTTTTATTTTTGTTTAAATATATTATTGGAAAGTAAGGCAAATTCATCTATCGAAATATTTTCAGCCCTTACCTTTTCATCCAATCCCGCATCAGCAAGAGCCTTTTTAAGCAAGTCTTTATCCAACCCAAGCCCATTGGCAAGAGAATTGAAAACCATCTTTCTCCTATTCATAAAAGCAGCTTTTAAAACCTTGAAAAAAGTCTTTTCATCCTCTACAAAAACTCGACTTTCTTTTCTTGGTGTAATACGTAAAACCGTTGAATCAACTTTTGGCATAGGAACAAAAACAGTCTTTGGAACATTAAATAATCTTTCAACTTCCGCATAATAATCCACCGCTACGGTAAAAGACGAATAATCTTTGGTATTCACCTTTGCATTAAGCCTTGAAGCAACTTCTTTTTGAAGCATTACGACAATGCTTTCAAAAGCAACATTATCCTCCAAAACCTTCATGAGAATCGGAGAGGTTATGTAGTAAGGAAGATTTGAAATAAATTTTATTTTTCTTCCTTCTTTTAAACTTTCATTTAATACTTCGCTTAAATCAATTTTAAGTATATCCTTATTGATTATTTCTACATTTTTATAATCTCTTAACGTTTCTTCCAACATGCTTACAGCCCTGGTATCAATCTCTACGGCATAAACTTTATAGGCTCTCTCCGCCAGCTTCTGGGTAAGACTTCCCATCCCGGGTCCAACCTCAAGAACAATTTCATCTTCCTTAAGCTCCAAAGCATCAACAATCTTTAAAACTATGTTTTCATCTGTAAGAAAATTTTGTCCCAAATCTTTCTTAAATCTAAAGTCATATTTACTTGTTATTTCATTTATTACATTTTTATTGGTAACTTTCATAATTATTTACCTATTACACTTCTTACTTCCTCAATATTTAAAACCTTTGTAATATAAATAAGTATTAAATACACAACAACCGCCACAATAATAACAACTACGGTTAGAATACTGTTCCCCACAAATGAAGATAAAAAGGTTTTAACCGCAAAACATATAATTCCCATCACAGCGGCACAAAATACATTCTTGACAAAAGCCATTCCAAGCCCTCTGTAAGTAGAACCCAAAAACTTTTTGATTGCTCGATAATCCAATGATGCAACTACCAAGTCCGCACCCAACGTTCCTAAAATCGCTCCGTATATATTCAAAAACGGAATCGGTATTAAAATTATATTTAAAATAAGTTTTATAACACACCCTATAGCCAAGTTTTTTACAGGTACATTCAAAAGTCCGACTCCCTGCAAAATCCCCTGCATTGTTGTCGAAATCATTGTAAATACAATACCTATAGCAAGGATTCTAAGCATATTCGCTCCGTTGGCATCTCCAAACAAAAGAGTGGTAACCTCACTTGACATAACCACAAGCCCTGCTATACAAGG
>NZ_JAHZIA010000045.1:44199-62340 GCF_019420015.1 Anaerofustis sp.
AACAACTTTAAACGTAAGAAAAGTTTTTTGTCTTATTTGCTTTAGATCTTTTCTTACAAAGGATTCACTTATTGTCGGAACCAAACTTGCGGCAAGGGACGATGATAAAATAAGAGGAATACTTATAATAGTTTGAGCTCTTTGAGATAACTGCCCCCATAATACGGTAGCCTCATTAACCGAAAACCCTGCCTTTTGAAGAAAGGCTGAAACGGTAAAAGAATTTATTAAATTCATTGAAGATGTAACCAAAGATGCAAGTGTTATCGGAATGGCAATTGACGCAAGTATTTTAAGAATTGTTTTTGCATCTTCCGTCGATTTACTCTGTTGTCTTTTTATTTGTTTTTTTATTCGCGGTCTTACTTTAAGAAAACATAAGAATAAAAACAAACTGGCAATAAATGCACCCGCCGTAGCACCGAATGTAGCACCTGCCGCACCATAAGCAACACCGAATTTATTATATAGAAAAACAGCAAGCCCTAATCCTACAACAACCCTCGCAATAGATTCCACTATCTGTGAAATACTTGGAGGCGTCATATTTTGCATCCCTTGGAAAAAACCTTTAAAAGAAGATAAAATACATACACATAAAGGAGCAAAGGCTAAACCAAGTATTGAATAATACGTATCAGGATGCCACTTAAATACAGAAATAAAAAAATTAGCGCCAAAGAGCATAATACTTGAGCAAATAGCACCAATCACAGTAAGTGTTGTTATGGCAACTTTAAAAACTCTGTATGCTCCGTCATATTTACCAAGGCTCATTCTCTCCGAAACCATTTTGGATATGGCAACAGGAAGCCCGATAACCGATATGGCAAGTAAAAAAGTATATACAGGATATGCATTTCCGTAAAGCCCCATACCAAAATCGCCAAGAATTCTTACAAGAGGAAGCTTTAAAAACATCCCCAGAAACTTAGCTATTATTCCGCCAAAGGCTAAAACGGCAGCACCCTTTAAATAATTCTTCTTTTTAGCAGCACTCAAATTTATTTCCTCCTAAGAAAATAATACTTTTTATATTATATACCTCTATTATTAAAATTCAAACATTTTAACTTTTTTTTAATTTTTTAACAACATCTTTAAAATCCAAAGGAAGCTCAGCTTCAAATTGCATCAATCTTTTATTTCTAGGATGAACAAAAGAAATATTCCTAGCATGAAGGGCTTGGTGTGAGATTAATTCACTTTTATTGTCATTATACAAGCTATCTCCTACAATAGGATGTCCAATATGAGAAAAATGTACTCTTATCTGATGGGTTCTTCCCGTAATCAGCTTTGCTTCCACAAGAGAATATCCGACAAACTCATCAATCACCTTATACTCTGTTATGGAATCTTTTCCGTCATCACTTACAATTCTTTTTAAAGGATGTCCTTCTGCACGTTTTATTCCCGCCTTAATCAATCCTGCTTTTTCGTTTAATATACCCTCTACAAGTAAGATGTATCTTTTGTCTATTTCGTTTCTTATACTCTGGTTTTGAATAAAATGGTGAACATACTTATTTTTCGCTATAACCACAATACCTGAAGTATCCATATCCAATCTGTTCACAAATCTGGTTTTAAATTTTTTTCCTTCTGCTTCCCATTTATAATATATGGCATTTTGAAGAGTATCATATGGATGTGAACGCGTTATATGAACAACCATACCTGCAGGTTTATTGATAACCACAATATCTTCATCTTCATAAATAATATCAATGTCCAAATCAGTGCCTTTTGCATCCGGATTTTCAACAGGGAAATATACTTCCACCACATCATTCAAATGAAGAGTATCGACAAACATTGCATCCTTTTTATTAATTAGTAGCCTGCCTTCTCTGATTATATATCTAAAAGTACGAGAAGAATAATCATATTCATTCTCTAAAAAAGAATAGACATTCTCCCCGTCATAATTTTTATTAACTTTATATTTATAAATCGTACTGAATCTATTATTATTGTTTTTCTTCAAAATATTCCTCTAATGTTAAATCATTGTCATGTATAACCTTAGCAAGCGTTTTACCGACATACCTCACATGCCAAGGTTCATAATTATAACCTGTAATTTTTTCTTTTCCTTTCGGAAACCTTATAATAAACCCTTGTTTATAACAATTTTTAGCAAGCCACTTACCCGCATCGGTATCTCCAAGCCCTTCCGTAAGCCTAAATCCAACTTCTTTGGTGGTTACATCCATAGAAAGCCCTAACTGATGCTCACTTTCTCCTGCCTTCGCAGAGTAAAGATTTGCCTTTTTTTCACTTCCGTACTGAGCAATATTATTTTTATATATACCAACTTGCATATCATAAGATCTAAACCCGCTTAAAGCATAAAATTTATACCCATCTCTTTGTGCATCCTCAAACAACCTCTCAAGAGCAAGTGCCGCTTCTTTTCTAAGAGGTCTTACGGAAAGATTGGACTGAGCATAATCGACATTCGCCTCTACCAAATCATCGGGTCTGTAATCACTTGACAAATGCCTTTTCTTATTTACAACAGCATCGTAATCATTCGGGTTTGTTATAACCATATTTTTATCTATTTCCTCACTTAAGTTATCTTTTATACTATAACTATATGACTTACTTAGATTATTATAACTTACAATTACATCCACCCTTGAACCGCTTACGATACTGTCGGAAACTTTTATGGAATTATTCTTTATTTTTACTTTATCCTTAACACCTTTTGTTGTCACTTTTACCTTTATCAGATTGGGTTTTACATCTTCGTTTACTTTAGTATTAAATATGTCAGTATATACATTTTTTACTTTAAATTTATAGGTTTTACCCGTTTGTATAAATTCACTGTCTATTCCCTCAAAAACAGTTACTTTTTCAAGTTCTCCACGAAGATTTATATTATTTATTGTCGTCACATTAAAAGGTTTGAAATTAACCACAAAAAACACTATAAAGGCAATAAATAAAATAAGAAAAACAAAAAACAGATTTCTTATTATTACTTTCATCTCAGGCCTTTTTCTTTTCTTCATTTCCACTCTTCTCTTTTTATCCTTACACTTAAAGTTAATGTTATAATTATTCATCACACTCCATCATTACTTCTTTAATTATTTTAGGTGCAACTTTGCACTTTTCTTCACTGACTGCACAAAGCGCAAACCTAAGCCCCGTCTGCAAAGGTATCACAAATAAATTCTTATCCATTAATCTTTCCGATACTTTCACAGGATTTTTGCATGGAACACAAACAAAAAAGCCGTCTTTATAAGGATAAAGGTCAAGTCCCTCCTCCTTAGAAGAATCTAAAAACGCATCAGCTCTTTTTCTAAGCATCTTAACGTAATGCCCTCTTTCTTTATAAAAAGGCTCACCTATATTTTTATCATTTATTATATCTGTCAACACACGCATTGCACATTTTGTGCCGTTTGACCATGTCCCTCTGTTTGAATGCAAAGAAGTATAAAAAAATTCTTTTGCGATTTCCTCATTGCTGCTAACACACAACAAAGCACCGTTTCTAAGTCCATACATAGTGTAACCTTTGGATGCAGAAAATGCTATTAACACTATTATATTCTCATCAAGCCCCGCAAATTTTTCCATAAAATTACGCCTGTTAAACCCTTCATCGCAAAAGTCTATATATGCAACATCAACCAAAAGGATAATTTTATTATCCTTATTTTTTGCACCGGCCTTTAATATATTGATTATCCTATCCCACTCTTCATCAGATATCGAATATCCCGTTGGATTATGTGCAGGAGTATTTAATATGGTTAAAAGCCTATTTTGTCTGTTCAAATGATAATTAAATTTATCTTCAAACGACTCAATATCCAAACCGCCTCTTTTATCAAACATATTAAAAGTATCCAGCCTCCTGCCGTTTTCAATACACATTGTATTATACGGATCCCAGTACAAACTTGATGTAAGAACATAATCTCCTATATTTGTATAATTAAAAATAGAGTGATGAATCGCACCTGATCCACCGGGAGTTGCAACAGCTTCAATATATGCATTTGGAATATGCTCTTTAAAACACGCTTGTTTTACGGCTTGTAAAAAATCTTTATCTCCTTCTATACTTGCGTATGCCGCAATTTTAGGATTATCCAATTTCTTTAAATAATCATAAACACTTTTAAAAGCCACAAAATCCCCGTTATCTTCAAGCAAAACTCCCATTGATGAATTAATTACGTTTTCTGCACCGTATTTTTGAGTAGCTTCTGATGCTTTTGCGGAAATTGTAAATATAGTATCGTTTTCCACAGGTCTTATCGCATGATCCGCAACCATATTTTTTGACATTTTACATATTCCTCCTGTATTTAATATTATGATTATATCAAATTTTTTTTTATAATAGTAGTAATTTATAAAAATTAAAGTATAATATAGGAAAAGGAGTGATTTTATGAAGATAAATGCAAACAACAGCTACAAATTAATCAAAGAAGAAGTTAACAACACATACGAAGTTCTAAAAGACGGACTTTCAATGGAAGAAATCACTGACATCCTTCTCCATGATGAAAAACATCCTGCAAAAGGAATGTATAAATTATTCATGACGATAGCAATCGCAAACCTTGAAGCAAGAAATAATATCATGGAAGACAGAATATTGACAAAAACCGCAATATACATGGACTACTTTGCTCATGGGGGAAAAGAAGACGAATTTTTCATGACAAAACAAGACCTTCTATATGACGACTTAGAATATATTAGAAATAAATATTTGTAACAGTAATCTTATAATATATAACAAATTATTCAAAATCCCGCAATTACTTTCGTATTTGCGGGATTTAAAATAAAACAAAATAATTATTTATAAAAACAGAAACATCATTTATGATATCAAATAAAACATTAAATAATTGTTAAAATTTATATTTTTAACATTGCCTTAAAAGGAAAAAAATGAAAACAATACCTGCAAAAACAATTCTTTCTTCATATCATACGCAAGGCTGGTTCAACTCAAACTACAAAATGAATTTGTATAAAGGATGTCCTCACGGATGTATATACTGTGACAGCAGAAGCAGTTGTTATCACATAGAAAACTTTGATGAAGTAAGAATAAAAGAAAATGCCCTTGTTATTTTAGAAAAAGAATTAAAAACAAAAAAGAAAAAAGGAATAATAATGACGGGAGCAATGAGCGACCCTTATAATTTATGCGAAAAAAGTCTTAAGCTAACCAGAAATGCTCTTGAACTTATAGATAAATATATGTACGGAGTAAGTATCATTACGAAATCAGATCTGATAGTAAGAGATATAGATATATTATCAAATATATCCCTACATTCTCCCTGCGCAGTAAATATTACCATTACAACATACGATGACGATCTCACAAAAAAAATAGAACCTCATGCACCTTCAAGCAAAAAAAGATTCAGTGCATTGCAAAAGCTCAGAGAAAATAATATATTGGCAGGTATTATTTTAACTCCAACACTTCCATTTATAAACGACACAAAAGAAAATATAAAATTATTGATTCAAAAAGCAAAAGAATGTAATACTTCATGGATTTACACAGAAAATACTTTTTCGGTATCCTTAAGAGATAATCAACGAGAATACTTTTACAACAAACTTAATAAACTATTTCCGGGAGTAAAAAACAAATACATATCAACCTTTGGCAATACTTATTGGTGTTCATCGCCAAGACATGAACAGCTTTGGAACGTATTTCAGAAAGAATGCGAAAAAAATAATATAATATATAAGCATGACGAAATAAATAATCTCATAATAGAGAAATATAAAAAAGAGCAACTATCACTGTTTTAAATTTAAATACCATTATATCAGTAAAATCAAAGTATTTACAAACACTTCAAAAAATCATTCTAAAAAATACAAAACAATCGGAGACATAAATATGAACATAAATGAAATAAATACAAAAAATCATTTTCTTGCCATAGCTGAAGAAGCAAAAGAAAACGATTTGGATATAGAAAATATTCATATAAAAAATGAAATATTTTCAAATGAAGATTTATCCAAGATAAATTTTAGCGAAATAGTTTTCGAAGGTTGCAGATTTTTAGACTGCTCTTTCAAAAAATGCGGATTTGTAAATTCTGTATTTAAAAATTGCGATTTATCAAATTGCAACTTTGATGAAGCGTACTTTTCGAAAACAAATTTTCAAAACTCAAAATTTCTGGGCGCGAACTTATACAGAACAATCATAAAAGATGCTCAAATAAAAAATTGTAATTTTCGATATGCTATCTTAGATATGTCATCCTTTCATTTCGTACAGCTGATTAATTGTGATTTTTCAAATGCAGGACTAAATGAGTGTAAAATAAAGAAAATGGATATAAAAGAATGTAAATTTATCATGACCGGATTTTTCAAAACAAAATTAAATTCGTTGGACTTTAGCAACAGCCTTATAGAAGGCATAGTCTTATCGGATAATTTTTTAGAATTAAAAGGAGTAAAATTAAACGAATTTCAAGCGATAGAAATCGCAAAATTATTAGGCGTAATTGTAATATAAAACAAGGAGAAAAAATATGGAAATAAAACGTGTGATTGCAATGTATTTCAGTGCCACAGATACAACAAAAAATATTTGTGAGTATATAGCCCAAACAATAAGTGAAAAAACAAACAGCACCTATGACATAATAAATTATACAAGTAAAAAGGCAAGAAACGACAAATTCAATTTTGATGAAACGACTCTGGTTATTTTTGCGTCTCCGACTTATGCCGGTAGAATACCAAACATACTGCTCCCCTTTTTAGAAAACAACATAGAGGGGAAAAATGCCCTTGCTGTTCCTATAGTACTTTTTGGCAACAGAAATTACGACGACTCTCTTATAGAACTCAGAAATATTTTGGAATCAAATAATCTTCACACTATAGCAGGAGGAGCATTTGTAGGAGAACATTCTTTCTCAAATACTTTGGCAAAAAACAGACCTGACGAGGAAGATTTTGAACTGGCTGATAAACTTTGCGATTTAATCATACAACGTTTAAATCAAGATAAAATAACATCTGTTTCACCGGTGAATGTAAAAGGAGAAAATCCTATTAGACCATATTTTAAACCAAGAGACAGAAACGGGAAATTTATAGACATAAGAAAAGTACGCCCCAAAATAAATAACAATTGCAACGACTGTAAGGTTTGCGCAGAAGTTTGCCCGATGGAAGCAATAGATAAAGATGACATACATAAATACAATAATATATGTATAAAGTGCGGAGGCTGCATAAAAAAATGCCCTGCAAACGCAAGGTATTATGACGATGAGGGATATCTTTACCATAAAAAAGAACTTGAAGAAGTATATTCAAGTCGAGCCAAAAGTGAAATATTTTAAAATAAAAGGCGACATATAAGTCGCCTTTACAATAAATCTTTTCTTCTCTTCTCTGTTTCTTTCAAAGATTCCTCTTCCATATATTCTTCTATTTTCTTATGATGTCCGCTTAATAAAACAGAAGGAACCTTCATACCCATAAACTCTTCAGGTCTTGTATACTGACTTGCTTCCAAAAGTCCGTTTTCAAAACTTTCTTTTTGATAGCTCTCGCTGTTTCCAAGCACACCGTCAACATACCTGCTAACAGTATCCATAAACACCATTGAAGCAATATGCCCCCCTGTAAGAATATAATCTCCTATACTGATTTCTTCATCAACACAAAGATCAACGGCTCTTTGATCTATTCCTTCATAATGTCCGCAAAGAAGAATAATCTCTTCGCATTTGGAATATTCTTTTGCAAGCTCACTGTTAAACACCTTTCCCCTTGGAGAAAAGTAAATTACGGGAATATTCCTGTCTTGTTTTACTGCTTTTATACAATCATAAACCGGTTCTGCTTTCATAAGCATACCGGCGCCTCCTCCATAGATTTCATCATCTACTCTTCTATGTTTATCTTTTGAATAATCCCTTATATTTATGGCATTTATTTTTATATTTCCATTGTTTACCCCTCTGCCTATAATACCAACCTCTTTATATGATTCGATTATTTCGGGATATAACGTAAGCACATTATAAATCATCGTATCTCCTAACAAACCAAATTTTTCGTATTTATTTTTATATAACAATCTTCTTTTATTTCAATAATATTTTCTTTTACGGCTGGAAGCATCTGTTCCTTACCATCTATTTTAAAAACGTATATGTCAACAGCAGCTGAAGTAAGAACATCTACCATTACCCCTATTTCTTCTCCTTCTTGATTTAAAACTTTAAGACCTTTTAAATCTTCTATAAAATATTCTCCCTCTTCCAAGTCGACACTATCTTCTCTTAATATTTCAATATACTGATTTTTAAATTTTTCTGCTTCTGTTCTGTCATTTATTTCATCTAGCTTCAAAATAATATTATTTTTATTTATTCTTGCCATAGATACATTATATTCTTCTTTTTTAATAAAGCATTTTTTTAACTTTTTAAATCTATTAATATCATCAGTCAAAGGAAATACCTTTAGTTCTCCTTTTATTCCATGAACATTAAATATTTTACCAACAACGATATAATCTTTCATAATTACCACTTTCCTGTTTTTTTATATTTTATCAAAAATAATATTTCTTTTCCATATCTATAATAAATATTAATAAAGTATGGTAAAATATATATAACAAAATAGTATATGGAGGCATAGCTGATTATGGATAAAAGAATAGAACAACTGGCACATAATTTAGTAACATTCTCAACAAACGTTCAACCCGGAGAAAAAGTTCTTATTAATGCCGGAGGAATAGAAGATACCAGAGATTTGGTAAAAGCCCTGGTAAGGGAAGTTTACAAAGCAGGAGGTTTCCCTTATTTAAAACTTACCGATTCAAGCATAAACAGAGAAATATTAATGGGAGTAACAAAAGAGCAACTGGAATTTCAAAATGATTATGAATTATATCAAATGAAAGGTATGGATGCATATATAGGAATAGGATGCTCGGACAATGCGAGTGAATTAAGTGATGTTCCTAGTGATAATATATCTCTTCAATCAAGTATATTAAGACCTGTTTTAAGAGAAAGGGTCGATAATTCAAAGTGGGTTATTTTAAGATATCCTAACGGTTCAATGGCACAAAGTGCAAAAATGAGCAAAGATGCTTTTGAAGATTATTTCTTCAATGTATGTTGTCTTGATTACTCAAAAATGGCAGAAGCCGTAAAACCTTTAAAAGCACTGATGGAAAAAACAAACAAAGTAAGAATAAAAGGTCCGGATACGGATTTGACTTTTTCGATTAAAGGAATGAATGCAATCCCTTGTTGCGGAAACATGAATATACCGGACGGAGAAATCTATACTGCACCTATAAAAGACAGTGTAAACGGAACTATTTCTTACAATACAAAAAGTGATCATTTAGGCTTTATATACGATAATATAAAACTAACTTTTAAAGACGGCAAAATTATAGAAGCAACTTCAAATAATAACGAAAGAATCAACAAAGTACTTGATATTGATGAAGGAGCAAGATATGTCGGAGAATTTGCAATTGGTATAAATCCGTATATAAACACACCTATGCTTGATACGTTGTTTGACGAAAAAATAGCAGGAAGCATACATTTTACTCCAGGATGTTGCTATGAAGATGCAGATAACGGCAACAAATCTTCTCTTCATTGGGATCTTGTATTAATACAAACAGAAGAACAAGGCGGCGGAGAAATTTATTTCGACGACACTCTTATAAGAAAAAACGGTATTTTTGTTTTAGATGAATTAAAAGGACTAAATCCCGAAAATCTAAAATAGAAAATTAACAATTAAAGAGGGAATGCCATGAAAAAAATACTATCATCCATTTTAATACTTATGCTGCTTTTTGCGGTTGGAGGATGCAGTTTCAGCATAAATAAAGACTTTAATATAAATGATTACAGTGATACTATTAATAAAAGCGACAGAATAGATGTTTTAAAAAGCAATAAAAGAATTGATTTGATCTCAGGACATAGCAATATTGAGGACTTTGTAGATGCAATTAAAATAAATGAATGGAAAATAAAAGACCTTCCGGAAAGTGAAGTAACAGATCTGGAATTTATCCTTTTCAAAAAAGAGGCACAGAAATCAACCGATGATAAAAAAGACAATGAGTTTATACAAGTTGCAAGTATCGTCACTTACAAAGATTCAAATTATGTAACTTTAAAATTAAGTAATATCAGCTTTGACTTTAAAGTTCCCAACGATGTAAAAGATTATTTCAATACATTTATTTAAAATAAAAAACGAGGTAAAACACCTCGTTTTTTTATTATCTGCTATATTTAACAGTAAAAATTAGTCATCACATCCGCAGGTGTTGCATGAACCGCTTGATGGAAAGAAGTCTCTAAATGCTGAAATATCTTCATTAAGAAATGTTTCGCAGAAATTTGGAGTACATTCTTCTTCTCTGCATTCGTCCGGAATTTCACAATATCCGAAAGTAGGAACCTTAAGACTAACTTTAGATACAGCATTTACGACAATCATAAATCCCAAAGTCATAGCAATTTGATTTCCACTTGCTCTGTTTACACAATTTGCTTCAACAAAACATTCACTGACAGGAGAAAATCTTCCTTGTCTTACGAACTTTCTGTTTAAATCAAATATTGTACTTACAGGTATTCTTATTTTATTATCTGCCTGAACGGTATTTCCGCACATTGGTTTTGCAGCTACCGTTATAACACTACAGTCGCACTTTCTTCTAAGTACTGCATAAATAGGAATAGCAACAACGCATTTTAATCTGGCATGGCATTCATCCATTTCCGTAAAATACGGTTCGCATTCGTAATGTTCAATTTCTGACGATCCAAATTGCGCATAAAGGAAAGTATATTCTGAAATATCGCCGTTTAAATCCAATTCAAAAGGCATATTCTGCATACATTCTCTCTTAGAGCAACCGTCATATACCTTATCAACAATTAAACATTCTACTCCTCTTGTGTTTCTTTCTTCCACTTTTTTTCCTCCTAAGTTTATGTTCTTATTTGTTTTACACTTATATAATATGAGAAATATTATTTTGTGTTACCAATAAAAGTGATATAATTAATTTTATGAAAAGAGAAGAAATTTTAATTACCGAAATAGAAAATAAAATTTTAGATGAAAACCAGGCAAAATGCGTAAACAGCAACGAAAAAAACATCCTTGCCGTAGCAGGGGCAGGATGCGGTAAAACAACGACTTTGCTTGCCAGAATAAAATACTTAACAGAAATTAAAAAAGCAAATCCGGAAGAGATGTTAATACTCAGTTTTACAAACTCAACCACAACAGAACTGAAAGAAAAAATAAAAGATACAACTAATAAGAACATAGATGTATTTACATTTCATAAGCTGGGAAAGAAAATAATAAATTCCGTCGACGGATATGAAGTAACCCTCTACGAAAATAAAATAGCAGGTTTTGTGAGTAATTACATAGATAAAAAACTTAAAGAAGGTAACTACTTTGAATTTTATGATTTCCTCATAAACCATTATCATGAATATTTAAGCTTTAAAAACTTCAAACATAAAGAAGATGAGTATAAATACATTAAAGATAAGGGCATCGTAAGCCTTGATAATGAATACAAAATGACTTTTGAAGAAAACAGCATTGCCAATCTTCTTTATCTAAATAATATCGATTATGAATATTTTATGACTAACCCAAAAGGAAGCGAATTTAAAAAATTATGTTCCGGATTCTACCTTCCGGAATATCAAAAATATTTGTTTAATATAAATATCGACAAAAACGGATTCAAGCCTCTTTGGGGATACCCCAAAAACGAAAGAGTAGCACACAAAAATTATGATGCATATATATCTTTTTTAAATAACTACAACGAATTTAAAAATAAAAGCATATTTACATATTCATATGAATTTGAAAACGGTCAATTTATCGATAATTTTTATACAAAACTTGAAAATGAGAATATAATCAGGCGATTTTCTTATGAAAATACTAATAAAAATATTTCGAAGCTTTTTGCATACAACATAGGATTTATAAAAAAACTTGTTGCAAATTTTATAACTCTTATGAAGACAACGGCTCGAAACGGAAATGATATCTTAAACCTGGAAAAATGGGAATCCGAAGAAGAAAAAAACAGGGCATACGCCTTTTACAAAATAGTACTACCAATATATGATGCATATGAAAAGTTTCTATCTAAAAATAATATGATAGATTTTAACGATATGATTTTGAAAGCAACATCTTATGTAAAAAAGGACTTATTTGTAAGTAAATACAAATATATATTAATAGATGAATTTCAAGATATATCATCATCGAGAATGGAACTGGTAGATGCAATCTATCAAAAAAACAATTGTGAACTCTTCGCTGTGGGGGATGATTATCAAAGTATATTCAGGTTTACGGGAAGCGATATAAATATATTTTACGATTTTAAAAAAAAGTACAAGGCAAAAGAATATATAATCGAAAATAATTACAGATTTGATAAAAATATAGCAAAAGTATCAAATCAATTTATACTTAAAAACCCTTATCAGATAAAGAAAGAATTAAAAAGTAATAAAGTAGGAGTTAATTCAATAAGATTCATAGAATCCCCAAATAAAAACGGACTTTATAAGGCATTCTTAAAAGCAATATATTCCCTACCAAAAAACAGCAAAGTTATGCTTATAGGCAGATATAATAAAGATATTATTACTTATGCCAAGACAAATGAGGTAGATTTGACAATAGACGAAAACGGAAAAATAAACATAGAAATCCCTAAAAGAAAAGATTTAAAAATAACTTTTTTAACCGTACATAAAGCAAAAGGACTTGAATGCGACTATGTATTTATACTTAATACATTTAACCATTTAATGGGATTCCCATGTAATATCAGCGATGATAAACTTATAAAAATGCTACTGAAAAACAAAGAGGATTTCCCATATAGCGAAGAACGAAGATTATTTTACGTAGCAATGACAAGGACAAAAGAAAAGCTTTTTATAATGGTTAACAGAAACAGCATGTCACCTTTTATAAAGGAAATAATAAATTATAAAGGTAACAGCAACTTATTTCTATAAAACATTAAAAATGTTATAATTGATTAATAAATCATTTAGGAGGCAATGAAATGGTTACAAAAGAAGCGTTTGATTTACTCTACAATCAACTTCCAAAAGGAGTATTTTTAACAGTAAAAAATAAAAATAAAGTCAATACAATGACTATTGGATGGGCCAGCGTAGGAAAAGTCTGGGGAAAAGATATAATGACAGTAATGGTAAGATATTCGAGACATACATATGATCTGATAAAAGAAGCCGAAAGTTTTACAGTAAGTGTACCTGAATTTAATACATTAAAAAAAGAACTTGCTTTTATGGGAACAAAATCAGGAAGAGACTTTGATAAATATAAAGAAACAAACCTTACTTTGCAAATGGCAAATAAAGTACAAAGCCCAATAATAGAGGAAGCTAAAGTGCACTTTGAATGTAAGGTTGTATATAAGCAAGCCATGGACCCATCCGGAATAATGGATATTGATAACATTGAAAAAAGATATTATGAAGGAAACAATGATTATCACGTAATATATTACGGGGAAATCTTGGATTGCTATGAAAAATAAAAAGTATTTTCTCTTTTTATACTAAAATATGGCGCATAAATACCCAGTTATAAAAATTAAATTATAAAGCATTATACTTTAAAATAAATAGTAAAAAATATAAAAAGCAGTTGAATAAATTATCTTATTATGATATACTTTTTAGGCTATAAGTCTTTAGGCTTATTTATTATGGGTGTTCCTCTGCTTAACAAGTAAGTAAGAATGCTTGAAGATGAAGGGAGGCACAAACGATGGATTTATTAAAACTAGTTGAAAACGAAAACCTTAAATCTGATATCCCAAGCTTTAACGTAGGTGATACTGTAAAAGTTCATGTTAAAGTTGTAGAAGGAAAAAGAGAAAGAATACAGGTTTTTGAAGGTATTGTGCTTAAAAAACAACATGGTGGAGTTCAAAAGACTTTCACTGTAAGAAAAATTTCTTACGGAGTAGGTGTTGAAAGAACTTTCCCTGTACACTCACCAAGAATCGATAAAATCGAAGTTACAAGACAAGGTAAAGTTAGAAGAGCAAAACTTAATTACCTTAGAGACAGAGTGGGTAAAGCTGCAAAAGTTAAAGAAAAAAGAAACTAAAAAAGTCCTTTTAAGGACTTTTTTTGTTTCTTCAATTTATTTATCTTAAGGCTTTAATACCACTTTTAAGGCTTCCCCACTCTTAAGCATTTTTACACCTTTTTCCATATCCTTAAGAGGCAATATATGTGATACTAAATTTGCATTAATCATTCCATTTGCAACAACATCGAAAGCTTTTCTAAAACTATCCGGTGTAGTTGAAAATCCACCTATAACTTGTACTTCGCTGTAATGAAGTAGATTCCCGTCTAAACTTACGTTTGGATTATCTTTCGGAAGTCCTCCGAAAATTAATAATTTACCTTGTTTCCTAAGTAAATGAATTCCTTCTTCTATAGGTTTTGTTGCAGGAGTTGAATTAATAACAACATCTGCCCCCAGTCCATTTGTAATCTCCATAACTTTTTCTTTTAAATCTTCTTTTGAGGTGTTTACAAAATGAGTTCCACTGAATTTTTTACTTTTTTCAAGTCTCGTTTCACTTCGGTTTGCCATAATAATATTTTTAGCCCCTCTAAGTCTTGCTATTTCACTGTGTAGGCATCCAAGAGGACCTGCTCCGATAATTACAACAGTATCTCCCAAAGTAACATTAACAAGCTCTTGTGAGTTAACAACACTTGACAATAACTCAACTACAACCATATCTTCGCTTTTTACACCGTCAGGAACTTTTAAGATCTGTCCTCTTTGAACACCTATACCGGGAAT
The DNA here is from genome assembly GCF_019420015.1 of Anaerofustis sp. GTDB lineage: Bacteria > Bacillota > Clostridia > Eubacteriales > Anaerofustaceae > Anaerofustis. Next base: position 59,173 of record NZ_JAHZIA010000045.1, read on the forward strand.
AACCATATACTCAGCAAACCCTCCATGTATATGATGTCCGTATGTAAGTCTTGTATTGCATAAATTTTGCATACCTTTTTCACAGTAATAACAATTACCACAAGGTATTACAGGGTTCACAATTACTCTTTCACCTATGTTATAATCTTTGACTTCTTCTCCGATTTCTTCTATAATCCCTATATTTTCATGACCTAAAATAAATGGAAAATCTAAACCATTAACACCCGAAGAATATGTTCTAACATCAGAGCCACATAGACCAACTGCGTCAATTTTTAAAAGAATACCATCTTTCGGGCACTCGGGTTTAGGAACATCTTTATAAACAACTTTCTCTTTGTCTTCCAAAACTATAGCTTTCAATTTTAAAACCTCACTTATATAATAATTATTATGATTATTATAGCATAACAAAATAACAATATATAAAATAATTAAAAAGAAAAAGAAGCCTTAGCTTCTTTTTCTTTTAGGTTTCTAACCCTCATATTGTAATGCAGATTTTATTTAACATCAAAAAACAAAACTTTTACTTTTCCTACAACATCTTCGATCATATAGTTTTCTTTACCTTTTTAATCTATGTTTGTTGTATTTCACCACCATCTTACCATTCTTTCAGTTTATCTACAGGATTTTTTTATCCTTATCAACCTAATTCAACCATTTTACTACTTTCTCAAAAGGTTTACTCGCCTTTTCATATTTATATAGTAACTAATATTTATATTAAATTAACTTTTGTGTTCCCACAAATACTTACCTGTAGATAAACTCTTACACTATTATGATGTTATTTTCCTCCTTCCGCTTTACAATATTTAACCTTCCATGTACTTTATCTTGAAAAGATTTTCTATAATGTTTATTTTACATTTTATTTTTTCTTTTCCATACATTTCAGATTTTCAGCTTCAACGTTACACAATATTCAATTATTTAAATAAATTGTTTGAGATATTATATTTCTGAATAAATATAATTCATAATTCAATATATTTACGCCTTTCTTCGATGAACTTATACATCTTTACTTTCATTCTTATTTTTGCATAATATATATTTTATCATTACACTCATTCAATTTTATTCTATCTTTTATACATAGAATATTTTAAATAATTAAATGCAACATATAATTTCGTTGCTATCATGTACCTCATGATTTGTTAACGTTTTCTATACTTGTATTATATTCATTATATAATTTATTTTCAAGTATTTTTAATAATATTTTTTAATTTAATAAAAGTATAATCAAACAAAAAAGATATTGCCGGCAATTTATTCTTTTTTCTTTCAAATATAAAGTAAACGATTAATATATAACGATAAAATCAGTATTTTTTTATCTATAATATCTTAAATCAAATGGATTTCAATACTCTAATAATGAACAACAATAGGATACCCCGATTCAATGGTATCAAATGTCTTTTTTGCTTTTGCAGGAGGCATATTTACACAACCGTGACTTCCATTGCTTTTATAAATATTTCCTCCAAAGGAACTTCTCCATGTAGCATCATGTAATCCTATTCCTCCATTAAAGGGCATCCAATAAGAAACCTTACTATTATAACGAGATCCATCAGCATTATCCCCACTAAGTGTTGTATCTCTTTGCTTATATTTTAAATAGTAAATCCCGGAAGGAGTTGCATAACCATTCGCTAAATCTCCTGTAACCACATCTGTGCTTACAATCAACTTACCATTTTTATATACCCATAAATGCTGTAAGGACAAATCAAGCTCCACATAACTTTTACCAACTTCATCACTCTTATCATATGGTGTTCTTGCATATTTAGGAGTTCTTTTTACATCTTTATTTAAATTCAAATCTTTTATTAATCTTTTAAATTCTTTTTCACGATTTATAACATATCCATAATCTCCACCCGTAATAAATATTGTCCCTTTTTTAGAGGATTTAAATTTCCTGTTACGACCTGAAGTATTATATTTATTGGCCAAAGTATCAACAAATTTTTTCACATATTTCTTATCAACAATAAGTTTATTCGAATTCATGCTTGCTTTAATGGTCTTATTATTTATTCCATACATTTGAAGTATGTGACTTTGTTTTACTTTCAGCTCGCCTTTAGGCATAACATAAATTATCTTAGGAAAGTCTAAACTCTTCAGGTATTCTTGTTCCTTTATAAGAATGGAACTATCAGAGTATACCTTGGGCTTCTTAATATAATTACTTTCATTATAATTTAATACAAACTCTCCATTTGAAATCAATTTGATTATATCTTGTTTCAATAAATCCTTATCTATATTATTCCCGTATTGTTCTTTTACTATATCAAAATTTCTACTGTTTAAATCAATATACGCATCTTTAGTTTGTATCTTGTTTTTTTCATTATCAAAAACAAACAATTCATCAAAATCTTTATCAAAATTATCTCCTGTTTGTTTTATATTCATTGGAATACTTAAGTTTTTATCCTTAATATGTAGCTTCATTAAAACATAAGTAAAGAAATCAGGATCAGCCAAATTTTCAAGTTCTTTTTCTATATCATATGTACATCCTTGTAAGCTTAGGTTTCCTTTATGATCACCATCCTGAACTATAAAATTTTTTTTACTCCACTCATTAATCAACTTTTCTTCACTTTGCTTTACATTTAAATTTGAGCAATCTATACCGTTAATAAAGGTACTGGAAGTAAAAACTTTAGGAGCATTTATATATAAAATAAATAATATTATATTGGCAATAAAAATCAATATAGCCATTAAAAGAAAATAAAGTTTATATTTATTAAAAAATTTACGCATATAATCCTCTTTATAACAATGTAATATTCTATAAAATTTATTGGTAATTATACCACAATAAAACAAATATAATAACCAAAAACAAAAATAATCAAGAAAAAAGTAAAAAATCCGATAAAAAGAAAGAGATCTGTAGGTCTCTTTTTTAATAGGAGAGTTGTGAGTGAATATCAAAAGGAATCATATCCAGTAAACTCAACAGGTAAACGTAGAAAGATACTACATAAAAGACAAGGTAAAGGGATAAGAAAATCTTAAAAATCCCCCAAAGCATATCCCCCAAACAAAAAACAGCAGCTTACAATAAGCCACCGCAAGAAACATAAAAAAAAACCCCGCGACTACCTACCCTCCCAGTCC
>NZ_JAHZIA010000046.1 GCF_019420015.1 Anaerofustis sp.
CACGTAGACTGCCCAGGACATGCCGACTATGTTAAAAACATGATCACTGGTGCTGCTCAAATGGACGGTGCAATCTTAGTATGTTCTGCAGCTGACGGACCAATGCCACAAACTAGAGAACATATCCTACTTGCAAGACAGGTTAACGTTCCATACATTGTAGTATTCTTAAACAAAGCTGATATGGTTGATGATGAAGAACTTATCGAATTAGTAGAAATGGAAGTAAGAGAACTTCTTGACGAATATGAATTCGACGGAGACGGTACACCAATCGTAATCGGTTCAGCATTAAAAGCTTTAGAAGATCCACAAAGTGAATGGGGAGATAAAATCCTTGAACTTATGGCTGAAGTAGACAAATATATCCCAGAACCAGTTAGAGATACTGATAAACCATTCCTAATGCCTGTAGAAGACGTTTTCTCAATCACAGGTAGAGGTACTGTTGCAACAGGTAGAGTTGAAAGAGGTGTTGTAAAAGTAGGTGAAGAAGTAGAAATCGTTGGTATTAAAAAAGAAACAAACAAAACTGTAGTAACAGGGGTTGAAATGTTCAGAAAACAACTTGATGAAGGTGTTGCCGGAGATAACATCGGTGCTCTTCTAAGAGGGGTTGACAGAACTGAAATTGAAAGAGGACAAGTACTTGCTAAACCTGCTTCAATTCATCCTCATACAAAATTCAAAGCAGAAGTATACGTATTAACAAAAGATGAAGGTGGTAGACATACACCATTCTTTAACGGATACAGACCACAATTCTACTTCAGAACAACTGACGTTACAGGTGTTGTTGAACTAGAAGGCGGTGCAGAAATGGTAATGCCTGGTGATAACATCACAACTACAATCGAACTTATCACACCTATCGCTATCGAAGAAGGGTTAAGATTCGCTATCAGAGAAGGTGGTAGAACTGTAGGTTCTGGTGTTGTTGCTGAAATCATCGAATAATTGATTTTAATAAAAAGAGCACATAATGTGCTCTTTTTTTATTTTTCTTTTTTAATTTATAATATATTTAATATTCTGAAATTTATTTTTTGGTTAAAAAAACTATACATTATGTGACATTATAAAGTATTTAATATTTTATAATTATTTGTAATAAATACTTAAAATAAATCATTAATTAAGTAAAAACTCAAATTCTTATTAATCATATCATAACTGATAAAAAAAGTATTCTTTTTATTACGTTGAATTGGGGAGGTTATTATGATAAAAAGAGTTGAGAAGTTAATGATTTTATTTTTAAGTGTACTTGTATGTGTTTTTACATTTACGTGTAACGACATTATATTTGCTTTAGAGAGAGGCATAGGAGGGGAATCCTTAAGTGATTGGGAATACTATGAGAAAGGCGGAGATATATTTCTCACAAAGTATAAAGGAACATCTACCGATGTTGTTATCCCCGGAGAATTGGATGGCAAAAGGGTTGTTATAGAGAAGCTGTCCTCAAATGGATTATCTCTTCCCAAGGATGTGGTTTCTGTAAAAATAGGAACAGCAGGGAGTAAAGTATCAGTTAAAAATAATGATGCCAGTTATGCATTTTCGAAGCTGAATAATTTGAAACATCTCGATATGGAAGGGGTAGATGTATCGAACATTACAAATATGTCTTATATGTTTTGGTATAATGAAAATTTAGAAAGTATAAAACTAAATGGGTGGAATACGGAAAATGCAGAAAATATGTGTGCGATGTTTGCTGTATGCAGAAATTTGGAAGATATTGATTTGAGCAGTTTTAATACAAGAAATGTTAAAGATATGTCATATTTAATTGCAGGGTGCAATAGTTTAAAAAGTGTTAATTGGTCGGATGATTTTACGACAGAAAATGTTGTAACAATGAAGAAGATGTTTTGTGAATGTCGCAGTTTGGAGAAACTGGATTTGAGCAACTTTGATACCGGCAAGGTTAAGACTATGGAAGATATGTTTCGTGGTGCATATAAAATAGAAAGTCTTGATTTATCTTCTTTCAATACTGAAAATGTAGAGAATATGAGATTTATGTTTGATTGTTGTATAAAATTAAAAAAAATAGATGTAAGTAATTTTAACACCGGTAATGTTAAAGATATGTATAAAATGTTTGGCAGATGTTATGATTTGTCAATATTGGACTTAAGCAGTTTTGATACATCGGGAATGTCTTTTGACGATATGAAAAATTTTTTATTGGTAGATGATAATATAACAAACCCGAATAATAAAATAAAAACTCCAACGATAGTTATAACATCAGACAAAAATATAAAAAGATATATGGAAGAGGGCGTTGGGATAACATGCAGAATAGCACCGGACAGTATTCTTTTAGATGCTAATGGAGGGGTTTTTGAAGATAAAAGCTCTTTAAAAAAATTGTTTGATGATATCGGGATAAATGGTAGAGTTGCAGAGAACAATGATATATTGTCTTTAACACAAAGTGATATTTATAAAAATTATACTCCTGTAAAAGAAGGTTATAGTTTTACGGGATGGTATACGGATGAAGAGTGTAAGGCTAAGTATGAATCAAATAGTGATAATGTTGATTTACTAAGCGGGATTACATTATATACAGGTTGGATAAAAGCCGAAAGTGACAATGGTGATGTTGATACAGGGAACAGTAATGATTCGGAAGATAAAAATATTAATTCGGATTATGACAATGGAAAGGGAAATGTAATAAAAACGGATGCAAAACATAATATAAAACACGATTCAGTTACACCAAAGACCAGGGATGAAGGACTTATGATGTATACGGTCGTTTTGGTTGTAAGTACATTGGGGATTGTTTTTTGCTTAAGAAAAAAATTCATTTAAAAAAGACCTTTTATAGGTCTTTTTATTTTATTTTTCCTATCAGGATTTCGCTGTCTATAGTTATTTTAGAAATACTGTTATAATCGATGTGTTCTGAATCCATATCAAACATTAACGGCGTCATTTGTATAAGATTTTCCAACTGGGTTTTGTTTATATTGGATGTTTTCCTTGCTTTAAGAGTATTGATTAGTTCACAATGTTCTTTAAAGCAGTCAATAACTTCTTTGTTGGAATATTCTTCATTTTTCAGTTTGTGTTTTATTTGATGTCTCAATTCTTTCAAGTGTTCTTTTCCAGGTATAACTTTAATGATAATTCCTTCTGCAGAAAGTATTCTCTTGAATTCCGGGTAGTTTGCAGGTGTGTATATGTTTAATATGCAATCCATTGAATCGGCTTTGATAGGGATATTTTGAATATCCGCAACCATAAAGCAAATATCGTTTATGCCCCTTGATGCTACATTTATTGCATCTTTTGAAAAATCCAATGCAAATATATTGTTATCCTCAGATTTGATATTGTGAGAATAAAAACCTTCGCCGCAACCGATATCTATTATGTTCTTAAACCCGTAATGCTTTGTTAAATTAATTATATGGGCTGATATATGATTGTAAAATCCGTCAGCCAATATATTTCTTCTGCACTCAAAAAAATCTTTATTATATCCTTTCTGTGGCTTTATATTAGCCAAGAAATTTATATAACCCTTTTTGGCGATATCGAAACAATGATTGTTTTTACATGAAATGGTGTTGTTCGATACACTCATAGCTTCTTTGCATTTGGGACATATGAAATAATTTTGATTAAGAGTGAATTTATAGTATTTGTTTTTCATGGGATTACTCTAAATTTGCATGGTTTGACCACATGCTTTCGTTGACAGGTTCATCTTTCAGATCCAATATTGTTAAAGTAATGGCGTCTCCCAGGAGCAGTAAAGATTGCTCGAATAGAGATGTCATAGGTTGTTTGGATTCAACTTGATCCGGTAGATTTTTTTTGCTTTTTACCGGTATTCTTACAAATACATCCGTTATTTCTTTAAGAGGATTATCCGGTATTACGCCTATATGAGCGATTTTTGCACCGAAAGATTTTGCTTTACGTGCGATGCCGCTTGGTATTAATGTACTCCCGCTTCCTGAACCTACTATTAACAGGTCTTTATCTGTGATTGGCGGTTCTGTCGTTTCTCCAACTATATAGGTGTCGTAGCCTATATGTTTGAGTCTTTTTGCTATAGATTGGAGCATGGTCATTACTCTTCCTACACCTATAAAGAATATTTTTTCTGATTTATTTATTATTTCGATTAATTCATACACTTCATTTTCATCTACTTTAAGTAAAGCTTCGTTTAACTCGTTTATGATTAGATTTGCATTTTTATGAAAAAAATTATCATTATTCATACTATTTTCTCCTTTAATGATATATAATAATTATATAATATTTACATATTTTTTCAACTTAATTGTAAATTAATGTTAAAAAGGGGTGCTAATTTGCAATAATAAGGTATAATCAATTGAAAATAAATAGATGGTATGATAAAATATTTTTAATTTTATAACTTTTATTCAGTTATCAGTCTATGTAATCAAATAAATGTGGAGGTGCGGATATTGAGCGCAAAAATTAAAGATGTTGCCAAAAAAGCAAATGTTTCGATAGCTACAGTATCACGTGTAATTAATAATGTACCATTGGTAAATCAAGAGACCAAGGACAGAGTTTTGGAAGCGATTAAAGAAACAGGGTACAGACCTAATGCAATAGCGCGAAGTTTAAAGCTTCAAAAAACAGAAACCGTCGGTGTTGTTATACATGATATTACGATTCCTTATTATGCTCAAATGGCTAGGGGCGTACAGGATATAAGTATGCAAAGTGGGTATAATGCTATTATTTGCAACAGTGACGCGGACAGTAAAAAAGAAGAAGAATTTATGGATTTATTTTATCAAAAACAATGTGACGGGATAATATTTGCGGGAAGAGAGCTTGACGAAAATGTAAAACGCAAGTTTGAGTATATGAACATGCCCGTAATTTTATGCGGAGTAGAGGATTTTGACGGGAAATACTCCAGTGTAATAAATGATTATAATCAAGGTATTCATGCTTTGATGCTATATGTTAAAAACAAAGGTCATAAAAATATAGGCTTGATTCACGGAGATAAAAACAGAGATTATAATGCCAAGAAGAATGAGGAAGTTATAATGTCGACTGCCAAAGAGCTTGGGATGAAGTTTGACAAATCTTGCATAATAGAGAATGCTTTTACCATGAAAGGCGGATATTTGGCTATGAAAGAAATGTTCAAAAGAGATCTTCCAAGTGTTGTAATCTGCGGAAATGATGAAATGGCCGTGGGTGCTATTAAAGCAATAGAAGAAAAGGGTATGAAAGTTCCGGATGATATAAGCATAGTAAGTTTAAATTCATGTGAAGTCGGAAGATGGATTAACCCGACCCTTACCAGTATCAATCATTATATGTATGATGTAGGGGCAATAAGTGCAAGATTGTTGGTAAAATTATTGGAAGGCGAAGATTTAAAGGAAAAGAAAATCATCGTTTCTCATGGTATAATAGAAGGTGAATCGGTAAAAGATTTAAATAAATAAAATAACACAGAAGAGTTTCTTTTAGTAGAAACTCTTTTATTTTACAAGGTAAATAGGATAAATATAAAAAAATTGTAAAAAAAGTAAAGAAAAGGGATTGACAAAGTAAGGAGTATTTGATAATATAAC
>NZ_JAHZIA010000047.1:0-28257 GCF_019420015.1 Anaerofustis sp.
CTTCTTCTTCATCTTTATTTGCAAATGACAATAAAAAGTTAGTTATTATATCCAACGGCAAAAGGTCACATCTGCCTTTCCCTTTTTTCATATCTCTTACCGCTCCTGTTGGGTATTCGGTGCGGTCTCCGCTATCATTTAACATTTTTATATCTCCTTCCAATAAATCTAAGCATACTGACTATATTAGCGTTAGCATACTTAGATTTATTTAATACTACATTCCACTATCTACTTGATGTAAAATGGGTTATATTGTAACAATTACTTTATTATTTTTTATAAGTTCCTCTAATTCTTCACATAATTTTGCCATAATATTATTTTTAGCATCTAATTTCCAAGCCCCTCCATCTGCCTCAAACAATGCTACTCCAATATTATTGCTATATTCTTTAAATCTTAATAGAAACTTGCTTTCTGGCTGTTCAACTTCATTAAATGTTCTGTAAGGCTTTAATGTTATAATACTGTCTACATTTATCATTTCCTTAAAAGAAATACCCTTTGCCACTTCTACTGATTGAGAGAAACCATCATCATTTTGTGTTGTAATATGCGAATTAGATATACTTGAAATGAGTTTTATGACATTGTCACGTTCTTCTGTTTGTATATATATACTTTTTAGCTTAATACACATTTCTTCTCTAGTAATATATCTGCCAAAATCGTGATACGGAGCATTAGAAACGGATGTATATAACAAATCTCGTTTTCTATTTTCTATATGTGTATAAACATCTATTGAATCTTCATCCGCAACAACAATCAACGGGGTTTTATGTTTTTCATATTCTTTCTTTATAACATCACACACACCTTTAATAGATTTAAAATTTAATGGTTGAATAGCAGGAGGTTCTATCCTAAATAATTGTTTAGTTGAATAATCAAAACCATTACATTCTATAACTTCATTCTTTGCCATTTCTTCTATTTTTTCTATTGCATCTCTATTTAACATTTAATTTATCTCCTTTATCATTTGTATTTAATAAAATTCTAAGCTCTTTTGGTTGTTTTTGTTCGAAACCGTTAAACCCAATTTGTCCTGGAATATTAGGTACAAGCTCATATGCTTTAAGGTTTGCCTTATCGCCTTGTAAAACAAGTCCTGTTTCTACTGGGTTATAAGGTTCAATTTTTGATTTAGCACTGAACTTAACGGCTAATTTATCTCTATCTTGTGATGGTGTAAAATCTATTGTTAAAACAAGCGTTCTCTTTTTAGTTGGATTAGTATTTACATCTTTAATATTATCTAATATTTTTTTAAATTCTAAATCTGCACGTTCCATAAACGAACCATTACCCAATTCTAGTAAACTTATATTATTTATTTTTTCATCCATTTTGAATTTCTCCTTTTATATTTCTTTATACTTTTTAATCCTTTAACCTATATACACTGACACTTACTTTTGTCAGCGTGTCATATTTTTTACATACTTCTTCAACAACCCCTTTTTTCTTCAGCTCCGTAAGCCTGGGAGCTACCGACTGCCTACCGCTTGACAGGGTAACACCTTTTTTGAACAATATCCCCGCTATTTCTCTTGCGGTATATTCTCCGCCGTCTTTTAATACTGCCTTTATAGCGGTATATAACTTTTGTTTGTCCATCTTCATCAATGCTTCTTTTCTGCATTCGCTAGAAATACTATTCTCGTTCATATAATTCAACCTCAATTCTTGGGTTTTCTTTGTCAATATAAAATTCATCTTTCAATATCCCTACACACTGCCAGTTGTCATTTTCTAAAATTCCCGCTGTTTGCAATGCGTCATTAATAATCTTCCTTGCAAAAGAAGATACATTGTCTTTATCTCTTCTCTTGTTCTTTTCGTAAAATCTGTATGTAATATCAACACATTTCATAGGCTTAATCCCCGAAGATTTGATATGCCATTCTATATACTCTTGGTGTTGCTTTTTAAACTTACCGCCTGCATATTTATTAAATCTGCATTTGTCTATATATTCATTTAAACTGGGTAATCTTCCCTCAATAATGAATTTTTGCATTTTACAGTCCATGTATTTCCTCATATTCTTTTATGTAATCACTTATTTTTCTCGATTCTTCGTCTTCCCATCTGATATTTGGAAACATATCTGAAAAAGGCTTTAATCCTGTTAACTCTTTTGAGTTATCCCATGTTTCACTGTATTTAACAGGTTTATCTTCAAATATCCATAACTCACCGTTTTTGTCTCTAGCAATATAGCCATCCTTATATTTGTTATCCATATTTTTTAAAACATTATATTCTTCTTTAGTAATGATAAAATTTTTAGATATTTTTTTTAAATCCCAACAAATAGGAGTCTTATTGCATATATCATCAAATTTACAGTCAGTACAGTTCTGATATCCTTGATATCCTCTGGTTAGACATTCCTGTCTTGTTATCCTTTTTACTTTACTTAATATTTCATATTCATCTTTTGTTATCATTGTTACGCTCCTTGCTTTCTTTCATATTTTTTAAATTCATAGAATAAATAAATATCTCTGTTCATTAATGTGTAATGTTCTTTCACATCATATCTCTTATAGACTATTAACGGATATTTTTCATTCTTATTTTTTGCTCGAAGAATTTCCCACTCACCTTTTACCGGTTGTATTTCCCAACCATTTAAAATCAGAAATTTTTTAAATTCTTCTAGCTTTGTTTTATGTAGTAAATTTCTTCTTGCCATTTTTTATTTTTCCTTATAAGCCTTATTTCTTTTCAACCAATCTTTCGGGCTTTCATCTTCAATTGCATATTTGCTCGGTGCTTTCATGCACCTTTCAATTAGTTCATCCAGTCCTATATCTTGATAATCTTCTTTCGGCTTTTCTTTTATTGCCTTGATTTTGTTCTGATTTAAGGCTTTGTTTAAATCATAGTCGTTGATTCTTAACAAATAATACAAATGTATACTTGTTATTCCTGTTTTCCTTGCTATATTGTTTACATTTAGCCTTTGTCCGTCATATTCGTATTTTCTGCATATCTCATGTCTTGTTAACGGTGGCATGATACAAATTTCTATAGGCTCGCCCTCGCAATACCGTCTGTAGAATGTATTGAAACTGATGTTTTCCATTTCGGCTATCTCGCTTAGTGTTCTTTCTTTTCCTTTCCAGTAAACGCTCATATATAATTCCTTCCGAATATTTCCATAAAATTTAACTTTGGGTAACATTTCTCAAAGGCTTCTTGCCCTTTTTTAAACCAATATTCTCTTAATGTTTTATTGAAATGTATACCCGATTTACTGTCCCTGTGGTGGATGTAGCAAAGAGGAATGACCAGTCCGTATTTTATAGACAGTTTTCTTTTCCCACTGCCGAAAAATATTTCATGTTTTTCAGCGTGAGGTCTGCCGCATACTATGCAACAGTCCAAATCGTCCGTTAATATTGAATATCTGTTATCTGCCATTTTTCCACAGACTTTTCATGTTTTCTATTTCTTCGGGTGTTCTTGTGTCAATTCCAAGCCCTTTCGCTTCTTCCACCACATAATCAATCAATCTTGCCATTTCTTCGGTGTTGTATACACTTGAACCGTAGAACGCCATTACCTTGATACATCCGTCTATCTTGGAATTATCCAATTTTTCGGCATACCAGCCTAAACCTTTGCACTTCCAGTTACTTATGAATTTATCAACCGCCTTTTCTATCAACAGGATATAATCAAATACACCGACTTCTTTAACTGCTTGTATGTATACTTCTTCTTTGGTGCTTCCGATTACTTTTGCTATCTCATCACACAAAATCCATAAATAACCGTTAGCGTCCAAACTTCTCTTTTTTCTGTATTTTGAAATGTCAATACTTAACTTCTCTTCGTCTTTTAACTTGTTGGCTATTTCTTCCGCTGTCTTTCTTTCATTCAATATCAATGAAAATATAATGTTATTGCTTTCAAAATCAATATTGACATCTTTAATTTTTCCCGTAGCTTTCACCGTAAACCACCTTATTTTTTATTTCCTTAAAACTGATTTCATCCCTAAAAGGGCGTATCATCATCTTCTATAAAGTCATACTGCTCTGCCATTTCATCAATACTTTGTGTTTGTTCTTTCTTAGGTGTTAAGAAACTTATTTCTTCCGCTACAACTTCCATTACAAACCTGTTAGTACCGTCTTTTGCTTCATATGTTCTGGTCTGACATCTTCCGCAAACTCCTGTTAAATTCCCTTTTCTTAAATACTCTCCGCAAAGCTCAGCGGTTTTACCCCAAGCCACAATCGGTACAAAGTCTGTACTCTTTTCTCCGTCTCTCGACTTGAAAGTCCTGTCAACCGCCAATGTAAAGGTAGCTACTGTGTTTCCGTTTTGCAATGTTCTTATCTCTGGGTCTCTTGTCAATCTTCCTATTAATGTTGTTTTATTTATCATTTCTTAACCTCTCGCTTCCAATCTTTTTTTAGCCACGTCATAGATTATTTTTGCTTGTGTATATGTCAAATCTACAAATCTTGTTTTCTTAAACTGTCTCAAGCTTTCGGTGACTTCTTCCGTTTTCATCAAATCTTCTTTTACTGCTTCTTTTAAAATCTCATACATTTCGTCTTTGGTTATGGGTTGGGTGTTATTATTTTGTTGCGGTTTATCAATATTTCCTTTTAAATTAAATACAATCTTATTTGTTGTTAGATTTACAATTTCCAATTCTGATATTTTATTATCGCTATATCCGATTTTTTTTACTTTAAACTTATCTTTTATTTCATATTTACCGTCACTTCTTTTACTGATTTTACAATTTTGATTATTTATCCATATGAAAGGGGATGTATACAATTCTCTTCCGATTCCCCAATTAAAACACGCTCTTTTGAAACTGTCGGAAGCTTGTCCTTTTTCTTTTTCTGTGTTGCTTTGTGTTCCTACATCCTGCTTTACAACCCATTCACCGTACTCTCTGTTTCCTTCTTCTCCTTTTTCTATTTTTATTGCAACGTTACAAAATAGATTTCCGTTTATCAGTTCATGACTTCGTTGCCAATTTCCCGCTCCGACTGTTTCATCCAATATATTCATGTCACATCTTGCGTCTTTGTATAACAATAAACTACATCCCGTATTTTTAACTGTTTGAACTCTTACATCTATTTCATCAGCTTTTAATTTTCTGAAATTTAACATCTTCTACTCCTTTATTTCTCCTGTGATTATCAAAGGACAATCCTTTTCTCTGTTTTCCAACGAATAGACTAAATTTCCTGTAACCAAACATCTATGACGTTTTAAATCAAACTCGCTTTTTATAAACGGGCAATAACCGCATTTTGTTTCGTTTTCGGGAAATCCGATTTTCATATTTAATTCAGCCATTGTGTAATAACCGACACCGTTTTTAAAATCTTTCAATTCTCTATTCTCCTAAATTCGTTGTGTGAAATTCATCCTTTAAAATATCCATGTATTCATCAATACAACATTCACATATGTTATGTCTTGTTACTCTGTCTTCGTAATAATCTTCGCCTTGTTTGATTTCATCTCCACAAATACAACATTTCATGATTATTAATCCTCATATCCATAATTTAATTCCACGCTGCTTACTGTGCTGTCGTTACTTACCTTTAACCAGTCTGAAATATCTTCTTCAAATTCAACCTCTTCAAACTCATCAAAAGGAAGTTCCGCTTTAATCTTTACTCCGTTGGTTTCAAAGTCCGTTAAGGTCTGTTCCAGTTCCTTTAAACGTCCGTTTAATCTTTCGTTATGTATTTTCAGTATCTTGTTTTCTTCTTCCAACTCTAAAACTAAATTTGTTATCGCGTTGTATTTCCCTAAACTTAATATTTTTATCATCATTACTACCTTTCTGTGTCTATAAAATAGATTTTATTGTTAACATCAAAATATATCTTGAAATCTCCGCTATGATATTTTGCAAATTTATTAATCACTGGATTACTCATTTGAATAGATTTACTTTTATTTGCTCCTTTGTCTACAACCTTATAGCCGACTTTTTCATTTTCGGATTTAAAATATAATCTGTCACCGTCAACAGCACATACTGCATATCCATTAGGTGCTATCAAATCAGCAAATCCGTTTCTTAAAATGATACTTACATATTCTCTTTCCCTTGCCTTACATAAATTTATAGAACAATCTTCTCCTGTTTTTGAAATCTGTTTATATTGCCATTTTAATTTTTTCATCCGTTCATTATCCTTTCTATTTCTTCTTCGCTGTAATACTCATAATCATTTTCATATTTAAATGTTTCTTCTTTGTTTCGTTTGATGATATTTTGATTTAAATATCCTTCAAATTTAGTGCCGAACAATGTCTGTGGTCGTAGAAACTTTTCCCATTCAGTCCCTTTCCATTCAGCTACTTTTTTATCTATTACCGTTTTAAAATCTTCTACCGTGAATCCTTCCTTTAACCTAGCCTTAATGATATCCCTTGTTTTTTGTGTTGTAGGTTTATACTTCGTTCCTGCTTTTTCGTTTAAATATTCGATAATTTCCTTTATCTCGACTATATATATATTATTATTAGTATTTAATATTATATTTTTATTATTATCTTTAAACTTTTCTTTAAGGGGGGCATTAACTTTTCTTTGGGGGGTATTAAACATTTCTTTAATAGGGTCATTAATAATTCTTATATACCTCTTTAATATTTCTTTACTACCCTCTTTGTACTCAATTTCCGTTGATATATACCCCTTTTCAACCAGTGCCTTTATCCATTTTGATATACTGACTGTTGTCACACCGTACAATTCCGCAAAGTAGCTGTTATTCGCCCAGCAATATCCTTTTTCGTTGCATAGTGACGTGATTTCCGCATACAGTAATTTAGCATTTGGGGTTAAATCTTTGTCATATCGTACGTGTGCCGGAATTATCGAATAATAACCCTTAAAATCCATATGCTAACCACCTGCCTAATTGCTCTCCTATATACATTCCAATTACAGAAAATATAATTGTTATTAAAATGTACTTGTAATTTTCTTTGAAACATGCTAGTATTTTTAATATAGTTTTATTTTTTATTCCACTTTTTTGCTGGCGGGCAATGGTGGAATTTTTATTTTTATATTGCATTTTTCTCTCCTCCTTTTTTATTTTCTTTTTCTCTTTCTTCTTTTTCTTTTCTCTCAATAGTTAATCGAATGATTAACCTTGCGAAATCCTCAAACATCTTTTTTCTCCTTTCTCCTAAAGGTTAAAATCTTAACCGCAAATTTTAAAACAAATAGATTTATATTTTAAATTTAGGAGATTTTATTATGACTTACGGCTAAGTCTTTAACCTCTAGGCTATATATAAAACTTACGTATTACGTAAGTTTTTCTTTAAAAAAAATTTCTCCAGCATCATTAGTTGGTATAGATAAAGCTTTTATTAGCTTTTCTATAACTACGGTAGAAGGTCTTCTTTTTTTATGAAGAATTAATGATATTGTAGTTTTATCAATATCAGCTTTATTTGCTAATTCCTTAGAAGTTATTATTCCTTGTTCTGCCATTATTTTTCTAAGTTTTATAACATCAACTTCATATTCTTTTTTCATATTCTAATCCCCTTTCTTACATATTTCGTAAGTTTATTATATATTATATAAAATATAATGTCAATACATTTCTTGCAAATTGTGTAAGTTTTTAAATTAAAAATATATGTTTAGGTAAAAAATAAATATATTTCTTGCAAATTAGGAAAGTTCATGATATTATATAAATATAATAAGTAAGAAGGTATATAAATGAGTATTTGGAGTAAACGTATAAAAGAAAAAAGAAAAGAAGCTAATTTAACATTATTAGACGTTTCAAGATATTTAGGTGTTGCAGAAGCAACTGTACAAAGATATGAAAGTGGTAATATTAAAAATATTCCCTATGATATAATATGTAAATTTGCTGAATTATTTAATTGTTCTCCTGCATATATAATGGGTTGGGAAAATAATAGCAATACTTTATCAGATAATGAAAAATTATTATTAAATAAATATAGACAGCTAAATAAAGAGCAACAATATAAAGTTATCGGATATATAGAGAATGAACTAAATTATATTATAAAAGAAAGTACCCCTATCTATAGAATAGATAATAAAATACCATATGTTGCAGAAGAAGAAGTTAAATACAATGAAAAAATTAAAACGCCTATGGTAGCTTCTGACGGTGACAACAGGTATGTATTAGTAGATAAATCATTATTAGACAATTTGGAAAACGAAAGACAAGAAAGATTAAAAAAAGAAAAAGAACAAAAAGATAAATTAAAAGAGTTGCAAGAGATGATTAACAAGAAATAATTACCATAAATTACCATGAAAAAACTAGTCTATTTTCTATTAAAATATTTATCAAAAACAATAGAAAGTAGGCATAAAAGAATGAATAAAGCAAGAAAAAATTATATTTTGAATACAGCAATAAGAACGATACTTCGCTCTAAAACGCGTGTTTTACCTGTGAATTTACATGAAATATGTAAAAGTTTAAATATAGAATTACATAGATTTAACGATAATAAAATTCTGGTAAATGCTATTTTACGAGAGAAAAAGAAAAACGCTTTTGCTATTTTAGGAGTCAACAACATACATCATATATTTTATGATGATGAGAAAATCCCATATGAGGAAGTGCGAGAAACTATATCCCATGAAATAGGACATATTGTATTAAAACATACATCTATTTTAAATAATGGGAAAATCGAAGAATTAGAAGAGGAAGCTAATTTGTGCGGGAAACATATATTAATTCCCGAAACTATAATAAAGGAATGCAATATGTTTAATCCTGATAATATCATGGTATTTTGCGAAATAACTGAAAAATTAGCCAATGAAATATATGAAAATAATGATTTATACATAGAAGACGAAGTTAATAAAAAATTACAAGAACTATTAATAAAAAAGTTTAAAGATTTTATTGATTTTTATAATTGATAAAATATTATGATAAAACAAAAAAAAAGGAGGAAATAATTATGAAAAAAGTTTTATCAGTTTTGCTAGTTTTAGTTTTAGGAATTGGATTATTCGCAGGATGTGGAGAAACTGAACAATCAGAATATTATTTCAAAGATAATGTTATGAATATTCCAGGTATTAAAATCGAAATTACAGATGTTAAAATTATTGCAAAAGGAGAAAAGGGTAACGAATACGGAGAAAAAAATGTTATCGCATTTTGGTATAACACAACAAAAGTAGATGATACTGTTGAAAGTGTGGATCCAATGACCGCATGGATTTCTAACGTTACGGCATATCAAGATAACAACGAAAATTCAGTAAACGAATTAGAGGTCGCAGATTTACCTGATGATAAATTTTTAGATAGTCAAATGGAAGAAATAAAAGTTGGTGGTACTGTTGAAAATGCAGTAGCATATTATTTAGATGATAATTCAACCCCAGTACTTTTAAGATGTTCTGATTTATTGCAAGAAACTATCTATGGAGAACAAACATTTGAAGTAAAATAAATAAATTATAATAAAAACCCCCTCTACCTCGGCAAAGGTAAAAGGGTTAGGACGTGCCTATCGACACAATATCTAAAACAATTATATTATAGTCGATAGCACTCAAGAAAGCAAGATAAGGAGTGTTATTTTTATGCAAAAGGCAGTAATATATGCACGATTTAGTAGTGCAAATCAGCAAGAAACATCAATAACAGGACAATTAAGGGTATGCAACGAATATGCAGAACGTAATAATATTGAAATTATTGACACATATATAGACAGGGCATTTAGTGGGCGAACTGATAAACGACCGCAATTTCAGCAAATGCTAGAAGATAGTAAATATAATAAATTTTCGGCAATACTAGTATATAAAATAGACCGTTTTGCACGTGATAGATATATTTCTGCCGTTTATAAAAAACAGTTACGAGAAAGAAATGTTGAAGTTATTTCATGCACAGAGCACATAGAAAAAGGTGCTAATGGCGTTATTATGGAAGGTATTCTTGAAAGTTTTGCAGAATGGTATTCAATTAATCTATCCGAAAACATCAAGCGAGGTATCACCGAAAATACAAGACAACATTTATGTCTAGGAGGACCGCCACCACTAGGTTTTAAATTCGTAGATAAAAAATTTACTATTGATGAAAATAATGCAAAAATCATAAAAATGATATTTAATATGTTTGCAGACGGAAAAGGTAAACAAGAAATATGTAGATATTTAAATAATAACGGTTACAGGACTATAAAGGGACGTAAGTTTAGATTGCAATATATTGATAAAATCTTAAGAAATAAAAAATATGCTGGATATTATATAGTAAAATCATCAAATATAGAAATCAAAGACGCAATACCTAAAATAATTGATGAAGAAATTTTCAATAAATGTCAGTATATATTAACACACAAAACAATTCATCATAAATCTGTAGGTAAATATATTTTAACTGATAAATTATTTTGTCAATGCGGTGGAAAGATGATAGGTTCTAGTGGCTACGGTCGACACGGAAAATTATATAAATATTATAGATGTAACAATAAATGCAGTGAAAATATACCTAAAGATATTATTGAGAATAAAATCATTGATTTAACCATTAATCATATATTATCTGAAAAAATGAAAAAACAAATAACAGAAAAAGTATTTGAATTTTATGATAAAGCAAAAAAAGAAGATGATACAAAACATTTAAAAGATAAAATCAAAGAAAACGAGAAAAAAATAAATAATTTATTAACATCTTTAGAAAATGGAATATATTCAGAATCCATAAAAGAACGTTTAAACGGTTTAGAAGATGAAAACAATAATTTATATGAGAACCTAAAAAAAATAGAACACAGCAAATCTAGGAGAGTATCAAAGGAAGATATTAAAAGAACATTGGATAGTTTTTCATCATTTGATTTAAAAGATGAAAATGAACGTAAAAATTTAATAGATATTTTTATCAAAAAAATAGAATTAAGCGAAAATAAAATTAAAATTCAATATAAATTAGGTGATGAAAAAACGTGTTCGTACAACTTATACAATGGTGGAAATGGGGGGAATCGAACCCCCGTCCAAAACCAGCTTAACCAAACTTTCTCCGAGTGCAGTTTATTTTTAAATTTAATCAAGTATTATAAAACAAACAAAATTATACAAGACGAGCCTTAATTAATACTATATATCGTCAAGACACCCAATATACAGGTCCCTGCTGAATGTTGACAATTCTTATATTTCTTGCAGGTCAGAAATAAAGAACCGCGCTGCAACTAGGCAGCGAAAGATAATCTATTGTTATCGTTTATTTTTTAATTTGCTTATTTTTAAGATGTTAAGCTCATCTACTCGCTTATTTAACCTCACTGACCTTGTCGAAACCATTGCATCCCCATATTTATCTGTGAGAAATTTTAAAACTTCTGTCCATTTCTCTTTTTGCTGCTTTTTCTTTTAAACTTTCTCTTTTATCATAAAGTTTTTTACCTTTGCAAATGGCAATATTCATTTTAACATAGCTTTTATTAAAGTGCAAATCCAACGGAATTAAAGTATATCCGTCCTTTGTAAGATAATCTTTTATATGCCTTATCTCTCTTTTATTAAGCAAAAGCTTCCGTTCTCTCAAAGGATCCACATTGTTTATATTCCCGAATTCATACGGACTTATGTGCATCCCTATTATAAAAACTTCATTGTTTTTATCCACATTCGCATAACTGTCCTTCAGATTAACTTTACCGTTCCTTATGGATTTAACTTCCGTACCTTTTAACTCCAAACCAGCTTCATACGTTTCTATAATATGATATTCAAAATGAGCTTTTTTATTTTTAGCTATAATCTTTTTATCGTCTTTATTTTTATTTACTCCCATATTCTTACCTACATACCTATAATATTAAACAATATCGCAAAATAATGTAAAACCGTGCCTGATAAAACAAATAAGTGCCAAATTGAATGCATATATCTATACTTTGTCATACAATAAAATATTACACCAAAAGTATACATAAGTCCACCTATAATCAAAAGAACCAATGTTAATACCGATACTGCGGCAATAAGGGGTTTCACTGCAAAAACAACAGCCCATCCCATTATCAAATAAAGTAATAACGATATTTTTTCAAATTTTTTCAAATTTATGGCATTTAATATTATACCAACAATAGCACTAATCCATATGACTGCAAAAAGATACCAGCCGACACTCTCACGCAGAGTAAATAAAGTAAACGGAGTATAAGTTCCTGCTATAAGAAGAAATATTGTACAATGGTCAAAAACTCTAAGTATCTCTTTTACTTTTTTATTTTGTATGGAATGATATAAAGTAGAAGCCAAATACAAAGCAAACATACTTATACCATAAATAACACTGCTGATTACAGCCCATACATCTGCATATATGGCACTCAATACAATCAATACCGCACATCCTGCAACTGCAAAGAACACACCTACCCCATGAGAAACAGAATTAAATATTTCTTCCCCCAAAGTATATCTTTGTGTCAAATCCTTCTTGTCATCAACCATTTTATGCCTCTTTTCAAATTAGTTTTTTCTCTCCGATAAATATACTGCCAATCTTCGTAAAAAATCGGCTTCATCCCCAAAATCCTTCAAACTGTTTAAGGCGCTATTCAATAAATCATCTACCTTTTTATAAGATTGTTCAAGACCGTAAACATACGGATACGTCATTTTATTACGCTCTGCATCCATACCTACGTTTTTACCCAAGGTTTTACTGTCAGAAACAACGTCTAAAATATCATCGACAATTTGAAACATAAGTCCTATCGCCTTTGCATAAGACGTTAGGTTATCGAGAATCTTACCTTCTCCGCCTCCTATAACTGCGCCACTTATGACACTGCCTCTCAAAAGCGCTCCTGTTTTATTGTCATGTATGAAATCAAGAGTATCTTTATCAGGCTCTTTACCTTCACTCTCCATATCCATAACCTGTCCTGCTATCATCCCTTTTACACCGGATGCAGCAGCTATAATATCCATAGCTTCAATATGTCTTTTTATATTATCCGCACTTTTTGCACTTTTAATCATAGTTTCATATGCAAGATTTAAAAGACTGTCTCCTGCCAATAAAGCCGTCGCTTCTCCGTAAAGCATATGATTTGTCGGCTTGCCCCTTCTTAATTCATCATCATCCATACAAGGTAAATCATCATGAATAAGAGAATAAGTATGTATCATTTCTATTGCCGCCATAAAAGGAAATGCATTTTTTATATCCCCACCGACACATTTGCAAGCCTCCATTACAAGTATAGGTCTTATTCTTTTTCCGCCAACAAACAAAGAATAATTGAAGCTTTCAAATATACTCTTTGGAATACCGACACTTATAGTATATTCTTTAAGGATATTTTCTATGAATAATTGTTTTTCTTTTAATTCATCCTTCATATCGCTTAAACCTCTTCAAAGTTTTCAAGTTCAGCTTTGCCATCCTTCTCGGAAACCAAAATTTTTACTTTCTTGCTTGCTTTATCCAGTTCGGATTTAAGCTCTTTTATCAAAACACTTGCTTCATCATATAATTTAACCGATTTATCCAATGTAATCTTTGACTCTTCCATCAAAGAACTTATTTCTTCCAGTCTTTCCAACTTTTCTTCAAATGTTTTTTTATCGCTCATACTCTTCTCCTTCTATTTTATCAACAACAGAATATATTTTCCCGTCCTTTAACCTTATACTTATTTTGTCATTTTTCTTTACTTCATTAACTGAAGTAACGACATCTTCATTATGCTCTAATATGGCAAACCCTCTATCCAATACACTTGCAACGGAAAGTGTATTTATAAGTTTCTCAAAAGAAGATAGTTTGTGACTTAATAAATTTATTTTATTGCTAAAAGCAATATTCAAATCATCTTTTAAATCATCCAAATATATCTCCATATTTTCCATATATGCCCCCGGTCTTTTCATTACGGGTTTATTCATTACATTATTGATTCTTTGCTCATAGTAAGATATTAAGTTTACCATACTTGCGCTGATTTTCTTATCCCAAATATCCAAAAGCCCAAGAGTATTCTCTATAGGCTCACTAACCACTTCACCTGCAACGGAAGGCGTAGGTGCTCTGAAATCAGCGACAAAATCACATATTGTAAAATCAGTTTCGTGTCCTACAGCCGAAACCACAGGAATTTTACTGTCATAAACCGCCTGGGCAACCACTCTCTCGTTAAAAGCCCACAATTCCTCTATGCTTCCGCCGCCTCTTCCCGTTATGATAACATCTGCCAGATTCAACCTGTTTATATCATATATCATCTGTGCAACTTCTTCTCCGCTGCCCTCTCCCTGAACTGTAACGGGACATATTATTATCTCTATTGTCTTATTTCTTCTTTTAATTACACTTATAATATCTCTTACGGCCGCCCCAGTCTTCGATGTTACAACCGCTACCTTATTTACAAACTTAGGAATCGCTTTCTTCTTTTCATCGTCGAAATATCCCTGTGACTTTAATTCTTCCAAAAGTCTGTTATATTCTTCATAAAGAAATCCAACTCCCTTTTTTTTCATACTGCGTACATACAATTGATAATTACCGTTTCTTTCAAAAACAGACACATTACCCTCTATTACAACTTTCATGCCGTCCATTGGCTCAAAATCAAGAGAATATGTGTCCGATTTAAACATCACACAGTTTATTTTTCCGCTGTTATCCTTTATTGAAAAATACAAATGACCGGAAGAATGCCTTTTATAATTTGATACTTCTCCCTCTACCCGTAAAGAAGACAATAGCTCATCGTAATCAAATAAAGTCTTTATATATTTATTTACGTCTCTTACGGTTAATACTACATTATCTATCATTTTAACTTTCACCTATACTTAATAACTATACTATCTAGTATTAAATACTATGTTATAATATATTGCACTCTATGTCAATATAATTATTAAATAACTTTTTTATAAACACTGTTCAGTAGTCCGTTTACAAAACTTGCTTCCTTTTCGTCAGAATAAGTATGCGCAAGACTTACAGCCTCATTAAGGGCTACAAGAGGCGGAATATCGTCGTTAAACATAATTTCAAAAACACCGAGTCTTAATACTGCTATAACATGGTTTGATAATCTTTCAAATTTCCACCCTTTAAGGTTATCTTTAATAATATTATCGATTTCTTCACAATTATTTACAATACCGCAAATGGTTTTTTTAGCATATTCCCCTTGGGTACCTCTTATACCGTTATCCAAAATCATCTGTTCATATCTATCATTAAAATCATCATGAAAATTCATTTGAAAAATAATTTTATATACTAAATCTCTTGCTACGTCTCTTTTCAAAATCAAAACTCCTCTTACTACTGTATTAACATTCTAAACCTTCTATATAAACATTTACCTGTAAAACACTGTACCCTGTCATAGATTCAATCGCTTGTTTTACTTTACTTTTTACTTCACTTGTAAGCTCAGGAATAATCGAACCGTATTTTATTATAAGTGATATATCTATAATTATCTTTTTGCCGCTTATTATGGTTTTTACGCCCTTTCCCACATTCTTTTTACCGAATATCTCACCGATATCTATACCACCGTAAAATCCGCTTATTCCATCTACTTCTTCCGTTACCAAACCGACAATCGAAGTTATGACATTATCACTTATGTTAAGTTCATCACCCTTTTGCAGTGTTTCTTTTATACTGATATTTTCATCCGTCATTTTATTCATAAATTTACCTCCAATTAGTAAAATTTCATATCACATTTAATAACTTAATTATAACATCATTTTGATTTATTGCAATTATATTAACGAAAATTTAACTCGCCGTAAATATAGGTGTATTTAAAGGATTGTAAGAAAAATAAACCAACATTATTCCCAAAATCACAATACTCATTATACTTATCAACTTACCTTTAACTGTCATATTTTGCTCATCAAGAAGTATTTTACAACTGAAACTCTGACATATTAAAGCAGATAAAAATACAAGCACTGCATAAATATATATATTCATTCCGCCAAACATATTTTTAAAAGTATAAAACAACATAGGAAGAATTAAAACCAATATGTAAGAACTGATCGCTTTTGCAAAGAAAAAATTATCGTTATACTGAAGTTTAAATAACATTTCTATAGCAATAAAAAATACCAAAGAAAAATAAATAACCTTCATTTGTTCCATTATACTGCTATTTGATGCCGATATTGTTCTGAAAAACCCCCAATTAGTCGACAAATACAGGTTAGACAAAATAAAAGTAAAAAGAACTATCAAAACCGTTCCGAGTCTTTCCATTTTTACAAGTTTCATATAATTACCTCCATAAGTTCCATTAATAAAAATATAACGAATAAACATTAAAAAATATGTCAACTTTTGAATAAAATTGCATATATATTTAGGTTTGACTTGTAATATAAACTCTTTGGTACTATAATAACTAAAAATGTTATATACATTAAGGAGGAAAATATGCAGGAGAAAAAAACATTAAACATAGTACTTACGGGAGTACTTGCAGCACTTATATATATTGCAACATATATAAATATAAGACTCCCAATCTCATTTACAGACGGTGGACTTATACATTTAGGGGGAGCAGTTCTCGTTATAGCAACTTTTCTTCTCATGCCTGTTGAGGCAGGACTTGCAGGAGCAATAGGAATGGGACTTTTTGATTTATTAAGTCCTTATGCAGTGTGGGCACCTTTTACTTTCGTGATAAGACTTATCCAAGGAATTGTTGTTTCTAAAATATTGTTAAAAGGCGGAATTTCAAAAACAATATTTGCAATGATAGCTTTTACCATAATAGGAATGGTTGGATATTATATGGCTGAAGCTTTCATTTACGGAAACTGGATTGCACCAATGGCATCAATGCCCGGAGAATTTATTTCTGATATGGTAGCAGTTGTTATAGGTTTTCCCATTGCAAAAATACTTATTAAAAACAATATATGTTATAAAACACTTAAATAATAAAGAAAAATTTAAAATAAAATATATAGGCAAAATAAAAAAGTGCATTGTACAATGCACTTTTAATTAAATAACCCTTTAAAAAAGTTAACAATTTTATCCCATATTCCAAGATCCGTGAATTGATCGGAAATATTTTTAAGCTCATCAGCTACACCGCTGAAGTCAACATCTTCCAAACTTCTTACAAGATCAAGCAATTGTCCTGTCTGTTCATCCGTCAATGTAATATTTAATTCTTCTGCAACTTCTTTTATCTTCTCTTTTGCTTGTTCGTCATCCATATTTTTTATATCATCAATTACAAGCTTTAATTCATTAACGAGCTTTGCTGCATCTTCACTGCCAATATCATCCGACAACTCCCCTGTGGTTACAATCTCTTCCGTTGCGGCTTCTTTGGCTTCTTCCGATACACTCTCTCCGCTCATTTGTTCATAAGCTTTGTATACTCCGGTAAGAGCAGCTGTTCCCGATACCGAAAACGGTGCGGCTATTACTATTTTTGCATCTTTTATACCAACAGTCAACAACGCATTTCTATATATATCTTCTGTAATCCAATCTATATTGTTAAGAGATATATCCAGTCCGTCGCCTTCATTTTTTGTTTCGATATAAATTGACGATATACTTTTTGAACCCATTTTGGAAGCATCAACGTCTTCCAAATATTGTCTTTCGTCATCTATCGTTATGTATACTTCGTTAACGCTGCCTTCTTCAACACCAAAATAATCATATACAGTTTTTCTCTGTTCTTCGCTTAAGTTACTTCCTATTGCCACCATCTGCTTACCGCTGTCCATTGCCATGACACTCGATAAGGGCATTATAAGAAACATTAATGATAATATAACACTAAATATTTTTTTCATTTTTAAATCACTCCGTTAAAACTTTTTAATCAGATAAAAATAATATCACAATTTGCATTGTATTGCTATTATCTTAATGAAATTATAATTTTCTTTTTATAAATATTTAACAAACAAAAATATACTCATTTACTCAAAAAAATCATATCGCTACCTACTGTATATACGTTACTTTACAATCATACCTGTTATACATTTGCCAAGGAATACACCAATCAAACAAAATAAAACACTAAAGAAAATGTATACTCCTCCCGCCAAATAACTTCCTCTTTCAATTAAATTAAGAGTTTCAAGAGAAAACGTCGAAAAAGTGGTAAATCCTCCGCATATACCGGTTTGAAAGAAAAGCTTTGTGTTGTCATTTATATATGCGGTGTTTTCACTTAATGCGAATATAACACCGATAACAAAAGAACCTATAATATTTATAAACAAAGTAACTATCGGAAAATCAACCGGCTGGGAGAATAAAACAGTTATTAAATATCTTAAGCTTGCACCTATAAAACCTCCTAGCCCAACATATAAAACACCAATCATTTTACACCTCCAAAGATTCAAGAGTTTCCAAATAAGTATTATACGTATTTATATCAAAACATACCATTCTTACTTCTTCAATTGAAGTCTTCTTATTTAAAAAGTCCAGTATGGTTTTTACTGCCGTCAAACTGGCCTCTTTTACAGGATAAGAATAAACTCCCGTACTTATAGAAGGAAAAGCTATAGTTTTTATATCATAAGAAACGGCAAGCCTGAGAGAATTTTTATACGCATTTTCAAGCAATTCTTTTTCATTATTCTTTCCACCTCTGTAAATAGGCCCTACAGTATGAATAATGTACTTTGCGGTTAGCTTATAAGCATCAGTTATTTTTGCTTCTCCGGTTTTACACCCGTTTAAAGTTTTACATTCTCTCAAAAGTTCTACTCCTGCTTTTCTATGTATAGCCCCATCAACTCCCCCGCCTCCAAGCAGGGAAGTATTTGCGGCATTTACGATAGCATCCACACATTGCTCTGTTATATCTCCATATACAACCTTAAACCTCGACATTGTCCTCTCCTATTTGTTTTATATAACTGTTTTCATACGCTTGTTTATATTCAGCCTTATCTTCAAATCCTTTTATCTCTTTTTCACCCTTTGTCTGTGATATAAGTGTTCCCATTCCGCCAACACAACCGCCGGGACACCCCATACCCTCAAGCAAATATCCGTCTCTTTTTCCTGATTTTGCCAAAGTCAATATTTTCTTACATCCTTTTAATCCGTCTGCCCTGTCATTTGAAACTTCAAGCTCTGGATCAAATTTTTTAATCGCGCCCATTATAGCTTTACTTACTCCGCCTGAATATCCGTACCCTCTACCCGCAGCAGTGGCATCTTCAATCTTTGTGCCTGCAAAACTTTCTATACTTATATTCTTTGCTTCAAACATACCGGCAACCTCTTCAAAAGTAAGAACATAATCAACATCGCTTTTTACACTTCTTCTGTTTGCTTCTAGTTTTTTTGCGGAGCATGGTCCTATAAATACTATTTTCGCATTAGGATGTTTTTCCTTTATAATCCTTGCAGTTGCTACCATAGGAGTAAGGGCAGGAGAAACATAAGGGGCAATATCGGGATAGTCCCTCTTAGCCATAACCGCCCAAGAAGGACAACAAGAAGTTGCAAGAAACGGCTCCTCACCTGTTTTTACTTTCTCGATAAAATGCTTTGCCTCTGCCACGGCACCCATATCAGCTCCGAGGGCAACTTCGATAACATCACTGAATCCCAGACTCAAAAGAGCCTCTTTTACCTTTTCGGGAGATGCATTTTTACCGAATTGCCCCACAAATGCGGGAGCTATTTCTGCTATAACTTCACCATGATTTTGTATTGACTTTATGGTTTGATATATTTCCGATTTATCGCTTACGACTCCAAAAGGACATGAAACAATGCACTGCCCGCATGAAACACATTTATCATAATTTATCTTTGCTCTTCCCTCTTCATCACTTGTATAAGCATTAACTCCACAACTCGCTTTACATGGTCTATCATACTTTACAATGGCATTATACGGACAAGCTTCCACACACTTTCCGCATCTTACACATTTATCTTTGTTTATAACGCTTTTGCCATTCTCAAAATATACTGCATCAACAGGGCAAACTTCACTGCAGGGATGTGCGTAACACCCACGACAATTATTGGTTACAAAGACAGTATTTTCTTCACATTTCATACATGCATCGGTAACTACATTTACCAAAGGAAGGTTTAAAACATTTTTTTCTTCTTTAATATTCTCTATATCGACGCTTTCGTCAAAGGGATTATCCTTCGTCGTTGCATCAAGCCCCAATGCAAGTCTTATTCTTTCCAGAATAAGAGCCTTCTCCCTTTCTTTATCCGTTATTTTATTATTTTCCTCATCTACTATTTTGCTTGCCAATTCACTGAGTTTTATTTCCTTATTCTCATAAGCCAAAATTGCAACTTCTTTAAATACTTTTCTTCTTATATCCACTATAGGCGTAAAAATCTCTTTCATTACAATATTCTCCTTTTTTCTCATTATACATAATATATTTTATTTTTTCCATTAATATAGGTTTTAATATAAAATAACAAAAAAAGTATCAAGAAATACTTGATACTTATAAATTTAATTTTTTATAACCATTAAAGAAATAAGAACGTTCTCTTCTCTCTTTTCCTTGCCCAGCTTCATTTTCGTAAGATATGTTTTACTTCTCATCTCATTCACTTCAAAATACTCTCCTGCAACGGATAACAAATCTTTTCGTATCATATCCAATTTATCATTCGTTATATTTGTTCTTTCTTTCATTAATATATTTTGGAGTCTTTCTTTTGCTACATCCTTGCTCTTCGCTTCATCGGTCTTTTCCTTAAAAAAATCAAACATAATCCCTCCTAAAATCCAAGGCTGTGTACGAGCCTTTTTACAAAATTATCCTTTTTCAGTATCTGTGTAACCGGTATATTCTCACCCGTTATTCTTCTGGCTATATCCATATATGCCTGTCCAGTTATTAAATCGTTTTTCCCTGCAACGGGTTCTCCTCTGTTTGAAGATATAACTATCTCTTTTTCATCAGGAACTATTCCTATAAGTTCAATACCGAGTATATCGAGTATATCATCGGTATCCATCGTCTGTCCCTTTTTCATCATATCTTCCTTGGCTCTGTTTATTATAAGCTTTGTATTTTCTATCCCGTTAACATCAAGAAGAGAAATAATCCTGTCGGCATCTCTTACGGCAGAAACTTCAGGAGTGGTAACTACGATGGCATCTTTAGCCCCGGCAATCGCATTTTGAAACCCCTGCTCTATACCTGCCGGGGAATCGACTATTATGTAATCAAAAGTATTCTCAAGCTCTTTACATACTTTTTTCATCTGCGTAGGTCTTATTGCCGTTTTGTCCTTCGTTTGTGATGCCGGAAGCAAATACAATCCATCATAGCGTTTATCTTTAATTAAAGCTTGTTTAAGTCTGCATCGATTTTCTACAATATCGACAATGGTATAAACTATTCTGTTTTCAAGTCCTAATATTACATCCAAATTTCTAAGCCCTATATCTGCATCTATAACAACAGTTTTTTTACCGAGTTTACTCAGAGCAACCCCTAAATTAGCGGTCGACGTAGTTTTTCCGACTCCGCCTTTTCCCGATGTAATAACCAAAGTCTTTCCCATTTTCGATTTACTCCTCTTTTCACTTTTTTATAAATAATAACAATTTACCTAATCAGTTTTTGTCTGTTTTTGTTGTTTATCCAAAAATTTAAAATGAAATATTTTACCCAACTGTCTGTTTACAATCCTAATGAAAATTTTATTTATTTAACCCAATGTAATAAAATGCCGATAACAATAACTTAATCATCCATTTAAAATATTATAAATATCAACTTAAATAATATATGACAAAACAAGACTGTTTTAACAATTTAATAACAATATAGATAAACAAATAAAGAAAAAATACCTACCTTACATATTAAACTAATATTTTTGTTTATAATTTCTAAAAGTACTATAAAGTACTTGCAATAGTATATATTTATTACTATAATAAAAACGATAGATTTATATAGTAGTGTTAAGATAGAGGCGCAAATTTTATCAGTAAGTTATCGGATATAGGTAAATATGTATGAAAATAACCAAAAGGAAAATTTGCCGAGGAATTTTACGTTTTACCGCTTAAAATTCCGGGCTTAATGTTAAGAGCATTAAGACTGTCATCGCTTTGATGGAGTGCTATTCAATAATACTAATTATTTACGTATTATGAGTCGCATTGTCGGCTTTTATTTTTTATAACACTATAAAAAATATTTAGGAGGATTTATATGGGAAAATACAATGTAGCTGTTGTGGGAGCAACAGGAGTTGTAGGACAAAAAATGATTGAAGTACTTGAAGAGAGCAATATTAATGTTGATAATTTTTATCCAATGGCTTCAAGTAGATCGGCAGGGAAAAAAGTAAAATTTAACAAAAAAGAATATACGGTTGAAGAGCTTAATGAACATTCTTTTGACAAGGATATTGATTTTGCACTATTTTCAGCCGGAGGCGGAACAAGTTTAAAATATGCTCCTATTGCAGCAAAAAATAATGTTGTTGTAATAGATAATTCTTCCGCATGGAGAATGGATAAAAATGTTCCGTTGGTGGTACCGGAAGTTAATCCAAAAGACGCATTAGAAAACAAAGGAATTATAGCGAATCCAAACTGTTCAACAATACAGGCTATGGTTGTTTTAAAACCTCTTCATGACGCATATAAAATAAAAAGAGTAATCTACTCTACATACCAAGCAGTTGCGGGATCCGGGGTAAAAGGAATCAAAGATCTTGAGGAAGGTGTAAAAGGCGGGAAAAATGAATTTTATCCGGTACAAATAGCATACAATTGTCTTCCTCATATAGATGAATTCACAGAAGACGGTTATACAAAAGAAGAACTGAAAATGGTAAACGAAACACATAAAATTCTTGGAGACTACGATGTAAAAGTTACTGCAACAACAGTAAGAGTACCTGTTTTCGTAGGACACAGCGAAAGCATAAATCTTGAATTTGAAAAACCTTTTGACGTTAATGAAGCAAGAGAAATTTTAAGAAAAGCGCCAGGAGTAATAGTAAAAGACGATATTTCTGTTCCGGAATATCCTACCGTCCTTGATGCTGCCGGCGGTGATGAAGTATATGTGGGAAGAATAAGAAGAGATTTTTCAGTTGAAAACGGAATGAATTTATGGTGTGTAGGTGACAACATCAGAAAAGGTGCAGCTTCAAATACTGTACAAATTGCTGAGTACTTAATTAAAGAAAATTTCTTTGGAAAGGAAAATAATTAATATGTCTATTTTTAAAGGTGTAAGTACAGCTTTGGTTACTCCCTTTGACGAAAATAACAAAGTAAACTACAGCGTACTTGAAGAACTTATAAATTCACAAATAGAAAACGGAATTAACGGACTTGTAATTTGCGGAACAACAGGAGAATCTCCTACAGTTACAGATGAAGAAAAAGACGAAATATTCAGAGTTTCAAACGAAGTAATAAACGGCAGAGTTCCTTTTATAGCGGGAACAGGAACAAATAATACAGACCATGTATTACACTTAACGGAAATAGCTGCCAAAAGAGGTGCCGATGCTGTTTTAATAAACAACCCTTACTATAATAAATCAAGTGATGAAGGCATTTACAAAAGCTATGAATACATAAGCGACAGAGTTGATGTTCCAATCATTGTTTACAATGTACCTTCAAGAACGGGGAAAAATATTTCTGCCTCACTTGCAATAGAACTTACAAAGATAAAAAACGTAAAAGCTTTCAAAGAAGCAAGCGGAGATTTATCTCAAGTTGCAAGAATAATGAAAGATTTACCCGAAGATATCGAATTATATTCAGGTAACGACGATCAAATAATGCCGGTATTATCTCTTGGAGGAGACGGTGTTATTTCAACCTGTTCAAACATTATTCCAAAACAATGCATTGAATTGACAGATGCATTCTTTAACGGAGATATCAAAACTGCAATTCAAAGACAGCTCGATATTCTTCCAATGTGTGATGCACTATTTTGCGAATGCAATCCGATTCCCGTAAAAACAGCAATGAAAATTATGGGCTTAAACACCGGGGATATGAGATTACCTCTTGCGGAACTTACAGGAAGCAAAAGAGAATTTTTAGAAAAAACATTAAAAGAATATTCATTAATTTAAGAGGAATAATATGATAAAGGTAATGATAAGCGGCTTTAACGGAGCCATGGGACAAAATGTTAAAAACATAGTAGAAAGCTATGAAGATATGCAAGTCGTATGCGGATTTGACAAAAACAAAAAAGGAAATGAAGAATATCCTGTATACGACGATTTTTCACAAATCAATGAAGATATAGATGTTGTAATCGACTTTTCTCATTTCACCCTTGTAGATAAATTAATAGACTTTTGCGTAGATAAAAAAACAGCTCTTGTTTGCGCAACAACAGGTCTTGATGAAAAAACGAATAAACACTTGGATGAAGCAAGCAAAAAAATCCCGGTATTTAAAACAGGAAATTTTTCTTACGGAATAAGCGTTGTAAGCAAGATGTTAGAACTTGGAGCTAAGATGCTATGTGAAGATTTTGATACAGAAATCATAGAAAAACATCACAACAGAAAAGTTGATGCACCTAGCGGTACAGCGTACATGCTTGCAGATGTCGTAAAAGAAAACTCACCAAAAGAGCTTGAATACAAATATTCAAGATACGGTAACGACGTAAAAAGAGAGAAAAAAGATTTAACAATACATGCCGTAAGAGGAGGTACAATCGTCGGAGAGCATGAAGTAATCTTTGCAGGAGAAGACGAAATAATAGAAGTTAAACATACAGCCCTTTCTAGAAAAGTATTTGCCGTAGGTGCGGTAAAAGCAGGAAGATACATATTTAACAAAGAAAATGGATATTTCCAAATGAATGATATAATTTAAGGAGAAAATAATGGATAACAATAAATTAAAAGAACAATTTGACTTAACAAACCCTTACGAAATAGCTAAATATATAAAAGCTGCAAAAAAAAGCACTCCTATTAAACTTTATGTAAAAGGAGACTTGGTTGAAAGTATGCTTTCTGATTTAGAATACTACGGAACACAAGGCTCTTATATAGTATTTGGAGAAAAAGAGGAAATCTACAGCTTCGTAGAAAAAAATAAAGACAGAATTACAAATTACAGAATGGAATATGACAGAAGAAACTCTGCAATCCCTATGATGGATACAAACGAAGTCGAAGCAAGAATAGAACCGGGAGCAAACATAAGAGAAGGTGTTCAAATAGGTAAAAATGCCGTTATCATGATGGGCGCAACAATAAATATCGGAGCGGTAATCGGAGAAGAATCAATGATCGATATGAATGCGGTACTGGGAGCAAGAGCAACTGTAGGGAAAAGAAGTCATATCGGAGCAGGCTCTGTATTGGCAGGTGTTTTAGAGCCACCTTCAGCAACTCCTGTAATTGTAGGCGATGACTGTATGATCGGAGGAAACGTTGTTATATTAGAAGGCGTTCAAATCGGAAACGGGAGCGTTGTTGCCGCAGGAAGCGTTGTAACAGAAAACGTACCTGAAGGTGTTGTAGTGGCAGGTGCACCTGCAAAAATCATTAAAAACAAAGACGATAAAACAGAAGAAAAAACAGAACTTTTAGATGACCTAAGAGGTTAATTAAGTATAAATATAAAAAGACGGAAATATATTCCGTCTTTTTTATTGTTTATTTTATAAAAATATCCACTTTAATAAACATATATACCGTGTATACTTACTAATTATATATTTATAAATTAATACATCTACTAAGAATAAATAAAAAGACCACATAAATGTGGTCTTTAAAATAATAATTAAATTATTTAAGTTCGATTTGTCCGCCAACTTCTTCGATTTTAGCTTTAATTTCTTCAGCTTCTTCTTTGCTAGCGCCTTCTTTGATAGCTTTTGGAGCATTATCAACGATATCTTTAGCTTCTTTAAGAGCTAAACCTGTTACTTCTCTAACAGCTTTTACAACTTTAAGTTTTGCATCACCTGCTGAAGCTAAAATTACATCAAATTCTGTTTGTTCAGCAGCACCGCCTGCAGCACCAGCATCTCCTGCTACAACAACTTGTGCAGCTGCAGCACTAACACCAAATTCTTCTTCTAAAGCACTAACTAATTCAGATAGTTCTAAAACTGACATTGATTTTACTTCTTCAATAATTTTATCAAATTTTTCACTCATTTTAATTTTCTCCTGTTTAATTTTTTAATTTCTTTTAACTAACCGACACTAAGCACTTGCTTGTTCGTCTTCTTCCATTTTTTCTTTGATAGCATTGATAACACATGCAAAGTTTGAAATTGGAGCTTGTAAGCTTCCAAGCATTTTTGCAAGTAATGCTTCTCTTGATGGTAATGTCGCAATTTTTTGAAGTTCGTCTAAAGTTGCTACGTTACCTTCTATAACCCCACCTTTAATTGTCAAACATTCCAAAGCATTATCTTTGGCAAATTCACTGACAACTTTTGCAGGAGCCACAACATCTTCATTACAAAAAGCGATTGCTGTACTTCCTTTTAATACATCAACAAGTCCTTCAAAACCACATTCTTTTGCTGCAAATCTAAGGAATGTATTTTTGTAAATTTTATAATCTACGTTTAATTCTCTTGCTTTTGCTCTAAATGCAGTATCTTGTTCTACATTGATACCTTTATAGTCGACTAAAACGAAAGCTTGTGCACTATTCATTTTTTCAACTATTTCAGCAACTATCGCCTTTTTGCCTTCTAAAATAGTTTCTGATGACACGATACTTCCTCCTATTCATAAAAAATACTCTTTCCGCATGTTAAGAAAGAGTATTTGATAACTCCACTTCTTAACCTCGGCAGGATATTTATGGATTATATCCCCCTGCTGTCTGCGGTATATATTAAAAGGATTAACCTTTTAACTATCGTGAATAATACAATATTTTATTTTAAGCTATAATATTATACAATATTAATTAAAATTTTGCAACAGAAAGTTTAATTCCAGGTGACATTGTACTTGTTAAAGTAACACTTCTGAAATATTGTCCTTTTGCTGCAGCAGGTTTTGCTTTTTTAACAGCATCTATTAAAACATTTAAGTTTTCTTCTATTTGTTGTTCACTGAAGCTCGCTTTTGCAATAGCAACGTGAATAATATTTGATTTATCAAGTCTGTATTCAACTTTACCTGCTTTGATTTCGTTAACAGCTTTTTCAACATCAAATGTTACGGTTCCAGATTTTGGGTTAGGCATTAAACCTTTAGGTCCAAGAACTCTACCTAATCTACCAACAACACCCATCATATCAGGTGTAGCAACAACCGCGTCAAATTCGAACCAGCCTTCTTTTTGAATTTTATCTAAGTACTCTTCTGCTCCAACATAATCAGCACCTGCAGCTTTAGCTTCTTCTGCTTTTTCTCCTTTTGCAAACACTAAAACTCTAACTGTTTTTCCTGTTCCGTGAGGAAGAACAATAGCACCACGAACTTGTTGGTCAGCATGTCTTGAGTCAACACCAAGTTTAACATGAAGTTCAATAGTTTCATCAAATTTAGCTGTTGCCATTTTTTTGATTAAAGCTACAGCTTCATTTACGTCATATGCTTTACCTTGTTCAATCATTTCTTTTTTTGCAAGATAATTTTTACCTTTTTTCATTATATATATATCCTCCTGTGTGGTTACATTTAAATCATTTATTTATCTCTCCCACAAAATACGAGATAAATAATCAGTCATTATTCTTCTACAGTAATACCCATACTTCTTGCTGTTCCTTCAATCATGCTCATAGCAGTATCGATGTTTGCAGCATTTAAGTCTGGCATTTTCATTTCAGCAATCTCTTTAATTTGCTCTTTTGTAATTTTGCCTACTTTGTTTTTGTTAGGCTCTCCACTTGCCTTTTGTAAATTAATAGCTCTTTTGATTAAAACTGGAGCCGGTGGAGTTTTTGTAATAAATGTATAAGAACGATCTTGATATACACTGATTACAACCGGAATTATAAGTCCAGCTTGAGATTCTGTTTTTGCGTTAAATGCCTTACAAAAATCCATGATATTTACACCGTGTTGACCAAGAGCTGGACCAACAGGTGGAGCCGGTGTAGCTTTTCCGGCAGGAATTTGTAATTTTATCATTCCAACAATTTTCTTTGCCATTTTCTATTCTCCTAATACTTCTTTTAAATTA
>NZ_JAHZIA010000047.1:28267-76587 GCF_019420015.1 Anaerofustis sp.
GAAATCCAGTTCAACAGGGGTTTCTCTGCCGAACATAGATATATTTACTTTTAATTTAGCTTTATCAATATTTATCTCTTCGATTACACCCGTATAATTCTCGAAAGGTCCGGATAAAACTTCGATTTCATCTCCAACCTTAAGATCGGTTGTAATAGCTTCTTTTTCTATTATTCCGAGATTTCTAAGTTCTTCCTCAGTTAAAGGAACCGGTTTTGATGCAGGTCCAACAAATCCTGTTACCCCTCTGGTATTTCTTACGATATACCAAGCATCATCAGTCATATACATTTTAACTAAAACATATCCTGGGAAAACCTTCTTCTCAACAACTTTTCTTTCGCCGTTTTTGGTTTCTTCTACTTTGTGCATAGGCACTACTACTTCTTCTATAACATCCGACATATTCCTACGAATAACCGCAGCTTCTATATTTTCTTTGACTTTGTTTTCGTATCCTGAATATGTATGAGCTACATACCAAAGTGCTTTAGTGCTGTCACTTTCAATTTGTTTTACATTTTCACTCATAACCATTACCTACTTAAAAAAGACCTTTTAATAATCCTAAAACGGTATCAAAGCCCCAAATAAATAATGTCAATATACCGCAAATTACAATAACGACAATAGTATACTGAATTAACTCATCTTTAGTCGGCCAACTAACTTTTTTAAGTTCTACATTTACCCCTCTGAAAAATTCAATTATACCTTTAATCCATCTGATTAAAAAGAATTCGGTTTTTTTTGCGGCTTTAGTATTTTTACCTTTTGCCATAACCATACTCCTTATTTTGTTTCCTTATGATTAGTATGTTTCTTGCAAAATCTACAATACTTTTTAAGCTCTAATCTCTCTTTTGGATTATCTTTGTTTTTCATTGTATTATAGTTTCTTTGTTTACACTCTTCGCATGCAAGTGTTACTTTTACTCTCATTATTTACAACCTCCGCTGTATTACTTGGTGAAGCTTTATATCGACAGGACTTAATATAAAACCTCTGCAAAATATCTTTTTCAGATGGAGTCCACATCATCATCAAAAAATAAATTTGCAACATTAAAAAAAGGCTTTTTGCCTTTAGCACCAATAAGTATATCATATTAAGTAAAAAAATCAAGAGAATTAAAGGATTTTTTTGTTTTTTTTAAAGATATATGCACCCCTAAAAAATACAAAGTTTCAAAGTTCACATAAGATAAAATAAATCAACTAATACAAAAATCCTACCAGTAAAATCAATCTCTTTTTTTGTATACTTTCCGATGCATTATAAAAAAACAGAATGAGAAGAGTTTTTTACTCACCCTGTTTTATTTTAATCAATAATTTTTAATATATAAAAGACTGATTTTTCTGTACATTATATATCCAAAACAAAATTATAAATCAAATAATATTAAAGAATAATGTTAAATCAGCACTTTAATCATTAAACGGTTTTAAAACGACTTTTATCGCTTCTCCGGTTTTTATCGCCTTAATTCCTTCTTTTATGTCTTTTAACGGCATAATATGAGTAACAAATTTCGTAGCATCTATTTTTTTGCTAACTATCAATTCTACAGCTTTTGCAAAAACATCAGGCGCATAAGCAAATCCACCTACAACGTTCAATTCTTTATAGTGAATCAAATTAGAATCAAATGAAACATGACAATTATCCTTTGGAAGTCCGCCGAAAAGAACTACAGTACCTCTTGGTTTAACAAGATGCGTAGCCTGTTCTTGAGCAGCACCTACAGGACAAGCAACTATTACAACATCAGCTCCGTAGCCGTTGGTTTCTCTTTCTACACATTTTTCAAGAGGCTCTTCTTTAGGATTGTTAAATACATCGGTAGATTCAAATCTATGAGCCATTTCAAGCCTAGATTCGCTAGGTTCTGAAATTATAACTTTTCTTGCTCCTCTTGCTTTGGCAATAGCACTATGTAAATTCCCCAAAGGACCTGCACCCATAATAACCACATCGTCCCCTTCTTTTACTCTTGCGAATTCTTGAACAGAATAAACGCTCGATGTCGTTTCGGCAAGTGGAATCAAATCAAGATTAAAATCATCCGGAACTTTTACTATAGTATCATCTGTACAGCAATCTTCAGGAAGTGCAGTGTACTGAGCATATCCTCCAGGCAAGTTAGTTCCGAGTGTAATCTTATTTTCACAGTGGTTCTTCAAATTATGTGTACAGTAATAACATTCTCCGCAAAGTCCGACAAGCGGATTAATAACGATCTTTTCTCCTACAGGATAATTTTCATTATCACTTTCGCAAATAACCCCTGCAGCTTCATGTCCCAATATATAAGGCGGAGTAACTGCAAAATGTCCAGAACTAAAAGTTCTAACATCAGAACCGCAAAGACCTACGGCTTCAACTTTTATTAAAACTCCTCCCTTTGGACACTTTGGTGTTTCTACATTCTCAAGCCCGAAATCCTCGGGACCTCTAAATACAATTGCTTCCATTTTATATTCTCCTTTTATTAAAACCTAAAACAATAACATAATTATGTATTGCTATAATATTATTATAAACATAATTATTTATTTTGCAAGTATTATTTCAAATAACACACAAAATCAGAGATTATTAGCGAATTTCAAGAGGTTTACACATCAAACACCACAATAAATACACAAAACATTAATAATTATCTTTTATATCTCAGTTAAATACTTTTAATAACCTAATAAAATAAAAAAAACGTATAAAGCCACAAAGAAAACTTAATTAAAAATCTATATATAACAAAAAAACTCAACGTTTATTTAACCAATCCCGCAGATATTTTTTACAATATACTTTATTGAACAAATATACAAAGATATTTTTACACTTATATCAATAAAAAAAGACTGTGCATACACAGTCTTTTTATTTTACAATCCAAGAATTTCATTGATAAGTTGATTTACTATTGCTGGATTTGCTTTTCCTTTTGTCTGTCTCATAACCTGTCCAACTACAAAACCTCCAGCTTTCTTCTTACCGCCTTTTAAATCTTCAACAACCTGTGGATTATCGTTTAATATTTTTTCCACAATTGATTTTATTTCCCCGGTATCATTCATTTGTTTCAAGCCTTTTTCTTCAACTATCTTTTCTGCATCATCCCCACTTGCAAACATTTCATTTAATACTTTCTTTGCCGTAGATAAATTTATATCTCCTTTATCCACAAGATTTATAAGTTTTGCAAGGTTTGCAGGTGTAAATTTAATATCCGCAAATTCAAGTTCGTTACTGTTTAAATAAGCAGATATATCACCCATTAGGAAATTTGCAACGGATTTGATATTTTTAGTATCTTTTATCGCTTCTTCAAAGAAATCACTTATTTCACTTGATCCTGCCAAAAAGTTAGCGTCGTATTCACTTAGAGAATATTCTTCCATAAATCTTTCTTTCTTAGCTTGAGGAAGTTCCGGCATTTGAGCTTTATATTCTGCAATCTCTTCATCCGTTAAAATAATCGGCACTAAATCCGGGTCAGGGAAATAACGATAGTCATGAGCATCTTCTTTACTTCTCATAGAAAAAGACTTACCCTTTTCATCATCCCATTTTCTAGTTTCTTGAACTATTTCTTCACCTTTTTCAACAGCTCTTACCTGTCTTTTGTATTCATACTCTATTGCTCTTTTTAAAGATCTGAAAGAATTAAGATTTTTCATCTCCGTTCTTGTTCCAAACTCACTAGATCCCTCAGGCATAACAGATAAGTTAACATCAAAACGAAGAGAACCTTCCTGCATTTTACAATCAGAAACACCAACAGTCAAAAGATTGTTTCTAACAGTTTCCGCAAAAAGAAGAGCTTCTTCCGCACTTCTTATTTCAGGTTCCGTAACAATCTCTATCAAAGGCACACCACACCTGTTATTATCAAGAAGTGTCTGATAATCTTCATGTATAAGCTTACCTGCATCTTCTTCAATATGAATTCTTGTTATATTTATTCTTTTCTTCTCACCGTCTTCTTTTGTTATATCAAGATATCCCCCAAGACATATGGGCTCATCGTATTGAGATATTTGATAAGCTTTGGGAAGATCGGGATAAAAATAGTTTTTTCTGTCTAATTTTGAATAATTTTGAATATTACAGTTCAACGACAGCCCTGCTTTAACAGCATATTCAACAACTTTTTTATTAAGAACAGGAAGCGTTCCCGGCATTCCCATACATCTCTCACAAACATGAGCATTTTCTTCGGCTCCGAATTCGGTTGGGCAAGAACAAAAAATCTTACTTTTTGTACCAAGCTCACAGTGAATTTCAAGCCCTATTACCATTGTATAATTTTTCATTTCTTACCTCCTATAAATTTGGATACTGCTTATGATAATCCGTAACGTTTTGATAGTTATAAGCAGCCTTTATTATTTTCCCTTCACCAAAAGCATCTGCCGAAATCTGCAGACCTATAGGCATTCCGTTCTTAGAAAATCCGCAAGGGATACTGGCAGCAGGTATACCTGCCAAATTTGCAGTTACAGTAAAGATATCATCCAAATACATCTTTGTCTGATCTTCGCTTTTTTCGCCTATTTTGAAAGCCTCGCTTGTTGTGGTAGGCGTAAGAATTATATCACACTTTTTGAATATATTATCATATGTTTCCTTTATAAGTCTTCTGACCTTTAAAGCCTTATTGTAATACATATCATAATATCCCGCAGATAAAGCGTAAGTTCCCAAAAGTATTCTTTTCTTAACTTCTTCACCGAAGCCTTTCGTTCTTGAATTTATAA
Organism: Anaerofustis sp.; assembly: GCF_019420015.1. GTDB lineage: Bacteria > Bacillota > Clostridia > Eubacteriales > Anaerofustaceae > Anaerofustis. The sequence continues at coordinate 33,035 of NZ_JAHZIA010000047.1, forward strand.
TTATATCTTCCATACTTTCGCCTTCTTCACGAACTCCGTATCTTATACCGTCAAATCTTGAAAGATTTGACGAAGCTTCCGATGAAGATATCAAATAATATACAGGTATGGCATAATCAAAACAATCAAAAGAAATATCTATTATTTCTCCACCAAGTTCCTTAAAGTTTTCTATTGCTTTATTAATATTTTCAACTACATCTTTATCTATTTTATTTTCATCCAAAAGAGAATAATCAACACCTATCTTCATTCCTTTTATATCTTCTGTCAAGAAAGAAGTATAGTCAGGTACATCAACTTTCATACTGGTAGAGTCATTCTCATCATATCCGGAAATAACATTAAGCACATTCGCAACATCTTTAATATCTTTACCCATAGGACCTATTTGATCCAACGATGAAGCAAATGCGACAAGCCCATATCTTGATACCCTACCGTAGGTAGGTTTAAGCCCTGTCACACCGCAAAATGCAGCCGGTGTTCTTATGGAACCACCTGTATCCGATCCAAGAGAAAACGCAGCCTGTAAAGCACTTACGCTCGCGGCACTGGCACCGGAAGAACCACCGGGAACTCTCGATGTATCCCATGGATTTTTTACAGTGCCATATGCAGAGTTTTCATTTGAAGACCCCATCGCAAACTCATCCATATCTACCTTGCCCAATAGTACGGCACCGTTATTTTGAAGTTTTTTATAAACAGTGGCACTGTAAGGAGGTACAAAATTTTCAAGAAACTTAGATGAACATGTCGTTCTTATATCTTTGGTACATATATTGTCTTTAAGTGCATAAGGAATACCATCCAAGAAACCTAAAGCGTTTCCCTTTAATATTCTTTCTTCACTCTCCTTCGCCTGCGCCCTCGCAAAATCAAAAGTCTTTGTTAAAAAGGCATTGACTTTACCGTCAGTAGCTTCTATTCTTTCAATATAACTGTCTAATATTTCATTCGTGCTGACTTCTTTTTTATCGAGCATATCTCTCAACTCATATATCGTTTTTTCATATAAAGCCATATTTTGTCCTCCGTATTTTCTATTATTTATTTTATAAAAATCAATTCCGTTAATTGTTTTATTATACATTTTTTTCGTATTTTTTGCAATGTTAATTCTTAAATAAGAAGTACATTAATAAATACATATAAATATTTTGAATAGTAAGGTCACTACATTAAATATATCAAAATCCATTCCATACTTATTCAAGAAAAACAATTAAATGAAAATATTATAAAACACCACCTTAAACAATTTGGTTTAAGATGATGTTCGTTTTGTGGATATAATTTTATACACAATCAATCATTAAGCATGTGTCCAACAGCTCCGTTTGGATGTATAAGTTTGAAATCCTTATCGGTAATATTCTTTTTTCGCATAATTCCCGCACAAATCATATCCAAAATAACGCTAGAACAGGTAGTTGACGATGTGGCAACCATATCTTTATCATCAAGCTCCTTTAGAGAATTAAACAAAATACACAAATCAGAGTTTTTCGCAATATAAGAATTATCGTTTTCTGTAAGCCCGATAACAAAAGCACCAAGTTCCTTTGCTATTGGAATTGAGCTTACCAGTTCTTCTGTATCTCCGCTTTTTGATATCGGAATGAATATATCACCTTTTCTTATCATCCCATATTCACCGTGAAGAGCATTCATAACATTTATCGCAATTGAAGGTACATATATAAAATTATAAATATTTGCAGCCCTAAACGCAGTTGTACTGGAAGAACCGCATCCTGCAAATATAACATTGCCTTTACATTCGGCAATTTTATTCACAGCCTCATCCAATACATCAAAATCCAATACTTTTTCAAGATTCTTAACCGCATCCATCTCTCTTTTCAGCGCATCCCTTAATACTTCTTTATTATTCATATCATTTTCTCCTTAACCTTATTTACCGCACAGTAAAAATATACTTTACTAAAACAAACACAAAACCTTAACCTTAAACCTAAATAGTTTGCAAATACATTTATATACCTTCCACCTAATACCTCCTTTTTTTAATATATATAAATTATACCATATAACAATTATATTCATATATAATACGTTATAAATAATTAAGAAGCCCTCTTCTTTTTACTAAAGAAGAGGGCTTTTAAAAGTGAAAGATAAAAAATACAATTCTATTTTAATTATTTATCTTCATTTTTTTGTTTCATAAATGCTCTGATTTTCAAAGGAAGTCCGTAAAGTTTAATAAATCCTGCTGCATCATTATGATCATATAATTCACCTGTATCAAAAGAAGCAATTTCTTCATTATACACAGAATAAGGACTCTCAATTCCTTTTGTTATAGTGTTGCCTTTATATAATCTTAAAGATACTTTACCGCTAACCGTTTCCTGTGTTTTATCAACAAAGGCATCCAACGCTTCTCTTAGAGGAGAGAACCACATACCTGAATATACAAGATCGGCATATTTTACAGCAACAGTTCTTTTATAAGCTTGTGTTTCTCTATCCAAACAAAGCTGCTCAAGTTCATTATGCGCATAATAAAGAACAGTTCCTCCGGGAGTTTCGTATATACCTCTAGATTTCATACCGACAACCCTGTTTTCTACCATATCCACAACTCCAATACCGTGTTTGCCTGCAATCTTATTCAACTTGGTTAATAATGATACACCATCCATTTTTTCGCCGTTTAATTTTACGGGAATACCTTTTTCAAACTCTAATGTGATTTCTTCAGCTTCTGCAGGTGCATCTTCAACATAAGTGGTTTTTTGAAGCAAATTTCTGTAATCCGGCATATTGGCAGGATCTTCAAGTTCCAATCCTTCATGAGATAAATGCCAGATGTTCATATCTCTCGAATAACTTTCTTCTGCTGACATATTAAGTTTAATATCATGTTGAATACAATAATCCAAAGCATCTTGTCTTGATTTGATATTCCATAATCTCCACGGTGCAATTATCTTGATATCAGGAGCCAAAGCCATTATTGTAAGTTCAAAACGAACTTGATCATTACCTTTGCCGGTAGCCCCGTGACAGATACAGTTTGCACCAAGTTCTCTGGCTTTATCAACCAAGATTTTTGAAATCAAAGGTCTTGCAATAGAAGTACCGAGTAAATATTTATTTTCATAAACCCCACCTGATTTAAGCATAGGGAAAATATAATCATTGACTAATTCTTCGGTAGCATCAATAATATCTATACTATCCGCCCCATATTCAATAGCTCGTTTCTCCAAATCGGGTTTTTCTTTTTCATCAACCTGACCGACATCAACACAAACAGCGTGAACTTCACAATCATAATTATTCTTAAGCCAAGGAACTATAGTTGATGTATCAAGTCCCCCGGAATATGCCAATACAATTTTATCTTTCATTATATATATACCTCCAAAACAATTAACTGATTTAAAATACTGACTAATTATACATAAAAATGCATAATTAGTCAACAATAAAAGTGTTTTTTTATTAATTTATTTTATTATATACATTTTTTAGCTTTTTTCTACGTTTATATTTATAAAATTACCAAATTTTAACTCTTTGTATTATTATTTTTTATTGATATTTTTTTCGTTTAATCATATAATATATATGACCTTAAAATTTTGCTATTATTTTGAACCTACACTTTTATACAGGGATATCGGGTCTTTAGGCGGCTGTCAAGCCTCTGTTAAGTGGACGGCAAAAGCTGTAAGCAGGTAACCCACCTATCTTTTTGATAGGATCAAAATCTTGGCAATTTTAAGGTTGTTTTATTTATACGACAAAAATTATTATTTCGATTAAAATACTTAAAAATATTAAAATAAACAGCTTGTATATAAATTTGTTATGTTATAATATTTAAAAGAAAAAACAAAATTTTTAATATTACTATTGACTTTTAAATTAGAATGAATATAATTTAAAGTATAAATTAACAAAGGAGATGCGAAAAATGTTAAATGAAAAAGTTGCTAAATTATTAAATGATCAAATAAACAAAGAATTATATTCTGCTTATATCTATTTGGATATGGCAAACTTCTATGCGGACTATGGTCTTGACGGATTTGAAAACTGGTTTTATATTCAAGCCCAAGAAGAAAGAGACCATGCAATGATGATGAGAGAATACTTAAAAGACAACGGACATAAAATTACAAGTGAATTAATTGAAAAACCTGAATATACTTATGAAAAACCAATGGATCCATTAGTAAAAACTCTTCACCATGAAAAAATCGTAACAGGATTAATAAATAACATCTACGATGCAGCTCATGAAGTTAAAGATTACAGAACAATGCAATTCTTAGATTGGTTTGTTAACGAACAAATGGAAGAAGAAAAAAATGCAGAAGATAACATAAGAAAATTTGAACTATTCGGTTCAGATCCTAAAGGACTTTATTCTCTAGACCAAGAATTTTTGGCAAGAGCATATACTGCTCCTTCAACTGCTGAATAAAAATAAAAAACACCTATTAAGGTGTTTTTTTTATTGCATTTTCAAAATTAATTTAATTTCATAGACAAATTAAAATAAGTTTTCTTTACTCTCAATTGAATAACCCTGAATTTGAAATATCTTTTATACATATTTATTGTATCTTCCCCGATACTGTTGTTACCATTCTCTGCCACTTTTGTCCTTATATTTAAATACATATTATCACCTATCTTCTCCATAACATTAATAATATGATACATAAAAAATAATTTGATTTTTTTCATCAGTTTACCTTCTTTCCTGTTATTTATCGACATTATATAACAATCCCATGTAACAATTTGTCGAATTATAGAACTATATATACTATTTTTATAAAAATCAGTATATATTTGTATTTTTACTCACTTAATGAAATATATTGTATTTTCTTATAATTAAATGTATAATATACTCAAATATCTGTAAATAGCTAAAAATAATTAATTAAACTATAAATATCTATAAGTATATATAGTTATATAAATAAGGAATGCATATAATGAAAATCAACTACAAACATATGGGAAAAATAATCAAGAAAAAAAGAAAAGATAAACACATCACACAAAAAGAACTTTCAAGCATAATAAATAAATCAGTAACTCACATAAGCAAAATCGAACAGGGAACAACGAAAGCATCTTTGCAAACCATAATTGACATAGCAGATGCTTTAAACACCAGTGTGGATGAAATTTTGCAAAATAACGTCATGAAAACAGCAAAAATAAAATTAATAGAAGAATACGAAGATATTTTCAGAGGATGTAATTTCGAAGAACAAAGATTCTTAATAGAAAACCTAAAATTTACTAAATATCAATTAAAAGATATGCAAAACAGTTTCAAATAAAAAAGATACGGATAAATATCCGTATCTTTTTTTATTCACTTCTTAATGTTATCAAATTAATTTCAAAAGGATTAAAAGCTCTGAAATTCACAGTATCATTTCCAAGCCCGGCGCTTACTATCATACTTGTATCATTTATTTTATACAACCCGTGATAATACTTTGGAAACCATTCTTGATCGGGAGATAACACTCCTCCTTTAAAAGGAATTCGAACAATACCTCCATGAACATGTCCGGACAAAATCAAATCCACACCGCTTTTTTCATAAACATCAAAATATAAAGGATTATGTGTAAGAAGTATATTGAATTTATCAGCTTCAAAAGTTTCCTTATTTATGGTTTTTGAAAAGTTCTTTTGAGTGTATTTGATATTGGACTCTTTTAACGCCGTTTTTGTGGAATAATAAACCAAATCCACATTAAGTCCATATAAATTTATATAAGAGCTTCCCTTTTTTATATTAACTTTCTTGTTTTTTACTACCGTAACGCCTAACTCTTTAAGCCTTGACATATACTTATCGTATACACTTACATTATTATAATTTACGAGTTGTTCGTGATTGCCGTCAATATAATATATAGGATAATTTGAAGATAACTTTTTCGCTAAATCTATAAAAACATTCCCCTCATCATCCATCGAGTTCATCATATCCCCCGTACAGACAATTATATCAGGATCTATCTTATCAATTTTTTTTAACAATTTATCATTGTTATTACCAAAACTTCTGGAATGAAGATCGGATAATTGAAGAATTTTATAACCGTCAAAGCTACTGTCTATTTTACTTGACACAATTTCTTTTTTATCAACTATAAATAAAGAGGTATTTTCAAAATAAAGATATACAAAAGTCAACAATAAAAATATCAAAAAACAAATTTTAAATTTTCGCAATCAAAACCTCCTTAAAATTATACAGTGTATCAGTTATTATAACACAATATATTTTATTACAAAGGGGAAAATAGTATTTTTAATAATTAAATTTATATGATATAATATAAAACGATTTGATAAAGATAATAAAATACTATCACGTAATTTTTAAAATATATTATAACGGAAAGGAAAAACATGAAAAAAGAGGATTTAAAAAATATCGAATTGTTCGTTCTCGATATGGACGGAACGATATACCTAAGCTCAACATTAATAGACGGATCTCTTGAATTTATAGAACATTTAAAAAAACATAAAAAAAATATTCTTTTCTTCACCAATAATTCTTCCAGAACAGGTGAAACTTATGTAAAAAGATTGAATGATATGGGCTTTGATGTAAAAGATAATGAAGTTATGACTTCTGGAGATGTCACAATAAAATATTTAAACACAAATCATAAAAATCAAAAAGTCTATCTTGTCGCAACGGATAAGGTAACACAAAGCTTTAAAAATTCAGGAATAAATTTAACAAAAGAAAATCCGGACATAGTGGTTATGACCTTTGATACATCCCTTACATACGAAAAATTGGATAAAGCATGCCATTATATAAGAAACGGCGCAATATTTCTTGCAACACATCTGGATATAAATTGCCCGACAATAAACGGATTTATGCCGGACTGCGGAGCAATGTGTGAATTAATTACAAAATCTACCGGTGTAAAACCTAAATATATAGGTAAACCGTTTAAAGAAACCGTCGATATGATTGTGGAACATACCGGAATAGATAAGAAAAAAATTGCATTCATAGGAGACAGAATTTATACAGACGTTGCTACCGGAGTAAACAACGGAGCAAAAGGTATTTTAGTTCTAAGCGGAGAAACCAAGGAAGAAGACATTCCTAAATTTGATACCAAACCGGATTTAATATTCAACAAAGCATACGATATGATACCTTATATAAAATAAAATTTTACCGTAAAAAGAGTGTTGCCACTCTTTTTTTAATATAAAATTTAATTCTATATATCTATCCCCTTCAACAACATTTCATGAAATTCCGGCGCATTCTTTTTTAAATTAATAATCTTGTTATTAAAAAGAAAACAATGATTGCTGCTTCCTGTATTGACAATCTCATCCGTACTTTTATTTTTTATAACATAATCAAGTTCCAGCCTAATTCCGTTATACTTTTTTATCTTTACAGAAATCGAAACAACATCATCAAAACAAACCATATTTTTATACTCGCTGCTGACGCTTAATACAGGAGAAACAATCCCCTTTTCTTCCATTTTTTTGTAACTTATACCCAATTTTTCCATAAAGTATATTCTGGCATCCTCATACCATCTTATATAATTTGAATGGTGTATAATCCCCATTTTATCCGTTTCATAGTATCTTGCTTTATATTCATAATCCTTCATAAACAAACCTCTTTTTTATTTGTATAAACATATAATAACACAACATAAAAAATAAAAAAACACTGTATAAAACAGTGCATTAATCAACAGTATCATTATTGTCATTTTCCACAAAGGTTATTTTCCCGTCTTTAATTTCAGCTATATCCCTACCCTCTATGATCTGTTCATATTTTTGTTCTTCCTTTAAAGTCACATCCAAAAGCGGAATATCCATTATACTTTCAACATCAAACTTTTTTCTTGAAAGATAAAAAAACAATTGACCTATAAAAAAACATACCAAAGCATAGAATATAAGCACAAATAATAATATAGGACTGGTTTCATTTAATAATATATTTTTAACAGCAAAGAAAATTGATACAAATATTGCAAAAGATTCAAAAGAAAAACATATTCCAAGTATCAAGCTAATCATTACATCCTCCTCATATAAATGATATTATAACACAAAATTCGACATATTTCATACACTTATAAAAAACATAACCCTCTTAATATATTATAAACATAAAATTTTCAAAAAATACTTTACAAAAAGGTAATTACCTGTTATTATAAAAACATAAAAGATAATGATGTTTAACATCGGAGGTTAAGAATGAAAAAAGAATTGGATTTGAAAAATATCAACAGAATGATTGATGTAAGCACGGTTAGAACGGATATCGTCATGGATGAAGTAGAAGAAATGATTGATACAGTAATTAAGTACAATTGTATCTGTGCTTCACCTATGCCATGGGTTACAAAATACACAATCGACAGATTAAAAGACTACCCTGATATAGTAACAACAGGGGTTGTAAGTTTCCCAAGCGGAGCTGCAACAACTGCCAACAAAATCATCGAAGCCAAAGAAAATATTAAAATGGGATGTCAAGAACTTGACATGGTAAGTAATGTAAGTGCTCTAAAATCAGGTAAATATGATTATTTCGTAGACGATATAAAAGCCGTTGTTGACGCTGCAGACGGAGTACCAGTAAAAGCTATTATAGAAATTTGCTATCTAAGCGATGATGAAATAAGAAAAGCAAGTGAACTTTGCGTTAAAGCAGGTGTTACATATGTAAAAACAGGTACAGGTTGGGGACCAAAACCTACTACAGTAGATACAGTAAGAATTATAAAAGAAACTATAGGAGATGATGCTTTAATAAAAGCTGCCGGTGGCGTAAAAGATTTAGATACCCTTGTGGCAATGCTTGAAGTGGGATGCAACAGATTCGGACTTGGTGTAAGAACTGCCGGAACCATCCTCGAAGAAGCAAAAGAAAGATTCGGAGAATAAAATAGATTCATTATTTCTATTTTATTATACAGCCATTATAAGTGGCAAAAGAAGTTATGGTATTGTATAATTAATTATGAGCGACTGTTTAAATAAAAAAACATTTTATCAATCCGGAATTATACCGTTACCCAAGGATTAAATTATCATATTTAATTATACGAAAAGCCGCCAATATAATCGGCGGCTTTTATAATTCTTAACTGATAAAAATAAAGTTTATCCATATTATAATATTTATAAATAATAAAAAGCACTCAATGTAAGAGTGCTTTTTATCGTGTTATTTAAAAATTAAGCTTTTAAATCAAAAATACCGTGTTTTTCTTCTTCATATACACCAAATGCATCAAGAGCAGCTTTAAGTTCAGGATATTGTTTTACGGTTTCTTCATCATTCAAATGTCCGCCATTCATTACAATATCAATTCCTTGTCTGAATGCTTTACCTCCGGCAACTGATCCGTCAGGATGTCCTATAACGGCTCCTCCGGCAGCAATGACAACATCTGTACCGAACTTCGTCATAACTTCTTCAATATGACCTTGTGTAGTTCCTCCTCCAGGCATTGGGAATGAACGTTTTATGTTATGTAGAGGAGCCAAGTGAGTCATACAAATTTGTTGGAATTTATCTTCGATCATAGGGAATTTTCCGTATGGACTTAGTACTATACCCATATCAAAACCAGCAAGTCTCGGAAGTTTAGCCTGAATCAATTCGGCTGACAAACCATAATCATGAGATACATATAACGAACCTGTTAGATCAGGATGGAATAAGAATGGAACATCAAATTCTTTAATAATATCTCTACAAGCATCAAGTCCTAAAGTCCAACAGTTAAGCATTAATCCGTTAGCCCCCGCTTTAATTGCTTTTTCAGCATTTCTCTTAGCTTGATCAGGTGTATCTGTTATATTGAATGTATAAATTGTTTTTTCACCTTTTTCATCATCCGCTCTTTTTAAAGCATCCATTACGGCACTTACTCTGTCTTCTATCTTTGAGTAACCTGCATTTGCTATAAGTTCGTCATCCTTAATTAAATCAACGCCGCCAAGAGCAACTTCATAAGCTATTTTGGCTGTCGTTTCCGGAGTAAGTCCACAGCAAGGTTTAATCATATTATTAACCAAAGGTCTTTCTTTTACGCCGAGAAGTTCTCTTACACCTTCTACCCCATATTTAGGACCGTCGAAAGCTTCAAGCCAACATTTAGGGAATGATATATCTACAAGTTTTAATTTGCCGCCTCCCGAAATATTACCAACCGTAGCTGTAAGCAACATCGCAAATTGTACAGAAAAGTTCGCAACAGGAAATCCTATTTGAATAATCCAAGCTCTTTCTTTTACATCATCAGGCACACACCACGAATGATTCGGAACTTCATATATTCCGCAAACTCTCGCCACGTGCTCTCTTCTTACTTCAGGGGTCTCTTCAGGTACAGGCAACCAAGTACCGGTAGATTGTTCAACCGCCAAAGCGAATGATTGTTTTAGTGCATTTGTAGTTGTTTTTCCTTGATAAGCATATGTAGCGATAATGAAACTATCTCTGTCTATGTTATCTGATAATTCGAACATGGTCGGATCATAAGTCATTTTTACTTTTGACATAATTTTGTTCCTCCTAAATCTTTCTATGTCTATAGTATATTCCCTATAATATATATTCACAATACAGAAAATTTTTGCGTTAGAGTGAAAGTTTTTGCACTAACAATATTAAAATTTATTAAGCTTTTCTTGAATTATTTGTCGTTAATTTCTATAATTATTATATACAACAGTTAAAGGAGCAAATATGGATCCAAAAATTTACAGACAATCCAACTCTTTAATGATGAGAACTACCTTTTTGTATTATGAAAAAGGCCTTTCTCAAAGTAAAATAGCAAAAAAACTCAACATTTCGGTTTCTACCGTATCAAGGCTTTTAAACAATGCAAAAAAAGAAAAGATGATATCCTTCGTTGTGGATGAAAGAGTACTTGAAGTTGCCGATTTGGAAGACATTTTAAAAGAAAAATTTAACCTAAAAGATGTAATCATAGCAAGGTGGATGGAAAAGAAATTTGAACCCGATAAAGAAGATATAAAAAAACTTGTCGCCTTTGAAGGCGCTCAATACATACAAAGAATCATAAAAGATAACGATATTTTGGGTATCACCTTCGGAAGAACAATATATCATATGATAAATTCTTTTAATCCATGTAAAAAAACAGAAACGCAATTTGTAACACTACATGGCAGTATAGGAAAAATACATAAAGATTTTAATGTAGATACTCTGACAGAAAGAATGGCAATGTCTTTTGGCGGGAAAAACTATACCATAAAAGCACCGGGGCATGCAAACAGTGAATATGAAGCAAAAATGATGATAAACAGAATAGACAACAATGAAGTATTCGATAAGTTCAAACATGTAAACATATCAGTTTCGGGAATAGGCTCTTTTTATCCTGAACGGGTTTCTTATTTATACAGTAAAAATTATTTTTCAAAAGAAGAACTAAAAGAATTGGAAAAGGAAAATGTATATGCCGATGTAGGACTAAGGCTTATAGATAAACAAGGCAATGAATGCAATACATCCTTAAAAAACAGAACCATCGGAATTTCATATGAAGACTTAAAGAAAATACCCACAAAAATAATCATGGTAAGCGGTGAATATAAAAAATACAGTGTAAAGGCAGCAATTGACGGAGGACTTGCCGATGTACTGATCATAGATTATAATTTGGCAAAAAGTTTAATGCAAATGTAAAAGACTGCATACCGCAGTCTTTTTTTATTTAAACATCTTTACTATTTCGTTCATATGAGAAACAGCTTCTTTATATCCAAAATCATAAACCTGTTTTATATAATTTTCATCCAATTTAACCTTCGTATCTTCAAGATAAGGATTCAATATCAAATCAGAAGATTCAATACCTTTTATGAGACTTCTTGCTGCCATAATATCCATGGTTGCAAATATCATATCAAAATACTTGGTACTGTCAGTTCCGATTTTGGAATATGCTTTTAAATTCACACTCAAAACTTTATCACAACCTTTATCTTTAAGTATGTCTGCAGGCATATTATTTAACACCAACCCATCAACCAGAGTATACTTATCACTCACAACAGGAGTAAAAACTCCGGGAATGGCACTGCTGGCTCTGACAGCCGTTGCAAGGCGACCTTTATCCATCACAACCAATCCACCGCTCTTCAAGTCTACACTTACAACATAGAAAGGAATCAAAGTTTCGTTGAATAATTTATCCCCGCCTATACCGATAAAAAAATCTTCAATATTTTTTGAATCTATCGAAGGGGAAAAACTTAACCCCTTAAAAGAATTTAAAAATTCTTTTGGCGACTCAAAACTAAGTTTATTTCTTACACTTTTATAGTTGATTATATCCCTTACTTCCATGCTGAGGGAGTAATCAAGCATTTCATCCGCACTAACCCCCAAAGCATAAAGAGCTCCGACGATACTTCCGGCACTGTTGCCGCTTACCATATCGAACTTTATTCCATTTTCTTCAAGAGCTTTGATGACACCTATATGAGCAAAACCTTTTATTCCGCCACCGCTGAAACATATACCCTTTTTTTTCTTTTTTATAAAATTAAACATACTCAAACACCTCTTTTTTATATTATAACAAAATTTAAATAATAGTAAACAAATCATCTTGACACTTAACCAAAAATTAATTAAAATATAACCACGAGCTATTATAACTCAGCTGGTAGAGTAACTCATTCGTAATGAGTAAGTCGTCGGTTCGAGTCCGACTAATAGCTCCATCTTAAGAGAAAAACCTTACAGACAACAGTTTGTAAGGTTTATTTTTTATAACTAAAATTCTCTTTTCGAAAATTTTTTTCTATAAAATTTAAAATTATTAAGATATTCAATCCAAATACAAAAACATATATATATTAAAAGCAAATATAAATAAAAAATCCAATTTATAAACATAATATTATTGTGATTCCTATTGACGCTTTCTATTTCTTACATAAAAAACACCTACCCTTTCGGTATAATGCTAATTATCTCATCAATAAATCAAAACAATTTTAACTTTTCTTTCTGGTCAAGATAATACCAATAAATAATCCAATAATTATAACCGGTGATACCCTAACAAATAACCATTCAAATGAATGGAAAGCAACGCCTAAAACAGCATTTTCGGGGCTATTATAATTCCAACTTAAATATGGACTGTCTAATAAAATCAAAGATATAAAAATACCCATTACAATTATGCATAATGAAATTAATGTCCAATGCATCACTTTTCTTCTCTTGTTACTTCTTTGTGATAATTGTAAATTTATTATCTCAAGTTTTTCACAAATCACTTTTAAATCATCAACTTTAGATTCAGCAATACTTTCTCCCAACAATGTGCTTACAGGTATTTCAAGAATTTCTGATATCGAAATTAACATTTGTGCATCAGGAACCGATAAACCCGTTTCCCATTTAGAAACTGTCTGTCTAACCACATTTAACTTTATAGCAAGCTCTTCTTGCGAAAGTCCTTTTGATTTTCTTGCTGATTTAAGATTTTCTTTTAACATTTTAAAATAACTCCCTTCTTTGCAAATATTATATAAACGACAACCCGTTGCGGCAAGCAATGCTTATTAACATTTAAAGTTTATCATTGTAAATAAACATTTCTTACTGATATATTGGAGTTTATGTAACATATGCTATTTTATATATTCGGGATAGTTTTTAATAAATTTATCATTTGCTTTTATCATATGTTCATAATACTCATTATAAAGTGGACTTAATTTTCTCATTGCGGGTATAAACTTTTCATAATAACCATTGATAGCACAAACATTTTTCATTATTTCCATTAACCTATTGGCAGGTGAGGTTTTAAATTCATCTGTTTTCTTATACTTATTATATTGGTCTAATACTTCTTTGTTTGTTCTTACAAAATTATCTATATCCTTTATATTCTCATCCTTTGCTCGAATAATATCACTTATTTTTTCTTGCCATTCTTCGCTTGCATACCTTTCTAAGTACTCATCTAAATATTCTTGTAAATCTTTTGGTATTTCAATATCTGGAACATCGTCAAAAAAGTCAATTATCTCTTTAAAAGCCTCCATTTGTTCGGCCGTTTCAATCCTCCCTGTAAGATACCTGGAATAATTTAAACATATAAGTTTCCCATAATAACTTGGAAATAACTCCTCCAATTTTTTAATAATAATCGATTTGGAATTTATATTATTTATTTACTGCTCTAAATTTTCTAAACTTTCTCCGCTACATAGCCTTTGTAAAATATCTTGCTTTACCTTTTCTTTCTCCAATTCAAGAGTCCTTTTATATAGAATAGACTTTAATTCATCCGGTCTTGCAAGAATACTTTTAATTTCAAATATACTCAATTCCAATCTTCTATATAAAGCAATTTTCTTTAAAATTTCTATATCCTGATTTGAAAAATCCCTATATCTGTTTTCAAGAACATGTGGAGTTACCAGCCCTTGTTCAGTATAATATTCAACTGCTTTTTTAGTTAAACCACATAGTTTCGCAACTTCATTTATAAACATTATAATCACCTCTTATATTATTGTAATCCACCCCGTAATGGCATAGTCAATAACTTTTTTATTTATTTTTTATAATACTTAATTAAGTGACAAATTACTGTTTTTTAATTTGTTTATTATAACGATTATATTATTAATTAAAAATATTCTTTTAAATATTTTTAAATTAACGGACAATATTTATATAATACATTATCACAAAAAAATTAATGTTTATTAATCTTGCATTTTGGTGTAAAATATAGAAGGAGAGGTAATATATGAATTTTTATCAATTTTTAAAGGACATAAAAGGGTTTTTTGATAAATTAAGCAAAGATTATATTTATACTTTCGCTGCCCAAACAGCCTTTTTTATGATGTTTTCATTTATTCCTCTAATAATGATTATCGTACTGCTTGTCCAGTATCTTCCTCTTACACAAGAGGAATTGATAAGCATATCGATGCATATCTTCCCTCATGCCTTGTCGGGATTCATTAATAACTTACTTAAAGGTTTATATATAAATTATTCAGGCACTGTTCTTGCCATAACATTCATAACCCTTCTTTGGTCCGCTTCAAAAGGCATATATGCCATATCCAAAGGTCTTAATACCATATACAGAACCGAAGACAGCAGAAACTACATTTATATAAGAGGTATATCTTTAATATATACAATATGTTTCGGTTTGATTTTTTTAACAATTATTATACTTTTAATATTCGGAATCAATATAGTTAAATTCTTGGAAAGCAAACTGTTCTTTATAGGCTCTTTTCATATCAATTACAGCTATATAGGCGGATTCCTTCTTTTGTGTATCATATTTTTGATTATGTTCTGCTTTCTGCCTAAAAGAAAATTTAAAATATTAAAAGAACTTCCCGGCGCAATCTTTTCTGCAGCGGGATGGATTATATTCTCATTCTTATATTCTCTTTATATAACAAAGGTGGGAGCAAATTCACTGATTTACGGTTCTTTAAGCGCCGTTATTCTATTTATGCTTTGGCTTTATTTTTGTATGTATATCATTTTTCTCGGAGGAGAAATAAATGTTATTTTTCAAAACTACAATATCAGAAAAAAGATAAAACTCTGGTTTACAAAACCAAGAAAAAAAGCAACTTTAAAAGATTATATAAAACTATTGTTTTAAAATAAACATACTTCTATCCAAGTTCAGCCAAAACCTTATTAACCTCATCAGCAAGGGATTTTGCCGATAGCTCACTAAAATGTACACCATCAATAGTAATATCAGCCCCTGCTGACTTAAGCATTTCTTGCTTTGAATAAATATCTATATAATAAAAATCATACTTTACACTAAGTTCCTCTATAACTTTGTTTCTGTGAACAACTAATTCATTGGTGTTATAAATGAACTCCACATAAGGAAGACCTATTACCACAACTCTTTTATCTTTTTCTTTAAGCAGTTTTAGAATCCTTTCATATACATTATCAAATAAAAATTCATTTTCATTCAAAAACAAACAATCATTTATACCGACAAATAAAATATATGTACTTATATCATCATATTCCTCATTTTCCAAGCATCTTTTAAGCCTAAACAATACTCCCTCGGCCGTATCTCCGTCAATACCTTTGTTCACCGTTATATATTTTTCATCTAAAAAGCCTCTGTAAGTATATCCGATTGCTCCGTTAGTAAGACTGTCTCCTATACATATTACTTTCATGTTTCACTCCGTCTTTAAATAATAAAATATCATATACAAATTTTACCACAATTTTATCATTAAAACATGTGTTAATAATGTAATACAAAAGGACAAATCAAGTTTATAAAAAATTTAAATCATATTTATGTTAAAATAAATACGGAGGTAAAATAAAAATGGATATAAAAAATGTATTTATTGTAGGAGCAGGCGCACTCGGAATGATGTACGCACCTTTTTTTATAAATGCACTTGGAAAAGACAATGTTTATTTTATAGCAGACGAACAAAGAACATTAAAATATAATAATACAGATTATTACATAAATGATAAACATTATATTTTTAATTTTGTTTGTGAAAAAATAACATCAAAAAAGGCAGACTTAATAATATTTGCAGTAAAATTCACAGGTATGGATCAAGCAATAAGAACAGTAAAAAATATAGTGGATGACAATACTATCTTTCTTTCCGTAATGAACGGAATAGAAAGTGAAGAAATAATAAAAAAGCATTATTCAAAAAAACATCTGCTTTACTGTGAAGTTCATGGAATGGACGCAGTAAAAGAAGATAATAAAATTTATTTTGACAATGTCGGTACAATATGCTTTTCAAGTGAAGACAACAAAATAAACGAAGATGTAATAAAAGTAAAAAATCTATTAGAAAAATCAGGACTTAATTATGAAATCCCCCGGGATATTAAATATAAAATGTGGAATAAGTTAATGTTAAACGATGCCGTAAACCAAGTATGTGCAGTATTCGAAACAAATTACGGAGGAATTCAAAAAGAAGGAAAAGCACGCAAAATGGTAATAGATGTAATGAAGGAAGTTCAAAAAATAGCAAAGGCAGAAGGGGTAACACTAACCGATAACGACATTAAAAACTGGCTCATGCTTATGGATACTCTTTCACCAAACAATATGCCATCTTTAAGACAAGATACAAAAGCAAAAAGAAAAACAGAAGTGGAGCTGTTCTCGGGAACAATGATAAAACTGGGGAAAAAACACAATATCAAAACACCCCTTAATGACTATTTATACAAAAAAATAAAAGAAATTGAAAACAGTTATAAATAAATGATAATATACTAAATCCGAATATTGCCGTACCATATGCCACTTTAAAATATCATTCACAAATTTTATTCATCCTTAATACTATATAGTATAAATAATAAGGAGGAAAGAAAAAAATGAATTGCCATAATGATAGAATGATAATAGATTGTCTGCTCGCTTGTATTATCTTCATTTTACTTGTTTTGGTCTTTCCTAAATGGATATGGTACGCTCTTATAATAGCCGGAGTCGTATATTGCTTTTTCAATATGTTCAAAGATAATTTTCATAACATAGGAAGGTAATAAAAAAAGATAGTTAACAAACTATCTTTATTTATATTATCTTTAATTTACGCTTTTTCTACTTTACCAGAACGTAAACATCTAGTACAAACTTGTACGTTTTTGGTTGTATTATTTTCAACAATTCTAACTTTCTTCAAATTAGGTTTCCAAGTTCTCTTTGTGTGAATGTTTGAGTGACTTACTTGGTGACCGCTTGTAATTTTTTTACCGCATACATAACATTCTTTAGGCATAATACATTCCTCCTATATCTAAAACATAATTTCTTACTTCTTCACAGTACACAATATTATATCAAAGTTTTATACCAAATGCAAACTTATTTTTGCATTTTTTTTAAATTTATAGCTTTTATTTGTCTTTTGAAACTACAGAAAGCAAATTACCGTTATCAAATATAACTTCTGCCAATTCCAAAATAACTTTATTGCTTATGGCAATCGGATCGTATTTATTTAATATATAATTATTCAAAGGATAATAAAATCCTTTTAAAGTTATATTTACATCATTGTCCAAAGCAAAAAAAGAAACCGTACTTCCTGTCATATTTTCTAAAACAAAACTTTCTTTATGCATTCTTATCTCGTTTTGCTCATTAATCAAGGTGCATTTTATATTTCTATCAAGAGCTCTCTTAAGAATAAGAATATTACCGAAAGTGTGATCAAACCTGGACCCGACTCCCTGGAGAATAAGCACCTCTTTTGCTCCGTTATTTAATGCATAATCCAAAGCGACGGCAGTATCTGTATCGTCTTTTTCAACCTTCAACTTCAATATTTTATTTTCATATTTTTGTTTTAATTTTATGTCCACACTATCCAAATCGCCAATTAACAGATTTGCTTCCATTCCTATATGATCAAGGTAATTTGCACCTTTGTCAATGGCAATAGTAAAGTCCGGATTATATGTATCTACTGTCTTCTTAAAAAAGTTATAATCGAAAACTTCTCCGCCACTTACTAATAAAAATTTCACTAATATTTATTTTCCTTTATTTTTAATTCTTCGTAAATTTGCTTATATGTATTATATCTGGTTAAATTTATTTTCCCTCTGTTTACAGCGTCTTTCACACCGCAATTAGGTTCGTTTATATGAACACAGTTAAGGTATTTACATTCTGCATACGGTAGGAAGTCATTGTAATAATGATGTAAATCTTCTTTTTTCACATCAAACACTTCCAAAGATGAAAATCCGGGAGTATCGGCAATAAAAGTATTCTCATCTTCCATAAAAAGTTCACAGTGTCTGGTAGTATGTCTTCCCCTTTTTATCTTTCTGCTAACATGAGATGTTTGAAGGTTAAAATCTTCAAACAAAGAATTGATAAGAGAAGATTTCCCGGCACCGGATACCCCCATAAAAACACTTGAGTTATTTTTCAGCAGCCTTCTTACTTCACCAATCCCCTCATCTGTCACATTGCTTGTAAATATAACATTTAACCCCGCATTTTCATATATTCCCTTTATTCGATTCATCTCTTCTTCATCTACAAGATCACTTTTATTAAAACATACATTTAAATTGACATTTTTTATGCTCGCATTAATAATCATTTTATCCAAAAGGAAATAACTTATATCAGGCTCTTTGATGGCACAAACAATAATTATATTGTCAACATTGGAAATACTTGGTCTTATCAACAGATTTTTTCTGTTTTCTATTTTTTCTATATTTCCTTCATCTTCCGCTACGGCACTGAACAATACATTATCTCCTACTGTAGGTGTTATCTTTTGTTTTCTGAAAATTCCTCGGGCTTTTAGTACGTATTCCTTTTGATCGTCATAAGAATAGACAGTATAAAAACTGCCTACTCCTTTTAATATTTTACCTCTTAACATGATTAGAAAGTAACTATTCCTCCATTACCTTTTTCGCTTCCGTTAATATATACCTTGTAATAACCGACCCCGTATCCTCTGAATGTAACATTTATTATATCGGTATCTTTGACCCTTCCACTGTAAACAGTACTCGTTTCCCCATCAGGATCAACATATATAATATCAACCTTTACTCTTTTCCCGATACTGTTCAAGTAGTCTCCTATATCTATTGACATAGTTTTTTTCTGAATAAGCCCTTTACTTACAACCAAATCGACACTCGATCCAATTTTAACCTCCTCATGTTGAGAAGGGGATGAGCTTATAACGACATCCTTTCCGTATTTACTGCTGGCTTCATATTCTATTTCACCGACTTCAAGCTTAAGATTTTCTATTCGAGATCTTGCTTCGCTCAAACTTAAACCGGACAAATCTTCCATAGTAACCTTATTTTCACCTTTACTTACATAAATAGTAACGGATTGCCCCTGCTTAATTGTTTCACCGCCGCTTGGCTCTTGTTTGAATACTTCGCCTTTCTTAACGTCGTCTCTGTATTCACTCTTAACTTTAACCGTAAGTTCCAAGTTGGTTATTTTACTTTCCGCCTCTTCTTGTGCCGTTCCCAATACATCTGGAACTTTTACATCCTTAGGACCACTCGAAACAACAATTTCAACCTTTTGATAAGTCTTTATTTTCACACCCATTTTAGGAGATTGAGAAATAATTTTACCCTCTTCTACATCTATAGAGCTCTTCATCTTCGGAGTTCCCGGTTTAAGCCCTACTTTTTCAAGCTCTACTGTTGCCTGTTCAACCGTCATATTGGTAATATTCGGAACGGATACTTCTTTTGCGAATATTCTTGTTGCAGCAAAAGTCCCTCCTGCTATTAAGAAGACAGCCAACACACCAATCAAAATTTTCATCTTCAAAGGTAAGTTTTTAAAACCCTTTTTATTTTTCTTGTTCTTCTTATTTTTTTCAGGCTTTTCCTCTTCTCTCAATTTATCATAATCATTATTATTCTCCAAAGGAACTCTTTTGGGTACCTGTTCTATTTCTTCGTCTCTTATTATCGGAATCCTCTCTGTCGGAGAAGTATCTTCCATCCCTATTCTGTTTATATGAGCATTAAAATCGGATCTTACCTTCTTTAAATCTTCTATCAAACTTGCTGCATCTTGATATCTGTCATTAGGAGATTTTGCAGTGAGATTTTGAATAATAACCTCAAGCCCCTTAGGTGCATTAGGATCTATATCCCTTAAAGGAACAATATCTTCCTGTATTTGCATTAAGGCAACTGCCACCGGAGAATCCGAATCAAAAGGAAGTTTACCTGTAACCATTTCATATAAAAGTATTCCAAGAGAATATAAATCGGATCTTGCATCAAGATATCCGCCTCTTGCCTGTTCCGGAGACAAATAATGAACACTTCCCATCGTCTCATCCACCATAGTCATGGTTGAGGAAGTTATAGCTCTTGCAATACCGAAATCCGCAACTTTAGGAAGTCTTCTTGCTCTTGTAAGAAGAATATTTTGAGGTTTAACGTCTCTGTGAATAATATTGTTTTTATGAGCTTGACCAAGGGCAGAAGCAATAGCCAAAGCATAATTTATACTTTCTCTGTAACTTAATTTGCCTTTGGCATTTATATAATCTTTTAAGGTTCCGCCATCCACATATTCCATAACAATATAATAAATATTATTATCATTACCAGTATCATATATATTTACAATATGAGGATGTGAAAGCTTGCCCGCGGCTTGAGCTTCTCTTTTGAACTTATTCAAAAATTGTTCATTGTCAGTAAACTCTTCTTGCAAAATTTTAATGGCAACATCTCTGTTAAGGACCTTATCAAATCCCATATAAACCTTTGCCATCCCACCTTGACCGACAAATTGTACTATCTCATACCTATCGTTTAGAACTCTTCCTATCATCATTATTCTATTCCTCCGTCAAACAGTACTACGGTTATGTTATCGGTACCGCCGTTTTCATTGGCCTTATCTATAAGTAAATGTTTAGCTTCTTCCAAATCATTGTTATTTACAATATCCATTATATCTTCTTTACTTACATGTTCACTGAGTCCGTCCGAACATATTAATACTATATCGCCTTTTTTTAGATCTAATTCATAAGTATCGATAAAAAATTCTTCTTGAGTACCAAGAGCATTGGTAATAATATTACGGTTTGGATGATGTTCTGCTTCCTCTTTCGTTATTTCCCCGCTTGCCACCATATGAGAAACCAATGAATGATCTACGGTAATCTGCTTAATTTCATTTTGATTTATTGTATAACATCTAGAATCTCCTATATGAACGACAAATGCATCTCCCTCATGAAATATACATAAAGTAAGGGTTGTTCCCATCCCTAAAGCTTCTTCATTCTCATTGGCAAAATCCAAAATCCGTTTATTTGCATATTCTATAATGCCTTTTACTTCACTTTTCATCTCATCATAAAATTTATTTGAGATATTAAAATATTCTCTTAAAATATCCATACACAAAGCGCTTGCAAGCTCTCCGGCATTGTGCCCCCCAAGTCCATCCGCAACTCCGAAAGCTATAATATTTTTTTCTTTATTTTCAAGCATTAAAAAGCTATCTTGATTTATTTCTCTAACCATACCTACGTCACTGGTTCCAACTAGTCTCATACTTATACCTCTTCGTTTAAATATCTGCTTTTAAGCTGACCGCAAGCCGCATTTATACTGCTGCCGAGTCGTCGTCTAAGCGTAACATTTATGCCTTTGCTTCTAAGTTTATCAACAAAAGCATGTATGTATTTGTCGTTAACTTTATTCATTGTTCCGTCATTGACACCTATAACATTTATAAGAGAATCGCTCCCCTTAAACAATTCATAAAGTTTATCAATACATTCTTTAGTATCGTTTTTCCCCTCTATCAAACAATATTCATACGTAATTCTTCTTCCGGTTTTAAATCTGTAATAAAATGTCGCTTCTAAAACATCATTAATATTATTTGATTTTTCAACAGGAAGCATGCTGGCTCTCAATTCATGAAAAGGTGCATGTAAAGACAGTGCCAAATTAATATCGAGCCCACTGTCTGCCAAAAGATAAATTTTATCTTTTAAACCGCACGTCGAAAGAGTGATACTCCTTTTCGATAAATTCAAAGAATCTTTATCCATAACCAGTTTTAAAAACCCTACAACTTCTTCATAATTATCCAAAGGCTCTCCACTGCCCATAAGCACTATATTTGAAATTTTTATATTTTCAACTTCACTTACAAGATATATTTCGTTAAGAATCTCACCCTTTGTCAAATTTCTGAGAAGTCCGCACTTTCCCGATTCACAAAAAACACATCCCATTCTGCAACCTGCCTGTGTAGAAACACATAACGTCGCACCGGCTTCATAAATCAACAGGACACTCTCTATCAATATATTATCTTCTGTTTTAAGCAAAAATTTTACGGTATTGCTTTTATCTTCAACAAACTTTTTTTCAAGTAACAAATGAGCTATATAATATTTTTCTTTGAGCTTATTTCTAAGTGAAAGTGACAGATTTGTCATATCGTCTATACTCTCAACATAAGAAGTATAAAGCCATTTAAATATCTGTTTAGCTCTGAATTTAGGTTCCTTAAACTCTTCTGTGATTATTTTTTCTAATTCTTCCAAGTTTAAACCGAATAAATTAACCATCAATCCTCCAGTAAATTATATAATACACAAATAAATTTTTCTATATTTTTAACTATATTTTGACAAGTTTGGCGATAAAAAAGCTGTCAATATCGTTTTTATCACCTTTGATATTTAAAATACCTTTTTTTGCATCTTCTTTATCATAATCAAATTCAAAAGGTAATTTTATACTTTCAAGCTTAATATCGGAATTATTTTTAACGGCATCATAAACAATATCCTCATTTTCCTCTTTATTTACGGTACAGGTCGAATATACCAAAACCCCACCTTTTTTTAAGTACTTTATCCCGTTATCCAATACCTTTCTTTGTATATCTTTCAAACTGTCTATCTTTTCGTCTGCATATGACATTAAAATTTCCGGTTTTCGCCTTATAACTCCAAGCCCTGAACAAGGCACATCACACACCACTCTATCAAATCTGTCAATAAAATCTTCGTTAAGAACAGTACCGTCTTGTTTCAAAGTTTTAATATTACTTATCCCAAGCTGTTTTTTTCTAAAATCCATAAGTTCCAACTTTTTCTTATATATATCACAAGATATAATACTACCGGTATTTTTCATCATCTCGGATATATGCATACTCTTTCCTCCCGGTGCAGCACACATATCTATAACGTTCAGGTCTTCTTCTAAATCCAAAGAATACGCAACCAACATACCCGCAGAATCCTGTATGGAAAATAGCCCATTCTTGAACTCTTCCAACAATGTCATATTTACGGAAGAATGTATTTCAATACCTTCCGGAACAAAGGATTCTTTAACATCAAACCCTTTTATAGAAAATTTATTCATAAGCTCTTCTCTGGTTGTTTTTAACATGTTGGTTCTCACCGATAAAACAGGAGGAAGCATAGAAAATTTTGCATAATCCATTAATTCTTCTTTTGTATATGACAATAAGAGCTTTTTAACCAAAGCTCTCTTAAATCCATATTCATAGTACATTATATCATAAAAATCATGGAATTCGATTTCTTTAAGTTCATATTTTTTCCTTAATGCACTTCTCAAAACTCCGTTTACAAATCCTGAAACTTTTTTATTTACAAACATCTTTACAAGATTTACGCTGTCATTAACGATCGCATATTCCGGAATTTTATCCAAATATATAATTTGATACAACCCTATAAATAAACTTACCTTTACTCTTTCATCAAGCTCATTAACAGGCATTTTTGAAAGCTTTGAAAGGATATATTCAAGCTTATTTACTTTTTTTATAACTCCGTGGACTATATTGGTACATAGCCTTCTGTCTGCTTCTATATTTATTGCTCTTAAATGTTTTGTCAATGAAATATTGCTGTAAGTCCCAATCATAAATACTTCATTAAGCACTTTATAAGCGCTTACTCTCGAGGGAGAGATTTTAATGTTCTTCGCCATATTTTTTTCCGCCAATCCTTTAAATTTTAATAATAATTAAATATATAAAAAATTCTTCAAAAAATTTTACCCTTACCTTACAGTATCTGCGTATAGTTATGTCAAATTAATTCAAATATACGATATTTTTATAAAATAAATATCATAAAACCAGCATTTACCCAATAAAACCTCACAGACATCAAAGATAAAATTTTTTAAAAAATTTTTAAGGGGTTTCATCCTCATAAAAATTTAACACCCATTTGCCATACTTAAATATATTAAATACAGCAAAAGCAAATCCGCTAGAATCAAAGAATAAAACCCCTTAATTTTATTTATCTGTCATTGCCGAATATTATTATAAGTCTTAATAACTGCAATACTGCAGCCAAAGCAGCGGCAACATAAGTAAGCGCAGCAGCACTAAGCACTTTCTTTGCAGCCTTTTCTTCTCCGCCATAAACCATACCGGTTTCTGACAATATTTTAAGAGCTCTGTTGCTGGCATCAAATTCAACAGGTAAAGTTACAAGTTGAAATAAAACCGTAGCGGCAAAGAATATAATCCCCAACGGCACTAAAAACGAAAAGCCGGAAAAAATAATTCCGAGAACTATAAAAATCCAAGAAGCATATGAAGCAATATTAACAACAGGAAAAATTGTATTTCTGAAACTCAAAGGAGCATATCCTTCCTGATGTTGTATTGCATGACCGCATTCATGAGCCGCAACGCTTATTGCAGAAACCGAACTTGCATTAAACACCGTTTCTGAAAGTCTCAAAACTCTTTTGCGAGGATCGTAATGGTCTGTCAAACTTCCTGATACTCTTTCTATCTCAACGTCAGAAAGTCCGTTGGAATCAAGAATTCTTCTTGCACAATCATAACCTGTAATACCTCTGCTATTCGATACTCTGGAATATCTTTTAAATGTAGAATTTACTTTGATACTCGCATATGCAGACAATAATACAGCAGGTATTAAAATCCAATAACTAAAATAATAATCAAAAAACATACCTTTATCTCCTTATTATAAATTAATATATTATTTATATCCCCTATGTTTGGAATCAATATTTACTTTTTGCTTTTATAATTTTTTTTCTCAACTTTTCAATAAATGGTAAATATTGATACAAATAATTATAAATATCTTAATAAGTCCTATAGCAGTAATCACCCCTAAAATAAGACCAATGCTTATTAAAATCAACAGATAAGTAAATACTTCCTGCCGCTAATGCAAATATAGCCCCAAACATATAAATTTCTCATATTTATCAATTAAATCTCTTGCCTATAATGTTTCTGTTTCCATTATAAAAACTCGCAGCATCCATTCTCTTTTTACCTTGCATCTTAAGTTCTTTAATTCCTATGACACCATCTCCTGCCGCAACCATTAAGGCTTTGTTTTTTTTACTATATGAGAGAATTGTACCATATTTCTCCGTTGTTTTTTCATTTTTAATAATACTATCATATATTTTAATGTTTTTCTCATCTAAATTCACATAAGCAAGAGGAAAAGGATTTAACCCTCTTATTTGATTATATATGTTTTTTACATCGTTTTCAAAATTTATATGACAATCTTCTTTTAAAATTTTCTTTGCATAACTAGACTTGTCGTCATCCTGTTTTTCTGCACTAATCTCACCTTTTTCAATCTTATTTAAAGCTTCTACAATAAGCTTGCTTCCGACCAAAGATATCTTATCATGAAGAGTGCCCACATTCATGTTTTCCGTAATTTCTATTTCTTCTTTTAAAAGCATATCTCCGGTATCGAGTCCTTCATCCATTTGCATAATCGTCACACCGCTTACTTTATCACCCTGCATGATTGCTCTGTGAATCGGAGCAGCCCCTCTTAAATGTGGAAGAAGAGATGCATGAATATTTATTGCACCGTATTTTGACATATTTAAAATATTTGATTTAACAATTTGTCCGTATGCACACACAACTATGATATCCGGGTTAAAGGACTTTATATATGAAGCGGCTTCTTCTTCACTTACTTTTTCCGGCTGAAAAACTTCAATCCCGTTATCTATTGCACATTGCTTTACCGGAGAGAATATAACTTTATTCCCTCTTCTTGAATTGCTCTTATCCGGTTGAGTTACAACCAATGCTACTTCATGTTTGCTCTTGATTATTTCTTCCAAAGGCAACATTGCCACTTCCGGTGTTCCCATGTACACTACTCTCATTACTCATCTTCCTCCAAAGCCAGCTCCCTTTGCCTTATTACTTCTTTTATCTCCGCCTCGGTAGGGTTTACTGTTTTATCTGTATATAAAATCCCGTCAAGATGTTCCAGTTCGTGACAAATAGCTTTTGAGAAAAATCTGTCTTTACTTTCTATTACCCTTTCATTACCGTCTCCATCCAATGCTTTTACACTGACTTCTTCCGGTCTGTACGTATATCCTTGTTCTCCGGGAACACTTAAACATCCCTCTACTTCAAGATATTCATTTTCACTTTTATATATGATTTCAGGATTAATTAAAACAACAGGTCCGTCTCCTACATCGATAACAACAACTCTTCTTAAAACACCAACCTGCACAGCCGCCAAACCTACACCTTGAGCGTCGTACATAGTTTCAAGCATATCTTCTATAAGCTCATGTATCCTTGGAGTGATTTTTTTTACTTCCTTGCTTTTTTTTCTTAAAATATCATCTTCTTTTGTTCGTATTGTTCTAAGTGCCATGTATACCTCCTATAATAATGTAACCGGATTGATTTCCGCAAAAATTGTAGAATTTATTTCTTTTTTTAATTCTCCGAAAAGTTCTCGCACATCATATTTTATTATATCATCTTTATTATACCTCAAAAGGATGTGCATAATATATTTATTTTTAAGTTTATGAATAAAAGCATCCATAGGCTGGTATAATTTTACATCTTCTCTTCCCTTTTCTTTTAAGAACTCTTTTATTTTATTATATACATAATTTATATCTTCATTACTTTTACTTTCCGATTCATTTGCAACAAATATCCCGAGTATCTCCGAAAAAGGAGGATAATTCATCTTTTGTCTAAACTCTATATCATACCCATAGAATCGCCGATAATCATGCATGGAAGAATATACCAAAGTCTTGTTTTTCGGTGAATATGTCTGCATAACAACACTGCCTTCTTTTTCTGCTCTGCCCGCACGCCCGGAAGCTTGAGTACAAAGCTGAAATGTCCTCTGCGGAGAATTTATGTCCGGAAAATTAAGAGCCGTATCCGCAAGCAAAATACCTACCAATGTAACATTTGCAAAATCGTGACCTTTAACAACCATCTGAGTCCCTATGAGTATATCTGCTTTCTCATCTCTGAAATCA
Source organism: Anaerofustis sp. (assembly GCF_019420015.1). Classification (GTDB taxonomy): domain Bacteria; phylum Bacillota; class Clostridia; order Eubacteriales; family Anaerofustaceae; genus Anaerofustis. The sequence goes on from NZ_JAHZIA010000047.1 coordinate 61,038, forward strand.
GACAAAATCTTCTCCATACTCCCGGATTTCCTTGTAGTATCAAAATCCATTCGCAAAACTCTCGCTTTGGGAAACAGACTCTTCACTTCGGCTTCTATTTTCTGTGTTCCCGTACCTGCCCGCTTTATTTTACTGCTTCCGCATTCAGGACAAATAATGGGAGCGGATTTTTCATAACCGCAATAATGACATTTGAGAGAGTTGGTATTCGCATGAAAAGTAAGAGAAACATCACAGTTTGGACACTGCTCTATATAGCCGCATTTTCGGCAGAATACATACGTGGAAAATCCTCGCCTGTTCATAAACAATATTATCTGTTCTCTTTTTTCAAGTCTTTCTTCTATATCTTTTTTCAAAGCTCTGCTTATTGGAGACCTGTTTCCGTTTTTCATCTCATCTGTCATATCCACTATTTTAACATCCGGAAAATCTTTACCGTTAGCTCTTTTCTTCATTTCTAGAAGTTTATACTCGCCTTTTACAGCTTTATAATAACTCTCTACACTCGGAGTGGCACTGCCAAGCACAAGTCTTGCACCGGTTCTGTCGGATATGAAATTTGCAAGTTCAATAGTATCATACCTCGGAGTTTGACTTGATTTATACGTGGTTTCATGCTCCTCGTCTATAACCATCAATCCAAGATTTTTAAATGGCATAAACAACGCGCTTCTCGCACCCAAGACAACTTTAGCCTTTCCGCTCCTTACTTTTTCCCATTCTTCCATCCTTTTGGAAATCGTAAGTTTTGAATGCATAATTGCAACTTCTCCGTTAAATCTGTAATATATATTTCTCATCATTTGAGGAGTAAGAGCAATTTCAGGAACCAAAAATAAACACTGCTTTCCTTTTTCTATCTGTTCCTTAAACATTTTTATGTATATTTCTGTTTTTCCGCTTCCGGTTACCCCATGAAGCAGAAATTTTCTAATGTCTGTTTCTTCCAAATAACTACTCAATACATTTCTTTGTTCTTCGTTCAAATCAATTTCTTCGTGTTCGCATTCATCTTCAAAATCAATATAACTGTCTTTATTTCTATAAGTTATCTTTATAAGCTCAAGCTCTGCAAGCTTATTTATAATACCTCTATTGGCTCCTGAAGATTTGACTAGAGTTTCATAAAGAAGCTCACCTTTTTCCAAATATTTTAATACCGCAATCTGTTTCTTCGCATTTTTTCTTATACAGCATAGATATCCGTCTATATTTTTATATTTACCGCTTAAAGATACTATCTCTTCTTTTTTTTCTTCTTTAACCGAATAGGACACCTCTTTACGAATTACTTCTTTTTTTACAAGGTATTTAACGATTTCTTTGAGTTCTGCCTTTGTATATCCAAGCTTTGATTTTATATAATCAAAACTTGCATCTCCTTTTCTTTTTATTATCAACTCAAGAACAGACTTATATTTTTCGTCAACCTTTTTCTCTTCATCAATGCAAGTATAAAATTCCTTTCTTTTCAGTTGTTCCAAAGAAGGCAATATACACTTTAATGCGTCAATATAAGTACAAAAATAATTGTCCCTCATGTATTTAATCATATCGATTAAATAATTTTGAACAATTACTTCCTCATCAACTATTTCCTTTATATATTTTAATTTATCGAAATCATACTCACTTTTTGAACAAATACCTACCACCAAAGCAGAAACCAAATTACTGCCTCTACCAAAATAGACAAGAACCCTCTTGCCTATTTCAATCTCGTCTATTAAATTATCAGGTATTTTATAATCGTATACTTTGTCTCCTACCGCCCCTAAGGCATCAATTAAAACATTTGCTATCATTGGTTAATTCTCAACAAAAAATTATAAAGAACTGTTTAACATTTCATTTAAATCAACACTTTTATGAACTCTATATTTTCTGTCTCCTTCTTCGATAAGATAATAACCTATTCTGTCTTCATAAACTTCTTCCACTGCTGTAGTAATAAGATTTACAAAGTGCTCGTCAACCAACTGTTCATCTCCCTCATATAACTCTCTAGAACGCTTCGCAACAAGCATAGCAAGTACATATTTATTATCAACCTTATCCAAAAGTTCATTAATAGGGGGATTTATCATTGTAAACATAACATACGTCTCCTTTATCTTTTCTAAATAGATATTTTATAACGTTTATACCTTACTTGTCAAGGTCTATCACACTTTTGTAATATTCTTTTTCTTTAAATTCTTATAAGCTTTTTCTTTTATCAAAGTATAAATCACAGCAAAAGCCGGAACACCGAGAATCATACCTAGTAAACCAAACAACCCTCCACCGACTATAATTGCAAATGTAACGAACAAGGCATCAAGCCCCACCGAGCTGCCTACAACATTCGGATATATTATATTTGCATCAACCTGCTGTAAAATAACAACAAAAATTATAAATACAATCGCATAAGTCGGTTTTACCATGAAAAGAATGAGAACACTCGGTATTGACCCTATCCAAGGTCCGAAATACGGTATAATATTCGTAAATCCGACAATGGTTCCTATCAAAAGAGCATAAGGAACTTTTAAAACCGCAAGCCCTATACCACAAAGAACCCCGATAATTATCGCATCTATAATTTGACCACCGATAAAATCAGAAAATGTTTTAGATGTCAGTTCCGTCACATCTAAAACTCTTTTCGCCTTTTTTTCACTTAAGAAAGCTTTAACCAAAACTTTATATTGATAAATCAAATGATCTTTATCTATTAAAAGATAAATGGATACTATAACCGCAATCGCTATATTTATAACATTAGACGCAAAATTAGAAACAAATGCAACTATTCTTGGCACAGCATCCGACAAAATATTTTTTATGGTAGAAATAATTGTTGTACTCGCTTTTTGAATGGTATCAAGCATCGCTTCATTTATAATGAATTTATCGAGCATACCGTCTATAAAATCAAATAAATTCTTTGAATATTCCGGAATATAATTTATAAGACCAGATATACTCGTTATGAGCTGAGGTATTACAAAAGAAGACAAAAGTACAACGAATAATACAACAAAAACATATACACATAATATAGAAAGCCCGGAACGAATCCCTAGTCTTTCCTTGTTTTTCTTTTTTAACTTAATAAACACTTTATCCCTAAAACCTATGAAAGGCTTATTCAAAATGAATGCCAAAGCAAACCCCATTATAAAAGGAGAAAGTATACCAAAAGAAGTCGAAACCACCCTAAGAACACTGCTGAAGTTGGTGATTACATAGTAAAATAAAATCGCATAACTTATTAATAATATATACTTCTTTAATTCTCTTTTTTCCAAATTATCCATATATAACTGTAACCTCTTTGTTTCTTGTTAACTAATACTAATATATATATAGTTAAATGTCAATAAATCTAATTTTTATTATAACCCTTAAGTAAAAGTATAATCAACTTTTAAATATTTAGAATAATCCCAAAAAACAAAAAAACGTAAAATTTAAAAGACACTCTCATGAGTGTCTTAAATTGCAAGTTGATTTCTCAACTCTTCGTTTACTATTTTTATATACGTTCCTTTCATCCCAAGGGATCTGGTTTCTATTATACCTGCACTTTCGAGCTTTCTCAAAGCATTTGAAACAACAGACCGTGTAATGCGAGCTTCCGTTGCTATTTTACTTGCAACAACAAGACCTTCCCCTTCTACTTCATCAAATATCATCTTAACGGCTTCGATCTCCGAATAAGACAATGTCGACAGTGCCATCTTGGCAGCTGCAACATCAGCATTGTTTTTCTTTTTCTGGTCTTGAATGTATCTTAAAAGTTCCATAACAACAATAGCGGCAGAATATTCACAAAGAATTATTTCATCATCGACAAACTTTCCGCCATACTTACAAAACAGTAATGTACCTATTCTTTCTCCAAGCCCGTTTATAGGTACAATCGTCATATATCTGTCTTTATAAACACAAGGTCCTTGAGACCCAAATGTACAAACCGGACTTTGCTCATATACATTTTCAACCGTATCCGTATAAGATAAAAGTTTTTTTGTGAAATTTTCAGGAAAATGAGTTTCCTCATTTGAATAATAGGTCAAATCACATTTGTACTCATCACTGGTTGAATATGCCAATATAGTACCGTCTATTTCGGAAATATAAACGTTAACTTTCAATATCTTACTAAGCTCATTTGTAAGTTCTTCAAACGATACCGCTTCTATAGCAGTAAGCTTGAGAATTTCGTTTAATTTCCTGATTCTATCAAGTAAAACCGATTCCATTATTTTATACGTCCTCCAAAAAATAATATTAATTATATATTACACTAAAATAAAACACTTTTCAATAAATATTCTAAATGTTTTGAATACTCTTAAATTTTCTGACAATAGTATACATTTAATTCTCTCTCAGAATACAACCTAAATACACTCTATATCCCTTCGGCAATTTTTAGTATTTTCCTAAACCAGTTATTTATGGTTGAACGACTTATCGGAGGAGTAAACATATTTGATAAATCATTCAAAGAAGCCTCGGGATTTTGAAGTCTCAACTTTGCCAAAGTAATTATAGGCTCATCAAGATAATTTATCCCGTATCTGTCTATTATTTTATTTATGGCATTTATTTGTTTAAGAGCCGTATTTACGGTTTTATCCATATTGGCGGTTTCACAGTTGAGTCTTCTGTTTACATTGTTTCTCATTTCCTTTATAACTTTAGTGCTTTCTATCTCGAGTACAGCATTGTGAGCACCTATATTTGCGAGAATTTCTGTTATCATATTTGAATCTTTCGTATATATTACATAAGACTCTTTTCTCTTTACATATTTTAAATATATGTCTATACTCTTTAAAAGCTCTATGAGATTCTTCGCATATTCGAATTTGTTAAAAACAAACTCAATTTGATACCCCTTCTTTTTCGGATCACTTACATATCCGCAGGATAAAAACACAGCTCTCATGTAGTGGCGTATCTCGCTTACCGTAGGTAATATATCGTGCGTTATGGTATTATTTATTTCAAATCCACGGCTGAAATCAATTATATTAAAATAATCGAGAATATTCATTGAGTCGCTGCTTTCAAGAACTATCAGATTATATAAGAAATGCCCTTTTCTGAGATTACTCTTTTTTGCCGCAATTTCAAGATTTATACCAAACAAATCTTTAACAAGAGTAAAAATCCTTCTGGCAACAGACGGATTTTCGGTTTCAAATACCAAGTTAAGACGACCTTTTCCTTTTAATGACAAAGAACTGAGACAATGCAAATATCCGTATAACTCACATTCTTTTTCATACAACGTATTAAGCGTTATATGACACAAATTATTCTTTATATCACTGCAAAAGCTCATATTTACTCCTTAACTCAATTGATTTCGACAAAAGAATTTTCTCCGTTTATAACGACATTTACATTTTCATCCGTTGAAGTCGGAATATTTTTCCCCACAAAATCAGCTCTTATCGGAATCTGTCTGTGTCCCCTGTCCACAAGTATCGCAAGCTGGATTTTTTTCGGTCTCCCAAAATGAAATATACACTCCAAAGCCGCTCTTGTGGTTCTGCCGGTAAAAAGTACATCATCAACTATAATAACCGACTTGTCATTTATATTGATACCTATATCCGATATCTTTTCGGTTTTTTTATTATCATCCCTAAACGGTCTTATATCGGCAAAAGTTACAGGGACTATAGTATCTTCCATACTGCTTAAATGGTTGGCTATCATCTTTGCCAAAGAAACTCCACCGTTTTTTATTCCGACTATAACCAAATTTTCCACACCGTGGTTTTTTTCTATTATCTCATAAGATATTCTCTTTATGCTCCTGTTAATGTCATTATTTGTCATTAAAATTTTCATTGCTTTCTCCAATAAAATATTTTGAATTAATACCGTATTATGTTATAATTGTAGCATATTTATAAAAAATTGTCCAAATATAGAGGTGCATGAATGAAACAAATCAAATCATTTTTAATATATACAATATCCTTTTTATTCTTTATATTGCTTACGGCATCATTCTTCAGCGACAAATATTTAAAAGATGCTTACTCAGTAAATATAACGGGAAAAACTTTGTATTATGCTTTTGCCGGCAATCTGGATGATTACATAGAAGGAAAAATATCCGACGAAGAAGACATCTCTCTATCTTCTTTAAATAAAGATTACTCAACCACATATGAAGAAGGAGATGCAAATGATAACGTATTGAGTTACAAGCTTATATTATATTACTTGGATTTCTTGTCAGATTCTCCAAACAACGTCCTTGACGGCACAACAAAAAATGCAATCATCGAATATCAAAAAGGCAGAGGCTTAAAGGAAACCGGAAAATTAGATAAAACAACCATGCAAACACTTGACAGCGAGGTTGTGGATTATAAATCCGGCAAATCAAGTGAGGATATAAAAAGATACAACTATATCCTATACTATTTGGGATACATCGAAGATGAACCAAACAGCAATTTTACAGCAGAAACAAAAGTTGCATGCGAAGAGTACCAAAAAGAAAAAGACCTACCTGTTACAGGAACCATCACGGCTCAAACGAGAAAGAGCCTTGATAACGAAACATTGACTTATAAAGAAGGACACCGCGGTAACATAATCAAATCGTATCAGGAAATATTAATAAGACTCGGCTATCTAAAAGGCGAGGCAAACGGAACATTTGACAAAAAAACAACAAATGCGGTAAAAAAATACCAAACCGAAAACGGCTTTGCTTCAAGCGGTATGTTGGATGTAAAAACAAGAGAAGCATTGGATAAAGAGAAATAAAAGACGAAGGTAAATACCTTCGTTTTTTTATTATAAAAAACATCTATTGCAAATTTTTATAAGAGTATTAAAAATTACATTATAAATAAATGAAATATATGCTTTATTAATATATCTATTAGGTATATAATAAAAACAAAAAACGGAGAAAAATATGATTAAATACGGTATTTTAAGCACAGCGTCAATAGTTCCAAGATTTGTAAAAGCGATAAGAGAAAGTGAAAATGCAGAAGTTGTGGCAATTGCATCCAGAGAAATCGAAAAATCCAAGAAAAAAGCGGAAGAATTAGACATCCCTAAATATTACGGTACTTACGAAGAACTGTATAACGACAAACAAATAGATGTAATATACATTGCAACAATCAACTTTGCCCACTATCAAAACATTAAGGATGCTTTGAATGCAGGTAAACACGTAGTATGCGAAAAACCTATGGTATTAGAAAAATCTCAGGCGATAGAACTGTTTAATCTTGCTGAAGAAAAAGGACTTTTTTTGGCAGAAGCACAAAAAGAAGTATTTCTGCCTATAACAAAAAAAGTAAAAGAAATAGTGGAAACAAAAGAAATAGGCGAAATAGGACTTTTGGATTTCGCAACATCTTTTCCCGGAGATTATAACCCTTGGACGCTTGACTTATCCAAAGGTGGCGGAGTATTCTTCACAAATGCGGTATACTGTATAGAATATATTGAATTTGTAATCGGCAAAATAACCGATTATTCAGGAATGAGGCTAATAAGCGAAGAATTCAAGGGCGATAAGGAATGTATATTAAACTTCAAAATCGACAATAAAACTTTAGCCACAAGCAAAATTTCGGGATATATACAATTCCAAAACAAACTTGTCATTTACGGAACCGGAGGATATATCGAAATAGATAATTTTTACAAAGCGGATAAAATGACAATACATTACTATGACGAAAAAGAAGACAAAATCATAAATCATCCGGCATCATGTGAAATGACATATGAGGTAAATCACTTTAACAACTGTATAAAAAAAGGCAAAACCACAAGCGATATCATAACAAAAGATATGACAATCCATGCAGTTGAAATACTGGAAAACATACAAAACTCATGGAAATAAGAATGAAACGAATTTAAGCAAATACTATCAAAACTAAAAAACAAGTATATCTATTAATAGTATACTTGTTTTTATTGTACATCCTTAAATACACAGTTATATATATATTTTTTTTTAACGATATTAAATAATTAATTTATTATCTTTAGTGCAGATATCTTCTTTTTATAAACTGAACTATACATATACCGATTCCCGCAAAAGATATTAAAGAAATACCGACATAAAGAACTATATTTGCATCATCTCCCGTCTTTGGTGTTACAGAAGAGGCTTTTAATTCTTTATCAGAAGAAACACTTACACCTTTGCTAACGTTGGTATTATCTTTATACCCCTTACTTAATTTATTATTTTGACATTTTTAATATTTTATTTATGATTTTTTTTAGTATATATGTATAAGTTTTAAATTTTAAGTTTAAACACAATGTTTATTTAGTAAATGTAAAGTTTATCATATATTAGTGCATATTTTTTGTTATGTAATAAAAAATATTTATTCCCGGTTTTATTATTTGAAAGTTGCGTATTCAAGAAAAATTTCTTAGACTTTTATTTGTTTTTTAGTATTCTTTTTTATTTTTATATAATATCAAGCATATAATGCAACATGCACTAATTGCAAATAAAGATAGATATAAATCTATATTTGTATGGTCGCCTGTTTTTGCACTTTGTTTATTATTTACCGATTCGTTCTTAATTGTATTATCTTTGTTTGTATTATTTGAATCATTCGGATTAACCGGCATATTTTCATTTTCTTTAAATTCCCATGTTCCTATAAACTGTATATAACCTTCATCGTTTAGATTGTCAGCATTTGCAATCTTGCTATCAGCATCATACCCTTCAAATGTCCATACTCCATCAGATACTTCAAACTTTAATTGAGTTGGATTATTTGCGGTAACTGTATCTCCTTCATAGTATTTTGTAGAATCTGTAGGTAATAAATCAATTATTTCATCTGGAAGACTCTTTTCAGATGTTCCACTTTCAAAAGAATAAAGAACTCTGTATGCATCTTTTTTAGCTACTTGCCACATATCATAATCTGCTTTATCTTTTGTATCAGCATCTGCAAGCTTCTTAAAGTACAGACCTTCTGATTTTGCATTTTCATTTGCTAATTCAAAAGTTTTTTCACTTGTTTTTAATGCATTGATATAGTTTTGCCCAACAATAGGTTTTCCTTCTTTTGAAGTATCATTTTTATCAACAAGCGTCACTGCTGTACTTCCTTTTGCTATTCCTAAGATTTCTAAAGGAATCTTTTTATCAGGATAATTTTCATCACCTGTGAAGACTAATAAATTCAATTTACTTGTAGTCGCATTATAATTTCCACCAATAATCGTTGGTACAAATACGCTCCATGTACTGCCAGTAATTTCAGCATTTCCGTAGATTTTATCTGTATAGTCATTTTTATTAAATGTATATGTATCATTGTTACTTGTCACAACTGTATTACTATATGCATTGTCGTCTTTATGACCATATCCAAATGCCGCGTAATCATTCATTACAATATTAGAGTTCTTGGTATTTGTTGTAGCCGTAACATAAAGAAAACCATTTGCAACCCAAGTACCATGATCCATTGTCAAAGCACCTTTCGAAAAAGCTTGCTTATTCGTTGTTAATTTTGAATTTGAATTGATATTTATATCATAAATATTAAACGCATTCTTTTTTTCATTTCCTAAGGTTACATCTGAATCATTGGTAACATTCATTTCTGTAAAATAGCCGACAATTGGAATAGAAGTTTCAGCTTTATCAAAATTAAGCACGGATCTTTCTTTTGTATCTGTATTATTCACTCCCCAAACTCCGGCTGTATCACTTGTAAACACTGGTTTCCCAGTAATATTAATATCCATGTTACCAACTACAGTACCACCATAGCCATATATTCCTGATAAAGAACCACCATTTAAATTTACCGTTACATTCTTTCCAACTGTTGCATAAACCGATATAATACCACTTTGATAATTGGAACTATTTCTTAAATCAATATTAGTAGCATTAATAACAATATCTCCATTAACAACTGAGCCCGTTGTTGCAGAGTCATCAACACCAATAATATCTTCTAAATGTGAGCCATTAGCATTTATTGTTACATTCCCTTCAACTGACGCCGATTCTGCACCCACAATCCCTGGTGGATCACTTTCTAGAGCATCACCTTTATTCCATCCCCAAACATTTTCATATGTATCAATCGTTACATTGCCACCCACTTGAAATAGGTTTCCTGTTAAATTTATTTTTTCTCCTGCTCCAACAATATCCCAGTTACCACCAATCAAACAAGTTCGATCCGTACCAGCATACGCAGGATCTCCAACAATAATATGTATATCTCCATCAACAATAGATTGCTTTGGATCTTCTCGCATACCTTCAATTCCTACTGTGTAACCAGATTTAACCTGTACAGTTACATTACCTTTTACATGAGAATTATAAGCACCAACAACATTTTGTGGCATTGTATCTTTAATTGGACTATCAAGAATAAGCGTTACATTGCCTCCTACATAAGGTTTTTCTGTATTTGGCTTATCACCACCATAAGCGGTTGATTTGTTAGTACCTACTAGATAATTACCGCCTTCGTCAGTTCCGTAAGTAATATTTCCTGCAAGTTCAAGATAAATATCGCCTTCTACAGAACCTTTATAACTACCGCCAACAACTACATTTTCCATATCGGCAGTGTTGATTTTTCCTGTACCGTTTATTTTTACATAAACGCTTGGCACAGTCTTTGCTTTTCCACCACCATAAAGAGTACCAGAAATCGTAAACTCACAACTCGCTGTAAAAATGGTTTTATATCCACTACAATACAAGGTTCCAGCAGTTGCCTTTACATTATCTAATGTTACATCACCTACCAATTCACTTCCAAGAGTAAGTGCGTGTTTTTGTCCGTCTGTACTTTTCACAGTAATGGATTTATCAACAACACCAACAAACTTCACATTACTTCCAATATCAGCATTTAACACAATCGTTGCTGCTGTTCCTTGACTGTTTTTAATCTGCTCTAATGCATTTGTCAATTCATCAGCATTATAAACCTCATAAGTATTTCCTTCTGTTTGCAACAGATTATAAGTTGTCTCAACATCAGTAAGATTTTCCTTTTCTTCTGTTGGAATTTCCTCTTCTGTTTTCTTTTCCACTAATTCAGTTACTTCAACTGGTATCATTTCTTCCTTTTCTATGCCATCTTTGAAATAATCTACTACAAATTCATATTTCCCATTTTCAGATACATTATAAGTAACCTCTGATAAATCCTCTACTTTTTCTGTACCGTTTGGTAATGTTACTTTTTCTAACTGAATATTTTCTGTATCAGTAAGCTTTAATGAAATCGTCACTTCTGTTTTATCTTCGTTCATTTCTTGTGTAACTTCATATTTAAGTAAAGAAGTAACTTTTTCTTGTGCAAATACAGTTTGAGGTATCATGCTTAATACCATAGCAGGTATGAGCAAATATACCATTAACCTTTTAATTAAGTTCATGTTCATATTTCCTCCTTATATCTTGAAGTCAAATACATTTTAATATATAAGTAAACCATAAAAAGTATACTTTTTGTAACATTTATGATATATTGTAATAGACTTCGAGTCTTTACTCGATATTATTAAATTTAAATATTTATATTACATTTTATATTTAGTTATTAAGCATTTTTGCTTATCACAAAAAGTATACATTTTTTTCACGAAAAATCTTATTTTCGAATTTTCTGATAATTTTATCTATTCATGAACCAAAAATAAAAAAGAGCTTAAATAAGCTCTTAAAAAAAATTATCCATCATTTTCAAATAATGTCTTAAACAATTTCTTTTCTTTTTTTATTTTCTTTTGCTCTGTTTAACAAACTGTTCTCCTCTACAAACAACCCTCTTGCCAATTTGACTATCTCAGATGTAACCAAAGGCACCAAAGATAAAGTCAACACAAAATCCCACTTTTCAATCTCCAAAGGAGATAAAACAAATATCTTTTGAAATACAGGGATAATCACAACAAAAATCGCAAGTAAAGCAGATATGATGTTTGCAGCTATTAGAGTTTTGTTTCTAAGAGGTGAATTATCAAATATACTTTCCTTAACCGCACGAACATTAAACGTATGGAACAATTGAGACAAACAAAGTATCAAAAAAGCAAAGGTTCTTCCCACTTCCAAAGAATAGTATGTATTACCAAACCAAAAACCAACTAATGTAACACAGCCTATCATCAAACCTTCAAGCAAAACTCTGATACTAAAGCCCGGAGTAAATATATTCTCACCTTTTTTACCCGGTTTTTGCTTCATTATATCTTTGCCGTTATCATCAACACCAAGCGCCAAAGCAGGCAGGGAATCTGTTACCAGATTTACCCATAAAATATGTACCGGAAGCAACGGCATAGGAAAATTAAACAGTGTAGCCAAAAATAACGTAAATATCTCCCCTATATTACATGATATCAAAAAGTGTATCGCTTTTTTTATATTTTGAAAAACGCCTCTACCCTCTTTAACAGCCATTACAATCGTAGAAAAATTATCGTCACACAAAACCATATCAGAAGCGTTCTTCGCAACATCCGTACCTGTAATGCCCATAGCACAGCCTATATCTGCCATCTTCAAGGCAGGAGCGTCGTTAACGCCGTCTCCGCTCATCGCAACTACATTATTTCTTCTTTGAAAAGCCTTAACAATTCTGACCTTGTCCTTCGGAGAAACCCTGGCATACACACTTACATTGTCTATTCTTTCTTCTAAATCTTCATCACTGAGTTTATCAAGCTCAAGTCCAGTAAGGCATTCTTCACCTTCACTCAGTATTCCTAGTTCTTTGGCAATAGCTTGAGCCGTAAGCTTATGGTCTCCTGTTATCATGACAGGTTTTATACCTGCCTTTTTACATGTTTGAATAGAATCGAAAACCTCTTCTCTTGGAGGATCGATCATAGCAGTCAATCCGACAAATATCAAATTATCTTCTATATCGTCTTTTAAAGGTATATTATCAACCACTTTATAAGCATAACCGAGAACTCTGTAAGCATTTTCAGAAAGGTTATTTACCTCATCCAAAAAGGAAAGCCTAGCTTCGTATGTCAATTTTTTTACTTTATCTTCACAAACATAATGCGTACATTTATCTATTAAAACATCACTGGCCCCTTTCGTATAAACGATATACTTACCTTCTTCACTGTATACACTACTCATCATTTTCCTTGCAGAATCAAAGGGAAGTTCCATAAAACGTTCTTTTTTATCCCTCGAAATTCCTCCGCATCTTGCAAGCTCTATAAGCGCTATTTCAGTGGTATCCCCGACTTTTATTTCATTTCCTTCTTCATCATAATTGATATTGGCATCATTACAGTCGTATGCTATATTCATCAGCATTTTTAATGCAATACTCTTATTTGTGGAAAATTCCTCTTTGTCTATTGTTCTTCCTGCCACATAAACTTTTTCCACGCTCATTTTATTCATTGTAAGAGTTCCCGTCTTATCCGAACAAATAACATTTGCACTTCCCAAAGTCTCCACGGCATGCATTTTCCTTATAATTGCACCCTTTTTACTTAACCTTGTAACGCCAATGGATAATACTATCGTAATTACACTGGGAAGACCTTCGGGAATTGCCGCAACGGCAAGAGATATACTCGTCATAAACATATCCAAAGCTTTATTTCCGTGAAAAAATCCTATCGCAAAAATCAAAGCGCAAATAATGAGGCATCCTATCGATAAAACAGTACCTATCTCCTGAGTTTTTTCAGCCATAGGCGTAATCGTATCATCTTCACTGTTGATCATTTTTGCAACCTTGCCTATTTCTGTATCCATACCCGTTGAAGTAACAACATATCGGCATTTTCCGTATGTAACGATTCCGGATGAAAATACCATATTTTTCCTGTCTGCAAGAGAAACTTTGTCCATTTCTATTATATCGCTGTTTTTATCTACAGGTATGCTTTCACCGGTAAGAGAGGACTCGTCCACTTTTAAATTCACACTTTCCAATATTCTCCCGTCCGCCGCAATCAAATCTCCGCTTTCGGCAAAAACAACGTCCCCCACAACAACTTCGGGAAAAGGAACTTTTATAACCTGTCCATCCCTATATACTTTAGCTTCATTCACGCTGAGTTCTTTTAACGCTTCCAACTCCCCGTCGGCTCTGTACTCTTGAAATGCCGCTATTAATGCATTCACAAAAACGATGACAAGTATGATTAAAGCATCGCTGGCTTGTCCTATGAAAAAAGAAACTGCACTTGCTACCAATAATACCAAAATCAAGAAATCTTGAAACTGGCTCAAAAATATATCGAGAAAAGTATGTTTTTTCTCTTCAATAATTATATTCTCCCCGTATTTTTCAAGACGGCTTTTGGCTTCCTCACTTGTAAGCCCGTTTTTTTCATCACTTCTTAACATATTTATAACTTCATCTATTTTTATATTAAAAAACATAACATGCCTCCTTATAAAAAATTATATTAAATACAAAAGGTACAATTTATCATATTTTGACAACAAAATATATTGGATTTTAGTTTTATGTACTTACCGACAATATTAAAATTTTTAAAAGATAAAATTATTATTAGAAAGAATTTATAGCATTCAAATTAAAATAAAAAACCGCTCAAAAGAGCGGCAAAACAAATAGAATATATAAATATGAAAACTGCCAAACCTTAAAATCATACCGGGATATTTTTAAATATGTAGTCATTCCCGTTATAGTTAAAAGTAATCGTGATACTTTTTACATTACTGTTAAAAGGTAGAAATCTGACATTTAAAGTTTCTTTATATTTAAGAGGTTCATCTACGGGATAATCATCGAAAAAGAAACTTATAGGTTTATATTCCATACCAAGGTTATCTATGGCCTTTAAATTATTTATCTTATGGTTGCTTATAGGATTTCGGTTTTTATTCTCAACCAAAAAAACGAGATAAAATGAACTTTTATTTCCGCTCATCCAAGAATATGTTATAAAATAATTTTCATTTACAATCCTTTCCAAGTCTATGCTTATCCCGTCCTTTAACTGATAATACGTACTCTTTCCGTAATCTTTCTTTAATAATTCTTTCATATTGACCGGCACGTTTTTTTCTATATTCGATATGGGAAAAGTACTTTTATTGAACATGAGTGTAAAAACAACAAGCCCTATAAAAACAACACTTAAAAATGCGATGAAAATCCTTAAAAATTTATTTTTCTTCATAATAAAAATATATTAACAACTTTTATATATATGCAAAATAACATAAAAAATATAATTTTATATTAAGTTTGTGACTAAAATGTGACCACTTTCGACAAAACCATTGACTACGAACTAACGTTCTAATAAAATATAAAAAAACGAAAAGAGGCACTAAAATGTTCAGCAAATTATATTCAGGAAGTATAATCGGAGTAGATGGAATAATAGTCAGTGTGGAAATTGATATTATAAGTAAAGCTCTGCCATCAATAGCAGTAGTTGGACTTGCCGATGTTGCGGTAAAAGAATCAAAAGAAAGAGTATTTGCCGCAATCAAAAACAGCGGCTTTCAAAT
>NZ_JAHZIA010000047.1:76597-97503 GCF_019420015.1 Anaerofustis sp.
CCGTAAACCTCGCCCCTGCAAATATAAGAAAAGAAGGAACCTTCTACGATTTACCAATAGCAATAGGCATTTTATTGTCATCAACTCAGATATTCACAACCGTAGATTTGGAAAAATATTTATTTATAGGAGAAGTTTCCCTGGACGGTACCCTTAGAGGAGTGGACGGTGTTCTTCCTATGGTAATGGAAGCAAAAAAAAGAGGAATAACAAACATAGTTGTCGCAAAAGAAAATTCAAAAGAAGCTTCTATAATAGATAATATAAATATCTTCCCGGCAAACACTATTCTTGAAGTAATATCACACATCAACGGCAGAAAACCAATCAAAGGAATTAAAACAGACAAGTACGATTTTTTGGAATACGAGCAGGAAAACGAACTCGACTTCAGCGATGTAAAAGGACAGGAAAACGTAAAACGAGCAATGGAAATTGCTGCGGCAGGAGCACATAATATGTTAATGGTTGGACCGCCGGGAAGCGGAAAGACCATGCTTGCAAAAAGATTTTCTACTATCCTGCCAAGGATGACTCTTGAAGAAAGCTTGGAAGTTACTAAAATATACTCGGTTTCAGGACTTTTAAAAAAGGAAACCCCACTGATAACATCCCGCCCCTTCAGAAGTCCTCATCACACCATTTCCGACATATCTTTAATCGGAGGGGGAAGAATACCAAGTCCGGGAGAGGTAAGCCTTGCCCATCTCGGTGTACTTTTTTTGGATGAGTTTCCTGAATTTCAAAAAAAAGTACTGGAGGTCCTCAGGCAACCTATTGAAGACGGAATCGTAAATATATCCAGGGTATACGCATCAATAACTTATCCTGCGGACTTCATGCTTTTGGCAAGTATGAATCCCTGCCCCTGCGGGTATCTCGGAGATGACAAAATAAGGTGCACATGCACTGATTCTCAAAAAGAAAAGTATAAAAATAAAATTTCGGGACCTTTACTTGACAGAATCGATATTCAAGTAAGAGTTCCAAGACAAGACTACGAAAAACTAAGACTAAACAGCAAAACATCAGAAAGCAGTAAAGAAATAAGACAAAGAGTAAACAAAGCCAGAGAAATACAACTTAAAAGATACAAAGGCACGAATATCCTTTTTAATTCGATGTTGACACCAAGCAAAATGGAAGAATGGTGCAAAATAGGAAAAGAAGAAGAAAAGCTGATGAAAATGGCCTTCGATAATCTTAACCTATCCGCCCGCGGATACCACAGAATTTTAAAACTGGCAAGAACGATAGCAGATTTGGAGGGAGAAGAAAATATAAACTCTTCTCATTTAACCGAAGCTTTACAGTATAGAGAAATGTAAATACGCATAAAATATAAATGATAAATATTATTTATTATTTTAATTTCATAAAAGGTATCTTTTTTATAAGGATCCCTTTTTTATTATCAAAAACACAAAATACATTAAGAAAATAGAATAAAAATCTAATTAATTAAAAATAGAATAATTAAAAAAATATATAATAAAACAACACACCTAAAAATAAATATATTTTAAGGTGTGTTACTATTTTTTATTAATAAAAAATCGAAAGTCCCGTAATAAGGGATAAATATATTATACTATTCTTCAACATCAATAACAGTTACATCTTTATATGTCCCGCAAACTTTACATACTCTATGAGGAGCTTTTACTTCTCCGCATTTTGGACATACACTTGCTGTAGGCATTTCAATTTTATAACTGTTTGCTCTTTTCTTATCTCTTCTTGCTTTTGAAACTTTTCTCTTTGGTACTGCCATGATTATTCACCTCCTAGTTTTCACCTTCGCCCTTTAACAGTTTTCCCAGTGCTGCAAATTTCGGATTGATTTTATTATCCGCACAATTGCAGCTTTCTTTGTTTAGGTTTATACCACATTCTGGACAAAGGCCTAAACAATCATCTTTACACAAAACTTTACTTGGCATATTTAATAAAATTTTTTCTATTACAGCTTCTTCAAGGTCAATTCCCTCTTTGTCACTGCTTTCTATCTCTTTAATATCATACTGCTTTACTAAGGGAAATACCTCTTTCCTCTTTATATCATCCAAACATCTGTCACAAGAAGCAGAATATTCAAAAGATATATCAACGGTTAATTTTAACATATCAAGATCAATTAAGACATTTCCTTTCACTTCAATCGGTGAAAACGAAAAATCTTTATACTCAAAGCCGTCAAGAGTTTCATCAACTATAATACTTCTGTCTTCATCATCTAAGATCTTTTTAAGTCTTATAATCAACTTTATACCTCCTAGCGTCACAGTAAGAATTATTATATAGCTTTAGTCATTATTTGTCAAGAATTTATAATCAAATATTAGCTATTTATTAGTTATTTAATATATTCACAGTTTCCTTTGCGATCATCAATTCTTCGTTGGTTGGAATTACCATACAAACTGTTTTTGAACCTTCTTTTGTTATAATCGTATCTTTGCCTCTGACATCATTTGCTTTTTCATCAAAATCAATTCCGAAAAATTCCATATCTTTAAGAATTGCTTCTCTGACCACACTTGCATTTTCACCTATACCTCCGGTAAACGCAATAACATCGACACCGTTCATAGCCGCAGTATATGCACCGATTGTGCTCTTTACTCTATAAACAAATATATCAAAAGCAAGTTTCGCTCTTTCATTTCCTTTATCTTTAGCATCTGTAATATCTCTAAAGTCCGAAGATACTCCTGACACGCCAAGCAGACCTGACTCTTTATTTAAAATATCTTCTACTTCTTTTGGAGTTTTATTTTCATTTTCGCAAAGGAAAGAAACTATAGAAGGATCTATAGAGCCGCTTCTGGTACCCATTTCCAAACCGTCAAGAGGAGTGAATCCCATTGAGTTTTCTATACATTCTCCGTTTTTAACAGCAGAAACACTTGCCCCGTTTCCTAAATGACATACGATTATTTTTAAATCTTTAATATCTTTATTCATCATTTCTGCAGCTTTAGCCGATACAAACTGATGAGATATTCCATGGAAACCGTATTTTCTTATACCGTATTTTTCATAATATTCATATGGAATCGGATAAATATATGCTTCTTTAGGTATAGTTCTATGGAATGAAGTATCAAAAACACAAACCATCTTTTTACCAGGAAATACCTCTTTACAACCAAGAAGTCCCATAACCTGACCAGGAATATGAAGAGGAGCTAGATTTTTACATTCATCCAATCCTTTTATAACTTCATCATCGGCTTCTATTGAAGAATTGTATTTTTCACCGCCTGTAGTAATTCTATGTCCTATTGCAGATATTTCATCCAAACTTTCAATAACACCGTATTCATCATTAACAAGAGCTTTTACAAGAATTTGAAGAGCTTCCTTATGGGTAGGCATATCTTCATTAAATACCACATTATCTTTTCCCGGTTGCTTATGAGTAAGAATACCTTCGCTCATTCCTATTCTTTCAGCAACCCCGTTTGCCAAAACATTATTGTCTTTCATATCAATAAGCTGATATTTAAGCGAAGAGCTGCCGCAGTTTATTACAAGAACTTTCATTTGTATAATTCCTCCTAAAATGTATCTATTCATATGTATTTATCAAAATCTGTCTTAGTTATTTTATACCCTTTTAAAGATTTTGTAAATAATATTTTTATAAGTAAATCTTTTTATTAAATATTTTAAACAATTTTCTATAAAACTATAATTAGTTTATTATTTATATGATAAAATATATATAAAGAAAACAATTAAGGAGACATAAAAAATGAACATTACTTTAATTATCGTTATTTTAGCTGTAGCAGTAATAATTATGTATTTAATTTCAAGCTATAACGGTTTTGTAAAACTAAACAACAAAATAAAAGAGGCCTATGCAACCATGGATGTATATCTCAAAAAAAGATATGATCTTATTCCAAATTTGGTTGAAACAGTAAAAGGATATGCAAAACACGAACAATCAACATTGGAGAAAGTTATTAACGCAAGAAACATGGCAATGAATGCTAACAATGTAGACGAAAAAATCGAAGGTGAAAATATTCTATCAGGAACTCTTAAATCTTTGTTTGCTTTATCTGAAAATTATCCGGACTTAAAAGCAAACGAAAATTTCGTTTCTCTTCAAGCTGATCTAAACAGAATGGAAGAAGAAATAGCATCTTCAAGAAAATATTACAATGCAATTGTAAATACATTCAACACAAAAACCGAAGTATTTCCAAGCAATATCATTGCAAACATCTTCGGATTTAAAGCAAAAGAACTTTTTGAAGTAAACAACGACGAAGAAAGAGAAAATATAAAAGTACAATTTTAACGTTAGAATAGAGGGAATATGAAAAAACTAAAGAAAATACTTCTGTCACTTACACTATTATTTATATTCGGGGTAATATTTCCTTCTTGCAACATTTTTGCAAAAGAAGCATTTACCATTGACAATTACGATATAAAGATGACAGTCAATGAAGATAACAGCTATACTGTAAAAGAAACCATAGATGTGGACTTTGGCAAAAACGAAAGACACGGAATATTCAGAACCATACCGAGAATATCTTCTGCAACAAGAGAAATAAACGGAAAGAGCATAAAAAAAACACATATAATAAAAATCAAAGATTTAAATGTGAAGGGAAGTAATTTTTCAACTGACGAAAATATAAGTGACATAAAAGTCCAAATCGGAGACGAAGACGAATATGTAAGCGGTAAGAAACGATATATTATCGAATATAGATATATCGTCGGCAATGACGGCATAAAAGACTTTGATGATGTTTACTATAATCTAATAGGAAATGATTGGGATACAACAATAGATTTAGTAACCTTTGAAATACATATGCCTAAAGATTTCGACACTAATCTTATAAGTTTTACGTCAGGAAAATACGGAAGCAGAAAAAGCAATGTAAGTTACAAGGTTCAAAACAACATTATAAAAGGAAATACAAATTCAAGATTATACGAAAACGAAAGTCTTACTGTAAGGATAGAACTTCCAAACGGATACTTTGCGAATGCAGCAAATGACAATAAAGTCTTCGATTATATTTTCCTTATAATATCGATTATACTGTTAATAACGGCAATATTGGTTTATATAAAATTCGGAAGAGACGAAAAAATCATAAAAACCGTAGAATTATATCCCCCAAACGGAATGACACCTGCTGAAATGGGATATATTGCCACAAGCAGATTAAGCTCAAAAAATTTAACTTCTCTTATAGTATATTTTGCATCAAAAGAGTATCTTAAGATAAAAGAAGAAGGCGAAGAAGAAATGACGTTTACAAAAGTAAAAGATTTACCGAAAAATGCAAAATCTTTTGAAAAACGCATATTTGACGGATTATTCAAAAACAGAAACAGTGTTAAATTATCGAGCTTAAAATATAAATTTGCTGATATTATATCCGTAGCAAAAGATGACTTAGCAGAGGAATTCACCGGAGAAAAATCCCTTGACAACAAGAAGTCGACTATATGGCAGTGGGTTATGTTTGGAATTACCATAGTATTTACATTTATAAATACAGTATATTTCTCATACCAAACATTCTACAGCATATGGCTTTCTTTTATATCAGCAATACTTTTATCAGTATTTTTGGGCATACTTTATATTACTATTATATATTCAATGACCAACATGCATTCAGGCGTTACCGGAAAGAAATCCATGAGTATTGTCATATGTACACTAATAGCATTAATAATATACGGAGTTTTATCTTTTATGTTATACACTTTTACAGGAGATTTTATAATATTCACCCTGCAAAATATAATTAGCCTAATCGTAATCTTTTTGGCAGGGCTTACGTATAAAAGAAGTGTGTATTTAGATAGTATAATAGGCAAAATTTTAGGATTTAAAGATTTCCTTATTGTTACGGAAAAAGATAAATTTGAAATGCTCGTACAAGACAATCCATCATATTTTTATGATATAATGCCTTATGCATTTGTACTCGATATAAGTGAAAAATGGATGAACAAATTTAAAGATATAGAACTTGACGCACCGGAATGGTATGAATCACATGACTCTGATGTATTTTGGAATTATTATATGCTTTCACACCTGTACAACAGAATGTACTTCATGGACTCCACGGCAAGCGCAGTTGAATTTGATAACAACGACGGAGGTTTCGGAGGAGGCTTTTCCGGAGGCGGAGGATTTTCAGGAGGCGGTTTCGGCGGCGGTGGCGGCGGAAGCTGGTAAAAATTATGAATCAAAAAAAGGAAAAAGTTCAACAAAGTATAATTTTATTGATTTTAGCCATAGTTATAGGGGTTGTTATTTATGTAACACAAAAGCTTTTATATAAAAAGCTTCCCCCAAACATTCTTACTATACTTTTATTATGCACTGTTTTACTGCTTATAATCGATTTGGTTATTTATTTTATTTGGGGAATGGATAAAAGAGTGGAAAGAAAAACTTCTCTTTATCCACCAAGAGAAATGGATAGTTTCGTAATAGGATATTTGGATACGGGAGAAGTGCAAAGCAATCATTTTTCTTCTTTAATCATATCACTTGCCGTAAAAAAATATCTTAAAATTTTTAAAGATATAAACGGAGATATTGTTATAACAAAACTAAAAGATTTGGATGATAAATTATCAAAATTTGAAAGGTTAATGTTTAAAATTCTCTTTATCGGAAACAAAAACAAGATTACAGGCTCAGATATTACAAACAGTTGCGGAAGATATTTTAAGAAAATGGAAACTATTATAGGAAATACATTTTCAAACGATAAGAATATTGAAACAAAAACATCCAGAAAGCTAAGAAAATTTACCGGTTTTCTATTTGCAATACTGGTTATTGTATCCTTTGTAATTTATTCCCTATTCGCATTCAGAGCATTGAGATTCAGAATAACCTTCGCTATACTTCTGTTTATATTGGCGGGATTTATGTATGCTTTATTATCGCATTTGATAATTGCATATCAAGCAGGTAACGATACTTACGTAAAATATGCTGCCCTTATAACAAGCATATTTATACTTTGCGGAAATATAAGCGTTCCTTATTTTGTAATTCATTTCAGCAACGTAGGAATAATGTTCATGTGCCAATTAAATCTGCTTTTACTTTGTGTAATAGTAAACGGGTTTATATTCAAAAGAAGCGACTATCTAAACTCAGTACTTGCAAAGATAACAGGATTTAAACACCATTTGGAAAAATATAATAAAAATGAAATTTATGAACTGTACAAAAAAGACAAAAAGTACTTTTATGAAATACTTCCTTATATTTTCTCATTCGAATTATCACTAATAATTTTCGATGGAAATGAAAATGAAATAAAAACCCCTTATTTCTATTCAACTTACGAAAATAACGATAAAATCGAAATAAACAAATTCAATGATGATATGGATATAATTGATAATGCAATACTTGATTCATATTAAAAAAAGACTGATTAAATCAGTCTTTTTATTTTAATTTCTTTGCATTTGCATTGTTAAACTCTTCTATTCTTTCGCAGAATACTTTTCCGGCATTATAATCCATTTCATTTACACGATAATTTCTTGCGATTGTCTCTATTATTACAGCCATATTTCTTCCCGGTCTTACAGGCACGGTAAGCTTATCGAGTTTAACGCCGAGTATATCTTCTTTTTGATATTCGGTTCCGAGTCTTTCATAATGCTCATTATCTTTCCAATGAACCAATCTTACCACAAGCTCTATTCCGACATTATCCTTTACCGCTCCCATACCAAAAAGAGCTTTTACATCAATAATCCCAACCCCTCTTATTTCCATAAAATACTGCAGCACTTCAGGACAAGATCCTTCTAAGTTAACAGCAGAAGTTCTTTTCACTTCAACCAAATCATCACTTACCAATCTGTGACCTCTGTGAACCAAATCAAGGGCTATCTCGCTTTTACCTATACCGCTCTCACCTTCGAGAAGTATTCCTACCCCTAAAACTTCCACAAGCACACCATGCAACTGCATCTTAGGCGCAAATAAATCTTCCAAAAATGCAACGGTCTTATTTATGCTTAGATTTGTATTAAAATTGCTTCTCATAAGAATCACATGTTCTTCTTTGGCAATTTTCACAAAATCATCGTATTCTTTCACACCGTTTGTAAGAACAACACATGGGATGTCATGTTTAAAAAGAGCTCTTATTCTATTCTCTCTTACCTGTGGAGTAAGGTGTTTTAAATATGCACTCTCGGTATTCCCTATGATTTGAACTCTGTCGTTGTCAAAGTACTCAAAAAAACCCGTTAATTGAATACCCGGACGTGTTACATAAGGAGTATTTAATCTTATATTTTTTCTAAAATCACTATAGAGGATTTCTCCTTCCAGATTTTTACAAAAATCTTCCAACGATGCTCTTTTCATTGTTATTATTTTCCTAACATATATTTATTTATAATGTATGCAACGCCATCATCATCATTACTGGGAGCAACCAAGTCAGCAGCTTCCAGAACTTCACAATGAGCATTTTCCATAGCAACCCCAAGCGCCGCATATTCTATCATCGGTATATCATTAAGTCCGTCACCTATACCGATAGTATCTTTATGGTCTATATTAAAAGCTTTTGCAACATGTTTTATAGCTTCGGCTTTATTTCCGTCTTTATGTGTAAACTCAAGTAAAAACGGTTGACTTGTCGCACAAATGGCATTATTCTCACAATTTTTCAATAAATTCCTTGCATAATCCACATGATCACTCATATTTTCGACTTCATCCTGCCACAACACCTTTGCTATTCTTTCGTCAAATATATCCATATTATCCGGTATTATTACCACTTCTTCTCTTTTTACATTAGCAAGAGAAAAGTAATGTTCGGTAAATTTATTCCAACCGTTTATGGCAAGTTTATTGTCAAAGGTCCAAAGGATTACACCTACATTTCTTTTTATTCCTTCATTATATGCAAGAATAGCATCTTTTTTATCAATGGCTTTATCATACAGTATCTCTCCGCTTTTTCCTCTTATAACCAATGCGCCGTTGTAACAAGCAAGAGGCAAATCAAGATTTATCTCATCGGTTATAACACTCAAAGGAAGCGGTCCCCTTCCGGAACATGGAAGGATGATACAGCCATTTTCGTTTGCCTCATATATTGCTTTTTTTGTATTGTCTGTTAATTTTTTTTTTGAATTAATAAGCGTACCGTCTATATCAGTTGCAAGTAATTTATACATATTATTCTCCATATAATTATTTTTTATTTAAAATCGTTATTAACATTATAATAAATTCAATATAATGTAAAATTTCTTTTCTTCATTTTATATTATTTATATTTTATTTACAAGTGAATTATTGTAAAGTTTTAATAAATAAGCATTTATCATAATCTCTTTTAATATAAAACAAAAGTAAAAACATGATTTAAAATATTTTATCCTCCTTTACACCGAAATAATATAAATTTATGATAAAATATTTATAAAATAATACTATATATAATAATGTATTGCTTTAATGAAACAATACATCAAATTTCAGCGAGGTCAAAATGCAACTCATAGATTTAACCAGAGAAATAGCAGATAATATGCAAATATACCCTAAAGATCCCAATGTATATATAAAAAACTATTACAATCACAAAAAAGACGGCTGCAAAGTGGACGAAATACATATATCCTCTCATAGCGGAACTCACTTAGATGTTCCATACCATATACTAGAAAACGGAAAAGACATAAACGACTATCCCATAAATAAATTTATAGGAAAAGGTATAGTGGTAGACGTAAGCGGAAAGAGTAATAACGAAATAATTTATATAGACGACTTGGCATCTTATGAAAAAAATATTTTAAATTCCGACTTTGTAATATTTAAAACCGGATACGATAAATTTTTCAACAGCGAAAAATATACCCATCACCCATATCTATCAAAAGAAATCATAACATTTTTAAAGGATATAGGAATAAGTATTTTCGGTATAGACACGCTAAGTCCTGATTCAACATACATGGGAAACAACGATGCTCACAAGACACTTCTTTCAAATGATATATTGATAGTAGAAAATTTAACAAATTTAGACGCCCTTAATTGTAATGTTTTTTATAATTTCTATTTTATTCCCATGAAAATAAAAAACGGAGACGGTGCGCCAGTAAGAGCATTTGCAAAAAAATTATAAATAAACGAACAAGAAAAAAGATTTATCTAAACTCTTTAATGTAAAAGGAGATAAAAATGAACTATTTAAAAGAATACGAACGATTTTTAAACAGTCCTTTAATCGACGAAAAGTCAAAAAAAGAACTAAAAAAAATAAAAAACGATGAAAAAGAGATACAGTACAGATTTTCTCAAATGTTAAATTTCGGAACAGCCGGACTCAGAGGTATTATGGGAGCGGGTATAAACATGATGAATGTATATACAATAAGACATACGACATACTCTTTGGGTAAGGTTATAAAAGAAAGCGGAAGTGATGCGGCAAATAAGGGCGTTGTAATAAGTCATGACCCAAGAAACAACTCCGAAAAATTCGCAATGGAAGCTGCGCTTACACTTTGTGAAATGGGAATAAAAGTATATTTTTTCGATGATTTAAGACCTACTCCGGAATTATCATTTTCCATAATGGAACTTGGAGCGATATCAGGTATAAATATTACGGCATCTCACAATACAAAAGAATATAACGGATATAAAGTATATTGGAGTGACGGAGCACAACTGTCTCCCGAAATGGCTGGAAAAGTATATGACAATATGAAAAAAACGGATATTCTAAAGAACATAAAAACTATGAACAAAAACGAAGCATTAGAACAAGGGCTTCTTAAAATTATAGGTAACGATATAGATACAAAATATCTTTCAAAAGTTCTTAATGAAAGTGAATACACAAAGTACACAAAAAAATACAGCGATAAATTCAAAGTCGTATATACTCCTTTTTATGGATGTGGATATAAATTTGTTCCTTTTGTACTAAAAGAAATAGGAATTAAAAATATTATTTTGGTAGAAAATCAAATGACACCTAACGGAAACTTTCCAGACTTGAAGTCCCCAAACCCGGAAAATGAAGAAGGATTCCAAGAAGCTGTTAAAATTGCAGAGAAAAACAACGCAGATATAATAATAGCAACAGATCCCGATGCCGACAGAGTAGGTGTAATGGCAAAAAAACAAAACGGAACATTTGAAACAATAACAGGAAACCAGATAGGTGCATTAATTTTAGAATATATAATAAACGCAAAAAAAGAAAAAGGAACGTTTAAAAATAATTTTGCTACTACAAAAAGTATAGTAACAACAAATATCGTTAATGAAATATGTAAAAAAAACAACATAAAACTATACGAAGTATTGACAGGTTTCAAATTCGTAGGCAAAAAAATGCATGAAATAGAAAACGAAGGCAAATATCAGTTTATATACGGATTTGAGGAAAGTATAGGATATTTAAAAGGAAGTTACGCAAAAGATAAAGACGGAATCGTAACTTCGATGATTATAGCAGAAATGGCATGTTACTACATGGACAAAAAAATGAGTCTTTTTGATGCTTTAAATGCACTTTACGATAAATACGGATATTTTGACGAACTAACAGAAAGTATTTATATAAAAGGGGTTGACGGAGCGGAAAAAATAAAGGAAATAAGCAGTAAATTGAGAAACAATCCTCCGGAAATATTTGGCAAAACAAAAGTAGTGAAAATAAGGGATTACCTAAATCATACAATTACTGATACAAGTACAAAGAATAAAATAAAAATCAGTGAAGAAGCATCCGACGTATTGTTTTATGAACTTGAAGACGGCTGTAATATTATATGCAGGCCAAGCGGAACAGAGCCGAAAATAAAACTTTATGCTCTCTCTAAAGGTAACACCAAAGAAGAAGCGAAAGAAAAATCAAAAAACTATATAAAAGAAATAAAAAAACTTATATAATCACAACAAATAAAAAATTTATATATTTAATAAAGACTTAATCCGTAAAATCATCAAAAATCAAAAAAAACCTTAATAAAAAGGGATTTTTGATAAAAAACATATAAATTTTCTTGAATATCAAATATGCTTATGATATTATATATAAGGTTAACAAAAAAACACAGATATGCTTTTAATTCTTTGGTTCCCTAAAGGGCAGAATTGGCATATCGAGGATAAAACCAAGGAGGAAAAAGAATGAGTTACATTCAAATGAAACAATTATTGGAAGCAGGTGTTCAATTCGGACATCAAACAAGAAGATGGAATCCAAAAATGAAAAAATACATCTTCACAGAAAGAAACGGAATTTACATTATCGACTTACAACAAACAGTAGGTTTGGTAGACGATGCTTGTAAATTTGTAAGAGAAATCGCTGAAGAAGGCGGAGAAATTTTATTTATCGGAACAAAAAAACAAGCTCAAGAAGCTATTCAAACAGAAGCTCTTAAAAGCGGAAGTCACTTCATCAACCAAAGATGGTTGGGAGGAACTCTTACAAACTTCCAAACTATTTCAAAAAGAATCAAAAGACTTCATGAACTAAACGAAATGGAACAAGACGGAACATTTGACGTTTTACCTAAAAAAGAAGTTATTTTGCTTAAAAATCAAAGAGACAAACTTGAAAAATTCTTAGGCGGAATCAAACATATGGAAAAACTTCCATCAGCGTTATTCGTAATTGACCCTAAGAAAGAAAGAATTGCTATCGCTGAAGCTAAAAAACTTAACATTCCAATCGTAGCTATAGTTGACACAAACTGCGATCCTGATGAAATCGACTATCCTATCCCTGGAAACGACGATGCAATCAGAGCCGTATCTCTAATCGCTTCTACAATTTCAAATGCAATTTTAGAAGGTAAACAAGGAGAACAAATGGAAGACGTTCAAGTTGAAGAAGAAGTTTCAACAGAAGAATAAAAAATTAAGGGGTTATAATAATTATGGCAATTACAACTAAACTTATCAAAGAACTTAGAGAAAAAACCGGTGTTGGTATGATGGACTGTAAAAAAGCCTTGGTAGAAACCGACGGTGATATAGAAAAAGCCATTGTATACTTAAGAGAAAAAGGACTTGCAGCTGCAAGCAAAAAAGCAGGAAGAATCGCTGCAGAAGGTGCTGTAAAAGTAGTAGTAAAAGACGATAAAGTTGCGGGTATCGTGGAAGTTAACTCAGAAACAGACTTCGTTGCTAAAAATGAAGATTTCCAAAGCTTCGTAGAAGATGTTGCAACTCAAGTTATAGATTCAAACGCAGCTGATTTAGATGCATTCTTGGAAGGAAACTGGAAAGAAGAAGGCAAAACAGTTAAAGAAGCATTAAACGAAAAAATCGCCGTTATCGGAGAAAACTTAAATATCAGAAGATTTGCGAGAATCGAAAGTGAAGGATGTGTTGCGGCTTATATCCACGGCAATGGAAAAATCGGTGCTGTAGTAGAAGCAAGCTGTGACGAAGTAAATGACAAAGTTAAAACTTGTCTTAGAAACGTAGCTATGCAAGTTGCGGCTATGAACCCTAAATATGTTTCAAGAGAAGAAGTTCCAAGCGATTATATAGAATCTGAAAAAGAAATTTTACTTCATCAAGCAAAAACAGAACATCCTGAAAAACCTGACAATATCATTGAAAAAATGATTACAGGACGTTTAAACAAAGAACTTAAAGAAGTATGTTTACTTGACCAAGCTTACGTTCAAGACCCAGATTTAACAGTTGAAAAATATATTTCACAAGCAGGGGCAAATATTAAAATCAACAAAATCGTTCGTTTTGAAACAGGCGAAGGTTTAGAAAAGAAAGAAGAAAACTTTGCTGAAGAAATTCAAAAACAATTAGGCGAATAATTAAAAACTTTAAGAACACAATTAACTCAGTTGTGTTCTTTTTTTATTGTTTTATTCAAGCAAATATTGTATTATATATAATGAATAAGATTAATGATAGATAGGAGTATTTTATGGAACCTAAATACAAGAGAATAATATTGAAAGTAAGCGGAGAAGCGCTTGCCGGAGATAAAAGATTCGGGCTTAATACCCCGGTTATAAATAAGATAAGCGAACACATAAAAAAATGTCACGATATGGGCGTTGAAATCGCAATCGTCGTAGGAGGCGGGAACTTCTGGAGAGGAAGAACAGGAGAAGGAATGGACAGAGCAACCGCAGACTACATAGGTATGATGGCTACAGTAATGAATGCTCTCGCACTTCAAGACAGTCTTGAACAATTAGATTTGCAAGTAAGAGTTCAAAGTGCAATAGAAATGAGACAAATTTCCGAAAGTTATATCAGAAGAAGAGCTATAAGACATTTGGAAAAAGGAAGAATCGTAATATTTGCGGCAGGGACCGGAAATCCTTTCTTCTCTACCGATACAGCCGCTTCTCTAAGAGCTGCGGAAATTGAAGCAGAAGCTATTTTATCTGCTAAAAACATAGACGGAGTATATAACAAAGACCCTAATGAATTTGACGATGCAATAAAATACGACGAACTAACTTACCTTGACATCTTAGATCAAGGGCTTAAAGTAATTGATTCGACAGCTGCATCACTTTGTATGGACAACGATATTCCACTACTTATATTCGCAATAGATCCACCTGAAAACATAGAAAAAGTTGTATGTGGAGAAAGAATCGGAACAATAATAAAATAAAGGAGAAATTACAATGACTAAAGAAATACAAAATCAAACAAAAGAAAAAATGATAAAAGCCGTTGAGAATTTACAATCTAACCTTAATGCATTAAGAGCAGGAAGAGCAAACCCTGCAATGCTTGACAGAATAGTTGTTGATTATTACGGAACCCCTACCCCTGTTAACCAAATGGCAAGCATATCGGCTCCGGAGCCAAGAATGCTTACGGTTCAGCCTTGGGATCAATCTGCTCTTTCGCTAATCGAAAAAGCAATCATGAATTCAGATCTTGGATTAAACCCTTCAAATGACGGAAAAGTAATAAGACTTTCAATTCCTCAACTTACTGAAGAAAGAAGAAAGGAATTATGCAAAATCGCAGAAAAAGAAGGCGAAAATTCTAAAGTTGCGGTTAGAAACATAAGAAGAAATGCTATACACGATTTAAAAGCAGCTCAAAAAAACGGAGAACTTACAGAGGATAGCTTAAAAGATTTTGAAGATGAAATTCAAAAATTAACAAACGAATACGTCAAAGAAATAGATAACAAAGTTAAAGCTAAGGAAAAAGAAATCACTACCATATAAAATCTTTATTTGAAGGAATAAAAAATATGAATAGTTTAAAACTAGATAAAGATAACATGCCCAAACACCTTGCAATAATAATGGACGGAAACGGCAGATGGGCAAAACAACAAGGAAAAATCCGAAGCTTTGGACATAAATTCGGAGCAAAAACCGTAAAAGAAATAATAAGAGATGTAAATAATTTAAATATAAAACATTTAACTTTGTATGCTTTTTCTACTGAGAATTGGAAAAGACCTCAAGACGAAGTAACGACAATAATGAATCTTGTGGTCGAATATCTAAAAAAAGAAACCGACGACCTAATTAAGGAAAATGTAAAAATGGATTTTATCGGAGATATAGAAGCTCTTCCAGATAAAACCCTCGAAAGCATAAAAGAAACAATGGAAAAGACTAAAAACGGAAAAGGTCTTCATGTTCACATAGCACTTAATTATGGCGGAAGAAACGAAATTGTAAATGCTACAAAACAAATTATAAAAGAGGGAATTAATGCTGATGACATTTCTGAAGAATCATTCGGCAAATATTTATACAACAGTGAAAATACTGAAGTTGATTTATTAATCAGAACGGGCGGAGATATAAGAATAAGCAACTTTTTATTATGGCAACTTGCATACAGTGAATTATATTTTTGCGATACTCTTTGGCCTGATTTTAATAAAGAAGAATTACATAAAGCCATTTACTCTTTCCAACATAAAGAAAGAAGATTCGGAGGATTGGTGAAATAAATTGTCAAAAAGATTAATCAGTTCAATAGTATTAATTTTACTTTTAATTTTAGCAATTTTAATAGGAAATAAAGCATTTGTAGCTCTGGCTTTTTTGATAAATGCAATTTCACTATATGAATATATAAATGTAATAGATAAAGGGAAACATCATTTGGAAATTTCCAAGGTTTTATATATCATACTTGGAACATTAATGCTTATATTCGCAGCAGTAAATTCAAAATTGATTATCCCGTCTATTCCGATAATAATGGTTTTAATTGCAATCATAAATATTTCAAATAAAAAATATCATTCACAAACTACAATTTACGGAGTATTTGGAATACTGTATATATCTTTGATATTATCTTTTATGATTATGCTGTTAAATAAACTAAACCATACAGGATTAGCATTGATCATATTTGCAATACTGATTTCAGTCGCAACTGATTCTTTTGCATTTTTATTTGGAATAAAGTTCGGCAAACATAAATTATGCCCTCCGATAAGCCCAAAAAAAAGTGTAGAAGGCAGTATATTCGGGTTGATTTTCGGAGTACTAGCAGGGATAATATTATATTTTATATATACAAATTATAATATTCTTGACATTTCCTTAATAGACTGTATAATAATGGCAATAATAAACAGTATACTTTGTCAATTCGGAGACCTGACTGCTTCGATGATTAAAAGAACCTTTGATGTCAAAGATTACGGTAAAATCATTCCGGGACACGGTGGAGTTTTAGACAGAATAGACGGAATGTTGTTTTCTTTGGCAGGAACATTCTTTTATGTATACATTGTGCTAAATATGCTTACATTTTAGGAGAAGATTAACTTGAACTTAATAACAACAATAATATTTACTTTGATTATATTCGGAGTATTAATAACAACTCATGAATTCGGTCACTTTATTGTGGCAAAAAAATGTGGTGTCATCGTAGAAGAATTTTCTATCGGGATGGGACCACTTATTTTTAAACGAAAAGGGAAAGACGAAACGTTGTATTCTATAAGGCTTCTTCCAATAGGAGGATACTGTAAAATGTACGGAGAAGATGAAGATGAGAACGAACTCGGAGAAGGTTCTCTCAATTCAATATCACCCTTCAAAAGAATTCTCGTATTGGCTGCAGGAGCCGGAATGAATTTACTCACGGCAATAATAATACTGATGATTGTTTACGGTATCGCAGGGACAGAACCGACAACAACATTAAGTAATGTTTTGGATAACTCCCCTGCTTATTTAGCCGGACTTAAAAGCGGAGATACCATAACACAAATAGATAATAAAAAAATAAACGAGTGGAATGATTTATCAAACAGTATAAATAATTCCAAAGGAAAAGAACTTAATATAACATATAAAACTGCAGACGGACAAATAAAACAATCTAAAGTAACCCCTAAAAAAAATAATGAAACAAACTCATATCAAATAGGTATAAACCCAACCTATTCAAAAAGCTTTATAGGCACAATAACCAATGCATTCAAAGCATTCGGTACTTATATATATTTAACTTTTAAAGCCCTTATAGACTTAATAAGAGGCGTTATAGGAATAAACCAGCTCTCCGGTCCAATCGGAGTAGCTAGCATAATAAACCAAGCTTTAAGTGCAGGCTTTATTATTATCCTTAATATAACAGCGCTTCTTGCTATAAACATCGGGATATTCAACTTACTGCCTATTCCTGCATTGGATGGAAGCAGAATTCTATTTTGTATAATAGAAATGATAAAAGGTTCCCCTATCAACAGGGATAAAGAAGGAATGATACATTTCGTAGGCTTTGTACTACTAATGGGGTTGGCTGTTTTTGTTGCGGTACAAGATGTAATAAAGCTGTTCTAGGAGTTGAAAATGAAAAAAACAAATACAGTAAAAATAGGCAATAAAAAAATCGGAGGAGGAAATCCTATACTGGTTCAATCGATGTTAAAGCTCCCTCCTACCGATTGTACAGGTATAATAAACGAAATAAACAAATTGGAAATGATGGGATGCGACATCATAAGAGGAACCATACCTAACATGGAAGCGGCAAAAATCATCCCTGAAATTATAAAAAATACAAACATACCCTTTGTTGCCGACATACACTTTGATTATAAAGTTGCAATAGAAGCAATAAAAAACGGAGTACACAAAGTCAGAATAAACCCCGGAAACATAGGAGGGAAAGAAAGAGTCAGAGAAGTTGTAAGATGCTTAAAAGACTATGATATCCCGGTCAGAATAGGTGTAAATTCCGGAAGTTTAGAAAAAGATTTACTCGAAAAATACAAACATCCAACTCCAGAAGCCCTTGTTGAAAGTGCATACAGAAGTATAGAGTATTTTAACGAATTCGGATACGACAATATCATATTGTCAATTAAATCCAGCGATGTCAGTACAACAATTGATGCAAACAGATTATTCAGAGAAAAATATTCATATCCTTTGCACTTGGGAGTTACAGAAGCAGGTGCTGAACTTGGAGGCATCGTCCGCTCCAGCATAGGTCTTGGAAGTTTGTTAAAAGACGGTATAGGAGATACAATAAGAGTTTCTCTCACAGGAGAAAGTGCAGATGAAGTAACGGTAGGAAAAGAAATATTGACAAGTTTGGGACTTCTGAAAGAAGGAGTAAGAATCGTATCATGCCCTACATGCGGAAGATGCAAAACAGATACCCTTTCAATAGTAAGAGAGATAAAAGAAAAAACCATCCATATAAAAGAGCCGATTACAGTAGCGGTTATGGGATGTGCGGTTAACGGACCGGGCGAAGCAAAAGAAGCAGATATGGGTGTTGCGTGCGGAGACGGAAATGCAGTCTTCTTTGAAAAAGGAGAAAAAGTCAAAAGCATTAAAAGTGATGAAATTGCTTCTTTCATCTTAGAAAGGATAGAAGAAAGAATATCATAATGAAATTAACAGCAGAAATTCATTGCCACACGGTTTACTCTCATGGCACAGGAACTATTGAAGAAAACATCATAGCGGCAAAAAATAAGGGTATCAAAAAAATCATTATAAGTGAACACGGTCCGGGACACGTTGTTGCAAGAAAAAATACAAATGCAACGTATAAAAGAATGAAAGACGAAATTATCGAACTAAGAAAAAAATATCCGGATATGGAAATTTTAATGGGACTTGAGGCAAATATAATATCAACAAAAGGAGATCTCGATGTCGACAAAGAGCTTCTCGATATTATAGAGGTTCTTTACTGCGGAATTCACTTAATGTCAATACCAAAAAATCCAAGCGCATTTTTCAATTTGCAAATAATGAATACCCTATATTGTAAGTTCGGTATATTCAAAAAAAGACAAACCAAAATAAATACAAATGCACTGATAAATGCAATAAAAAAATACCCCCTTACAATGATTACACACCCCGATACAAGAGGACCTGTCGATATTATAAAACTGGCAAAAGAAGCCGAAAAAAACAATGTTATATTGGAAATTAACAACACTCAAAGTAAACTAAGCGCCAAAGACATTGAACTAATCGAAAAGAACAACATCCATATAAAATATGCAGTCGGCAGTGATGCCCATTGCCCGAATGATATCGGGAAATGGAACAACGCAAAAAAAATATTGAAAGAAAGCAAAATAAATCTAAATAAGGTTTGGAATGTGGAATAAACCGTATTATTAAATTGATAAAATGGAAATTAAGATAAGAGAATTTAAATCAGAAGACACTAATGAAATGATAAATATTTGGAATGAAATAGTTATACAAGCCGATGCTTTTCCTCAAAAGGAAACATTAACGATAGAAGACGGAAAGATTTTTTTCAAATCTCAAAGTTTTACCGCAGTGGCAGAATATAACGGGCAAATTGTCGGACTTTATATATTACATCCGAATAACATAGGAAGATGCGCACATATAGCAAACGCGAGTTATGCTGTAGACAAAAACATAAGAGGACAGCACATAGGAAAAAAATTGGTAATACATTCTTTAAATAAAGCAAGAGAATTAAATTTTAAAATATTACAATTTAACGCAGTTGTAAAATCCAATAAAAATGCAATACATTT
Organism: Anaerofustis sp.; assembly: GCF_019420015.1. Taxonomy (GTDB): domain Bacteria; phylum Bacillota; class Clostridia; order Eubacteriales; family Anaerofustaceae; genus Anaerofustis. The sequence goes on from NZ_JAHZIA010000047.1 coordinate 96,664, forward strand.
ATATGAAAATTTAGGATTTAAAAAGCTCGGAGTAATTCCAAAGGGATATTTGAAAAAAGACAATACTTATGAAGACATAATTTCTTATATTTATGAATTATAAAAAAAGACACTTTGTTTAAAGTGTCTTTTTTTATAATCTTATTAATATGTTATATATTATCAAAGCCAGTCCAACTATCCAACAATATATAGAAAAATAATACAATTTACCTTTTTTAACAATACTGTTTAGAAGTACTATTGAAAAATATCCTATTATTGCCGCACACAAGAAACCTATTATCAAAGGAGCAAAAGATGTAGACGCCCCTATAGCCCAAATATCTTTAATCTTTAAAAGCAAAGACCCGAGCACGGCAGGTATAGACATAAGGAAAGAAAACTCAACAGCCTCTTCTTTTTTAAGCCCGGAAAGAAGTCCTCCTACAATGGTAGAACCCGATCTTGAGATACCGGGAGTTATTGCAAACATTTGAAATATACCTATTATAAAAGATTTCTTTGGTCCGAGTTGCTGAATTTCTTTTGTGTTTCTTTTTCCCAGTACATCACCGAGAACAAGCAACACTCCCGTAATTAAAAGCATTATTGCTACTACAATCAAAGATCCGAATTTTTCACTTATAAAATCCTCAAACAATACTCCGACAATTCCTGCAGGAACAGAAGCTACAAGAATATAAACTATGTATCTTCTGTATTTACTTTTATCAAGATTCGGTCCTTTTAAAGTAACCAAATCTCCAATCATTAAAAAGAATTCTTTTATCATGTTCCATATGGATTTATAATAAGCTACAACAACGGCAAGTAATGTCCCTAGATGAAGAACTATGG
>NZ_JAHZIA010000048.1:0-9372 GCF_019420015.1 Anaerofustis sp.
CCCACCTCAAACAGGTATTCTCGGTGTTTGTGGACTAGAAGATAAAATAAAAGTTGTGGATGGAAATATTATTCCTTACAAAGCAATGAATTTATCTCTCACATGTGATCACAGAGCTGTTGACGGAGCAGATGCGGCAAGATTGTTAAAAGATTTATGCGAAGCGCTAGAAAATTTTTCTGCTTTGCTTGCTAAATAGGAGGTAGTTTTTTATGTATGATGTAATCATTATAGGTGCAGGCCCGGGGGGATATCTTGCAGCCGAAAGGATATCCGCCGAAGGCAAAAAGACTTTGCTTATCGAAAAAGAACATATTGGCGGAGTATGTTTAAACGAAGGTTGTATCCCCACAAAAACACTTTTATATTCCGCAAAACTTTATGACGGAGCACTTCACGGAGAAAAATACGGTATAAAGACAGAAAAGATAAGCATAGACCATAGCGCCGTAATCGACAGAAAAGATAAAGTCGTAAAGACTCTTGTCGGAGGAGTTTCTATGACATTAAAATCAAAGAAAGTTGAAGTGGTTATGGGAAATGCCGAAATAAAAGAGAAAAAAGACGGTAAAATTCAAGTAGAAGTAAACGGTGAAATAAAAGAAAGTACATATTTAATTATTGCAACGGGATCTGACAGTGTGAAACCTCCTATTCCGGGTGTAAAAGAAGGTCTTGAAGAAGGGTTTGTAATTACTAACAAGGAAATACTCAAACTAAAAGAAGTACCAAACGAACTCATCGTAATAGGCGGAGGAGTTATAGGTCTTGAGATGGCAAGTTATTTTAACAGTATAGGAAGCAAAGTAACCGTTATAGAAATGATGAATAAAATAGCAGGACCTACAGATGAAACCATCTCCGATATACTAAAAAAAGAATATGAAAAAAAAGGCATTAAATTTAACCTCGAATCCAAAGTCACAAAAATAGAAGACAAAAACGTTTACTTTGAAAAAGACGGTAAGGAAAGTAAGATTAGCGCCGATAAGGTGTTGTTATCAATAGGAAGGAGAGCCAATATTAACGGAATAGGTCTTGAAAATCTGAATGTATATACCGAAAAAGGATGTATAAAAGTAGACGAAAAACAACAAACCAATGTGGCGAATGTATATGCCGTAGGAGACTGTGTCGGGGGAATTATGCTTGCACACACGGCATACAGAGAAGCAGAAGTTGCCGTTAATAACATAATGGGCAGAAAGGACAGAATGAAATACAAAGCCGTTCCAAGCGTTATTTATACCAATCCGGAAATAGCTTCTGTGGGAGAAAGCGAACAAAGCGCAAAAGAAAAAGGATTGGATGTAATTGTAAAGAAACTTCCTATGCAGTATTCCGGAAGATATGTTGCAGAAAACGAGGGAGGAAACGGAATTATAAAAATCGTAGTAGATAAAAAATGGAACACCCTCATAGGGGTACATATAATAGCAAATTACGCCAGCGAAATTATACTTGCGGCGGCAGCCATGGTTGAGAGTGAAATGGATATTGAAGAAATAAAGAAAATCGTTTTCCCTCACCCAAGTGTCGGAGAAATAATAAGAGAGGCTGTATTCACTATATAAGGAGAAAGTAAAATGACAAAAAGTTTATATGTTGATCCAAATGAAGTCAGAAAAAAAGGCACAATAAAGTTTGAAGATATAAAAGTTAATGACTATCAAAAAAAAGTAAAAGATGTTTTAGATGAATTTTCTGTGGATGAATTTAAAAGAATTTACAGAGATATGTGGTATATCAGAGAATTTGAAACAATGCTTAACTTAATAAAAACGAGAAGCGAATACGAAGGAATGGAATACAATAATCCGGGACCTGCACATCTTGCCATAGGGCAGGAAGCCGCATATGTAGGTCAGGCATATGATCTTACAATCAACGACTATTCTTTCGGCTCACACCGTTCTCACGGCGAAGTTTTGGCGAAGGGTTTATCTGCCATAGAAAAATTAAGTGATGAAGAATTAACCAAAATAATGGAAGATTTTGATGACGGCAGAATTTATAAAATAATAAAAGAAAATACACAATCAACTGATGTAAAAGATATAGCAAGAGAATTTTATCTATACGGATTTTTAGCAGAAATATTCGCAAAAGAAACAGGATTTTCAAAAGGACTTGGAGGCTCAATGCACGCATACTTCTTGCCTTTCGGGCTTTATCCGAACAATGCCATTGTAGGAGGTTCTGCTCCTATAGCAACGGGAGCGGCGCTGTACAAAAGAGCAAATCAGAAAAAAGGTATAGTAATTGCCAATTGCGGAGACGGAGCAATAGGCTGCGGTCCTGTATACGAATCGATGAACTTTGCTTCTATGGATCAGTTCAGAGAATTATGGGAAGACGGATTCAACGGTGGACTTCCTATAATTTACAATGTATTCAACAACAGTTACGGAATGGGCGGACAAACCAAAGGTGAAACAATGGCTTACGGTATGGTTGCAAGACTGGGGGCCGGTGTTACTCCTAATCAGATGCATGCAGAAAGAGTCGACGGATACAATCCACTGGCTGTCATAGATGCATACAGAAGAAAAAGAAAAATAGTAGAAAACGGAGAAGGACCTGTTCTTTTGGAAGTTGTAACATACAGATTTTCAGGACATTCTCCTTCAGATGCATCGACCTATAGAACAAAAGAAGAAGTAGCCGCATGGGAAGAACAGGATTCAATAATCGATTTCGGGAATCAAATGATTGAAGCAGGAATATGCACAGATGAAGATTTGAAAAATATTGAACTTGCCGTAAGAGAAGATATTAAAAAAGCAGTTAAACTTTCAATTGATCCGGTAATATCTCCAAGAATGGATCTCGACAATCATCCTGAAATCATGGAAAATATTATGTTTTCAAATGAAAAGATAGTAAATAGAGATGAAAGCCGAGTTCCTGAAATAAACCTTGAAGATAACCCAAGAATAAAAGCAATAGAAAGAAAAGTAAGAAGTGCATACGACGAAAACGGCAAAAAAGTATCCAAAAACAAAGTTTTCCAAATAAGAGATGGTTTATTTGAAGCAATAGTTGAAGGATATAAAAACGACTCAACTCTTATAGCTTACGGCGAAGAATGCCGTGACTGGGGCGGAGCCTTTGCCGTATACAGAGGATTAACCGAAGCTCTTCCTTACCACAGATTATTCAACTCTCCTATTTCCGAAGCTGCCATAGTCGGTACGGCTGTAGGTTATGCAATGGCGGGAGGAAGAGTTATAGCAGAACTCATGTACGCCGATTTTATAGGAAGATGCGGAGACGAAGTATTTAATCAAATGGCAAAATGGCACGCAATGAGTGCGGGAGTTCTTAAAATTCCTGTAATATTAAGACTTCCTACCGGTAATAAATACGGCGCACAACATTCACAGGATTGGAGCGGACTTTGTACTCATGTTCCGGGACTCAAAGTAGTTTATCCGAATACGCCTTATGATGCAAAAGGTCTTATGAATTCTGCTCTTAGGGGAACAGATCCGGTTATATTTGTCGAAAGTCAAAAGATGTACGATAAAGGAGAGGAATTTGAAGAAAGCGTTCCTGAAGGTTATTATGAAATAGAATTTGGTGAACCGAGCATAAAGAGAAAAGGAAAGGATGTTACAATCCTTACAATCGGACCTACATTATACACTGCTCTTGAAGCAGCAGATAAGCTTGAAGAATATGGAATAAGTGCAGAAGTAATCGATGCAAGAAGTCTTGTTCCGTTTAACTATGAAAAAGTAATAGAATCGGTTAAGAAAACAGGTAAGATAATCCTTGCTTCCGATGCATGCGAAAGAGGATCTTACTTACAGGATTTTGCAAGCAATATCACAAGACTCGCTTTTGACTACTTGGATGGTCCTCCTGTTATCGTTGGAGCAAAAAACTGGATTACTCCTGCCCATGAACTCGATCATAATTTCTTCCCTCAAAGGGATTGGATTATAGACGCATTTCATGAAAATATAATGCCTATCCCGGGATATACACCAAAGCATAATTTTACTCCTACGGAACTAATCAGACAAAATAAACTGGGAGTCTAAAAATAAAAAGAAAGTTCTTTTATAAGGACTTTCTTTTTTTATTTCAACTATAATATATAGATTATTTCCATAAAAGTATATACTCTTTACTTAAAAGTTATCTTGCGCCTTATTTATCTAAACAAAGTATGCCATCTAGCAAAATCTTTATGACAAATAAAAAGAAGCAGAACTTTGCTTCTTTTTAAATATTATATTTAATTACAGAATTTTATGCCTCTTGTAAGGATTCTTCTTTTGAATCTTTTTCTTTTTTATTGTCAGTGGCATTATTATTATCTTTATCTATAGCTTCTTTTTCGTCTTTTGCACGCTGTTTTTTCTCTCTTTTTTCTCTTAGCTTTTCTTTTTCCTTTTCCTGTTTAAGAAGCTTTTTTTCTTCTCTCTTCTTGGCTTTTTCCGATAACTTATTATTGTACTGTTCTATTTCTTCCTTGGTAACAACAATTTTCTTTGCTTCAAGCTTTTCCTCATTTTCTTTATCATATCCGACAAAACCGCAAAGTAACTGCGTTTTTATAAATATCTTGTTATAAATTAATGCAAATATAAAATTCAAAACAAAATATACACACGCAAATCTATAAAATGAGGTAACGGAAGTAACAACAGGAAACTTCCCAACAATATAATTAACTACAAACTGCGAGCCAAACATAACCATGGTCCATTTAAAATCAGCTCTCCACAGAGGAACAAAAGCCCCAAAAAACAAAGTTGTAAAACTAAAACCGCTTTTACATACTTTCACTCTGTTCTCATTATTTTTTAGTCTGATTTTCATTCTGAACCCCTCCTCATTAATATTCATATGATATCACAAATTTAATCAAATATAAAAAAAATTGTAAAAATTTATCGCATTTTAAGCAATTTACAATAAAATCTTAATAATTGAATATTTTATATTTATATATTTATGTAATGCAAATAAAAAAAGACTATTTAATAGTCTTTAATTAAACAACAAAGATATAAAGTCTTTATTCGTAAGATTCAATATGTATTCCCCTATGTCAATATCCTTAAAGACATCTTCCACATCTTCTTTTTTATACCTTAATCCGGTCAATATGTTCTCAAGTTCACTCGTTTCTTTTAAAGAAAAATAATCGCCTCTTATGTTAATATTTTTGATTCTTCCCTCTTTAACATTCATCACCGCTTCTATTAATCCGCAGCCTTCAATTTTAATTTTGTTTTTTCCGGTAAATGCAGGAGAATAACCATAATTAAATTCCCATGTACCGTATTTTTCTTTAACCAAATTTTCTATATTTTTAATATCTTCCTCATCCAGTTCGTAAAGCTGTATGTCCATGCTTGCAAAAATTTCATCCAATATCAAATCCCGCAAATCATATATATCAATTTCTCTGTTTATTTTATCCTTTATGTTACAAACTCTGCTTCGTACTGATTTTATCGCTTTGGATTCGATTTTCACCTTATTTACATTAAGAGCATTCACCAAAGCCTCTACATTAACGTCATACATAAGAGTTCCGTGATGAAGAACTTTGTTTTTACCGATCATCTGTGCATTTCCGCTTATCTTTTTTCCGTCAATCAATATATCATTTCTTCCGCTCAAATAAGCTTTTGCACCGAGTTTGTTTAGTACGGAAATGACAGGCTTCGTGTATTTTTCAAAATCTATCCCCTCTATATCATCATTTTTCTTTGTAACAAAAGAAAAATTCAGATTTCCTTTATCGTGGTAAACAGCTCCTCCGCCCGTGTTTCTCCTCGCAACAACAATACCATTTTCTTTTATATATTCTTCATTGATTTCTTCTATAGTATTTTGATGTTTCCCTATTATAACCGAAGGTCGATGTATATAAAAAAATATATAATCATCTTGAAATTTTTCATTACTCATTAAATAATTTTCAAATGCCATATTGTAATAAGGTATATCAAAATCCGTTTTTATATATTTCATAAATTAAAGAACTTCTCCGGAAAAAAGTATATTTGTATAAATTTCGTCATCAAACCCTTTTTTTGTATAAATTGTAATATTTCCCAAACAGGTATCATATCTGGCAAATTTGTTTACAACCCCGTTTGTTTCTATCATGGTATATTTAACCAAAGCACTTAAAATATCTTCCAAAAATTCATCGTTGTATTTTTCAAGTTGTGCAAATATATCCTGACTGCAACCTAAAACCCCGAGTTTTTTATTTGCCATAAATATTCCTTGTAAATAATCATCTTTCATTGATTTAACCTCCTAAGAAAACAATATAATAATATTCTTTCCCAAGATACTATTTTTATTGTGTTAATTCTTCCAAAATTTTTCTCACGTTTTTCTGAGCATCTTCCTGAATTTCTATCACTTTTGCGCCTCTGCTTTTTGCTACCATTCTAAGGTCCCCGGCTATTGCAGTATGCATAGATGCTCCGATAACCAAGAACACATCCCCCTCTTTCATGCTGTACACAAGATCATAAGCTTTCTGATAATTCGGAGCAGGGTCTCCGTAAAGAACCGGCTTATTGTAGAGGGTGTAAGCTATATCCATCTCATCATCTTCCGGCAACCCTCCATGAAGTTCAAGAGGATCACTTCCCGCTTTTCTGTGAAGTCCGTCTATATTCATGGTAATTATCGGTATATTATATTCATAAAGAGCAAAGTGAGCATCATTTGGCTCAGCACCGTTCATATTTGCTTTTAACTCTTTTATAGTCTCATTGTACTCTTTAGGATTAGATATCGCAAAACTTCTGAACAGTTTCTCTCTTACTTCCGGTTTTTCCATAAATGTCGGTATATTGCTTTGTTTTGAAATACCGGCACCTGTAAATGCAATAATCATTTTAATCATCCCTTATCTTTTTTTATCATTATACCGCCTTAAGAATGTAATTTCAATAAATTGTATTTTATTTATGGTCAGAAAATATTTATACATAGCAAAAGAACCCCAACAGGGTTCTTTTATTTTTTATGATTATTCAAACTCAAATATGCTTTATAATATACACTTTACAATATACGTCATTTAATAAATACTTCATAAAACAAATAAAATTACAATTTACAAAACAATAAAAGGCCTTTTCTTAAACAATGATTAATGATGTTATATACAAACCACAATACATTTTAGATTGGGATAAAGGTATAGATAAAATAATTAAAAAAACAATATTATATGTAATTAAAAATAGACATTTATTGTTATATAAAGTATAATATTTGTGACATTGATGATACATTGTAAGATACTTTGATTTTTTACTTGATATTATTAAATTTAAGTATTTATATTACATTTTATATTCAGTTATGAAATATTTTTTATTTATAACAAAAGTATACTTTTTTACGGTTTACATATAGCTTACAATGTATTTGACTTCAATATATAAGGAGGAACTATAAACATGAACTTAATTAAAAGGTTAATGGTATATTTGCTTATACCTGCTATGGTATTAAGCATGATACCTCAAACTGTATTTGCACAAGAAAAAGTTACTTCTTTACTTAAATATGAAGTTACACAAGAAATGAACGAAGATAAAACAGAAGTAACGATTTCACTAAAGGTTACTGATACAGAAAATATTCAGTTAGAAAAAGCAACATTGCCAGATGGTACAGAAAAGACAGAAGATTTGTCTGTCGTTACTTACAATGTTTCTGAAAATGGGAAATATGATTTTAAAGTAAACTATGTAATGGATGGTACACAACAAGAAGAAACAATTCCTGTTGAGGTATCTGGATTGAAAGAAAAAGATAAGCTGAATACCAATGAAAATAATGCAAATATATTACAAAAAGTTAAGAGCGCTAATTCTGATAAAGCAAGCCCTAAAAATATAAAATATATCCATTTAAATAGTCATGATGGTGATGACAATAACGATGGACTTACAGAAAAATCAAGCGTTAAGACATTTGCAAAAGCAAAATCATTAATTCAAGATGGAGACATTATTTTAATTGATAGCTATGTAGAAATCATGCAAGATGAAATATGGAACTTAAAAGAGTTTCCAAATTCAAAGGTACAGCGTAATTGCTCAATGAATATGATAGAAATTAATGATAAAGCTTCATTAACTTTAAGTAATATTCGGATTGACGGAAGTCATTATCAAGGAATTATTGATGATGCATTTGAATCGATAATTCGCATGGGCGAACCACAAGGAGATGCAACTAATTCTAGTGTTTTAGTATTAAACTCAGGTGCAATTCTTGAAAATAATATTAACTCAGGAGGTTATGGTGGTGCAATTAATGCTAATAGTTATAATAAAATAACTATAAACAAAGGTGCTTCGATTCAAAATAACGGAACAGTAGAAAAGAAAGAAGCTCCAATTTACGGAGGAGCAATTAATCTAGAAAATCATTCTGAATTAATCATGAATGGTGGAACCATCAGTAACAATCATGCTGTTACTGGCGGCGCAGTTTCAGTAATTGCATCTTCTATGACTATGAAAGGTGGCTCGATTATCAATAACTCTGCTAATAATAAGAATTCATTTGCAGGTCATTATGGTGGAGCTATTTGTTTGCGTAATTACGCAGACATTTCAGGAGCACCTGCATATGAGATTAAAGGTGAAACAAGTTTCACAATGACAAATGGTACCATTTCAGGGAATGAAGCAACTTATAGCAGTTCTAACGGAGATAAAGGTTTAGGTGGAGCAATAGCTAGTTTTGCAGATTATACAAAAGGTTGCGAAAGCAATCCTAAGATTAAAATTAATATAACAGGTGGAAACATTACTGAAAATAAAGCAATCAATGGAGGAGCAATCTCCGCATATTTTGAAGCAACAGATGTTAATATTTCAAATGCAAATATTTCTAATAACGAAGCTGTATCCCAAGGAGGAGCTATTTACGGAGTGTTTAACTCAAAAATCAATCTAGAAAATACTGTTATTTCAAAAAATAAAGCAGCTGGGGGCGCAGGTGCATATTTATATGCTTCAGAAATGACTATGAAATCTGGAGAAATAAGTCACAATAATGCTAGTCATTATGGAGGTGGTATATATATTGATAGTCCTGCTTGGAACAATAAAACTGCTACTTGTACTATACTTGGAGGAGCAGTCAAGTCCAACACTGCAACTAAAGGCAAAGGTAGTGACGGTATTTATCAAAACAGCAAATTAAATATTGGTGAAAAAGCTCTAGTTAATAAAGACAATGACGTCTATCTTCCAAGTAATCGAGTTATCGATGTTATAAAACCGCTTAAGAACATTACACGAAAAAATAGTGTTTCTATTACAAGTGAAGATTGTGTTATAGAAGATGCACAAAATAAAG
>NZ_JAHZIA010000048.1:9382-9797 GCF_019420015.1 Anaerofustis sp.
GCAGGTGGAATAAAAGCAGCTCAAAATGCCGAATATCAACAATTATATATTCCAAGCACCTACATGAAAGATGGTTTGGTTATTGGTAAAAGTCAAGCTAATGATCAATTAAATTACATGACTTATGTACAAAAAGAAAAATATCCTGTTATTTATGAATTTGTAAATGGAACAAACAAACAAAAACTTCCAAAAGAAGTAACTGATTTGCTTCCTGTGGATGACAACAAATATATAGAAGGTGCAACAATCGATGCAATCCAACCAAACAAGACAGCAGTTACTGTTTCAGATGGTATGTGGGTATTTAAGGGATATGATGCTAACAGTAAATTATCCAGTGTTGATAATTTAAATAACGAAGGTTATATACAGTTTATAGGAACATGGGAATTTAAAGAAAATGAAAATATGC
>NZ_JAHZIA010000049.1 GCF_019420015.1 Anaerofustis sp.
TATAAGGGGCAACTCCCCTTAATAGGGTATTAGCGCGAAATCTGAAAAATCTTTTTTATTCTTTAAAAAGCAAGGGGAGTGTGTTAATATATAGCTAACAAATTTTATACAGACGGTGAAAAAATGAAAGAAGATAAAAACAAAGAAATAAAAACTTTTGACGATTATCTTATGCCTTATTTGACGGATGATGAGAACATTTTAAACAAGGAAAAAGACATCGACAAGGACAGTCTCCTTTTTACAGGTAAAGACATTCAGGAGAAGAAAGCGGAAGATTTTTCTTTTGAAGAAGAGGAAAGAGAAGAAGAAAGCTCTTTTTACGAAGAGAAAAAAGTTACAGAAGAAGAGGCGGCTGAAGAGAGAGAAAGTAAAGAGGTTTATGAAAACGCAGGAGGCAGGGGAGATTTCGATATGCTTCCGAATTTGGTTTTAGTGCTTTCCGTTGCGGTGATAATAGGAATGGTTATGTTTAAAGGAGTGGGAGTGTTTCATGGAATAGAGAGCATAATTTTTGCATTTGTATGGGCGAGTGTACTTTCCTACGTTTCGATTATCGTGCATGAAGGGGGACATCTCGTTTTCGGACTTTTGTCGGGATACAAGTTTGCTTCTTTCAGAATAGGCAGCATGATGTTTATAAAAAACGACGGCAGAATGACATATAAGAGATACAACATTCCCGGTACAGGGGGGCAGTGTTTGATGATACCGCCTGAGTGCGGAGAGGACTATGATTTCCCGTATTTCTTATACAATTTCGGCGGAGCGATTTTCAATGTTTTGTTTGCGGTTATATGCTTTTTACTCTATGTAAGTCTTCCTTATATCCTCATTCTTTCGGAAGGGTTTATTATAGGTACGGCTCTTGGGCTTTACTTTGCGCTTCTTAACGGAATACCGAGAAAAATCGGAGGGATTGCCAACGACGGAGCAAACGCTCTTTATTTGGACGAGGACAAGATATCGAAGAAAGCTCTTTACAATCAGCTTAGAATCAACGGGCTTCTTACAAAAGGGGTAAGGTTTAAGGATATGGACGAAAGGTTGTTTGACCTTGAAAGTTACGACTCGGACTGCAAGAACCCTCTTGTGAGCGTAATGTATTCTTTCAGGTGCAACTATCTGATAGACAAGAGGGAGTTTGATGAGGCGAGAGAGCTTATCAATTATTCCTTGGATAATCTGGAGGAGATGTTAAGCGTTCATAAAAGCGAGCTTAAGTGTGAGCTTTTGTTCCTTGCTCTTTTGGATGGAGAGGAAGAAAGTGTCATTGATGAGATATATGACGAAGATTTGAAGAGATATATAAACACCACGAAGAAGTATTATGTGGCAAGAAGAAGACAGCTTTACGCTTACGAGCTGTTTTACAACAAAGACGAAGAAGCGGCAGAATCAGAGCTTGAGGCTTTTGAAATAATAGCCGGAAGATACCCTTATGAGACTGAGGTTGAAGGGGAGATAGAGCTTTTGCATCTTGTACACGACAGGGCTTTGGAGAGAGGAATAATACAAGAGGAAGATGAGGACGACGGGGAAGAGATATAAAAAATATTTTAACCGTGATTTATAATTCAAAAAGAGGTAAGGTTATTTTATCGTTTCTTTAAGATAAAACAGCGGTATAAACTTCCCGCAAGTTAATTAAATACAGGAAAACGAAAGGAAGAAAAAACACATCCGACAGAAAGATTAATATCTTTTGCCAAAGGATGTGTTTTTAGGTACAAAAATAATAATTTTTGTTGACTTAAGTACCATAAATTAACTATAATAAAAATGTTAATGTAAAATCGAAACAGTTATAAACAAGGAGAAATAAATGGAGAATTATAACTTTAAAGAAATAGAAAAAAAATGGCAGGATATTTGGGATAAGGAACAATGTTTTCATGCCGAAACGGGCTTAGACAAACCCAAATATTACGCTTTGGTTGAATTCCCTTATCCTTCGGGACAGGGACTTCACGTAGGTCATCCAAGACCTTACACTGCTCTTGATATAGTATCGAGAAAGAAAAGAATGCAAGGGTACAACGTACTTTTCCCAATGGGATTTGACGCTTTCGGACTTCCTACGGAAAACTATGCGATTAAAACAGGTGTTCATCCTGCAATTGTTACGAAAAACAACATTGCTAACTTCAAAAGACAACTAAAATCTCTTGGTTACTCTTTTGACTGGCAAAGAGAAATTGATACAACAGATCCAAAATATTATAAATGGACACAATGGATTTTCTTACAATTATTTAAAAAAGGACTTGCTTATAAAAAAGAATTCCCGATAAACTTCTGTACAAGCTGTAAAGTAGGGCTTGCAAACGAAGAAGTCGTAAACGGGGTTTGTGAAAGATGCGGCGGAGAAGTTGTAAGAAAAGTAAAGAATCAATGGATGCTTAAAATTACCGAATATGCCGACAGGCTTATAGACGATTTGGACGGACTTGATTTTATAGACAGAGTAAAATCAAGCCAAAAGAACTGGATTGGCAGAAGTTACGGTGCAGAAATCAATTTTGAAATAAAAGACAGCGATGAAAAATTAACCGTGTATACAACGAGACCTGACACGATTTACGGTGCGACATATATGGTTATATCTCCCGAACATCCTGTAATAGAAACATTAAAAAACAAGATTACAAATTACGGCAAAGTTGTGGAGTACAAAGAAGAAGCCGCTAAGAAATCGGATTTTGAAAGAACGGAACTTAACAAAGAAAAAACAGGTGTTAAGCTTGAAGGTATAAGTGCCATAAACCCTATTACGGGAAAAGAAATAAGCGTATTTGCTTCAGACTATGTACTTATGACATACGGAACAGGTGCCATTATGGCGGTACCTGCTCACGATACGAGAGACTATGAATTTGCAAAGGTATTCGATTTGCCTATAGTTGAAGTGGTAAGCGGCGGAGATATTGAAAAAGAAGCTTACACGGGAGACGGTAAACTTGTAAATTCTCCATTGATTGACGGTTTAGATATTAAAGAAGCAAAAGAAAAAATGACACAGATAGTTGAAGAAAGAGGAATCGGAAGAAGAAAAACCAATTTCAAGCTTCGTGACTGGGTATTCTCTCGTCAAAGATACTGGGGAGAACCTATTCCGATTATAAATTGTCCTCACTGCGGATTTGTTCCGCTTGATGAAAGCGAACTTCCTCTTACACTTCCAGATGTAAAAGATTATAAACCGACTGATGACGGTGAAAGTCCACTTAAAAATATGCCTGAGTGGTATAAGGTTAAATGTCCTAAATGTGGTGCTGATGCTGAAAGAGAAACTGACACAATGCCTCAATGGGCCGGTTCAAGCTGGTATTATTTAAGATATACAGATCCTGATAATGATGAAGCTCTTGCAAGCGAAGAAGCTATTAAATACTGGATGAATGTAGATTGGTATAATGGTGGTATGGAACATACTACACTTCACTTATTATACTCTCGTTTCTGGCATAAGTTCTTATACGATATAGGTGTGGTAAACACAAAAGAACCTTACCAAAAGAGAACAAGCCATGGTATGATTTTGGGTGAAAATCATGAAAAGATGTCTAAATCAAAAGGTAATGTAGTTAACCCTGATGAAGTTGTAGACGAATTCGGTGCTGATACTTTAAGAACATACGAAATGTTTATAGGTGACTTTGAAAAAGTTGCGCCATGGAGTGAAAACGGAGTTAAGGGTTGTAAGAGATTTTTAGACAGAGTTTCTAAAATGGAAGATTTGGTGGTTGATGGCGAAGAATATTCCAAAGAGCTTACCACGTTAATGCATCAGACAATTAAGAAAGTAAGCGAAGACTACGAAACCCTTAAGTTCAATACTGCGATAGCTCAACTTATGAAATTGACAAACGAAGTTTACGACAAGGGAAGAATCAACAAAGCAGAGTTTAAGACATTCCTTATTTTACTTAACCCTGTTGCTCCTCATTTGACGGAAGAGTTATGGGTAAGAGCGGGATTTGAAGGATACTTACATCAAGCTTCTTGGCCTGAATACGACGAAGAAAAGACCGTTGCGGATGAAATTGAAATTCCTATTCAAATCAACGGGAAATTCAAAGGTAAAGTAAAAGTCGGAAGAAATGCAGGAGAAGAAGAAGTAAAGGCTGCGGTTCACAGGGAAAAAGCGGTGGAAAACATACCTGAGGGCAAGAAGATAGTAAAAGAGATTTACGTTAAAGGCAGAATTTACAATATTGTCGTAAAATAAAAAGATTTATACAAAAAGGAAGAACCGAAGTTCTTCCTTTTTTTGTTGAATTTGTATGAAAAGAATACTCTTTATATTCCTTTCACAATTCATTTTGAAATTTGTTTAACAGGGGAAGTTTTATTGTATGCCTTTTTTATTTATCTGTCTCATGCTTATTTTGTTTTAAGCTTAAAAGACAAACAGTCAGTACAGGCACATTGTGTCGGATGTGCTTCGTGAGTGCTGACTTTGATGGAATCAAGAGAACAGTAGTTGCTGTCACAACATTTGTGTTCGCAGCTTTGTACGTCACATTCTATAGCAGTATTTTTCGCCATTTCAAACCTCCTAAATATTTAAAATCGTGGGTAACTTTCGTTACGTATTTAGTATGTGAAAAAAGACGGAAAATATTATTTTATTTTGTTAAATCGTCTAAACTTTTGAAGGTATATCCTTCCTGTTTCAGTTTGGATATGAGATCCGGAAGTACGATACTGTTTGTTTTTGAGGTTGAATGAAGCAGCATTACGCATCCGTTGTGGAGTTTTGGCATTATTTTGTTGAACACTTCGCTGTAGCTTTTTTGTTGGTTGTTGTTCCAATCGTTGTAAGCAAGAGACCAGAATATTGTTTTGTAGCCCATGCTTTTTGCCATTTGAAGAGAATGTTCGTTGAAAGTTCCTTCTGGAGGTCGTAAGTAATGTTTCATTTCTTCGCCTGTTACTTTTTTGTATAAATCTTCCAAATCTTTGATTTGTTTTTTGAATTCTTCGTCGCTTACGTATCTTAGGTCTTTATGGGAATAGGTATGGTTTCCCACTATATGACCTTCGCTTATCATTCTTTTTACGAGATCTCCGTTTTTTTCTATATAATTTCCGACAAGGAAAAATGCGGCGGGAACATTTTCTTCTTTTAGGGTGTCTAGTATTTTTTCTGTATACCCGTTTTCGTAGCCTGCGTCAAAGGTAAGGTATATCGTTTTTTCATTTTCATTTCCGACGTAGAAGGCGTCATACTTTTGAAGTGTTTCTCTGTCGGCGTTTCCGACAGGCTGTTTTCCCTCTTCGTAATTTCCAAGTCCCCATTGTGTTTTGTCTATTCCCGCATTTATTTTATGCACCGCAAAGAGAGATATTATCAAAGTGGCGATTATAAGCAGAGTGCATATTATTATTGTTCTGATTTTTCTTTTATCCAAATTAATCATAGAATTATCCTCCTGATAAATTATATAAAGTCAGGGGTGGTTTTATGATTCTTTTTTTTGTATAGGGGCTATGCCCCTAT
>NZ_JAHZIA010000005.1 GCF_019420015.1 Anaerofustis sp.
AGCATCGCCTTGCCAAGGCGAGGGTCGCGAGTTCGAATCTCGTCTTTCGCTCCATTTTTTTTAGGCGGCATAGCCAAGTGGTAAGGCAAGGGTCTGCAACACCCGTATCCCCAGTTCGAGTCTGGGTGCCGCCTCCATTTTTTTTATTAAGACAATTGAAATGATTTTATGCCGAAGTGGCGGAACTGGCAGACGCACAGGACTTAAAATCCTGCGATCCTTATACGATCGTACCGGTTCGATTCCGGTCTTCGGCACCATCCTTTTATGATAGACCCTTGGGTCTTTTTTTATTTTGTTTCCACAAATAATACATATTTATATATCCCCATTTTCTTCAATCAAAATAGTGTATCCTTATCCCCTATACTTTTAAACTTAAAGCATAGCTTTTATCAAAAATCATAACTATACCGTATTTGTTACATACACCCTAAATAATAAGAATTATATTTCCCTTATATTAAATACATAATATACTTTCACAAATACTTTTCCTTCTCACATCTTACATCCAATTAACCTTTTTTAATCTATTATAATCTCTCCAAGTGCTTTTAACGCCTATAGTACATCATATTTAGAATTATAGAACTTGCGAATCTTTAGTATACTATATCCCAATTTTTTTATATACATTTACATTACCACGCTTCATCCTACCTTAATTTACTTATCTCAGAAAACAAAACAAAAAAGCCTGTCTAATGCATAAAAATTAATCGCCATTATCCAATACCCTTTAACGTCATTAGAAAGATTATTGTTACCACACAGCAAATATGATATGAACTTTTAAATATAATACCAAACAAAATCATCAATACTAAAGTATCATCATTTTAAAATAACCCTTAAATCCTTTATAAAAATCTAAATCAAGAAAATACAGATAAAAGCCTAAGTAAAATACTTAGGCTTTTATACAAAACAAATCTAAACATATTTATTTACACCTCTAAAAGCCCTTTATAAAAAAGGGCTTTTTAAAAGTCGTAACAATTTTAATTTTTATATCTACCCAAAAAATCTGTCTTGTAATTTTCTGAGTTGTACTATCAAAGAATTTTCATCAAGCTCTACCATATCATATGTTATTGTTTGACCTTTCTTTACATCTTTGATGAGTTTTGTACCTTTTGTGATTACCCCCAAAGGCACTCCGTTATCTTTTAACATGTTTTCATGAGTATCAACAGTACCATATACTGTATAGCCTCCGATACCGTCAAGCATATCCCCTGCTTTAAGATCTTTTTTCGCTACAGCAACAGTTTCACAAACTAAACCACCGTCCATAGGAACTAATGTTGAAGTATTGTCAAGAACTGCTTTTGCAACTGTCAAAGGAGTTTCCAAAGAACATAAATGATAAGGTCTGTACAATACCCAGTTAGGACCTTCACCCATACTTAAGTAATTCATTTCATGTTTAACAAAAGGTAAATCGCTCGAAATAATTACAAATACGCCCGGAGCAATACCGTTTACCCATTCTACTTTTCCATATCCGTTTTGAAGAATTCCGCCTTCTTCAGTAGGTCTGAATAAATTAGGCAAATCTTTTACTTCAGCTTCAGGTCCGTGACCTCCTCTGATATCAGGGATAAAACCTGTTGCATTAGCCATAGCAGTAAGCTCAACCATTGTTTTTGTTCCGTCTGTAAATGCCGTTTGCATCTTAGGGCTAACACCTCTCTTAGCTGCATATTCAGCTAATGTTGTAGGATTTGCATCCAAATCTATTGCATTGTTTTTACCTTTACCGATAACCCTTACATCAAATCCGGCAGCCGTTGCAAAATCATATAATTCTTTTACCGCGCCAGGTTCATCCCCTGCACTTCCGGTATATATAACGCCTGCATTGTCGGCTAATTTCTTAAGCATAGGACCAATAACCACATCGGTTTCAACGTTAAGCATACAAATATGTTTTCCTTCATTGATTGCATCAATAGCAACCTTTGCACCTACTTCAGGAACCCCCGTAGCATCAACAGCAGCACTAATAAGGTTTGCTTTTGCACCAAGTTCTGAATTTTCTGTTGCAATATATTTCCCTTTTTCCAAGTATGTATTGGCTTCGCTCAATTTATTTGTTATAATATAGTCATCTTTGGTTAATCCAGAGTTTTCAAATGCGGCAATGACATTATCGATATTAATGTCAGCAACAATTGCGGGCTTCATACCTTTCATCCTGATCATTTGACTGGTCATGCCCCTGCCCATTTGTCCCGCTCCTATTATACTGGTCATAATAGGAGCATTTTTTTCTTCAAGCTCTGCGAGCTTATAATTCATTCTTAACATTATCTGTTTCCTCCTAGAAATTTGATTTTAATATAATCTTCCTTTTTTATATCAGGAAGTTTTTCACCTTTTAATTGAATTTGTCCCGGAAGTTCAACTTCATCTTTTCCTGAGAATACAAGGCAGCAATGCCCAAGAGTTTTCAATGTATCGTTTGCTTCACTTCCAATGGCAGTAACAATATAATCATCATTTCCAAGAGATATAACATCCCCAACACAAACATCGTTTGCCATCTCCTGTTTTTCATGAAGAACGGATAGCTCCGCAAGCTCTAAAGGTGCGTCCTCATTAAAAAGAATAAGCATATTTTCATTTAAAAAGTCTAAAGCCATATCGCCAAATCCGGTTATTTTTGATTTATAGTCCATATTTATGTATTTCCCTTATGTTAATTTTTTTATTATGTTCTTTTCCTGTTTTCAATTAATATAATCCAAATGAACAGAAGTATGCAATAATTACCGCAACAGGACCGGTAATAAGTCTTGAGAACAACATTGCAGGAACCCCTATTTCAACAGTTGAAGGTTCTGCTTCTCCGAGAGATAAACCTACAGGTACAAAATCGGCACCAACCTGAGCATCTATTGCAAATAATGCAGGAAGAGCATAACTTGGTGGAATTGTTCCCTTTGCTATTTCAGCACCTACCAATACACCTACTACTTGAGCAATAACTGCTCCTGGTCCAAGTACAGGTGATAAAAAAGGAATGGCGCAAATAACAGATAGTAATATCATTCCTGGAAGAGATCCCGCAAGAGGACTTATTGCCTTTGCTATTATATCTCCTATTCCGGATGCTGTTATTATACCGAGAAGCATACTTACAAATGCCATAAAAGGCAAAATGTTTCTTATAGTCGTATCTATTGCATCACGTCCTGCAGCAAAGAATTTATTAACTACTCCACCTACAGCTTTACCTATCCTTGCAATAACGCCAACCATCCCTTTCTGATTTGGTTCAGGATTATTATTGCTTGGTTCGCTGTCAATTTTTTCTTCTTTCTTAAACTCCACACCCTCAGGAATCTCACCTTCCATCAATGTGACGTTCTTCTCTTTTACGTCCGAAACATATATTTCTTCTTTAATATACTGTGCCAAAGGTCCTACAGCACCTACAGCATTAAGATTAATTGTATATACGCCTTTTCTCGGATAGACTCCGCATCTGGCAGTACCGCCACAGTCAACTATAACAACAGCCATTTCTTCATCAGGAACACCTGTAGAAAATGCATCGACAGCTTCGCCCCCTGTCAAATCAGCTATGTACTGAGCCAAAGGATGTATTCCGCCACCTGTAACGCTGGCAATCTTATTCTTCTTTTCCGTAGGCTTTATTATCAAAGGTCCACCCCAACCTTGAGGTCCTTTTTCTATTTTTACAGCTTTATATTTATTCACTTTTCTTTCTCCTTTCTATGCACTCACACTTTTCTTACTCATAACGGCATAAATTCTTTCAGTAACAACGCCTCTGATTAATATTACAACCACCCCTACTAAAAAGTATCGTAAAGCCAAAGGTGTCGTGCTTAGATTCAATTTTGTAATCCCGTCTGCAATACCGAGGAAAACAAACAATTCGCCCGCATTTGCATGAGGGAATAATCCCGTTATTGGGTGACAAAATGAAACCGTAGAATCATAGAAGGCAACCTTATGTTCCTCTTTAAGAAAACGTCCGAATGAGTATGCCATAGGGTTACATAGGAAAAACATCGCAAGAATAGGCATCAAAGTATATCTTGTGATAAAACTTTTGGATAAAACTTTCATAAATTTATCCACCCTATCTTCGCCGACAATTTTAATAAGTGCGTTAATCGCAGTTATCAAAACGATAAGAGTCGGAATAATTCCTGTTACCCAACCGATAAACTGCTCGCCCCCTGCATTAAATAATCCGATAAAACCTTCTGCAAGTTTTGTTAAGAATTCCATATAAATTCTCCTTTCTAAATATTTTTTATTATGAAAGACTTATGTCTTTACATACAAACAAAATACATATTATTCTATAACCTCACCTCCGATTTCGCCTTGTTGAATATCTTCAGTATTCATATTCACATTTTCAATCACACTTATAAGACCGTTAACCGCCTGAAGGAGAGCACTTCCTTTCTCTCTTCTTTTTTTGCTTTTAATCTTTGAAACTTTAATCTCTTCTTCTGCCTTTATATCATAAACAGAACATCCGTTTAATTCGTCAAAATCTTTAAATCTTTCAAAGACACTGAATCCCCTCATCATTTTCCCTCTTACAATAATTCCCTGATTATCACAAACAAGAATCAAAATCACTCCATAAACAAAATATTGTTTATCCTTTCCGACGCTGATATTACCGTACTTACGCATTTGATTGAAATTTACGGTAAAATCCTTTGCCTGTTTATATGTAAGTATCGAATTGAACACCATAAGAACAAACGCAACTATAAATATTTTTAGCATATTAAAATCCTTTCAAAACTTTACTTTTCAAGCAATAACTTCGCAGTAACCGAATCAGTAACCAACACATTTATAAGCTTTCCGTTAATCGCTCCGTATATAGCATCAAGTTTCTCAATCCCGGCACTTATGCCTATAACTCTTTTTATATTCCTTAAATCGTTCAAAGGAGTCCCGAAAATATATTTATTGTAAGAATAATCCGTATTACCGTTAATATCATACATCTGAAGACATATATCTCCGACAATGCCCATATCCTTCATAGCTTTCAAGTCTTCTTCTTTATAATATCCTGTTTCCATCATCGTAGAACCGGGAACGGCAGTACCTATGCCGACTATTGCGGTGGTCATATTATCCATCAAATCCAGTACTTGCTTTATATGGATATCATTTTTAAGACTGTTCATAAGTTCATTATCAAGTATCATGGCAGGAGCATGCAACAAATGGTAATTGCCACCGAATGCTCTTGTAAAATCAATTACTATCTGATTGCAATGATATTCGATACCGACTTGCCCCATTCCTCCAAGAAGAGGAATAAATGAAATATTTCTGGGTTTTTCCTGATGAATATAAGGAGCAATTGTTTTTACAGTCTTACCCATAGAAAGTCCGACAACTTCACCGTCTTTCAACACCCTTTGCAGATACGTCGCACAAATTTTACCGAGAGCTTCTTTTTGATAAGAAACATCACTTTCATCAGGAGCTATAATAACTTCATTAAGTCCGAACTTTTCTTCCAACGCCTTTTCCAGTTTAAAATAATCATTGCTTAAAGGATTGATTACTTCAATTTTAACAATCCCTTCGTTTTTTGCATTTTTGAGTATTCTGGATATCGTAGCTCTGGATATTTCCAATTTCTTTGCGATTTCTTCCTGTCTCAAATCATTATTGTAGTAAAGGTCACATACTTTAACCATTAATCTGGTATCGTCAAAGACTTTTTTCATGAAATTATATCCTCCTTTCTTTACTGAAATTTATTTCTGTATTTATTATTTTTACATTTGTTCAATGATTGAAATTTTGTTCTCTTTATGCTTTTATGATATATCATTACATATAAAAAGTCAACCGTTATTTTAATTTAATTCAATAATTTTATCTAATAAAATACCGGGACCTGTTTACATTTCAAAAAGAAACTTTATATAAATACACAAGACTCATTATAATGAAATTTATTATTGTAATTTTGAAATTATTGCGAAATAAAAAAAACACATGGGAAAATTAATCCATGTGTTTTCTTATTTTTTCGGAATTGTTATTACAACTTCGATTCTGTCATCATAATCCTTTTCTTTGTAATCACAATCAAGCCCTGTATTAAAGATACTTTTATATGCCTGTTTTATGGTATTTGTATATATTTTGTAATTAAATATATTTTTTACATTTGTTTTGGAAGAATTAATTACCACTTCCTGTTTCAATCTTTCAACCAAAAGCTCCGAGTTCTTTACATTTAAATCCTTTTTCGCCATTTCTTTCGCCGCTTTAATTCTCATTTTCGTATCGGGAAGAGAAAGAAGGCATCTCGCATGACGCTGAGTAAGATTATTTTCTATAATTATTTTTAACACCTCATCATCAAGATTTAAAAGCCTTACAAGGTTTGAAATGGTTGATTGTTTTTTCCCTACTCTCTTGGAAAGCTCTTCTTGACTTATGCTGTATTCATTCATTATTTTCTTATAACTCAATGCCTCTTCATAAAAATTCAAATTTTCTCTTTGAATATTTTCTATAAGAGCTATAAGATCATTTTCTTCACTGTTGACAGAAACGACTATACAAGGAATTTTTTTAAGCCCTGCTATCTTGGAAGCTCTTAAACGCCTCTCTCCGCTTACAACCTCGTATGAATTAAACCCTGTTTGTCTTACGGTAATAGGCTGAATTATACCCAAACTTCTTATCGACTCCGCCAATTCTTTTATACTTTCCTCATCAAAATACTTTCTGGGCTGATCTTTGTTTGCACTGATAAGTGATAAATCGATTTCTTTAACTTTTTTTACGTTTGCCACAATGCTCCCCCTAATTTTTATTTTTTGCAAGCTCTATCAAAAGAACATTTATATCCGCAGGTGAAACCCCGGAAATTCTGGAAGCCTGCCCCAAATTCTTAGGTCTTATATCTTCCAGCTTCTGCCTTGCTTCCAACCTTAAGTTTTTAATCTCGTTATAATCAATATCCTCAGGCAATATCTTTTTTTCCATAGACTTAAATTTATCTATGCTCGCCTGTTGTTTCAATATATAATCTTCATATTTGATCTGAATTTCAATCTGCTCAATTGCCCTTTTCCCAATCTTAGGTCTGTTTGGATCAAAAACAGAAGTGTCATTATATGTAAGCCCCGGTCTTTTTATCAAGTCAAATACAGTACTTCCGTTCCTTAAAGGAGTTGTACCGATACTTTCAAGCTTTTCGTTGTTTTCTTTGCTGGGATTTATTTTTATTTTCTTAAGCCTTTCTTTCTCAGCATCAACAACATTCTTATACTCAACTAATCTCTCATATCTTTCCTCACTTATAAGTCCTTGCTCATAGCCATAAGGAGTAAGTCTCAAGTCAGCATTATCCTGCCTTAAGAGCAATCGATATTCAACTCTTGACGTAAACATTCTGTACGGTTCTTTTGTGCCTTTTGTAGTAATATCATCAATCAATACACCTATATAACTGCTGGCTCTGTCCAGAATCAAAGGCTTTTTCCCCTGTACATAATTACAGGCATTTATGCCGGCGATAAGTCCTTGAGCCGCAGCCTCCTCATAACCGCTTGTACCGTTTATCTGTCCTGCGGTAAAAAGCCCCGATAACACCTTACTCTCCAAAGACAAACCTATTTGAGTAGGCTCGACTGCATCATATTCTATGGCATAAGCAACTCTCATTATCTCAACATTTTCAAGCCCTTTTATAGTTCTCAAAAACTTAATTTGAACATCCTCAGGAAGAGATGAACTCATCCCCTGAAGATACATTTCATTTGTATTAAGCCCTTCAGGCTCAACAAAGAGCTGATGTCTTTCCTTATCCGCAAACCGTACTATCTTGTCCTCTATACTCGGGCAATATCTCGGTCCTATTCCCGTTATGTTGCCGCTGTACAAAGGCGAACGGTGCAAATTTTCTCTTATTACTTCATGTGTTTTTTCATTCGTATAAGCAAGATAACAAGGCTGATCTTCATAGTCAAGTTTCTTATCTTCATTTTCAAAGGAAAACGGAGTTATTTCTCTATCTCCGTACTGTTCTTCCATTTTTGAAAAATCTATACTTCTTTTATTGACACGGGCAGGTGTCCCCGTTTTCAATCTCAAAAGTTTAAATCCCAATTCTTTTAAACTTTCACTCAACTTATTTGCCGCAAATATCCCGTTCGGACCGCCTGAATAACTCACATCCCCTATGATTATTCTCCCTTTTAAATACGTTCCAGAACATATAACGACAGCCTTTGCATTATAAACGGCACCGGTGTGCGTAACAATACCGCAAACTTTACCATTATCTGCCAATATTTCCACGGCCTCTTGCTGTTTCAAATCAAGATTATCTGTATTTTCTATAACGAGCTTCATCTCTTCCTGATATCTTTTTTTGTCTGCCTGAGCTCTCAAAGACTGAACGGCGACCCCTTTTGCCGTATTTAAAGTCTTACTTTGAATAAAAGTTTTATCTATATTTTTACCCATTTCTCCGCCCAAGGCGTCTATTTCTCTGACTAGATGCCCTTTTCCTGTACCTCCGATTGAAGGGTTGCAAGGCATCATAGCCAACGCATCCAAATTAAGGGTCAAAAGAAGAGTCTTGCTTCCTTTCCTTGCACTCGCAAGAGCAGCCTCACAACCTGCATGCCCTGCACCTATAACTATAACATCATATTCTCCAGCTAAAAAAACCATTCTATCCTCTACTTTCCTAAACAGAAATTTTTAAATATTTCATCTATGATATCTTCACTTGTGGTTTCCCCGGTAATACTGCCCAGCTTGTCCAGTGCTGAGTTTATATCAATTTCAACCAAATCCACTTCCAACCCACTATTTACCATATCCACCGCATGATTAAAATCTTCAAGAGCACCAAGCAACAGGTTTTTATGCCTTACATTGCTAACCAACACATCTCCCATTTCATCGTTATCGTTCAAATTGGCAAGTGAATATATTTTATTTTCTATCTTTTCTATACCTTCTTTTTTAAGTGCGGATATCTTTACAGTCTTATAATTTTCAAATGCTTTAACAGTTTCTTCATTTATATCCAAATCCGTTTTGTTCAGTACAACCAAAATACCTTTGTTCTCAGGAAGCATTCTTATTATATCAAAATCCTCCTCATCCAAAGCCCTTGAAGCATCTATGCAAAACAAAATAATATTACTTTCATCAAGCATAGAAATAGACTTGTCTATTCCGATTTTTTCGACTTTACTGTCCGCATTTCTTATACCCGCCGTATCTATGAATTTAACGGGGATTCCTTTTATGTTCACCACTTCGTCTACAATATCCCTTGTGGTTCCGGCTTCATCCGTAACGATAGCCTTATTCTCGTTTATAACTGCATTCAAAAGCTGAGATTTTCCTACGTTCGGCTTTCCTATTATCGCAACCTTAACGCCGTCTTTCATTATTTCTCCTTTTTCAAAAGTAGAAATAATCTTCTTTAATTTGAAAATCATATTTTTTACAAGAGATATTATTTCATTATCAGTCAAATCCTCTTCGTCATATTCGGGATACTGTATCGTCACTTCAAGCCTTGCAAGCATATTGGTTATATCTGCCTTTATCTCGTCTATTTTTTCAGATAAATCCCCCCTTAAGGAATTCATTGCGTTTTTTGCAAACGACGAGGTTTTTGCAGTTATCAAATCACTCACGGCTTCAGCCTGTACCAAATCAATTCTTCCGTTTAAGAAAGCCCTTTTTGTAAACTCTCCCGCTTCCGCAAGCCTTGCCCCGTTTTTTAAAACCAAATCAAGAACATCCTTTGTCACACTCATTCCTCCGTGACAATTTATCTCAATTACATCCTCTGCCGTAAAAGAATGGGGAGCGCACATCTTCGACACCAAGACTTCATCTATAATCTCATTTGTTGCGTTATCCACTATGTGTCCGTAATTTATCGTATTTCTTTCTACATCAAAGATAGAGCTTTTACTCATTTTAAATATTTTATCAATAACGGTAAATGCATCATTCCCGCTTATTCTGATTATGGAAACCCCTCCATATCCCGAAGGAGTTGCAATTGCCGCAATAGTATCTTCTTTAAACATATATTTCTCCCGTGTAAAATATTTCCTAAAATTTATAAATATTTCCCGTATAACTTTTAAATTATATCATAATGAATTTTAAAATTCTATATTCTTTTGGAAAAGAACTGTTTTTTGTTTTATTCGACAAAATATAAATGTAACTCTAATTTTTTTATAATCTAAAATCAAATATTAAAAATAAAAAAACTTTCGTTTTACGAAAGTTTTTAAATAAAAATCAAATGATTATTTTCTTCTTTTACCTCTTTTTTTCTTTCTTGGTGTGGTATAAGAATAAGCCGATTTTCCTCTTTCTTTACCTACATTAAGTCTGGCAATCCTATCAACTTCTTCTTTATCGTCAAAATCTATAAACATTATTTGTGTTGAATTGAACATACCAGAAGCAGGTTCAATTTTTAAAGAAAGCCCTTTATTCTTCTTTCTTGTATGTATAGAGTAAGACTTCATGTTTTCATATAACAACGCACCGGTCATAGAACGAACACCATGCTCATACATACCCCTTCCGCCTAATACACACATAAAAAGAGAATATGTTGCAAATCCAAAGTATACACCTATCAAACCTATACCGTAAAAAAATATTGTGGCATTTAAAAGTTTTAATAAATCAATGATTATAATTCCGGCAATTATTAAAACCAAATACAAAAGCTGCTGTAAAAAGTCAGTATTTTTTGTTCCCACCGGAGCTTTGTATATCATTTTGCCAAGCTGTTTGTTGTTTTTCTTAAACCCTAAATATTTTATGACAAACATTGCAAAATATCCTATCAAAAAAACAATAAACAAAGCTGCCAATTGTTCACCTTTCATTTTTACTCTTCCTCCTTGTTTTCCAATGTATAATGATATATATTTCTGTTATCGAGCATTCTGACTCTGCTTGAAAACTCATTTTCTTTTGTTCCTTTAAAAGCCGTTTCCATTTGATTCATTCTTGAATCGACTATATCCAAATAATGAAGCAACTCCGCCTCCGGTATCATAGGATACTTTGGGGAACCAAATTCCGGATGATAATGATGAGAAAGTACCATATGCTTGAGAAGAAGAGGAACCTCACTTTTTATTTCAAGTCTTCTGCTTACATTATCTATTTCACAAATACACTGAATTATATGCCCAAGGAGTTGTCCGTCAGTGGTATATGATTCCACAACTCCTATATCATTACATTCCATTTCCTCGGTCTTACATATATCATGCAAAATAACACCTGCAAACACCAAATCTTTGTTTAAGAATGTATAAGTATCCGTTAGTTTTTTTGCGTTTTTCAACATCGTATATGTATGATACATAAGCCCCCCTTTCATCGCATGATGAAAAGATTTTGCCGCAGGATACACCTTAAACTTATCTTTGTACTTATCAACCAACACTTCGGTGATGGTTTTAATATCACTGTTTTCCATGGCACTGATTGTTTCAGTTACGAAATTAAACATTTCATCTGACCCCATAGGTGCACTTTCAACAAGCTTTGCCATCTCATCGTCATTCAAAATGACCTTTTCCATTGAATCTATTTTTACCTGTGGATTGGAACCGAAACTGTCAACCTCTCCGCTTACCTTAACGGTACAGCCGGCTTCAAACTCATCTTTTATTTCCGGCGAAACATTCCACAACTTTGCGGGAATCTCTCCGCTTTTATCCTTAAGAATTATATCCAAATAATCTTTTCCGGCTCTGGTTTTTCTGAGCATTACACTTTTAAGTATAAAGTTATCAAACACCTTATCGGAAACTTTAAGTTCATTAATCATTTTATACCTCTTAAAATAAAATACAATATATATTCTACACTAAAGTTACAAATTATGCTATAATTGTTTTACTTTATTTTGGAGAATTTTTAATGAACAGATTTGAATTTATAAACAATAATGATGATATAGGCGTAACGGTAATTGAAAATATGTTTATAAACCACTTTATGCCTATGGCAAGAGGAGATTATGTCAAAGTTTACCTGTATGGGCTTAAATGCACACAAAATGCAATAGACAATATGCCTTCAAACAGAAAAATCGCAAACACTCTGGGAATGAGCGAAGCAGATGTTGTAAAAGCATTCAAATACTGGCACGAAAAACAGGTAATTACCTTTATGCATACGGATAAAAGAAATTACGTAATACAATACAAAAATATATCTACTATGATATTTACTCCGGAAAAATTCAAGAAGAACGGATCTTATTCGGAAACAATAGAATATAACACAAAAAAACAAAATCTATTTGACGATTTAAGTGCTGAATTTGAGGCTACGCAAGAAGACGGTGGACTTGGAAGACCTATATCGCACCAAGAAATGGAAATGTTCTCAGACTGGATGGAAGAGTATTCTTTCAGCGCAGAAACGGTTAAATTGATTGTCAACACCTGCCTTGTAAAAAGGAAAATAAAACAAAGAAAGTACTGGAATGCAGTCGCAATGGATTTCCATTCAAAAGGAATTAAAACTTTTGACGAAGCAGTGATGGAATTTAACAAAAGCGATAAAAGATATCAGGAATATCAACAAATATTCAAATACTTGGGGTTAAACACAAGAGGCTCATTCATTACAAAGCCTGAAGAAACAATGGTCGACAAATGGATTGACGAATACAAACTTAGTATGGAACAAATCTTAAGAGCCTGCGATGAAACCATATCAACCAACAAACCAAGCTTTAAATACGTCGACAGAGTAATATACAACATGTATATAAATACTAATAAGGATACAAAACCTACATCAAATAAATATGCAAAAACACAAAACAGCACAAAAAAAGAAACCATTCAAAGCGAACTTGATTATGAATATTACAGCGAAGAAGAAATCGAAAGAATTATGAATGGAGAATAAAAAATGGAAGATAGAGAAATCAGTATAAGTAATTTCAATAATAAAAGAATATTAAAAGAAAAAGAGTTAAGCAGCAAAATAGATAAAATGAGCAAAGAGTACCCGTCAATAAAAAACATTATTAACGAAATAAACTCTTACGGACTTTATTCTTGTATGAAAAATGTATCAAGTGAAGAATTTAAAAACAAAAATAAAGAATTAAACGAAAAGCTGCAAAAGGAACTGAAAAAACTGGGATTCAAAGAAGATTATCTAAGTTTAAAATACGACTGCGAAATATGCAAAGACACAGGATATGTGAATAGCGAAATGTGTAATTGCCTAAAAAAATATCTTTCAAAAAGAAAAAACAAAAACAGTATTTTATTCAAAGACGGAAGCTTCAGTGATTTTAACGAAGATTTATTTGATGATGACGAAAACAAATATAAAATTACTCCAAGGCAAAATATTTTAAAGAATAAACAACAGTCTTTACAGTTTATAAATGAATTTAATGACAATAATGATAATATAGGACTATTTATGTCCGGTACAGTGGGAAGCGGCAAATCCTTTTTGGCCGCAGCAACAGGCAAAGTACTGTTAAGCAAAGGGTATAACATAATTTATCTTACCGCAAAAGAATTTGAAGACACAATAAAAAACTTTTCAGACCCTTCTTTTGAAGAAAAGAAACAAAATATTTTAAATACGGATTTATTAATTTTGGATGACATGGGAATCGAAACAAAAAGCGATTATGTAAGCAATGAAATTTTAAAACTTTTGGATTATAGGATTACTTATAACAAAAAAATGATTATCACAAGCAATTTAACCATGAGTGAAATAGGAAAACAATATGAATCCAGAATATATTCAAGAATATCGAGTAATTTTAAATATTTAAAATTTTATGGTTATGATGTAAGAATAAAAAATAAAATCCGAAAAAATAAGTAATTTTTTACTGATTTATAACATATAAGCTATTGACCCAAAATACTCAGTAATGATAAAATATAAATATATTAATGATTAAAAGGTGAAAGGATATTAACATGGATTTGAAACAAGAATACAAACAAAAGTTAGTAACTGCAAAAGAAGCCGTAAAAGCAGTTAAATCAGGAGACTGGATTGACTACGGTTGGACAGCTACAACCCCTGTGGCTTTCGACAGAGAATTGGCAAAAGTAATGCCTGAATTAAAAGACTTAAATATCAGAGGCGGTATCCTAATGTGGGAACCTGAAATATTTAAGATTGAAAATGCAAAAGAACACTTTACATGGAATTCATGGCATATGGGAGGAATAGAAAGAAAAGCGATAGCAAAAGGTTTTGCTTATTATTCTCCTATACGTTACTCAGAACTTCCAAGATATTACAGAGACGGAAACACACCTGCCGGTGATGTTATAGTAATGCAGGTTTCTTCTATGGATAACCATGGATACTTCAGCTTCGGACCAAGTGCTTCTCACTTGATGGCAGCTTGTGAAGTTGCAAAGAAAGTTATAGTAGAAGTAAACGAAAATGTTCCTAGATGTCTTGGCGGATATGAAGACTCTATCCATATTTCAAATGTAGATATGATTATAGAAGGAGAAAATCCTCCTATGGCTGAAATGGGAGGCGGAGGAGCCGCAACAGATGTCGATAAAACAGTTGCAAAGTTAATCGTTGAAGAAATTCCTAACGGTGCGTGTCTCCAACTTGGTATCGGAGGAATGCCAAACGCGGTAGGTTCTCTTATAGCAGAGTCTGATTTAAAAGACCTTGGTGTTCATACTGAAATGTTCGTTGACGGATTCGTTGACATAGCAAACGCAGGAAAAATCAACGGAGCAAAGAAAAACATAAACAGATTCCGTCAAACTTATGCATTTGCGGCAGGAACAAAAAAATTATACGATTATCTTGATAACAATCCTGAATGTATGTCTGCACCTGTAGATTATACAAATGATGTAAGAGTTATTTCAACACATGACAACTTTATATCTATCAACAATGCCGTTGACATCGATTTATTCGGACAGGTAAGTTCGGAATCATCAGGAATAAAACAAATCAGCGGAGCCGGCGGACAGCTTGACTTTGTACTTGGAGCATACCTATCAAAAGGCGGTAAAAGCTTCATCTGCTTGTCATCTACATTCAAAAACAAACAAGGTGAATTAAAATCTCGTATACTTCCAACTCTTCATCCTGGTTCTATCGTTACGGACACAAGAGCAAACACTCATTATGTCGTTACGGAATACGGTAAAGTAAACCTAAAAGGACTTTCAACATGGCAAAAAGCAGAAGCCCTTATAAGCGTTGCACATCCTGATTTCAGAGATGAACTTATAAAAGAAGCAGAAAAAATGAATATTTGGAGAAGAAGCAACAAATAAAATAAGCATCAAAAAAAGAGTAGTACTCTTTTATAACAAATAAAAAGAACCTAAATAGGTTCTTTTTATTTTTACTATAACGACTTTATACTTATGATATGTATTTATTAATTATGTTTTGTAAGCAAAACTGTTTATAATCTATATGTATAAAACTCATTTTGAAGTCTATATATAATCATTAATAAAAGCTCACATTTTCAAAATTAATTTCATATATACTATAAAAAAAATTACATAAATAAAAAGCGATAAAATTATCGCTTTTTATTATTATTCGCTCAAACACATTTTAACGGATTTTATCCAACCGTTATAAAGTTCATCTCTTTTTTCATCCGATATTTTACTTGTAAAAACTTTTTCCGTACATCTTACTTTTTTTAACTCGTCAGTACTTTCCCATACTCCCGTAGCCAGTCCGGAAAGAAATGCAGCACCCAAAGCTGTGGATTCGGTACATTTCGGTCTGTTTATAGGACAATTCAACATATCTGCCTGAAACTGCATAATAAAATCATTTTTACAAGCACCTCCGTCTACCATAAGCTCTTTTAACGGTACATTGCTGTCTTCAACTATAGCCCCAAGCAAGTCTTTCGTTTGATAACATATACTTTCAAGAGCAGCCCTTACCAAGTGCGCCTTATTTGCACCTCTCGTGATTCCCGTTATAATACCTTTGGCATACATATTCCAATAAGGAGCTCCAAGTCCCGTAAATGAAGGAACAATATATACTCCGTTTGTATCCTCAACGCTCATGGCAAGATTGTAGGTTTCCTGAGCCGTTTGTATTATCCCCATTTCATCTCTGAGCCACTGAACAACCGCTCCCCCTATAAATACACTTCCCTCAAGAGCATATGTCACTTTACCGTCTATACCGTATGCTATTGTGGTAAGAAGTCCGTTTTTTGATTTTATAGGAGCCTTTCCCGTATTCATAAGAAGAAACAATCCCGTTCCGTATGTATTTTTTGCTTCTCCTACATTATAACATCCTTGACCGAACAAAGCCGCTTGCTGGTCTCCGGCAATACCGGATATCGGTATTTCCATACCTAAAATTTCTTTATCCGTATACCCTGCCACTGTACTGCTGTCTATTACCTTTGGAAGCATATTTTCATTTATATTTAGAGCTTTTAATATCTCTTTATCCCAGCATAAATCATGTATATTATAAAGCATGGTTCTTGAAGCATTTGTATAATCCGTCACATGACACTTGCCTTTTGTCAAATTATATATCAACCAGGTATCTATCGTACCGAAAAGAAGCTTTCCTTTCTCTGCCTTTTCCCTTGCACCTTCAACATTGTCAAGTATCCATCTTATCTTTGTTGCCGAAAAATAAGCATCTATTTTAAGCCCTGTTGCATCCAGTATATAATTTTCATATCCGTCCTTACAAAGATTTTCACATATATCCGCCGTACGTCTGCACTGCCATACAATTGCATTATATATTGGATACCCAGTGTCTTTATCCCATATAACAGTCGTTTCACGCTGATTTGTTATACCTATCCCCTTTATATCCTTAATATTGACACCTGACTTTTGCACGCATTGCTTTAGAGTAAACAGTTGGGTCATCCATATTTCCATCGCATCGTGCTCAACATATCCGGCTTTTGGGTATATCTGTTTAAACTCACGTTGCTCTACACTTACAATATTCGCATCATTGTCAAATAAAATCGTTCTACAACTGGTCGTTCCTTGATCTATAGCTAAAATATACTTTTTCATATACGCACCTCTTTAGTCTTTATATTTATATTATACTTGTTATGTATACGTTTAGCAATGATAACTTAATCATAAAAATCAAATAAAAAAAACACCTTATTAGGTGTTTTTTTTATTTTAAGCAAATTTCTTTTTAAGCACTGCCAAAAGAGCTACTAAACTAACCAAAGTACTTCCTATAAAAAATGTAAGATTATTGTCATCTGAAGTATCAGGACTTTGAACATCGCCTTTATCGTTGTTGCTACCATTATTATTTTCCGTTACTGTTCCTGTACCAGTACTGTCATTTTCACCTTTATTGTCGTCCTTGTCATTATCTTTGTTTTCGGTAACAATCCCTGTATCGTCAACTTTTTCATCATTTACGGTTACATCACCGTTACCTTTGTTAACAATACTTACTCCACCATTTTCTACATTCAAGTCAAGGCTACCGTTAAGAATTTCTATTTCATCGCCTTTTTTTGCCGATTCAATTTTATTTTTCATTTCCTCAACTGTTCCTACCATATATGTAGAACTACTTTCGCCTGATTTCTTATAACCTATAGCTATCATATCATCCGCAACATATTCAGGATTAATTTCTTTGGCATAAGTACCGCCTGAAATTGAAACTTTGGCATCACCAGAAACCTTAGTGATCTCACCTGAAACATTTCCGCCTTTTAATGATACAACTGCCTCTTCTTTTGCCGCAATATTTCCGTTTATATCTCCGCCGTTTACAACAAGTTCAGGACCTTTTACTCCCTCTACTTTATTTTCTGTATCTACTTGTACGATTACATCTCCGTCTACTTTTACTCCGTCATTAACGACTATTTTAGAATCGCTGTACTGAGGATCCCAAGAAAGTGCAAATATTGCCGCTGCGCCGTCTACAGCTTTTAACGTTCCGCCGTTTACTTCAGCTTTTCCCCAGTTCTGAATTGCAGAGCCACCTTCTCCCGTGGTTTCGATAAGTCCTCCGTTTACATTAAGAACTCCGTTATCGTCATTTTTAACTGCTATAAAAGTATTTCTTAAAACACTTCCGTCTTCCACATTCAAAGTAGCGCCTAAATTACGTATTAAAGAACTAAAACCTGATGTATTCTCAACAGTTGCATTTTTTATGGTCATTGTTCCTTGATTATCTATTACATACCAAGAATTTCCACCGTTACTTCCTTGTACACCCTTTTCATTTGAACGAGTAAATGTTCCGCCGTTAATATTAACTTCTCCGCCTTTATTGTTTACAAGAGCACCTTTACCGTGAACGGTATTATCAACCTTACCCTCTCCTTCTATTGTGAGGTTACCGTTGTTGGTTATGGTATGCTTGCTGCCTTCATTCGTAAGCGTATATTTACCTAAATCAATTGTTATGTTTTTGCCTTGTTCTATTGTTACACTCTCAGTAACATCATCCAAAAGCATAACTGTTTTACCGTCTGCATTGTCGATTGCTTCCTGTAGAGTTTGGTATTTTGTACCGTCAACTTCGGCAACCTCTGTGCCAGCAGCAAAAATACTTGAAGTAAAAGCAAATGAAACCATACATAAAACCATAATGCTCATTAAAATTTTCTTGCTGATTTTTTTCATAATATCCTCCGAAACTGTATTTTATATACATACCCGAATACAAAATGCTACTTTTTGTGACATATAGTTTATAATTTTTATAAAATTACTTCATACTCGGGAAATACATATTTTGTTCTTATTTTTTTGTATAAAGTTGCTTTTGCTTGTTTTTTTTAATGTCACAAAAAGTAGACATTTTTACGAAACTTTTATAAAATTTTCATCTGTAAAGTGAATATATATAAGTTTTAAATAACAAAAATCGATATTTTCACCCGGCAAACACTAAACCAATAAAAAACAAAAATAAAAAAGCATTATAAAATAATGCTTTTTATATATGACAAAGTATATTTCTATTCAGCAAAACTTTCTAGCGCAAGCGTTATCATGTCGTTAAGCTTTGTTTCTCTTTCTTTGCTTGAAAGTATCGTATCCGTATAAATAAAATGATCGCTTACGGTAAACATACCAAGAGCTTTTTTATTCAAACTTGCCGCAACACTGTATAGCCCTGCAGCTTCCATTTCCACTCCCAAAATCCCAAGCTCTTTCCATCTCTTCCAGCCTTCACTGCCTTGAGCATAAAAATTGTCGCTTGAAAGTATATTCCCTATCTTAACATCAATATTTAACTCATTGGCCTTATTGTATGCTTTAATAAGCAGCTTAAAATCAGCGATTGGAGCAAAGGTTCCATCCAAATGAAACTGAGAAGCAAAGTTTGAGTTCGTGCTTGCACCTTGTGCGATTATTACATCATTTACTTTAACATCTTCGCTGTATCCTCCGCAGCTTCCTATTCTTATAATATTTTCCACGCCGTAAAAGCTGTAGAGTTCATGAGAATAAATGGAAATCGAAGGTATTCCCATCCCAGAACCCATTACTGATATTTTCTTTCCTTTATAACTTCCGCTGTAACCTAACATACCTCTGACATTGGTTACTTCTCTTGCTTCTTCCAAAAAATGTTCGGCAATATATTTTGCCCTCAAAGGATCCCCCGGCATTAATACCGTTTTATGAAAATCCCCTTCTTTTGCGTTTATATGAGGTGTTGCCATTTATATTCCTCCCTACGTATAAATATTTTACACTCTGTATACTTCTTTTATTCCCTGTACATTTTTTAATTTTCTGAACAAATCTTCCAACTCCATAGTGTTATGGACATGTAAACTTATATTCACAACAGAACCATACTTATTATCGGAAGCTGCAGAAAAATTAGACATATTGAAACCTTCATTGCTTATTATGGTAGTAATCTCGGCAGAAAGTCCTATCCTGTCATTTGCTGTTATTTTTATATCCGCTTCAAAGGTTTTGTTTTCTTTAAGTACATCTCTGTTCCAGGATACATTGATAAGCCTTTCCTGATTGATGGAATTACCTACATTTATGCAGTCTGCTCTGTGTATTGAAACCCCTCTGTTTTTTGTTATATAACCTACTATGTTATCTCCGGGAACAGGATTACAACAATTTGAAAAGAATACGGCAAGATCGGTATACCCCTGAACATTTATGGCATTTTCATTCTTGCTCTTTTTGTTTTTAACTAATTTTATCTCTTTTTCTTTTTCTTCTTCGTTAAATTCTTCTTTAAAATTATCTTTTATCCTTTGAAATACAAGGCCGCTTTTCAAACCTCCGTAACCAATTGCAGAGTATAGATCGTCCCATGTATTAACGTTAAATCTTTTCTTCACAAATTCCAAATGCCCGTTTGTAACGATTGTATTTAAAGAATAGCCGTCTTTCTTAACTTCTTTTTCCAGGGCTTCTTTGCCTCTTATTATATTTTCTTCTCTGTCAGCCTTTTTAAAGAAAGTTTTGATTTTTGTCTTCGCATGCGAACTTTTAACTATATTCAGCCAATCTCTGCTTGGACCTTTTGAATTCGGAGAAGTAATGATATTTACTATATCTCCGTTTTGAAGTTTATAGGTAAGAGGAACCATCTTTCCGTTTACTTTGGCTCCGACACACTGATTTCCGATATCGGAATGTATCCTATACGCAAAATCTATCGGACATGCTCCGCTTGGAAGCTGTATAACTTTGGAATTCGGAGTAAATACAAACACTTCATCGGTAAATAAATCGAACTTTATTCCTTCCATAAATTCATCTGAATTTTCAAGTTCATTTTCCATCTCCATAAGTTCTCTTATCCAAATAAGCCTTTTTTCAAAATCTCCGTCTTTTTTGCCTGAAGTACCTTCTTTGTATTTCCAGTGAGCCGCGATACCATACTCTGCGGTTCTGTGCATTTCATATGTTCTTATTTGAATTTCAAAAGGTTCTGAACCCTTGGTAAATACCGTTGTATGAAGAGACTGATACATATTAGGTTTAGGCATTGCTATATAATCTTTAAATCTTCCGGGCATCGGATTCCAAAGGGTATGTGCCATCCCGAGTACACCGTAACAATCTTTTATGGAATCAACCAACACCCTTATTGCAAACAAATCATATATCTCTTCAAAGGCCTTTCCTTTTTTCATTTTTCTGTATATAGAATAAAAATGTTTCGGACGCCCTTCTATTTTGGCTTTTATTCCCGATTCTTTAAGCACTTTTCCGAGTATATATTTAACATTGTCGATAAAAGCTTCTCTCTCTTCTCTTTTTAATGCAACCTTTCTTGCTATATCATGATAGGCTTCTGGATCCAAATACAACAAAGCCAAATCTTCAAGCTCCCATTTTATTTTCGATATACCAAGCCTATGTGCAATAGGAGCATAAATATCAAGGGTTTCTTTTGCCTTTTGCTTTTGTTTATCCGGTCTCATAGCAGATAAAGTTCTCATATTATGCAGTCTGTCGGCAAGCTTTATGATAACAACCCTTACATCATTCGCCATGGCTATTACCATTTTTCTTAAATTTTCGGCCTCTCTCTGCTCCTTTGTCACGAACTGAAGTTTCCCTATTTTGGTCACTCCGTCAACGAGATTTGCAATATTTTCGTTAAAATTTGTTTTTATCATTTCATAACTGGCAGAAGTATCTTCGATAACATCATGCAGTATTGCAGCACAAATCGTATCCGTATCCATGTGTAAATCCGCTAAAATAAAGGCTACTTCAAGAGGATGTGAAATATACGGTTCTCCGGAATAGCGGGTTTGGTTTTTATGGGCATCTTTGGCAAGTAAATAAGCACGCTCAATTATTTCAAAATTTGCATCTTTTGAATACTCTTTAATTCTTGTTTCCAATCTTTTTAGAAGTTCCATATTAGCCCTCCCATTTATTTATATAAACACTGTAAAAAGCACTTAATTATTATCTTTTATAATAGCATAAACATAACATTTGTTCAACTTTATTGATTAAATATTATACCCCAAAACAATGTATAAAATTAATATATTATGAATGATATTTACTAAAATAAAACACTTTATAAAAAGGCATTATGCAAATATTTATATCTTATATTTAAATAAACGTACATTTTCCGACTTTCTTAAAATAAATTTTATTTTGACTTAAAATCTTAAATTCAATGAATTATCATATAAATATTTCTATTTTGGCAAACCGGAATTTATAAAATCTTACAGGGACTAATTATATAGAAATTATATAAAACCCCTCTTTTGATTAGGAAATAAAACAAAGTTAACATATTATGATAATTACAATGATTTTTCCCATTAAAATGATAATATAATTGATTTTAAAGGGTATATTTGATAATATAAATTATTATAGCTTTTATTTAAGGAGAACAAGATTAATGAGTAAAAAACCATATTATATTTCAACGGCAATTGCTTATACTTCAGGCAAACCTCATATAGGTAATACTTACGAAATCGTTTTGGCAGACAGTATAGCAAGATATAAAAGATTAACCGGATATGACGTATATTTCCAAACGGGAACAGACGAACACGGACAAAAAATAGAAACAAAAGCAAATGAAGCGGGAATAACTCCAAAGGCATTTGTTGACGGCGTTTCAACCGAAATCCACAGAATCTGGGATATTATGAATACTAGCTATGATAAATTTGTAAGAACGACCGACCCTTACCATGAAAAAAAGGTTCAGCAAATCTTTAAAAAATTATATAAACAGGGCGATATATATAAAAGCGAGTACGAAGGAATGTACTGCGAACCATGCGAATCATTCTTCACGGAAAGTCAATTGATTGACGGTAAATGCCCGGACTGCGGAAGAGAAGTTACTTACGAAAAAGAAGAAGCATATTTCTTTAAATTAAGTAAATACGCCGATAGATTAATGGAATATATAGATTCTCACCCGGAATTTATTCAACCGGAATCAAGAAAAAACGAAATGGTAAATAACTTTTTAAAACCGGGACTTAAGGATTTATGCGTTTCAAGAACAAGTTTCAAATGGGGAATCCCCGTAGATTTTGACCCTGGACATGTTGTATACGTATGGATTGACGCTCTTTCAAACTATATTACATTCCTCGGATATGATATCGAAGGTAAACATGAAGCCCCTTATTTAAAATATTGGCCTGCAGATGTACACCTTATAGGTAAAGATATCTTAAGATTCCATACCCTATACTGGCCTATAATGTTGATGGCACTTGATATCCCTCTTCCAAAGCAAATATTCGGACATCCATGGCTGCTTCTTGGAGAAGGAAAAATGAGTAAATCAAAAGGGAATGTTATATACGCAGACGACTTGGTTGATTTATTCGGAGTAGACAGTGTAAGATATTACCTTTTAAGAGAGATGCCTTTCGCTCAAGACGGAACATTAACTTATGAACAATTGATAGACAGAATAAACGGTGAACTTGTAAATATACTTGGAAATCTTGTAAACAGAACAATTGCCATGAGCAAAAAATACTTCGACAGCAAAGTATCAAATCCTAAAGTAACAGAAGATATAGACAAAGAATTAATCAAAACAATAGAAGATACTCCTAAACTGGTTGAAGAAAAGATGAACGAGTTAAAAGTTGCAGATGCCATCAATTTGATTATTTCTCTCGCAAGAAGAAGCAATAAATATATTGATGAAACAATGCCTTGGGTACTTGCAAAAGATGAATCCCAAAGTGACAGATTGAGAACCGTTTTGTATAATTTGCTAGAATCAATAAGAGTCATAGGTGTTTTGATTACTCCTTTCTTACCGGAAACAGGAGAAAACATCATCAAAATGTTAAACACCAAAAATTCTTCATACGAAAGTATATTGCATTTTGGCGGACTTGAAGAAAATATTGTTTTAAATGAATCTTTTGTATTATTTAACAGATTAGATCCAAAAGAAATATTAAGCAAAATAAACAAAGAAAACAAAAATAATAAAAAAAGCGAAAGCAAACAAGCTAAAAATAAAAGTGAACAACAACAAATAAGTATCGAAGATTTTGCAAAAATGGATTTGAGAACAGGTAAAATCGTAAATGCAAAAAAACACCCAAATGCAGAAAAACTACTGATACTCGAAGTAATGGTTGGAGAAGAAAAAAGACAAATCGTTTCAGGAATAGCCAAGTATTTCAAGCCAGAAGAGTTAAAAGATCAAAATGTAGTCGTAGTAACAAATTTAAAACCTGCAAAACTAAGAGGAGAACTTTCTGAAGGGATGATTTTAATGGCTGAAGACAAAGACGGAAAACTCACTTTCATTTCTCCGAAAGAAAACATCGAAAGCGGATTAAAGGTTAGGTAAACTATGGCTTACAAAGATATATCTTTAAAAGAATTTACTGACAGAACATTTGATAAAGACCCTGCTCCAGGCGGAGGCGGGGTCTGTTCTTTATCGGGTGCATTGGGAGCAGCACTGAGTGGAATGGTAGCAAATTTTACCACGGGCAAAAAAAAATACGCTCAATATGAAAATGATATTCAAAATATATTAAAAAAAGCAAAACAACTTCAAAACAGATTCCTTGAACTTATTGATGAAGACGAAGAAAACTTTATACCTTTATCAAAAGCATATTCCTTAAAAGCCCAAACAGAAAAAGAAAAAAAGTTCAAAGAGGAAGAAATTTCAAAATGCTCAATAACAGCAACAAAAGCTCCAATGGAAGTAATAGACATTGCTTATGATGCATTGCTTTTACATGAAGAACTCATTCAAAAAGGATCCGCCCTACTAATAAGCGATGTAGGAGTTGGAACAGAATGTTTGCGCTGCGCACTAAAAAGCGGATACTTAAATATGATGATTAATATGGGTACTGTAAAAGATAAGAAATTCATAGAAGAAAACTTAAATAAATACAAAACAAAAGTGCATAAAGGTATTAAGCTGTGTGATAAAATATACGATAGAGTACTTAAACAATTAAATATAGAGGAATAAATCAATGAAAGCAAAATTACTCGGGAAAAATGTTACGGAAAAAATAATTTCAGATTGCAAAATCGAATGTGAAAATATAAAGCAAAAAGGAATAATACCGACTCTGGCAGTAATGAGAGTAGGAAACAATAAAAGTGATATTTCATATGAAAAAAATATAATAAAACTTATGGATAAAGCCGGTATATCGGTAAAATCAATTATCTTAGATCAAAACGTGAGCAAAGACAGTTTTACAGAAAAATTACAAGAATTAAATAAAGACGAAAACGTAAACTCAATTTTAATTTTTCGCCCCCTTCCATCTCATATAAATGAAGATAAGATAAAATATATAATCGACCCTAAAAAAGATATAGATTGTTTTTCACCTTTAAATTTAGCAAAAGTATTTATTTCTGACGAAAGCGGATTCTATCCTTGTACACCTCTTGGAGTAATGGAAATGCTTGACTACTATAAGATAGAACTTACAGGAAAAAATGTTGTTATAGTAGGAAGAAGTTTGGTTGTTGGAAAGCCTTTAAGTATGATGCTTCTTGACCGACACGCTACGGTAACAATATGTCACTCTAAAACGGATAATCTTCAAAAAATTTGCAAAAAAGCAGATATACTGATTGTTGCAATAGGACGTGGAAATATGATTGATAAAAATTATATAAAAGAAGGTGCAACAGTTATAGATGTAGGAATAAATTTTATTGATGGAAAAATGACAGGAGATGTTAGTATCGACAGTGCATTGGAAGTTACCGAAATGATTACCCCCGTTCCGGGAGGTGTCGGAGGAGTCACAACAGCATGCCTTATAAAAAATGTTTTAAAATCCTGTAAAAATACACATTAAAAAATAAACAAAAATAAAAAAGCGATATTTAATATCGCTTTTTTTATACATAATGTTCACTTTAAAGAGAATTACCGCTTTCTATGCTTATTTCATTAAACTTATCCAGCAAGTCGTCAACAACGATATTATCCTTATCTTCTCCGGCTTTATCCACAAGCACATTCCCTTTATGCATCATAATAATCCTATTGCCGTATTCAACCGCAAAACGCAAATTGTGCGTAACCATAATCGTGGTTATGTTTTTCTCTCTTACAATTTCATCTGTAAGTTCCATAATAAGCTGTGCCGTTTTGGGATCAAGAGCCGCAGTATGCTCATCCAATATTAAAAATTCAATATCAGCCATAGTTGTCATAAGCAAAGCCATAGCCTGTCTTTGTCCTCCCGACAAAGCTCCGACTTTACTCTCAAGCATATCTTCAAGTCCCAAGTTTAACTTGGATAGCAATTCTTTATAATATGCTATTCTCTTTTTATTCGTACCAAAGGATAGCCCATAAGGTTTCCCCTTATTGTCCGCCAATGACATATTTTCCAATATTGTCATACTGGGACAAGTACCCATGGAAGGATCTTGATATACTCTTCCTATTTTTCTGCTTCTTACATATTCCTTTTGAGAGGTTATATCTTCACCATTTAAAATAATCTTCCCTTTTTCGGGAGTCAAACTTCCGCAAATCAAATTAAGCATAGATGTTTTACCCGAACCGTTACTTCCTATAACCGAAATAAAATCTTTATCATTTATATTTAAATTAAAATTGTTAAATAAACAAACTTCATTTACGGTACCTATATTATAATATTTATCTATATTTTCAAGTTTTATCATGCCTTCACCTTCTTTTTGCGGTCCATACTGATTACCAAAATTACAAAGAACAACAACGCCGTAACTAATTTTAAATCATTTGCGTCAAGTCCGAATTCTATTGCTATTGCAACACAGGCTTTGTAAATTACAGACCCAAAGACAACAGCAGTAGTAGCCTTTAATTTATTTGTTTTAAATATGTTCATACCGATAATTACACTGGCAAGCCCTATTACGATAGTACCGGTACCCATAGTAATTTCAAAGAATCTCTGTTGTTGACACATAACACTTCCCGCCAACGCAACAAGCCCATTTGCCAAAGCCAAACCTATTATTTTTGTTATTCCGCTGTCTTTCGCAAGAGAAGTAACAATTTTTTCATTATCACCTACCGCTCTAAGAAGATATCCTGACTTCGTTTTTAAATACAAATCCAACAAAAGCTTGGCAACAATCAACACTACAAATATAATAATAATAGTTTTATATTCCGATAAAAATCCCGGAAACAACCCGTTTATAAAATCATTGTCAAATATTGTTTTATAATTAAAAATCGGAACATTTGCAACGCCTCCGGCAATTCTTAAATTTACCGTATATAATGCGGTCATCATTATAATACCTGACAGTAAATCTCTTACTTTAAATTTAACATGAATAATTCCCG
The DNA here is from genome assembly GCF_019420015.1 of Anaerofustis sp. GTDB lineage: Bacteria > Bacillota > Clostridia > Eubacteriales > Anaerofustaceae > Anaerofustis. Next base: position 27,400 of record NZ_JAHZIA010000005.1, read on the forward strand.
TCAAAACTCCGGCAAAAGCACCGACAAGTGTAGAAACAATCAAAGTTAAAAACGGATTCACACCGGAAACTATAAGCATCGCAGTTACCGCAGCCCCCAAAGGAAACGTACCGTCAACAGACAAATCGGGGAAGTCCAATATTTTATATGTAATATATACACCTATAGCCATAATGGCATATATAAATCCTTGTTCAAATATACTAATTAACAAATCCACTTTATATCTCCTTTTAGCTTAAACAAAGCATCAAACTAAAATTAACTTTATCATATCCGACTAAGAAAATTAATTTATTTTTCAGCAGCCGTATTTTCGATTTTATCAAAAGTTTGAGATGCCTGTTCGGTTAAATCTTTGCTTAATTTAATACCTAAATCCTCTGCAACTTTACTGTTTAAAACCACTTCTCCGTCTTTAAATATTTCAAACTCCATATCCTTGGCTTCAGCTTCGCCTTTTAATACTTTTGCAGCCATCTTACCGGTTTGCTTTCCGAGTTTTATATAATCTATACCTACACATCCTATACATCCGTTTCTAACTTGTTCTACCTCAGAACCAAAAACAGGTATACCTGCATTCTTTGCTTTTTCCAAAATTGTAGGAAGATTACTTACCACTGTATTATCCGTTAAATTCGTGATACAATCCACTTTTTTTATCAAACTGTCCGTAGCCATAGGTATATCGGCAGAACTGCTTATACCTTGGGTTATTATTTCAACCCCGTGTTTTTTTGCAGCTTTTTCATAAGCCTCTATTCCCGACTGAGAATTAACTTCACTTGTACTGTACAAAATACCTACCTTTTTTGCTTTAGGTAAAATATCTTTAATTAACTTCAACTGTTCGTCTGCCAAAATCAAATCTGATGTACCTGAAATTTGTCCTATATTTTTGTTGTTTTCATCAACCAATCCCGCTAATTTAGGAGATGTTACCGCAGTATAAATAACGGGTATGTTTTTATCTTTAACTGCATTATACGAACTTTGCGCACTCGGTGTTGCAATGGCACATACCATATCCAAATCTTTAGATGCAAAACTTGAAGCTATCTGGTTGTCCGTTGCTGTATCCGATCCTGAATTCTTATAAGTAACCTTTAAATTTTTACCTTCTTCTATTCCTTCTTCTTTTAATCCTTGAAGCAGCCCTTCTCTGCAATTATCCAATGAACCGTGATTTGCAAACTGCAATATACCAATTTCATAACTGTCCTTACCTGCCGAATTACTGTCTTTGTTTCCGCATCCGACTAAAAGTCCTGCTGCCAACATCACACTTAAACCAATAATTGCCACTTTTTTCATTTTCATTTTTTTTCCTCGCTTTATTAAAAATTTTTATTTTTAATATAGAAAAAGCCCCAAGCATAATTGCTTGAGGCGAAATTATCCGCGGTGCCACTCAATTTGACATAAAAAATTCATGTCCACTCTTATACGTATACCATCATATACGCCCTGTATGATAACGGGTCGGGTGCCCGATGACCCCTACTAAAATTTTCAAAGTCACCCTCAAAAGTCCATTCAACAAGGAAATCATGCCATAATCTCACCATCTATGGCTCTCTTTAAATCATTCGTATCTTGCCTACTACTCTTTCTCTACGGTTTTCTATATTAATGTTGCTATGATAATACTCCAATTATTTATAATTGTCAATAGTTTTTTGAAAATTTAGACGATAAACAAATAATATTTATAGAATACTCTTATTACATCAAAATAAAAAACATAAATATTAATGACTCTCACCGTATAAATTAATAATTATCAGCTAAATTACAAAGAAATGACAAATTTAAATGATATCATAATAACAGAAATATTAAAGGAGTGATATAATGGATATATACATAAAGGCAACAATAGATGCCAGAAAAAATTTAATATTTAACCATTGTAAAAACGGAAAGGTAAGAAAAATAACAGATGTTTTATTTAAAAAAATAGAACATTTAGGTGAGAATTGCAAAGATGTCGAAGAATTTGAAAATAAATTTTTAGAAAGTAAATTATGCAAAAGATACAAATATATATATGAAAAAACGAATAAAAGCCTTTAAACTAAAGGCTTTTTTATTTCGCCAAAACATAAAATATTTATTCGATTTATTTTATACATCCAGTGGATATATTTAATTATAAATACATATTGACTAAACGTAAAACATATACTATAATACAAGTAAATTATAATGTATCCAGTGGATATACTTATTGGAGAAATAAATGGATAATCAAAATAACATCTTATACAAAAAAATAAAAGAAAAATTAATAAAGGACTACAGTAATTTAAATTATTATGACACCTTTCCTTCAGAAAGAGAATTATGCGAAAAATACAAAGTAAGCAGACCAACAATAAAGTCAGCCCTTAAATTACTGGAGGAAGAAAATCTGATAATAAAAAAACCCAGAAAAGGAACTTTTTTTCTGGGAAACAGTCCATATACAGACCATCAGATTTCTTCGGTAATAGGTTTTTATAACGACGTAAAACTTCAAGGACGAAAAACAAAAAGCAAAGTTCTTTTTCAAAACACAGAAAGAGCCGATGAATACATAGCAAAAAAACTAAAAATAAAAAGTGGAGACTACATATTCAGACTTGAAAGATTAAGATACTTGGACGGAAATATTTTTGCCCTTACCAATTCTTATTTACCTTTAAAATTCGTTGATTATTTAATATCGAAAGACTTTAGCGACTGCTCTCTTTACGATGTACTTTCAAAAAAAGGTATCACACCCTTTTCAGGAAATCAAGAACTTATAATTGCCCCTGCAAACAAATACGAAGCAATGCATTTAAACATAAAAGAAAATTCTCCGATAAGCATATTAAAATCAACAACATATACTAAAGACAAAGAACTGATAGAATATGTGGAAGCAAAGTCAAATGCATACAGAACAAAATATGAAATGAAAGTATTTCATAAAAATAATATTTATTAAAAGGAGTTTATAACAAATGATTGATATTCTAAACACCGACATAAATAAAATGTCAAACTTATCTTTTGATTGTAACTGTGGGAAACACCATACATTAAACATACACGATATATGTATAAAAGAAAATGCAATAGAAGAACTTGACAGAATAATATCACCTTTTAAAGATAACAAGATTTTTGTATTCAGTGATACTAATACTTTTAAAGCAGCAGGAAAAGAAACTTTAAATGAACTTGAAAAAAACAATTATAATTATAAAAACTTTGTAATTGAAACAAGAGAGGACATATTAATCCCAAATGAAAAAGTTCTCGGAAGACTTTTTATGGAAATGGAAAATAATACGGGTCTTATAATAGCTATCGGAAGCGGAACAATAAACGATTTAGGCAAATACCTTTCAGTAAAAACCGGTATCCCATACATAATAGTATGCACCGCCCCCTCAATGGACGGTTATGCGTCAAACGGAGCTCCTCTTATTTGCTCAGGAATGAAAATTTCTTTTAACGCAACACTGCCATACG
>NZ_JAHZIA010000050.1 GCF_019420015.1 Anaerofustis sp.
TTATGTATTAGATTAGGATTCTTATAGATACAAGAAACTATATTAGCCTCACAGTTTACTTTATACTCCTTTACCTTGTTATAAGTTTCAATTTGTTCTTGTATAAATGGTGTTGTTTTACAATTTCCTGCAACCAATTAAACACCTCTTACCAAATATCATCAAAAATTTTATTATGATACTCCTTTGTCTTTTTTGTATATTGAGATTGAAATTTGTCTATATCCAAGCTCCTATATAATGCTTCATCTACAATTCTTTCTTTCTCTTTTAATTTTCTGTTATGATTTTTTATCTTTTTATCTATTTCGACAATACGAGGTTTGACAATTTTCACTATATAATTAAACTTGTGCATATCATCATTAAAAGTTTTACTACTTATGGAATACTTTATTGTGCTTAAACAAGATTTAAATGCCATATAAATCACATTATACGAATAAATAATCTTGCTATTTGAATGATATATATATTCATTGGTAGATAGGCTTTTAAGTTTTAAAATTATATTAGAAGGTAATTCCTCGTTTTGATATGCAAAAATATCGAATTTTACAAAATTATAAAGTTTATCCCATTCTTGATTTTCCTTTTCTATAATTTATCACCCCTTACTTTATCTGCAATACTAATTTAGCTACTAATATTGCAGACAAGAGGACATTCAGTTTAATTATTGTTCAATCATTGCTGCGACAGCTTTCATAGTTTCCAAGTCTATAATTTGCATAGGATTCTTATAGCCATATTCTGCACACTTTTCAAGAATTGGTTTTACAACAGCCATATTGGTTTTATTCTCGGTAATGTACTCAACAATCTTAGATTTAAGTTCATCAAGTTGTTTCTCAATTTTAGCATTGGCTTCCGCTTCTGCAATACGCTTTAAATTTTCAGCTTCTTCTTTATCATTCTCTTTTTTTCGCTCTTCTACAGTAACACCATTTTTATTAATTTCTGTTTTAATTGCATTAGTAATTGCTTCAATAAACTCATCAACATCTAAATTAATAGTTTCTTTGATATTTGAAAATCTTGAGCCTGAATCCACTACAAAAGAATCATCTCTAAACTTAATCTTTCTGGTTTCATCTTTGATAGTAGTCTTAATCTTTTCTTCTTTGGTAACAATATTCTTTTTGCCAGTTTTTTTCTTTTGCATTTCTCTATCGAAATAAGCTAAGCAAAGGAAATGAATATTCTTTTTTAGAGCATTAAAGTAATTTTGCTGTTGGTCGGAAGTAAGCATCTGATATGTTTCATCATTATAAATATCATTAATTTCTTTAGTTTTAACATGACCAATCCACCATACTTTAACACCAACACTTTCAAGCCTATCAACTTGTTCAAACATTAAATCTGTAACCTTTTTACCAGAATCAAAGCCCCAAGCTTGATTAAGTGTTTCTGCTCTTTTGTTTGGATTTTTTCTATTCCAAAGTTCAATAGCTCTTGAAATAGCCAGTGAAATATATTGATCATATGTATCAATAAAAACGACTCTAAGATTTGGATAATCTTCAGTTTTATTTTCTACAATATCATCAACAAACTCTACCCAATTATCCCAAGTTGGAATGTTTTCTGCAACGATTCCCTCGATTGCGTCAGCACCATGTTCTCTGAAAAGTTCTGCGAAAATATATCCATCTTCGCCGACCAGCTTTTCAGCAACTTCATAAAGAAGTGTAGTCTTGCCTATTTTAGGCTCTCCCAACATCATAAGAGAATAATTAAAAGGGTCTACTTTTACATGATTTTTCTTTCCAAATTTTCTTGCCATATTATATTTACCTCTTTCTATACTTTGCCACTTTGACTTGTTGTTATTAAGCTTTATCTACTATATGTAGTACAATACAACAATTATAAACACCATATATAGGTAAAATTCACTTATAAAATTAGAATTTTAAATTATTAGAATTTTTACTTAAATTTCATCAAGCCAAGACATATCATCTTCTGAACTTTCTGTCTTATTATCAGATTTAGAACTATCTATGATATTATCAAGATTAGTCTTATCTGCTACTTCATTTGCACTGTCTACTATCTTAGGAATGTCAATATACAAATCTTCGTCAGTATATCTTTCTTCAAATCTCTGTACAATATTAGTTGTTGTGCCATCATCATTGTATCTTTTACGAATATAAGGCTTGATAAGAACCATTCTTTTTTCATTCTTGCCATTTGTAGCACAAAGTTTCAAAGCTTCTTCTTCTGTATAACAACCAATATTTATAAGTTCCTTAATGTCATCTGGAATATCATCAACGGTCGGCATTACAGTAGCTCCGCCTTCGATAAATATTCCTTCAAAAGTAATCTGTGTATAACCTTTCTTTACTTTAAACAAAACATTAAAAGTTTTTCTTGTTAAAGCCTCATTGGAAAAGTCCATTTTAAATTCAAATGTTTTTGTATATGGATAATTTCCTCTATACTCTACTCCATTTATCTCTTTTACATAATCGAGAACTTTAGCATCTACATACATAATGCCTTTATCCTTATCAATATTTTTCAAACTTGCTGATTCCTTATCTATAAGAACAGACTGCCTAAAAGTTGCCTTAAAATCATTTTCACTTTCAACACCACTCAAAACAATGCTCTTGATATTTTTCTTAACTTGCACATTGCCTTGATACTCACTATATTGAAGGTCACCAGTAACTCTTACTATCATTCCATTAACAATATGTTCTTTTATGTAAGTAATAGCATCATATGTACTAAGAAAATTCTTATAAAATGTTTTACCTTTATTTTCTCCCTCGGCTACCTTTTCCAAACCCACGCAGTAAAATTGGTCGTTTCCGACAGTAGCAAGAATATCTTCGTTAAATCTATCTTCCCATGCAATTACTATACTCTTTGTATAATCCGTTCTATCTGGATTTTCTTCCTCTTTACCTTTTGTACGAATAACATTATCTGTTCTCTGTTTGTCGTAACCACCCATCATTGATGTGTAAATTACACCATACTTTTCACCACAATCAATACCAAGATTCAAAGAGTTGTAAACCCAATTTGATTTCTTAGATTGAGCATCAATCTCAAATGAATTATCTCTAACAATAGCCTTGCCAACCAAAGTAAATGTTGATACCCAATCTTTTTTCTTGATGTTATTTTTTGTATTTGTTGCCATTTAAACAACCACCTTTCTGAAATTCTG
>NZ_JAHZIA010000051.1:0-963 GCF_019420015.1 Anaerofustis sp.
GCCCTGTTCGCCTTTTGGGATTACGAAGTCCAAAATAACATCGTTTGGTGTTCCCGAATTTGTCACGCTTGCGGCTTCGTCAGGGTTTGCCGTTGTAACGGTGCCGATATTGATTCTTGCTGCTTCGCCTGTCGCTCCTGTTACGCCCTGAACTCCCTGAGCTCCTGTTGCACCCGAAGGACCAGTCGGACCAGTAGGTCCCGTTATGCCTTGTTCACCTCTTGGACCAGTCGGACCGGTAGGACCAGTCACGCCGGTAGGTCCTGTTGCACCCGCAGGACCTGCTGCACCGGTAGCTCCTGTAGGACCAGTCAATCCCTGTTCGCCTCTTGGACCGGTAGGACCAGTCACTCCTGTAGGACCGGTTGCACCCGCTTCTCCAGTCACGCCGGTAGGTCCCTGGATACCCTGCGGTCCTTGAGGTCCTTGTGGACCTGTTGCCCCGGTAGCTCCTGTCGTTCCCGCACCTGTCGGACCGGTAGGCCCTTGGACACCTTGAGGTCCCTGTGGACCTTGAACTCCATCGGCACCCGTTGCGCCTTGTTGCCCCGTGGCTCCGGTAGCTCCTGCAGGGCCCATCGGTCCTGTCGGACCCATAGGCCCCGGACATCCTCTCGGTCCTCTTGGACCTTGTGGACCCATAGGACCGGGGATGCAGCATTCGGGTTTTGGAGGGCAAGGGTAGGGTGGCCCTTGTTCACAGTCACAAGGGTAATATTCCCTCGGATCCATGCTGCATGAATTGGAGTTATTTGAAGGTTTGTGGCAATCATTTTCATTGCAGCCTTCTAAAAAACTGTTGTAATCAAAATCATACATTTGAATTATCACTCCTTATTTTATTATATGCTATATAAGAACATAAACTATTCATTAAGAATTCTGTTGAAATATTCCTTGTTAAGTTTGTATTCCCTGCTTGCAGGTTTTAAAACACCTGCTAATTCGTTATATTCATTTGCT
>NZ_JAHZIA010000051.1:973-14108 GCF_019420015.1 Anaerofustis sp.
GTCATAGCATACGCACAACTGTATCAAAGGTATATATCCGTAGCAGTCCTGTGATATAAACCCTCCTTTTTCGTCTTTTCTTTCGCATTCCAGCGCTCTTTTGTACCAATAAACGGCAATGTCAATGTTGTTTTTTGTAAGGAAGTAGTTTCCTATATCGCAGCATACTTCGGCTCTTGGGGTATCGTAAATGAAGCTTTCGAAAAGGATTTGTATTTCTTTTGTCGGATTTCCCGTTTTTTTATGGCAGTAAGACAGAAGTCTGTAAGCGTCGATTCTGTTTTCTAAAAAGATGTCTTTCATATTCAGGAATTTGTTAAAGTTGTCGATTGCTTCGTTGTACCTTTCGTGGTAGAAGAGTTCTCTGCTGTAATAGAATTGTTCTCTTTTGGATAAAGTTTCTCCTTTTTTTATGTGTTTTTCGAATATTTCTATGTTTCTGTCTTTGTCGGACTCTCTTATTTTCATATGGGTTACTGCGATGTCGCTGTAGAAAACATTCCCGAAAGGGGATATGGCTTCGTGTATGAATCCTTTCCAAAGGTCCTTTTTGATGTTTTTGATGAGTCTTTCTCTGTAGTAAGAAAAGGTAACATTTCCGTTTTCGTCAAAGGAAGTGTTGTATTTCATCATTATTACATCCAGGTTCTTATTTATGGTTTCTTTTAGGTTTTTAAGCTTTTCTTTGTCTTTGTACATTAAGACATCATCTGCATCGAGCCAAAGGATGTAATCGGATTCGGCCTTTGAAAAGGAATAATTCCTCGCTTTTGAAAAGTCGTCCCTCCATTTAAAGTCAAAGACTTTGTCGGTGTATTTAAAGGCGATTTCTTTGGTTTTGTCTTTTGACCCCGTGTCGACGATGATAATCTCGTCAACTGTTTCCTTTACGTTTTCAAGGCATCTTGCAAGCACTTCTTCTTCGTTTTTTACGATCATGCATAAACTTATCGATATCAAAACATTCCTCCTTAAACAAAATCGGTTTGTATATAATATTCAAAAACGGGCTTTGGGGTTACTTATGGAGAGTATGCGGGGTTTATGGGGATTTTATTTTATTGGAAAACGGGAGATATTTTGAAAATTATATTGATAAAGGGAGGTTTTTTGTTATGATGTAATAAAAAATGATTTGGGGTTTTATGTATTTAATATAAAGAGTGAGTTTAAAGTAAAGAAAACGGATGGGGTTGTGAGAAGTGATGAAATTAAGTTGTTTTGTGATGATAAAGAGTCAGCTTCTTTAACGAATGGATTAAGGTTGTTGAGATGTCTTATGATTTTTATACTTATATGCGGTTTTACTTTTATGGATTTACCGTAAAAAACGGGAAGAATTATAAGAATAGTTTTATACGATATAGACCGATAAACCTATTTTCGCTTTTATGCCTTAACGGATGGATTACGGCTGTTATATTGAGTTTAAACAAACCGATGGGAAGGTAAGTTATGCACCTATTCGTTGATTTTATTTTGGGGAGGAATGAAAATGAAAATTGTAGAACAAAAGAAAAGAAGCAAAGAGCTAATTGAAAAGCTTTTGGAAGTATGGGAAGCTTCTGTGAGAGAAACTCATTTGTTTTTGAATGACGAAGAGATAAAGAACATAAAAGAATATGTTCCTTCGGCTCTTAAAGGGATTGCGGATTTATTCGTTTTATATTCAAAAGAGGAAACTCCCGTTGCTTTTATGGGGATAGAAGAGGGAAACCTTGAGATGCTTTTTATATCGCCTGAAGAAAGAGGAAAGGGATACGGAAGAAAGCTTATAGAATACGGAATACAAAATAAGGGAGTAAGCAAAGTGGCGGTAAACGAGCAGAATCCCCAGGCAAAGGGATTTTATGAACACATCGGATTTGAGGTTTACAAGAGAACTGAAAAAGATGAACAGGGCGGAGATTATCCTTTGCTTTACATGGAGCTTAAGAAGTAAAATAAGAAAATTTTATACCAAAAAACAGAAAGTTTAAATAAAAAATCCATGAGAGTTTTATTTAAACTTTTTTTTCCTTTAATCAAGGTGCCTGTTTTTTCTCCTTTTATTATTTTTTTTATATTGTTTGGGTTTTTGCCGTTTGTTATTATTGTGTCTATTCCGTTTTTTGATGCCATGTCTATGGGATTGAGATTTGTTTTTATTCTTTTTATTTTAATTTTGAATGGGTTCATATTGAGAACAGATTAATGTATTTTACTTTAAAATAACAGGTTGAGTATTTTGTACGCTTATGAGGAATATATAAAGTTTAAAATATTGATAAAATTTTTTTACTGTGGTACAATGAATAAGTTAATTATAAAGGGAAAAAGAGGCATTTTATGATTGGTCAGGAGTTAAAAAACAGAAGAAAAAAAGTATTTGATTATATGAAAGACAATTCGTCCGCAATTATTTTTTCGGGTGAGCTTTTTAAAAGCGAAAACGGGAATGACTACGAGTTTGAAGTAAACAGGGATTTTTATTATCTTACGGGAGTGGATGAGGAAGACTGCATACTTCTTTTATACAAATGCGGCAATGAAGAAAGAGAGATGTTGTTTATTCCTAAGAACAACGAATTCGCTTCGAAATGGACCGGAATAAAGCTTTCGATACCGGAAGTTATGGCACTTAGCGAAGCAGAGGAAGTTTTTTATCTTGATGAGTTTGAAAAGTACATAAACGAAATCGGAAACAGCGAGGACATGAAGAACATATACTGTACTTTGGATGAAAACAATCAAAGCGAAAACTACAACTTGAACCTTAGAATGTTTAAAGAGATGTACAAAGTTTTTGACAATCTGGAATTTTACAACATAAAAAAATGCATCGACTCTTTGAGAGAAGTAAAGACGAAGTATGAAGTAAGGTGTCTTTATGAAGGTGCGAAGAACCTTAAAAATGCGGTAAACATGGCGATGAAGATAACCCGTGAAGGAGTAAAAGAAGGGGAGATTGCCGCAACGATAGATTATGTATCGAGAAAAGAAGGGTGTACAATACCTTTCCCTACCATAGTGGCAGGAGGGAAAAACGCTCTTACCCTTCACTACATAAAGGGAAAAGACAGGGTAAAAGACGGCGAGCTGGTGCTTTTGGACTGCGGAAGCGGGGTGGATAAGTACAGTGCGGACGTAAGCAGGACTTATCCCGTAAGCGGAAAGTTCAGCGATTTGCAAAAGAAAATATATTCAATCGTGCTTAAAGCGAATAAGAGCGTAATAGAAAACGCAAGACCGGGAGTTACTCTTACAGAGCTTAACGAGATTGTGATAGACATATACGAAAAAGAACTATCTGAGATGGGGCTTATAGAAAAGAGAGAAGAGGTGAATAATTATTATTATCACTTTGTATCCCATCATATAGGGCTTAACTGCCACGATCCTTTTGAAAAAGACAAACCCCTTAGGGCGGGCAACGTGATTACGGTTGAGCCGGGGCTTTACATAGATAAATTTGGCATTGGAATCAGGATAGAGGACAATGTGCTTATAACAGAAGATTCCAACATAGTTTTAACTAAAGGCATAATGAAAGAGATTGATGAAATAGAAGCGTTTATGAGTTGATATCGGCTTTTATATGAGGTGAGAAATGGATGAATTATTGACTCTGGGGATATTTCTTTTTGCGGGATTTGCCGCAAGCAAAGTCTGCTCAAAACTGAAGCTTCCCGCAGTGACGGGGTATCTTCTTGCAGGACTTATTTTGGGGGTGTCGTTTTTCGATGTTGTGTCGAAAGACATACTTTTGGAGCTTGAATTCCTTCAGGATGTTGCCCTTGGGTTTATAGCCTTTAATATAGGGGAGAGTTTTAATACCGACAAGATAAAGAACCTGGGCGGAGGGGTCGTTGTAATTACTGTAATACAGGCCGCGGTTACGATTTTGGTCGTTACTTTCGGAGTGTATTTGGCTACGAAAGACCTGCCGCTTTCCATAGTATTCGGGGCTCTTTCGGCGGCTACCGCTCCTGCCGCCACGGTAAACGTGATTAAACAGTACAAAGCCAAAGGCAAGCTTACGAACACGATACTTACCGTTGTGGCTTTGGACGACGCCGTATGTCTGTTTTTGTTCAGCATAGCCTGCGCTGTGGCGGAGTCGATGATAAACGGTCACTTTAACGTCGAAAGTGCGCTTCTTGCTCCTTTAAAAGAGATAGTGCTTTCTCTGTCAGTAGGGGGAATAATCGGCATTATGCTATGTTTTGTGGAAAAGAAGATCAGAAGGGATTCTTCTCAGGTCCTTGTACTTAGCTGCTGCTGTGTTCTTCTTGGGGCAGGGATAGGAAATTACCTTGGGCTTTCTTCGATACTTGTATGTATGGCGATAGGAAGTGTGACGGCGAATTTCTGTTCCAGATACGACAGGGTATTTTTGCTTACGGAGGATGCGGTTAATCCGATATATGTGATTTTCTTCGTCCTTGCAGGATACAGTTTGGACCTTAAAGTGGTTATGAGTCTTGGAATGATAGGGCTTATGTTTATACTGTCGAGGTTTGTCGGAAAGATTCTCGGAGCATTCCTTGGGTGTTTAAGCGTAAAGACGGACAGTGTAACGAGAAACTACCTGGGTATGGGGCTTATGCCAATGGCCGGAGTCGGAGTAGGGCTTGCGGTTGCCGCCGCCAGAATGATGCCAGAGTACAGTGCGTTGTTTTTAAACATAATCATGGGCGCAACATTTGTTTTTGAAGTTATCGGCCCTATTTTAACGGCAAGAGGGCTTAAATTATCGGGAGATATAATTATAAAAAAATAGGAGATATATATGAAAAATTATTCTTTAAATGAACTTAGAAAAATGTTTTTGGAGTTTTATGAAAGCAAGGGACATTTAAAACTCGAGAGTTTTTCTCTCGTTCCTCACAACGACAAGAGTCTGCTTTTGATAAATTCGGGAATGGCTCCTTTAAAACCTTATTTTATAGGAGAGGAAATACCGCCCAGAAAGAGAGTTACCACGTGCCAAAAATGTATCAGAACACCGGATATAGATAACGTGGGTAAAACCGCAAGACACGGTACTTTCTTTGAGATGCTGGGGAACTTTTCTTTTGGGGATTACTTCAAAAAAGAAGCGATAAATTTTGCATGGGAATTTTTAACTGAAAAAATAGGGCTGGACAAGGACAAGCTTTACGTTTCGGTTTATGAAGACGACGACGAAGCGGCTCAGATTTGGAAAGAAGAAATCGGTTTGACGGACGACAGGATTACAAGACTTGGAAAAGAGGACAACTTCTGGGAAATAGGGCTTGGACCATGCGGACCTTGCAGCGAAATATACGTTGACAGAGGAGAAGAATACGGATGTGATTCTCCGAACTGCGGGGTAGGCTGCGACTGTGACAGATACATGGAAGTATGGAACCTCGTGTTTACGCAATTCGACAAAGACAAGGACGGAAATTACAACAGACTTGAACATCCGAACATAGATACAGGTATGGGGCTTGAAAGACTTGCGGCATACGTACAGGGAGTGGACAACATCTTTGAAGTGGACACCATAAGATACATACTTGACTACATATGTGAGATTTCGGGGAAAAAATACGGAGAAAACGAAAAAGACGATATTTCCATAAGAGTCATAACCGACCATATAAGAAGCAGCGTGTTTATGGCAAGTGACGGTATCCTTACTTCAAACGAAGGAAGAGGATATGTTCTTAAGAGGATTTTGAGAAGAGCGATGAGACACGGAAAGCTCCTTGGAATAGAAGGACACTTTATGGAAGGTGTGGCAAAGAAAGTAATCGAAATTTCGGGAGAAGCGTATCCTGCCTTAAGAGAAAAAGAAACGACTATATTAAAGCTTATCAACATAGAAGAAGAAAAGTTCAACGAAACCGTAAAAGAAGGACTTTCTTTGATAGAAGAGTTGATGGAAAACATGGAAGGGGACACTTTAAAGGGAGAAGACGCTTTCAAACTTTATGACACTTACGGATTTCCATTTGAGCTTACGACGGAGATACTGGAAGAAAAGGGACTTAAAGTAGACCAAAAAGGCTTTGAAAAGGCTATGAAAGAGCAAAAGGACAAGGCCAGAAATGCAAGATCAAGCAAAGATATAGTAAGTTACAAAGGTGATTTGACCAACTTTATAGCTAACCTTCAAAGTACGGAGTTTGTGGGATACGAGAACATGAACGCCAAAGGCGTGATAATCGAAATGATAAAAGATGGACAGGAATGTAACGAAGCAAAAAGCGGAAAGGTTCTTGTGATATTCGACAAAACTCCTTTCTATGCGACAAGCGGGGGACAGGTAAACGACACCGGAGTAATAAAAGGCGAAGGTGTTTTGGCGAAAGTCGTAAATGTTACAAAGAGCGGAGACAAATTCGTTCATGAAGTCGAAATAGAAGAAGGAAGCCTAAAAAAAGGAGCCGAGTATTTATTGTCGGTTGACGAAGAGAGAAGACTGAACACAGAAAGAAACCATTCTGCCACTCATCTTCTTCACAAGGCATTGAAAGAAGTGCTCGGGGAACACGTAAACCAAGCGGGGTCTTACGTTGATGACGAAAGACTGAGATTTGACTTTTCTCACTTTGAAAAGATGACTGACAAAGAGCTTGAAGAAGTGGAAAGAAAAGTAAACGAAGAGATTTTGAAAAAAGATGCGGTTGAGTATTTTGAGACGGGAATAGAGGAAGCGAGAAAGCTCGGTGCGACGGCATTGTTCGGAGAAAAGTACGGAAGTACGGTAAGAGTTGTCAAAATGGGAGATTACTCGATTGAGCTTTGCGGAGGATGTCACGTTAAGAATACAAACGATGTGAGCGTGTTTAAAATTCTTTCTGAATCTTCGGTAGCAAGCGGAGTGAGAAGAATAGAAGGGATTACGGGAAAAAGTGCAATTGAGGCAAGTTTGGAAAATTACAAACTTCTTGCGACAATAAAAGACAAATTAAGACTTAATAACAATAATATAATTGAAAAAGTAGAAGAACTAATAAATAAAAACAAATCTTTGGAAAAAGAGCTAAGTGACTTTAAGAAAGAAGCAAACAAGGACAAGATTTCGGATATTGTAAAAGACGCATTTGAAGCAGATGGAATCAAGTGTGTGGTTGCAAGAGTTGACGGGCTTGACATGAACGAGCTGAGAGACTTTTGCGACAAGATAAAAGACAAGGAAAACAGAGTAATAGTATTCTTTGTAAGCGTAAAAGACGAAAAAGGATTTATGATATGTTCTTCGGACAAAGAGACCGTAAAAGGCGGATTTAACTGCGGAAGCTTTATAAAAGACGTTGCAAAGAGCATAGGCAGCGGCGGCGGCGGAAGACCCGATATGGCCCAAGCGGGTATAAAGGATATTTCAAAAGCTGATTTGGCGGTTGAAAATGCTATTAAGTTTATTAAAGAAAGATTATAATAATTTAAGAATTTAATAAAAAACTTGAATAATTATTATATATAGGGTAAAATTTAAACAGGTGGTGATATTATGGGAACGAACAACAGTAACAGTAACTATACGGTACAATTCAGTTTGGATAACGACCGTTCGAAATTAATCGAAGAGACTATGAAAAAAGTCAAAGGTGCATTGGAAGAAAAGGGATACAATCCCGTCAATCAGATAGTAGGTTATATAATGAGCGGAGACCCGACATATATTACCTCTTACAAAGATGCCAGAAAGCTGATAAGACAGGTGGAAAGAGACGAGATACTTGAGTTATTGGTAATAAAGTATTTTTCTGATTTAAAATAAATTTTATCGGTACGTTTAAAATAAAACTAAAGAGTTTATAATCATCAAAACCTACTTATATAGCATAAGTAGGTTTTAGTTGCTACGTTAAAAAACAAGGAGAAATCGTGGAAAAAAGAATTTTGGCAATAGATTACGGCGACAGCAGGATAGGCATTGCCGTAAGCGATGCATTACATATAACAGCTCAGGGTGTCGGGGTTATAAAAAGGACAAAAAACCTCGATACGGATATAGAGCAGATAAAGAAATACATAAAAGATTACGATGCGGGGCTTGTGATTTTGGGAAACCCTCTCAACCTAAACGGAGAAAAGGGGAAAAGAGCCCTTGTGACAGAAGAATTTTATGAGATATTAAAAGACAAAGTTGAAATACCCGTTAAGCTTTGGGATGAAAGACTATCCACAAAGGAAGCAGAAAGAGCTCTTGAAGCGGGAGGAGTAAACTGGAGAAAGAAAAGAGAAGTTATTGATATGATGGCTGCACAGATAATATTATCGTCATATCTTGATTATAACAATAACAATATAGGAGGATTTTAGATGAGTGAAGAAAAAGAAATTGATGTAATTGTACTTAAAAACGAAGAGGGAGAAGAGATTTCCTTTTTGGTGGAAGATGAATTTGAGTTTGAAGACAAGTCGTATTTGGTTTTATATGAAGAAGAAAATGACGAAGATGCGTATTTATTTACGGTTGAAGAAGAAGACGAGGACAGCATAGTGGTAAAAGAAGTAACCGACGAAGAAGAATTTAACAGAGTCAGTGAATATTACTACAGCGAGTAGGTTTTGGGATGTCATTTAGAAATAACAATTTTGAAGCCACACCGCTGTCTGGAGTTAAACAGACTCAAGCTGAAGAAACAAGACTTTCCGAAGGGGCAGAGGAAGTTATGCCTTCAAAGGAAAGCAGATTAAAACCAAGAAGAAACCAGACTCAAAAAAGAAGTGCCAAAAACACCAAGAAAGGCGACACAAACAAAAAAAACGCGATACAAAGGAATGAAAAGCTGAAAGTAATTCCTCTTGGAGGACTTGGGGAAATCGGCAAAAACATGACCGTATTCGAAACAGAAGATGACATTATCATAGTGGACTGCGGTTTGAAATTCCCAGATGAAAATATGTATGGGATAGATATAGTTATTCCTGAATTCACATATTTGATCGAAAACAGGAATAAGATAAGAGGGTTATTTTTGACTCATGGGCATGAGGACCATATAGGAGCGATTCCTTATTTATTAAAACAGATAAACATACCTATATACGGCACGAAGCTTACCATGGGGCTTCTTAAAAGGAAGCTTGTGGAGCACAAGTTGGATGAAAGTGCGAAGCTGCATATAGTAAGGAAGGGAAGCACCGTAAAGGTAAAAGGATTCAGCGTGGAATTTGTGACCTCAAACCATTCGATTCCCGACAGCTGTGCCCTTTATATAAGCTGTGCGGGTGGAAAAGTATTCCATACGGGAGACTTTAAGGTTGATTATACGCCTGTGGACAACCAGCAAATAGACTTGCAGAGGATGGCTGCGATAGGCGCTCAAGGAATAGACCTTTTGATTGCGGACAGTACCAATGCTGAAAGGGAAGGTCATGCAAAATCCGAAGCCAGCGTAGGAAAGACTTTTATGTCTTTGTTTAAAGAAGGTGCGGACAAGAGAATAATACTTGCGACCTTTGCGACAAATGTACACAGAGTTCAGCAGGTGTTTGATGCGGCAAAGAAATACAAAAGAAAAGTTGCCATAAGCGGAAGAAGTATGGTAAATGTTGTTGCTGTGGCAAAAGAGTTGAAATATCTTAAGTTTAACGACAATATTTTGATAGAGCTTAACGAAGTGGACAACTATCCGCCGGAAAGAGTGGTTATACTGACCACCGGTTCTCAGGGAGAGCCTATGGCGGCACTGAGCAGGATGGCAAACGGAGAGCACAGGCAGTTCAAGATTTCAAGTGAAGATTTTGTAATAATTTCCGCAACTCCGATACCGGGAAACGAAAAAACCGTTGCGGAAGTAATAAGCAATCTTTTCGAGCTTGGAGCAAAAGTTGTATATCAGGGTGCAGAGGGTATACACGTTTCGGGGCATGCTCAAAAAGAGGAGCTTAAGTTGATGCATTCTATAATAAAAGCCAAGTACTTCATGCCCGCCCACGGGGAATACAAGATGCTTTCCACTCACAAAGAGCTTGCCATGGAGCTTGGGATGAAAGAGAACAATATTTTTCTTTTGAAAAACGGGGATGTTCTTGAGATAGGACCCGAAAAAGCCAAGGTAAAAGGAGAAGTCGCAAACGGACTTACGATGATTGACGGGCTTGGAATAGGGGATGTCGGAAACATCGTTCTTAAAGACAGGAAAAAGCTCAGCGAAGACGGACTGTTTATAGTGGTTGTATCTCTTACCAAGGAAAGAGTCGTAAGCGGACCGGGGATAGTATCCAGAGGATTTGTGTATATGAGAGAAAGCGAAGCGCTTTTAAACGGGGCAAAAGATATAGCGAACAAGGTGCTTAACAAATACAAAGACAGGCTATTTGATTACAACAGTATCAAAGGGGATATGAAGTATGAGCTTGAAAAGTATTTATATGAGAACACCAAGAGAAGACCTATGATTTTACCTATACTTATGTATGTAAAAATAGATTAATTTTATAGGAGGAAGAAATAAGGATGAATGTATATGACAAAGCCAATGATTTAGCGAGAGCGGTAAAAGAAAGCGATGAATTTAAAAGATACCAAAAGGCTGCTCAAAAAATAGACACCAGCGAAGAACACAAAAAGATGATTAAAGATTTTATGAATTTGCAGTACAGGTCTTATGTTGCTCAAATGAACGGGGAAGAACCTGACGAAAAATTGATAAACGAATTTAATTTATTATATTCGACTATATCGAACATTTCGGACATAAAAGAGTTTTTGGAATCTCAAATGTATTTTGCAAGACTTATGGAAGATATTCAAAAGACCATTGCCGAAGCGAGCGATACCGGAGTTGAGTTTTTAAACAACGGATATTTGACTGAAGACAAATAAATATGAATTGTTTTATTTTAAAATAAAAAAGAAGTAAGAATAATCTTACTTCTTTTTTTAATATTCTTCCAAAGACTTTATGACTTCGTTTTCGACGTATTTATAATCTTCATCAGAATAATCGTGCTCTAGCATTTTTGAAGCTATGTACTCGTAATCGTTCAATTCTTCACGGGTGAAGTCGTACTCGTCTCCGAGCAGTAAAAAAATACCCGCATCTACCGAGTCAAGCAGGAAGTCATAATCCAAAGAGTCGTTTTCCAATTCCTCCTTGTATTTTTCTCTGAGCCGTTTGCATGTTTCGCTGTAAAACGCACTGTACTTCATAACCATACTCTCCTTATTTTCTTACAATACATTATACCATAATTAGAGCAAAAATTACTTTATTTTATATATTTTCTTAAAATAACTTATCTATAGAATAGGTAATCTATAGATTACCTATTCTGTAACTTACCTATTTTAAAATTTTGAAGTAGGATATTGTACATAAATTTATGATTTGCAAAGTAAAACTTTGTATTAAATAAACTTCTCAAATAGGGTAGCTATAGATTGCCTATGTTATAACTACCCTATGTTGTTTTATTCTTTATACAAAAGGTTTTTATTAAAAATTCCAGCCTTTTGTATTAGGGGGCATTTCTGTTTTATTCGTTATGCTTTTATAATTCCAATAGGGTAGTTATAGGTTACCTATTTCATATAAGAGATATATAGGGTATCTATAAGTTACCTATTAGGGTTATAAAGCAGATATAGGGTAGTTATGAGTAACCTATTTAAAGATTTAAAAATTAAGAGATTAGTAATAGATTAAATATTCTTATATCAATATAGTAGGTTATCTATAGATACCTTATTTATAATTAACCTATCAGAATAATGGAATATAATAGGGTAGTTATAAGTAACCTATTTAATAATAAAGGAAGAATAGGTTATCTATAGATTACCTACTTATGCAGTAGATTGATAGGGTAGCTATAGCTTACCTATTAGGTGTATAAAACAGATATAGGGTAGTTATAACTCACCTATTTAAAGATTGAAAAATAAAATATTTGAATATTTTTATATCAACACAATAGGTTATCTATAGATAGGGTATCTATAAGTAACCTATTGGAATAACGAAATATAATAGGGTAGTTATAGAATAGGTAATCTATAACTACCCTATTTTTTATTGTATATTCATTTTTAGGGAAGAGAGTGAGATGGGAAAGAGTGTGGAAAGAAGAGTGTTAACTATGATGATTTTAAATGTATGTTTACTTTTTGTTAAATAAAAAGTATAATAAAGTGATTAGATTTTAAGAGGAAAAAATATGATTACGTCTAAAACCAACAAAACAGTGAAATTGATAAAAAGTTTGGATAAGAAGAAATACAGAGACAAGAACAATCTTTTCATTTTGGAGGGGAAGAAATTTGTTGATGATGCTCTGAAAGGTGATTTTGAGATTAAATATATAGTGACTAGAGAAAAGTATTCGGGAGAATATAAAAATGCTCTTGTGGTGAGCGACGATATATTTGATTATATATCCACGACGAAGTCTCCTCAGGGAGTTCTTGCGGTTATAAGCATTGAATACGGGGATAAAGACGAGATTGATGACTCGGCAAATATTCTTTATCTTGACAACGTACAGGACAGTGAGAATGTGGGAGGTCTTATAAGAACCGCAGTTTGTGCGGATTTTGATGCGGTGGTTATTTCTGAGGGGTGTGCTTCTCCTTTTTCGGCTAAGTCTATGAGGGCGAGTGCCGGAAGCATACTTTCAATAAAAATATTGAAAGATGAAAATTATGATTTGCTCAGAGAGCTAAAAGACAGAGGATTTGATGTGACGGCAGCGACTCTTGAGGGAAGCCCTAACAGTGAATTCAATAGACAGGGGAATGTTTTGATTGTCGGAAACGAAGGCAACGGAGTGAGCAGGGAATGCCTTCGTTATGCCACCAAAGAGGTAAAGATACCGATGAGCGGCAAGTGTGAGTCTTTGAATGCCAATGTGAGCGGCTCGATTCTTATGTACAAGATATACGGATATTAGGGAGTATAGGTTTCTTTAAAGGCTTAGTAAGAGATTTTATGATATTGTTTATCATATGAAGATAAGAATAAGTTTAATATGCAAAACAGACATTACAGTTATGTCTGTTTTTTGTTTTGTACAGAGGGTTTTATTTAAGGCAGATAATGGGGTAGTAGGGTAGCTATAGATTACCTATTCTATAGCTACCCTATTTTATTTTGTTATCTTAATAGGTTATCTATAGATACCTTATCTATAGATAACCTATTGTATTAATATAAGAATATTTAATCTA
>NZ_JAHZIA010000052.1 GCF_019420015.1 Anaerofustis sp.
GAGAAATGAACAGTAGAATACCACAGTATGGTAAAGGAAGAGTGAGTGTGGGGGACTTACGAAACGTAGGTCAGTATGCGAATGTGAATGCAAGAGGAGGTATTGAATTAAAACCTCAGATAAGGAGGAGTGCTGAGGAGAGAGAAAAGATACATAATTCTACACAGGCAGTTATTAATAGTGCGAAGCCTGTGAACTCTAGGAGTACGTACGGAGAAATGAATAACAGGATACCTCAGTACGGTAAAGGAAGAGTGAGTGAGAATGATTTACGAAATGTAGGTCAGTATGCGAACGTAGATGCAAGAGGTGGAATAAAGATAAAACCTCAGATAAGGAGGAGTGCCGAAGAGAGAGAAAAGATACATAATTCCACACAGTCTATTATCAATAATGCGAAGCCTGTGAACTCTAGGAGTACGTACGGAGAAATGAACAGTAGAATACCACATTATGGTAAGGGAAGAGTGAGTGTTGGGGACTTGCGAAACGTAGGTCAATATGCGAACGTGAATGCAAGAGGAGGTATTGAATTAAAACCTCAGATAAGGAGAAGTGCCGAGGAGAGAGGGAATATACAAAAGACAACCAATGATATTATGGATAAATATTATACTCCATATGGTAAGTTTAATAAAGAGAATACTTATGGGAATATGGAAAAAGCAAGAAAAGAATATGTGTCTTTTGAAACCAAAGAGAAAAATTTATCAAATCAGGAACAAGAGATAAACAAGGATAAAAACAAAGATTATTACATTGAAAAAGCCGACAAAGTTTCATCGGACAATAACATGGCAGGGTTGTACTTTGACAAGAATCCTTTAAAATCATTTGAAGAAGACAGCAAGTATAATAAGACAAAAAATGAAGAAGACAAAAAGAATTATGACTACATGACAAAAGAAGAAAAGGAAAATGCAAAATATCTTTTAGGAAAATACGGGGCGGAAGCTCAGGCTGAATACTTAAGGGATTTGGTTCCGAGACTTAACCAAAGAGCAGGGATTGCATACATGGAAAGAGAGCTTGAGGATGCAAGTCCGGGGAGATTAAAGTGGGAAAGTTTTAAGGCCGGAGTCGGTGAAAAAGTCAAAAACACCTTTCAGGCAGGAAGCGTAATGGGAGGAAATGACGAAGTGTTTACGCCGTCTGCTTTTGAAATAGCGATGGATTATTTAGAGGAGAATAGTGATCCTGAGACTCAAAAGTTGATTGAAGATTGGAAAGATAGAGGGGATATGACAGTATCTTTTGCTGCTGATTTGATTAGCCCTTATTTGGGAATTGGATTGGATTCAGCATCAGAGTACGGAAAGTCTTATACTGAAAATTTAAATAATAATGCTAACAATCCAAATATGGAAAAAGTAAAGCAATCTGCTCTTAAAGATGCAATTGTGAATACAAGTATCAATACTGCATTAGGTATGCCTAATGATATGTTGAAAAAAGCTATAGGTAAAGATGTTAAAAAAGTATTAAATAAACACATAAAGAATGATAAAGGTATAAAAGTTATAAGTGGCTTGTATAATTATTTGTATGATGATAGAATGAATAAAGAAAAAAAATCATGGGAAAAAGATAATAAAAAAGATGATTCATTTTATTAGTAATATTTTGTATGTATAAGATGATTTATAGCGGGGCTAGGGGATGTTTATGAAAAGAAAAATAATAGAAAATGTGAAAAGTATTATTATTGTTATTATTATAGCAGTAGTTATGATTACTATTAATGAATTTTACAATGAAATAGTATATAACGATAATAGGCAAATGGAAGAAGATATAAAATCCGACGGATATGAGTGTTTGTTTGGTGATAAGTTGGTAAATATAGAGGAAGAACAACAGATAATAGAGATAATGTATCCCGGAGATAAAAAAGGTGTGAACTTTGTTTATGATAACACGGAGTATAAGAATATAGGCGATATGGAGAAGTTATATGATAATATGCATTATAAAGTAAAGTTTAAAGTAACATCTTATGATTATTCTTTGGCGTATAAAAACGGAGTAAAAGCACTGAATAAATATATGAATGAAAATAAAAATGCATCCAAGGAAGATAAAGAGAGATACTTTGCCGAAAGACTTCAGTATGAAGGGCAGAAGATAAGGATGGAGGATGTTAAAGAGGTATATTATATTGACAGATGTTATGAGCGTATACCTTTGAGTCAAACTAATAAATGGAGTCGTTCATTTTATATTATCTTGCTTCCTTGGCAAAAGGATGATATGGATTTGGCAAATGCCGTAACAGGAGGGCTCGTTGAAGAGATGGATAAGACGAAGCTTCCGAAAGGTATCAATCTTGAGGATACGTTAAAGAGGGTT
Source organism: Anaerofustis sp. (assembly GCF_019420015.1). Taxonomy (GTDB): domain Bacteria; phylum Bacillota; class Clostridia; order Eubacteriales; family Anaerofustaceae; genus Anaerofustis. Next base: position 2,350 of record NZ_JAHZIA010000052.1, read on the forward strand.
GATAGGGAGTATGAGCAGGAGAGGTTTATTTAACAAACATTATTAAGGGGCGTTGCCCCTTGCACCCTTACAAGGGGTTTCACCCCTTAAACCCTATCCAGGGGCGCAGCCCCTGGGACCCCGCTCTTTTTTTGCTTATCCAAAAAAAGAGGTAAAAAGGATACAACTGCATTGAGCTTGTAACGCAACAAGATTTCCTCGAAAAAAACTACCCGTTTTTTCGGGAATTGTTGCTACCGCCACCCCGTTTTTTACGAAAGGGGTGGGGATAAATTTTCCGCCAGTAAAATCCCTTGATAGGGTTATGGGGGCAAAGCCCCTATGTGTAAAGACACTATGGTGTCTTTTTTTGATGAAATGAGATTATGTATGATGAAAAATATGCTATTATATATATAAATATAATAGGGGTTATGTTATGAAAAAGAAGATAAAAGAAGGTATAACAAATTTTGTTATTGGTATCATTTCAACTGCAGTTGTACTTATCATATGGGGGTATTTTCAGGGAATAACGTATGACAGTCGTCAAAGTAAATCAATGGAGAGCGATATGAAATCCGACGGATATGAGTGTTTGTTTGGTGATAAGTTGGTAAATATAGAGGAAGAACAACAGATAATAGAGATAATGTATCCGGGAGATAAAAAAGGTGTGAACTTTGTTTATGATAATACAGACTATGAAGATACTGAGAATTATGAAGAACTTAGATATGAAGACAAAGATGAAAGCTATAATTATTCAAAAGTAGAATTTAAAGTAACATCCTATGATTATTCTTTGGCGTATAAAAATGCAGTAAAAGCACTGAATAAATACATAAAGGAAAATGAAGCTGCATCCAAGGAAGATAAAGAGAGGTACTTTGCCGAAAGACTTCAGTATGAAGGTAAGAATGTAAAAAATAGTGATAAAAGAAGAATATCATATATTTATAGAAGAAAGTATACTACGCGTACTGGAGGAAGTAGCTTTGATCATGCGTGCCTGCTTCCTTGGCAAAAGGATGATATGGATTTGGCGAATGCGGTAACAGGAGGGCTCGTTGAAGAGATGGATAAGACGAAGCTTCCGAAAGGTATCAATCTTGAGGATACGTTAAAGAGGGTTGATAGGGAGTATGAGCCGGAGAGGTTTATTTAAAAAACTTTATTAAGGGGCGCTGCCCCTTACACCCTTACAAGGGGTTTCACCCCTTAAACCCCACCAAATATTTGCTCGCCCAAATATTTGGAATAAAGGGCGCC
>NZ_JAHZIA010000053.1 GCF_019420015.1 Anaerofustis sp.
AGGAAGATGAAATATGAAAAAAGAGTTAAAACAAATATTGCTTATATGTTTATTTTTAATTATTGGTTGTGTACTTGGTTATTTTGTAGCACTTAATCAAATGAATCAGCTTAGTGACCCTGAATACATTGCGTTTTGGACAAGCCAAAGTATGGCTGTTCCTGAACCATTAGGATTTACAAGAAGTATTCTTTCTTTTGGATTGCTTTTTGCCGGAATACCCACAGGTTTGATTTTTTATAGCGGTTTAGTTAAGAAATGGCTAACTCCTATCGCACCTAAAATTATAATCGGATTTGTTACTTTCCCGATTTATACACTTGCTGGAGTAATCGGCTCAATTCCTTTTATCATCTATAAAGGGATTTTTCTATTCAAAAATAATAGATGTAAATGATAATGAACTTTTCAAGAGTAGGGTGTTTATCAATTACTTTTTAAGGCAATTACACAGGGACGATCAGCTACATAGTTGGTCGTTTTTGATAGAGTAAGTCGAAGAAAAGTACTATGTTTGGACTCAGGGTATTCAACAATAAATTTCAGCTTGTCAGTATATAGAAGTGACTCTAATGAAAGAGTTGCTTTTTTTATAAAGACTTCTCTCTATATTATTTATAGAACAAATTTGTATCATAATAACGAAATGTTACACCCTTTACTTCTTAAATAATACAAAAGTGTTTTTTTCATTAATATAGTCTTAAGTACCTTTCATAATGCAAAGTAATGCAAGATTGTATCACAACAACGATATAATAAAAAAGACCCATCACGGGTCTTTTTGTTAATCGTTAAATTCTTTCGAATAATTATAGTCGACTTTTATCAGTTTGCCGCCGAGTTTCTTTTTATTGATTTTATCTTTCACACATAAATACGTTCCAAAGGCTCCTACTAAAATTACAGAACCAACTATCGATGCCAAAATAATTTTTCCTGTATTGTTCTTTTCCATTGTTCGTTCCTCTCTCAAAATTTATATTATAATTATACAATAAATATTATATGAATTCAAATATTTAATCTAATTCTAATACGATTTTAAGAGCACTTATTCCCGCGTAGGTATTAATGTCTTTTATACTTTCCATAGATCCGAGTTTAAGTTCCATGGGTTCGGTTTTTTTTGAAAAAACGCTGTTTATACCCCTTTGTATACATATTATGGGATTGCCGTTTTTGATGTCGTCTATGCTTGAAAGTGTAAGGGAGGCCTTTTCGTCCATTCCGTAGCTTACGGTTTCTATGTTTGGTTGATTGATGCCGATTTTCAGTGCAGAATTAATAAGCAGTATATCGCTTTTTTCAAGTACGTTTTTCAGATTAAAAATTCTGTCTTTGCGGTTTATGTTGTTAAGTATAGTAACGGTTTTGTAAATTTTATCTTCTTTGTTCAAACTCAAAGAAATGTTTTTGTTTTTAAACAATATTTCTTTAAACGGTACTTTTTTATTTAAGAATGCATATATTCTTATTGTTTTTCCTTTTGTCTTGATATAAAACTCTTCCAAAATTACAACTCCCTCATTTTATAATATTATTTTTGCATAAAATAATACTATTATTCATTATTTTATATTTTTAACATGTATAATTCCCTTCAAAACTTTCAGTGGGTTGTATTCTTTTTAATATAAAATTATATATTTGGGGATGAGGTGAGTTTTTTATACATTGAAAATTGTTTTGTAAATCCCGATGTCGCCGTATTGTTCCAAAATAATATTTCTGTATTTTTCGAAACAATTGTAAGCATCTATACAGTCCGATACGGCTCTGTGGGCTTGATTTTGTTTTATGTCAAATTTTTTCAAAAGAGTTTCCAATTTGTGGTTTTCAAATTCCGGGCTTATTTTTCTTGAAATTTTAAGTAAATCCACATAATCGTTACTTATGTGAAGGTTGCTTTTTCTTTCGTAATTGTCGTAGAGGAAGTTTATGTCGAAATTGACATTGTGTCCGAGGAGTATTTCTCCTTTTATAAAATCATCAAATTCGGGAACGACTTCTTTTATTGTTCTTTTATCTTTTATCATATCGGAAGTTATTCCTGTAATATCGGTTATCTTTTCGCTAAGTGTATCTTTTTCCGGTTTTACGAGGGTTTGGTACTCTGATATTATTTCTTTATTTCTTACTTTTATCGCTCCTATTTCTATTATTTCGTTTTCATTTGGATCAAGTCCCGTTGTTTCGATGTCTATAACGCAGTAATCAATGGGAAAGTCAAACATTTCTTTACCTTTATGTTCTCTGTATTTATAAAAATCCATAATAATCTGTTCCGCCTTTTCTGAGATTTAGTTAATTATAATTTATTTTATTTTAAAGTCCATAAAATACGATTAAATAATACAAAATATCGTTATTTCAGCGGTTTTATTCTTTTGAATTGTATATACAATTTAAATGTTAAAGATATTTGTAACACGAAATATTGAAAATATTCATAAAATAGTACGGGAGGTCAGAAAAAAATGACAGATTTTATGTATGTTGATGGAATATATTCTTTTTTGGAGTTACTTGTAATGGCCTTGATTTTTTCCAGTATAGTAATGTTCACGACCGAATTTTTTAAATCTTTACTAAAAAAACGTAGTGTAAACAGCAATATATTTGTACTTATATCTCTTATAATAAGTATTGCTTTTTGCAGTATAATGGGGTATTCCTTTATGGAAGGGGTAATGGATAAGATAGACATTGCATGGCTTTCTTTTCTTACATGGCTTGGAAGCAATGGGTTATTTAAATTTTTGGAAAACAACAATACATTTCTCGGTAAACTCGTTAACAGTTTCAGCTCTTATTATATAAAAGAGTATGAACAGGAGGAGTATTCGACAGATGATGGAGAAAATATACAAGGTGAAGACGGTGGATTGAACGAAAACGAAATCATTGAAGATGAAAATGAAGAGGATACGAATGAGAGTGCAAGAGATGATGAGGTTGATGAAGAAGAATACGAAGGGACAGTCGACATAGAATACGTTTATGAAGATGAAGAAGATGTAGATTATAGTGCGGAAGTTATGGATGAGGGAATGGAAAGCGACCTTGATGACGGGACTGCAGAGCCTCACGAAGAGATTGTAAGCACCATAAGTGTGTCTTCGGCGGAAGATGTTATAAATGAAAATGCTCCCATTCAAAAAGGGGATTTGGTGTTTGAAGAGACATCGGCAGCGGATGCTATAGAGAACAAAGATTTGAGATATGAATAAATTCTCTTGTCAATTTACACTTAAGGACAAAATTAATTTTAAAACATTGAAAAATAGTAGTTGAAAAAGATTATAATAAAAAGAACGTATTTTATACGTTCTTTTTATTATATGTGTTAAATTTAGAAATAGCTTTCAATGTTGTTATTTACTTTTGTCATTTCTGATTCAATGTCGGAAAATACTTCGTTAAGAGCAGATGAACCGTTAATTATTTCCCATCCATCGTCTCCCTTACTCATTAAGAATGTAACTGTTTTTGTCTGATTTTTTTCGCTCTTTCCTGCTTTGTTTATTTCTTTTGTAAAGTTTTCCATTATTTTATTTGTAAGGGTAGCGGAAGAAGCAGAAAGATTGTTTTTAAACCAAGATATTGTTTTCTTTACGGCCTTTTCGTAAGCTTTGCCAAAATCTATTGTTTTAAAGGTTACCTTTGCTGTTGCGCTGTCTTTGTTCTCTTCAACGCTGTTTATTTCATAATCCAGATTTTGGAACATAGATAGCATAAAAGCATCAAGCCCACTGGCTTTTAGAGACATCAAGTCTTTTCCGAGACTTTTTTCGTATTGTTCGTCGACTTCTTCTCCGTTTATATATTTTTCCATTACTTTGTTTTCGTCTTTGCAGCATAAAATATCCATATGTTCTTTTAGAACTTCTTCAGCGCTCGGACCGCCGCAGCCTGTAAACCCAATTAATATTAAGCATGACATAAGTATTGCAATAATTTTTTTCATAATACCCTCCTCCTCATTTTAAATGCCATATTTTATATTTTAAAAACATTATATCATATAATTGTTGAAACGTTAACATTTTTATTTTATTTGTCGATAAATGCGGTAAGCCAAAATACATTGATGAGCAAGTATTGTTTTGTGGTTTTCTTTACTTTTGGTGGGGATAAATTTATATGTTGTACGGAGGTTTCCTTGTTTGTTATTCGTTGACAAAAAAAGTCATATTTGATATTATAAAATCTATAAATTTATACAATATATAAGAGGTAAAATATATGAAAATATGGATAATAAGAGCGGTAGGCTTATTTTTTATTCTTTTGGGAGCATTTTTTGTTAAACGTTTGGATCATATGAATCCCGACGAAAGATATTTTAAAATAATGGCATTATTTTCTATTCCTGTCGGAATTATGATTA
>NZ_JAHZIA010000054.1 GCF_019420015.1 Anaerofustis sp.
GCCATAAATGCACGCTTTTTCATCAATAACCGATTCATGCGTTCGCCTCCTGATTAGCAGTTGCCACCTTGTAGCCGTTAACCAAGCCTACAATATAGTTGCCGCCGTTATAGTAGCGTGTCAAAGGCTGCTTTTTTGTCTTCAAGCTCTTTTTCGAGTGCAGATAACTTTCCTTTTTCCCTCTCAACGTCCGAGCCGTTCAAATCCATAATTTTTTTAAGCTGTTCGTCCGTTGCCTCGGCAAATATTGCCTTAATGTCCTCTCTTTTCATAACTTTTTCCTTTCCGCCTACGCTTTTTTACGAGGTTGCTCCTCCGGCTCGACTGTTTTACGTCTAATCTCCTGACAAAATTTTGATATAAAAAAAGAACAGCGATAAACTGTTCTTGATTTATTTAGTTGTAGTGGATATAAAAATACCGCCAAATAACGGCGGTACTATTCTTTTATTATTTCAAAAAAACGTTTGGGGTATAAATATCCTTGTACTTCCTGTTCATTGTCATATCCCTCTTCATCAATAATTCTATATTCACCATGTTCCTCGCTTAAACATTCGTAAATCTTATCCTTGATTAAGCACACCGGATCCGTATCACCGATATATTTAACTTTCATTATCAAAATACCTCTTGACTTTCATTTTAATTCTGCCCGTTTCGTTACTTTCAAACCAATGTAATTCCGCATGTCTTGTTTTCCCATCATCACATACGACATACCCATCACCTCTGACGTGTTTCCATTCAGTTTTTGGAACAGCGTATTGCCTTTCAAGATGTTCCGCAACCCTTAACTCTTTATTAGTTCCTTTTCCGGCAAAGACAACTACTTTTGTTATTTTGCTGCCTTCTTGTATTTTGCCTTTGTTGCCGTTAGGTAAAGAAACAACATCTTTAAAAGCCGCAGCTCCAACGCTTTTAAAAATATTTATGTCTTTCTCTTTTATTATACCACTTTTACCCGAAATGTCAACACTTTTATAGCTTTTCATGCGGTTTAGGCGAGGTTCTAAGCCTTTTACATTTTTGCACATATCATCATAAGTGCTCCTGTAGGCTTTTATCCTGTCCTTGCAGTCTCCGGCTTTTCGTTTCATGCCTGCCGCCTCGAACATATCGGCTTGTCTTGCTTGCTGTCGTACACCAGATTTTTAAGTTCTTCCACAAGGTCATTACATACGTCCGCCACCAGCTTAAACCGCCCCGTTGCCATAAGCAATGAAAACTGCCTCGGTCTTTCATCAAGCGGCGGTTTGTAGGTCTTGCCGAATATGTACTGTTTTTCATTCAGTGTATTTATAATAACGTCCGAATGGTCGCAAGCTACATCTTCTATCGTAACACCGTATTCTTTTTCCACGCTGTCCACAAAATCAAAAACAAATGTTTCCACCTCATTCATCGGCAGGTCGGGAGCTTGTCTTTTTATGCTTTTTAGGATATATATAACATCGTCATACCCCTGCGCCGAGCAGGTCAATGCATATGCCGACCCGTTGCCGCCAATATCAAATCCTATCGCAACCCATTTGAACGCTTTCGGAACATTTTCACGGCTCACAATATAGTTGTCTGTATGCTCCGTAAAATCCTTAAATACAATACCCTCTGCCGGTGTGCGTATACCTTTTATGTCTCGGTCATACCACACCGTCCCTTTTTCATATGTGGATAATATTTTTTTAAGCTTTTCATCAGATACGCTCAAATTATCGGCAATGGTAAAATGTCCGTAATTATAGCCGTATGTATTATCCTTAGCCTGTGCCAATTCATGAAAGTGCAGGATTTCCGAGTAATACCAATGTGTAGGCGCTTTCGGGTTCAGATCGTGGAATATCTTATAAGTACATGATCCCCATAAATGACATATTACAAAAAGCACACATATATAGCCTTGAAGCCTCAAACCCCAAAAACTATCTTCGCCAATATCGTTTTGATGGCATACGCAGTTCTCTCTTGATTGCACAAGGTGTATTTTATACCAATTATATCCGATCGCCTTTCTGGCTTTATTATCTTCTTTCAAGATTATCAATCTTTAAGCCGATACAAAGACATATACCAAATAATTTTTTTCTTTTATTCTTTATTTGGTTGAATGGTTTGTTCTGTACCTGCTCGGAGTGTATTTAGATAAAGCGGACATTGGCGGCAGACTTCTTGATTTGATACGCGAAAAGTTAAGTCTTTTAATAAACATTGTGCAGAAACTTTCTTAATATACTCATCAGAATATACTATTGTTTTTTCACCGTTTTCTAACTTTGCTAATCGCCTGTCAAGTATTTTTGCCGTTTCTTTAAGTTTGTTTTCCTTTCTGGCATATATTGCAGAAAGGACGCATATTGCAAGCAAGCATATAACCGGCACATACTCCGAAATATTCATCCTCTCACTCCTTTCGCTTGTGCTGTTTTGTTTCCTTTAAGATACTTTTGTTATATCATGTGTTTTTTAATCTGTCAATAGCTTTTAGGAAACTTTTTTTATTTTTTTTTAAACAAGTGTTGCTTTTATGAAACGTTTGTGATATAATGAGAATGGGTGATGGAAATGAATATTGAAATTGATTTAGAAAAACGTAGAAAAGAATTGGGATTAACGTTAGAGGAAGTTGGAAATTTTGTTGGTGTGAGCAAGAGCACTGTGAAAAAATGGGAAACTGGTTTTATTGATAATATGAAAAGAGATAAAATTGCTCTTTTGGCTAAAGTTTTAAAAATATCTCCTTTGGTTATATTAGGTATAACTGATGATAATGGTGTGGATTTAGAACAATATGGCATACGTCCAATAAAAAGGAAAAAATTCCCCATGCTCGGAGAAATAGCGTGCGGAAAACCTATCTATTGTAATGAGGCATACGAAACATACATAGAAGCTGCGGAAGATATACAGGCTGATTTTTGCCTGATAGCCAAAGGTGACAGTATGATAAATGCAAGAATTTTTGACGGTGATATTATATTTATAAAAGAGCAGCCTATTGTTCAAAACGGAGAAATCGCCGCCGTTGTGATTGAAGATGAGGCAACTCTGAAAAAAATATATATAAAAACCGATAAAATAATACTTCGCCACGAAAATCCCGTATATGATGATATTATATATGAAAAAGAGGATATGAACATGGTAAAAATTTTAGGTAAAGCCGTTGCTTTCCAAAGCTTGGTGAGGTAAAATGTTTTTAGAAAGGAAGTGGTAAGACAATTGGAAATACATTATAGCAAACAAGCGATAAAATTTTTAAAGAAACAAGAACGAGCTTTATAGCAAAGGATTTTAAAAGCCATTAATTCATTACCTGCCGGCGATGTTAAGAAGTTACAAGGCACATCTTCAAAATATCGCTTGCGCATAGGAGATGTATGGGTTATATTCGATAAACAGGGAAATATACTGTATATCGAAAGAATAAATAACAGAGGCGAAGTTTATAAATAAAGGAGGTTTCTTATATTATGTCAAACATAAAAGAAAGAATTTTAGGTGCTGTTACGGTCATGAGTGATAAAGATGCAAATGCTTTGTGGAAAATCATCCTAAACAATTTTTCACCTTGGGAAGATATTGAAGAAATAATCCCCGATGAAACGGATACTGAAATGCTGAAAGATATACAATCCAACCCCGATTGTCATTCTTTTGTGTCACCGGAAGAAGTAATTCGGGAATTAGGGTTATAAATATGAAGGGATAGAGCTGTTATTGTGTTATTATTAGGGGAAGAATATTGTTGACAAAAGCAAAAATGGACACAAAAAAGCTTCAAAAAACGAAATGAATTGCAGTATTTCGT
>NZ_JAHZIA010000055.1:0-15855 GCF_019420015.1 Anaerofustis sp.
AATGAGCAAGACAATATTTATTGTGCTGAATAAATTAGTATGCTATATGTATAAAGGTGTGAAATGTACGTTTTGTAGAGTCTTTTATATTGACTTTGGTACTATATAAATGTTTATTGAGTTGATGTGAATAGTGTTTATATGAATAAACCAAAGCGAAATTTAAATAACATTTTTTAATGAAAAAATATTGGTATAAGACAAATTATGATAAAGTTTACATAGTATATTTAAAAAGAGTGATGAAAAAAAATTGTGTTACAATTGCTCTTCACTTTTTTCACAAAATGTAGTATAATTAAAACAAATAAAAAAAAGCGTACGAGGTGATTAAAATGGTTAGAATTATCGGCGGTGCGGAAGGTACCGGAAAAACTCAAAAACTTATTGAATTAGCTAACAGTGAAAACAAGGAAAACAAAGGACTTCAGGTTTACATTGATTCTTCACTTAACCATTCCAGAGAAGTTATGACTCAAATCAGATTTATAAACACTTCTGAATTTCATGTTGCTTCCCCTGAAATGTTTTTCGGATTTTTATGCGGCTTAATCGCAGGGAATTACGATATTACAAAGATATACATAGATGATATTTTGGAAATTTTAAACGCAAAACATTTGGAAACCGCAATTGCATTTTTGGATCAACTTGATGCACTTACAAAAGAATACGAAGTTGATATAGCTCTTACTCTCGGAGCAAGAGACGAAGACGAGCTTAAACTGCTTCAAAAATACGAATATCAAGAAGCGTAAACTGCCTTGTATACTAAATTTTCTGCTAAACTTAAGGAGAAATACGGGGGGAAGGTTTATAAAATCCCCATAAGTATTGATACCACCTGCCCGGTAAGAGACGGGAGCATATCTAAAGGCGGATGTATATTTTGCGGAGAAAAGGGTGCAGGATATGAAAACGGAGACAGCAAAGAATCAATAGCAAAACAGATAAACGATAATTTGGATATTTTTGTAAATAAATATAAGGCCGAGAAATTTATATTGTATTTTCAAAATTTCACCAATACATACCTAAGCTTTTCTTCTTTTAAGTCTAATATAATACAGGCGGTAAACTGTATACAAAACGTCGTTGCGGTATCTATTTCCACAAGACCTGACTGTATAGACAAGGACTATTTGGATTTTTTGAAAGAAGTGGAAAATGAGTATCATCTTGATATAATAATAGAACTCGGTTTACAGTCGGTAAACAACGAGACGCTAAAAAAATTAAACAGAGGACATACTTTGGCGGACTACATAAAATCCGTTCTTCTGATAAAAAGCTATGGTTTTGAAGTTTGCACGCATATAATAGCTTCAATTCCTTACGATAACGACGAGGATTTAATCGAAGCGGGAAAAATCCTGAGTATTTTAAATACAGACAGTGTAAAAATTCATTCATTATATATTGAAAAAAATACAATTTTGGGTAAAATGTATGAGGAAGGAAATTTTGATGTACTTAAAATAGAGGATTTTGTCAGAAGAGTGGTCTTGCTGCTGGAATATTTGGATGAAAGTATTTCGGTAGAGAGATTGGTATCGAGAGTTCCCAAAGAGGAAGATGTCCTCTTTTTAAACTGGAACAGATCTCACTGGGTAATCCAGGATATGATAATCGATGAAATGAAAAGACAAAATACTTATCAAGGAAAGAAGTATAAAGAGTATCAAAAGGGACTTCTTGATAAGTTTAAATAAAGGAGCATGATATTTTGCTTGAAAACAGCGTAAACTGGGGTGATTTTTTATACCCCTACAAACAAGCCGTCGATGAGCTTGTTTTGAAATTTAAGACAATAAGAAACCAAAAGCTTAAAACCGGGCAGTACTCTGAAATTGAGGAAGTGCACGGCAGAGTAAAGAAAGTAAAGAGTATACTTGAGAAGCTTGAAAAAAACGGTTATAAAATCGAAGATATAGAAAGAAAAATAACGGACCTTGCGGGAATAAGGATAATATGTCAGTTTGAAGAGGATATCACAAAAGTTGCAAATCATATAATGAGCAGAAACGATATGAAAGTCGTTATAAAAAAAGATTATCTTTCCCATCCCAAAGAGAGCGGATACAGATCGGTGCATTTGGTAATAGAGTATCAGGTTCATACCGCATTCGGAGTGAGGAATATTTTATGCGAAATACAGATAAGAACTTTGGCGATTAATTTTTGGGCGACGATTGAACATTCCCTTAATTACAAATACGAAGGTGATATACCGGAAGAAATATCGAACAGGCTTAGAATAGCCGCAAGCAAGGTTGAAGAATTGGATAAAGAAATGAGTGCTATAAGAGATGAAGTAATGCACGCACAAAAATTGTTTATGGCAAGTAAAAATGCCACTATAATGACCAGTCAATACATATCTCTTCTTAATAAGATGGGATATTTGGAATTAGGGAATAAATATGTTAAAATATTTAACAGATTGTCTGAAAAAGACGATACCCTACAGCTTATGCTTCTTGAAAAAGAACTTGAAGCAAAAGTTAAAAATTTAGCAAAAAAAGAAAACAAAGGAGAACAATAATGGCTTTAATCTCAAGCAAAGAAATTTTACAAAAAGCAAAAGAAGGAAAATATGCAGTAGGTGCATTCAATGTTAACAACATGGAAATCATCCAAGGTATCGTTGAAGCGGCTGAGCAGGAAAATGCTCCTGTAATCTTACAAGTATCTGCAGGTGCAAGAAAATATGCCAAATCAGCATACTTAACATCTTTAGTTGATGCTGCAATCAAAGATACAGGTGTTGATGTTGTATTGCATTTAGATCACGGTGACAGTTTTGAACTTTGTAAATCATGTATTGATGACGGATTCACATCTGTTATGATTGATGCAAGTAAATACGAATTTGATAAAAATGTTGAAATTACAAAGAAAGTTGTTGAATACGCACATGACCACGGCGTAACAGTTGAAGCGGAACTTGGTAAATTGGCAGGTGTTGAAGATGATGTAAATGTATCTGCAAAAGATGCTACTTACACAGACCCAGAACAAGCTGCCGAATTTGTTGAAAAAACAGGTGTTGACTCATTGGCGATTGCTATCGGTACTTCTCACGGTGCTTACAAATTCAGCGGAGAACCAAGCTTGGATTATGAAAGATTACAAAAAATCGATAAATTAATCCCTGGTTTCCCAATTGTACTTCACGGTGCTTCTTCGGTACCTCAAGAATTTGTTGAACTTAACAACAAATACGGTGCAAAGATTCCGGGTGCTCAAGGTGTTCCTGAAGAAATGCTTGCGAAAGCAGCAAAACTAGGTGTTGCAAAAATCAATGTTGATACAGATATCCGTTTGGCAATGACAGCTGCAATCAGAAAAGTATTTGTAGAACAACCTGAAGTATTTGACCCAAGAGGATATTTAGCTCCTGCAAGAACAGCCGTTAAAGATATGGTTGCTCACAAAATGCAAGTGTTTGGTTGTGCAGGTAAAGGCTCACTTAAATAGTTTATATAAGAAATTAAATAATAAAAAGATCATCTTTAAGGTGGTCTTTTTATTTTGTTTTTTTACTGTTAAATTTTTTTACAAAATGTTGTGTTTTAAATTATTAGAAGTTCTTTAGTTTTATATTATATTTTTCGGAGAATTCTCACAAATCAGTGAGTTGTTTACGATAACATGTAAATATTTGTAAAAAAAACTACACTTTATGTGACACGACACAAAAAACGTAAAATGATTAATATTATTAATATTCGTGTCGCATAATAGTGTAATACCTTTTCCCTGTTTAAAAATATATGTAACAAATAAAATAATATCATAAGTGAGTCAAAAAGTGTAATTTCCGTGACAAAAGGGAGAACTATTTTATATGGTAAGGTTATGTATTGTTTTGTTGTCTATAGTTTTAAGTTTTCTTATCGAAGGGAATCAATGTGTTAAGGATTTTGCATTTCCCCGAGGTTTAAGTGTGGAAAATGAATATATATACGAAAGAGTCTTTTCCTTAGGGGATTATTGTAGGGAAGGTGTTTTGAAAGGGGATTTTGTTTTTGAAATTTTGAATGAGAGGGAAAAGACGCTAAAAATCAGACAGAACGGGGTATATACCAAAAAAGAACTAAAAATCCCGAAAGAAATATGCATAAACGGGGATAGGTACAGTGTCGTTAAAATTGATGACTACGGATTTAAGGGAAACAATAGCATACGAAGTGTTTATATACCTTCTTCGGTTAAACATATAGGTGTAGGAGCTTTTGAAGGCGCAAATAGGCTTGATAAAATTGAATTTGACGGTAGGGGAGATTTGGAGGTTATATCCATGAATGCATTTTACGGATGCAATCCCGAAAGTTTGGTTTTCCCCGGTAAGTTAAGATATATAGGCGTACAGAGTTTTTGTTGTTGTAAAAATTTAAAAGAGATAAATTTTTCAAATATCGATAATATGAGGTATATAAATTACGGTGCTTTTATGATGACGGATATTGAAAATAAAGATATTTTTAAAAATAAAAGTATTTTGGGTAAAAATGTATTTTATGACAGTAACAGTAAAGATTTACTGAAACTTGAACAGAGGATAAAATATGAAAGCAAAAGGGGGATACCTTTTGATGACATCAAAGGCATATATGAAAAAATCAAAGTGTGGGGAGGAAAAGTTATTTCTTTGATGTTTATAATCGGAGACTTGTTGTTTTAGATTTATGCGATTAAATAATTCTTTTTTGATGATATTTTAAATTTTTGCTTTTCTGTTTATAAATGCAACAGTCTTTTTTGCTTGTTAAACCGATGTTGTAAATATTTGTCGAATTTTACAAAGCTGATGTATGGACTTTGGAAGTGGAATGATATATTATTATATATAATAAAATTCAAATACTTGATAAAGTTATCCTGTCGGTATGTTGTAATAATGTTTCTTTGGCGTAACGTTATTTTGAGATTTTGCGGAATCGAATTTTAAGCCGAAGAGATGTTATCGCCGGATAATATACGGATAATTTATATTTCAGAGGGAAAACATAAAATATGAAATTTTTAGAAAAAATATTCAGCAGAATCGTCATATTCGGATTATTGCTTGTATTGCAGGCATTTATACTGTTTTATATGGTGTTTAAACTGGGAGAGAGTATAAACAGCATTTACGGGCTCGTTTTGATATTAAGTATAATGACTGTGGCTTATGTGAACACAAGAAATATGAACCCTGCATATAAGTTGGGTTGGGCGATTGTTATCATGGGATTTCCGTTTTTCGGAATACTTTTTTACTTTTTTGTCGGAAACAAAAAGCCTGCGAGAAAGCTGAAAAAGAAACTTAGCAGAGCGCAGGAGTTTACTTCCAGAATGCTGGTTCAAGACGGGAATACAATAGAAGAAATAGCGAAAGAAGAGCCTTTGATTGCGGGAAATGCCATGTATATATCAAATTACGGACCTTATCCTATGTGTAAGAACACAAAAACAAAGTTTTACAAGGTGGGGGAAGATGCTTATGAAGATATGATAGAAGAACTTAAAAAGGCTGAAAAATATATCTTTATGGAGTATTTTATAGTACACGAAGGGAAGATGTGGAATTCCATTTTGGATATACTGGAGGAAAAGGTAAAAGAAGGAGTCGATGTCAGATTTATATATGACGATATAGGTTCTCTTACGGTGCTGCCCACGAAGTACAGAAGGATACTTGAAAAGAAAGGTATAAAAACGATTGTATTTAACCCTTTCGTTCCTTTTTTATCTTTGGTAATGAATAACAGGGATCACAGAAAGATAACCGTAATAGACGGCAAAGTCGGGTTTACGGGAGGTATTAACCTTGCCGATGAATATATAAACGAAGTCGTAAGGTTCGGGCACTGGAAGGACAATGCCATAAAGCTTGAAGGTGAAGGGGTTTGGAATCTTACGATGATGTTTCTTGAGATGTGGAACGGGTTGAGACCGACTGACAATGAGCTTGAGTATGAGAGATTTAAGCCAGATTACAGTTGTTACGATAAGTATAAAGATGAGGGATATGTTCAGCCATACAGCGATTCCCCTCTGGATAATGAGATACTTTCGGAAAATATATACATTAATATATTGAACGGTGCGAAAGATTACGTATATATATATACGCCGTACCTTATAATCGATAACGAGATGACTACTGCTCTTACCCTTGCGGCAAAGAGAGGAGTGGATGTTCGTATAGTGGTTCCGGGAATACCTGATAAGAAGACCGCTTTTGAGCTTACGAAGTCTTTTTGTCCTCAGCTTATTAAAGAGGGTGTGAAAATATATCATTATACTCCGGGTTTTATACACGGCAAGTGTTTTGTATGTGATGACAAGGTTGCAACTGTCGGTACTGCCAATATGGATTACAGAAGTTTGTATCTGCATTTTGAGTGCGGAGTTTATCTTTACAAAACAAGCAGCGTTATGGAAATAAAAGAAGATATGGAAGAAACTTTCAAAGTGAGTGAAAGACGATACAACAACAAAACCAAATTGCCTTTTTTATTCAGAATTTACAGAAGTCTGCTCAGATTGTTTGCACCTTTGATGTAAAGGATGCTTGCTTTTCTTTGTTTTCCTTGAGGGGATTTGCGGTTTTATAATAGAAAGGTTTTTATGTGGTTTATTAGACTTTAAGACGTGTTTTTTGTGATAACAATCACTGATAATAAGGAAAGATATATTTGAAATTACAGATTGATTTTGTCTAAAGAGCTTTTTAATAAGCTCTTTTTGTTTTGTTTATAATTGCATTATAGAGGATATTTGTTTATGGAATTGTTTGGATTTCGGGGGGATACCCATGTGTGACTTATGAAGATAAATGACTGTTTTGATTTTAGAATATAAATCTCCTAAATTTTCAGAAAATTGTTGACACTATTTGTAATTTTGAGTACAATTGATTAATATATATAAAATTACAGGGGTGAAGTAAAATGGCAAAAAAAATACTTACTGTTATGCTTTGTTTCGGATTTATTTTGGGACTTACCGCATGTGGTTCAAGTAGCGGTTCGGACAAAGTATACAAAATCGGGATTCTTCAATTGGTACAACACGATGCTCTTGACAAAGCAAATCAAGGGTTTGTAAAAGCTTTGGAAGACAAAGGTTATAAAGACGGAGAAAACATTAAAATAGATTATCAAAATGCTGCGGGGGATCAATCAAACTGCCAGACAATTTCAGACAGTTTCATTAACGATGACAAAGATTTGATTCTTGCGATAGGTACGCCTGCGGCTCAGGCGGTTGCAAACAAAACAAAGGATATTCCTATTCTTGTAACAGCGGTTACGGATCCTGCGGATGCGGGACTTGTTAAGTCAAACGAAAAGCCTGAGACGAACGTATCGGGTACAAGCGATTTGACTCCTGTGGAAGAGCAGATTGTTCTTCTTAAGGAAATAGTTCCGGATGCAAAGAAAGTTGCGGTACTGTATTCTACAAACGAGGCAAATTCAATTTTGCAGGCAAAGATTGCAAGAAAATCAATAAAAGAACATGGAATGACTCCCGTTGATGCAACGGTGTCGAATTCAAACGAACTTCAGCAGGTAACATCTTCTGTTGTTGATCAGGTGGATGCTATTTATGTTCCTACGGATAATATGGTTTCTGCCGGTATTGCTACCGTTTCTATGGTTGCAAATGAGAAGAAAATACCTATAATATGCGGTGAATCGGGAATGCTTCCCGGAGGGGCTCTTGCCACATACGGAATAGATTACTACAACTTGGGTTATAAAACAGGGCTTCAGGCAGTGAATATTCTTGAAGGCAAATCAAAAGTGGAAGAAATGCCTATAGAATATTTGGAAGAAAAAGATCTTGAAATGGCTGTTAACGAAGATGCTGCAAAAACACTCGGTATTACAATACCTGAAAGTATTATGAGCAAGGTAAAAAAATAAAATGCAATAAACGGGATAGATAAAATCTATCCCGATTTAATGAAATTCATAAGGAATTATTTATAAAACAAAAGTTATTTATACTCGGGGGGAGAAAGTATGTTAAAGAAAATTTTATCTATTATGCTTTGTTTCGGGGTTTTTGTTGGATTTAGCGGATGCGGTAATTCCCAAGGAGCCGATAAAGAAGCAAAAAAAATAGGTGTAATCCAATTGATTCAGCATGATTCGTTGGATTCTTCATATAAAGGTTTCGTTGCTGCCTTAAAAGACAACGGTTATGAAGACGGAAAAAATATTGAAATTGATTTCCAAAATGCTGCCGGAGATCAATCAAACTGTCAGACTATTTCTGACGGATTTGTGAATGACGGCAAAGATTTGATTCTTGCGATAGGTACACCTGCCGCTCAGGCAGCCGCAAGCAAAACAAAGGATATTCCTATTCTTGTAACAGCTGTTACGGATCCTGCGGATGCTGGACTTGTTAAGTCAAATGAAAAGCCGGAAACTAATGTATCGGGCACAAGCGACCTTACACCTGTAAAGGATCAGTTAGAGGTGCTTAAAAAGTTTTCTCCTAATGCAAAAAAAGTAGGACTTCTTTATTCTTCAAATGAAGCGAACTCTGTACTTCAAGCCAAGATAGCAAAAGAAGAAGCGAAAAAAATGGGTATCGAATTGGTTGAAGCAACGGTTTCAAGTTCAAATGAAATACAGCAGGTTGTTTCTTCGATAGTAGACAAAGTAGATGCTATCTATATTCCTACGGACAATACTTTTGCTGCCGGTATGGCTACAGTTGCACTTGTGACGAACGAAGCAAAAGTTCCTGTATACTGCGGAGCACAGGCAATGGCAACAGACGGAGGACTTGCTTGTTACGGAATTGATTATTATGACCTTGGATATAAAACAGGACTTCAAGCCGTTAAAGTTTTGGAAGGTAAAGAAAAAGTTGAAAATATGCCTATCGAATATTTAAGCGGAGACGATCTTAAGCTTGTTGTAAACAACGATACTCTTAAGACTTTGAATATGGAAGTGCCAAAAGATTTAGAGGATAAACTTGTTAAATAGAGATTAAATCATATTTATATAAAAAGGCCCTTGAGGTCTTTTTATATTTATTTAAATCAAGGAATATATTTTAAAATAATATTTATAAAAATAAGGGTTTTTAAAGGTAAAATACATAGAGTCAAAAATAAAATACCGAAACTCTGAATTTAAATAAATATTTATTTTTTTGATTTAATATACAATTCATATACAATTCATAAAAATAATTTTTATATTGAAAAGTTAATAAAATAATAGTAAAATAAAAACAATAGCGAAAATAACCGTGTTTAATTTATTTTATAAAAAATGATTATTCATTTAATTCAGCAGGGGGTAGAGAATGGAACTTCTTATGGGTATATTAAAAAACCTTCCGGATGCTATAAGCCTTGGTATTTTGTGGGGCGTGATGTGTCTTGGGGTTTATATTACATTTAAAATATTGGATATAGCGGATTTGACCGTTGACGGAACGTTCGCCCTTGGGGGATGTGTAACTGCGACTTTGGTGGTTGCAGGAGTCAATCCTATATTCAGTTTGATAATTGCGACAATCGCAGGGATGATAGCGGGGTATGTAACCGGTTTTTTACATACAAAATTAAAAATTCCGGCAATTTTGGCGGGGATTCTTACAATGCTAGCTCTTTATTCGATCAACTTAAAAATTTTGGCAGGAAAATCCAATTTGGCAATGCCTCAAATAGGAGGGGGTAATGTAAATACTGTTGTTGACTTGATATCTAATGCTACAGGGCTTTCAAGCTCAAACGCAACTTTGGTATTCGGTATTATAGTGGCAGTTCTTTGTATGGTTGTTCTTTATTGGTTCTTCGGTACTGAAATAGGCTGTGCCATAAGAGCCACCGGAAACAACGAAGATATGGTAAGAGCTCTCGGTGTAAATACGGATACGATGAAAATAATCGGTCTTGTACTTTCAAACGGACTTGTTTCTTTGTCTGGAGCAATGGTTGCTCAGTCTCAAAGATACGGGGATGTCGGAATGGGAACAGGAACCATAGTTATAGGTCTTGCTTCTATTATTATCGGAGAAGTTGTGCTTAACCGAGCACGTTCTTTCAAAACTAAGCTTTGTAGTGTGGTTTTGGGAAGTATAATATACAGAGTAATTATTGCAGTCGTATTGAGACTTGGTATGAATCCTAACGATTTGAAACTGTTGACTGCGATTATAGTTGCATTGGCACTTTCTCTTCCTATAATAAAATCAAAAATGAATACGAGAAAAAAAATCAAGATAAACAAAGAAATGAACGGCGGGGAGGTGTAGAAAATGCTTAAACTTCAAAATATAAACAAAACTTTTAATGAAGGCACCATCAATGAGAAAAAAGCGTTGATAGATATTAACTTACACCTAAATCCTCAGGATTTTGTTACGGTTATAGGCGGTAACGGAGCGGGAAAATCTACTATGCTTAATATGATAGCAGGAGTGTATCCGGTAGACAGCGGTAAGATAACTCTTGCAGACCATTTGATTACGAATTTGGACGAACACAAAAGAGCCAGATGGATAGGCAGGGTTTTTCAGGATCCTATGAGAGGGACTGCATCTGACATGATGATTGAAGAAAATCTTGCGATGGCAAACAGAAGAGGAGAAAAACGAGGCTTTTCGTGGGGAATTAAAAACGAAGAGAGAGAAGAGTACAGAGAGATGCTTAAGATTCTTGATCTCGGACTTGAAGAGAGATTGAGCGACAAGGTTGGGTTGTTGTCGGGAGGACAAAGACAGGCATTGACTTTGTTGATGGCAACTTTAAAAAAACCGGAGCTTTTGCTTCTTGATGAACATACGGCTGCTCTCGACCCAAAAACTGCATCGAAAGTTTTGGATATAACTCAAAAAATTATAGATAAAGATAATTTGACTGCTCTTATGGTAACTCACAACATGAGAGATGCGATTAAATACGGAAACAGACTTATTATGATGTACGAAGGTCATATTATTTACGATGTGAGCGGAGACGAAAAGAAAAATCTTGAAGTAAAAGATTTGCTTGAAAAATTTGAAATGTGTTCCGGCGGTGAGTTTGCAAACGACAGAATGCTTCTTTCTTAAAACAGAAAAATAAAAAGAGTGCTTAGACACTCTTTTTTTATATTATATTCATATAATATTTTGTTTTAATATAAAGTTATGAATTTATGACATTTTATATATTCTTGTTTTCACTAAAAAAATTCTTTTTAGGTATTAATGTATTTTACGAATTTTATGCATTTATTAATAACCTAGCTTTTAATTTACTTTTACGAAAATCTTATATGTTTTAACATTGCTTAAGGTTATATCATTTTTCTTTTATCTTTCCTGAACCTATTTCGAAATGATATTTTACTATTCCTAGATCCATTTTTGTAAGGATTCCTTTTCCTTTTTTAAATGAAACGCTGTTGTCTTCATTTAAAATAATTTTGAATTTTTGCTGGTTCATTGCTGTAGGGGCAAGTAAAGCGGTATTTACGCCTTCCCTAAACCAATCTTTTTCTTTTGATTTTATTTTTGTTACTTCGGTGTATGATTTGGACTTGTGTTTTGTTCCTTCTGTTTTTCCATACCCTATGGAAATTGCACAGTATATTTTTTCGTTGTTTTTTAATTTACAGGGTGATTTCTTTTTTGAGTATGTCATTGCAACGAAGCAGGTATTAAGTCCCAGGCACTGCGCTTCAAGAGCAATTTTTGCTCCGTAATATCCCAGTTGTTCTTCTGTGTTTTCTCTTTTTTCTCCTATCAATAAAATATAATTATTCACATTTTCAAATTTTCCGTAATGAGCCATAAAGCAGTTAAAGGCATTTGGTTCATTTGTAAAAAATTGTATGTTAAAATTTGTTTTTTTGTTACAGTCATCTATTATATTTCGAATTTTTTGGATTTTTTCTTCTTCGATTTTTTTGTTAAGGTAACTTCGTACCGAATGTCTTTTTTGTGCGGCTTCTTTTAAGTTCATATTATTTTTCCTTTTTATATGTTTTTTTGATATTCCTGATTGTCAATGCTTTTTATGATTAATGAAATATCTTATGTTAATTTTTTTAATTCTTTCCATTTTGAACTTTGTATATTTATATAATAAAAATTCATTGTGTTTTTTTAAGAGATAATGCAGAATTCTTTAAGTATTTTTAGATGATAAGATAAAGATGTGTTTGTTTATTTCTTCAACTCACATTTTAGTATTTTCATTTGTTAATATGGTATTTATTATATTAAAGCTGATTTCGTTTTTTTGTATTATAAACAAGTTTTGATATTGATTTGAGTCTTTTGCGATAATCTATTTTGACTTCTTTGTTTACAATTTTAAATGGATTATAACATAAAAAAATCAAAATAAGAACATCGGTAAAGAAAATGGAGATGAGTATTTTATGGTAATAAAAAAGACAGGAAATTCCTGTCTTAAAAGTGGTAATAATTTAAGTAAACTTTGCGACTTAGGTTTGGTAGGATTTCCCGAAAATATACAAAAACGTCGCCGTAATTGCGGTTTCCCTTTCAATATTTTCCTGCCTCATTGCTGCGGGCAGGACCAAATTGCCACTTAGTTCACACTGTAATCCCTAAATTATTTTCATTCGAAACAGCCTAGGAGCTTTCCTCAGCAACCTTAGCATAATCTAGTTTCTTTTGCAATACAGGTTTCATCAGCAATACTTTTTTACCTTAGAGCTCAATTGGCAAAAAGTTGGTTCCAAATTCCCCCTGTATCACTCAAAACAGGCTACGCTACTTCAACAGCAACAGCGAGATCCCCCGTGTCACCATATTCATAGGTTTCTCCCATAAGAAAAATCTTATGAGCCTCCGCGAAAGAAGGGTCTACGCCCGCATGCCTTTGCAGATCGCCCTAACTTTCTTACTTCCTGAAAGAACCCCTTACTGGGCGTAAGAAGCCCAAACAAGAAACTTCATCGATGTGCCCTTTGACGGATTTTTAGCCCCGCCTTCAATCATACTAAGACTGACTAGGATACTGCACCACTTTACATATTATATCATATCCAAAATCTTCTTACAAGATTACTGTTTTTTTATTTTTATGCTGCCTATTTAAGATCTGGTGGCTTTTTTTCGTTTGGTATTTAAAAGTATTTATATTAAGGATGATACGTTAAGATTTTTTACTGTATATAAAAATTCCATAAATTTATTAAGGTAAAAAGAGCATCTAATATGCTTGCTTTGGAAATGAAAAGTTATACACAGGTTATCCACTAAAAAGATAGAATATGTGTTCTAAAAAGATTAAAATCATTAAAAAAAATTAAATTTTAAACAATTTCGGTTGCCAATAGTGGTAACAAGTGGTAAGATTAATACATAAATTGGTATAGAGTGGTAAATATTATGCTAATAGGAGAATATAATCACACAGTTGACAGTAAAGGAAGAGTAAGTGTGCCCGCCAAATTCAGAAATGAACTTGGGGATTCTTTTATTATGTGTAAAGGTCTCGATAAGTGCATTTGGGTTTATCCACAGGATGCATGGGAAGAGCTTGCGTCAAAAATCAAGAGTCTGCCTACCACCGACCGAAACGCAAGACGTTTTTCAAGATTTATCTTGGGAAGTGCTTGTGAATGTTCTCCCGATAAACAGGGGAGAACAAACGTATCTCAGCCTCTTAGAGAATATGCAGGAATAACGAAGGATATAGTCGTTGTGGGGGTTGAGGATAAAGTTGAGATTTGGGATAAAGCGGAATGGGATAGCTTTAACGATATGTCCACGGAGGATATTAACGATGTGGCTCAAGAAATGTATGAAGCGGGAATTATGGTGTAATTATGGAACATATCAGTGTTTTGTATGATGAGACGTTGGATATTTTAAATATTAAGCCAGATGGTGTTTATATTGACGGAACCATGGGAGGTGCCGGTCACAGCGAAGGTATATGCCAAAGGCTTTCACACAAAGGACGCTTTATAGGAATAGATCAGGATGATTTTGTCTTTGAAAGAGCAGAAAAAAGGCTTAGTCCTTATACATGCAGGAAAGATTTTGTGAAAGGTAACTTTCATGACATAAAAGACATTATTGAATCTATGGGAGTAGATAAGGTTGACGGAATGATGGTTGATCTTGGAGTTTCTTCATTTCAGATTGACGATGAAACAAGAGGGTTTTCTTTCAGAAACAACGGTCCTTTGGATATGAGAATGGATACATCAAAATCCTTTGATGCAAAAGAACTTGTAAATACTTATTCTTATGAAGATTTGCGAAGAATAATAAGTGAATACGGAGAAGAGAAGTTTGCCGGAAATATTGCAAAGCATATTATTCAAAACAGGGAGATAAAACCCATTGAGACCACATATGAACTGGTTGAAATTATAAAGCATGCAATTCCAAAAAAATTTCATGCAAAAAAGCATCCCGCAAAAAAAACTTTTCAGGCGATAAGAATAGAAGTTAACGATGAAATAGACGCTTTGAGTAAATCGATTGAAGATATGATAGATATTTTAAAACCGGGAGGAATACTTGCGGTTATAACATTTCACTCTCTTGAAGACAGGATAGTCAAAAAAGTTTTTAACGAAAGTAAAAAAGGATGTACATGTCCAAAGGACTTTCCTGTGTGTGTATGCGGGAACAAACCGAAAATAAAAGTTTTGACGGGTAAACCGATACTTCCCCGTGAAGAGGAGATAAAAAGGAATTCGCGCTCACGAAGTGCAAAGCTCAGAGCAGCAAAGAAACTTTGAGTAATAATAAAAAGAAAATACAAATATAATTAAAGGAGCAGCAAATGACAGAAAGAAGAAGAAAATCAACAAATAAGAGAAGTAAGGATAATGAAAAAATATTTACTTTTGATACTGTACTTTTTTTAATAATGATTGCTGCGATTTTTATATCAATTATTACTTGGCAGAGTTATAGGATAAACAGTGCGGATATAGAAATATCAAAGCTTGAAACACAGCTTAAGGAAGCACAGATGTTAAATGACAGTTTAGAGGGGAAATTGCTGGCAAAAAGGGATTTGCAGAAGGTGCAGAAGATAGCGACGACAAAATATGGAATGATAAAACCGGGCAACAGTTATTTTGTTGCGGTTAACGTAGATTCAGATAAAACCGATACGCTAAACGAAACCAAAAGTGCAAATGCAAAGAGCAAGAACAGCGAAAGTACTTTTTCAAAGTTATTGGGTAGTTTCGCCAGTAATTAGTAAAGGTGGTCACTTTTGAAAACTTTTTTGGATTTAAAGCGAAAGAAAAGAATATTATTTATATTTTCTTTTGTATGTGTATTGTTTGTGGCTTTGGTAATAAAGCTGGTATACATACAAGGATTTAAAGCAGTTGAATACGGAAACAAACAATCAGCCATGTTGATGCAACGTCTTCCCATAACCGCAAGCAGGGGGGACATTTATGACAGAAACATGGCTTTACTTGCGAAAGACGCAACTTGTAGCAGTATATACGTTTCACCTGCAAGCATAGAAAAAGATAAGAGAAAAGAAGTTTCCAAGTATCTAAGCAAAAAGTTGGGACTTGAATATAAAGACGTATACAAAAAGGTAAGCAATGCGTCGTCAAGCAACGAGCTTATAAAAAGAAAAGTCGATAACAGCATAGGGCTTGAGATAAAAAACAAAGGATATGAAGGGGTTTCCGTAACAGAGGATAAAAAGAGATATTATACAAACGGTAAATTTGCATCTCATCTTCTCGGTTTTACGGGTACGGACCATCAGGGGCTTTACGGACTTGAAGCCAGTTATAATGATATTCTTGCAGGAAAGGACGGGGTTATTCTTTATCAGACGGACGGAAGCGGAAGAAAAATTGCTTCCGGCAGTGAGGTAAGGCA
>NZ_JAHZIA010000055.1:15865-21734 GCF_019420015.1 Anaerofustis sp.
TCTTGTTCTCAGTATAGACAGTGTTATACAGATGTATGCGGAAAGTGCTCTCGAAAAAGGTATAAAGAAGACAGGGGCCAAAAGAGCGATGGCCATTGCGGTGGATCCTTCCACCGGGGAAATTTTGGCAATGGCTGCAAATCCTAGTTATGATTTAAACGACCCTTGGAAACTGGATGAAGATTTTGCAGAAAATTTCAGTTCTGATTTTTATACGGAAAAGAACGGGAAAAAGAAAAAGATGAGCGAGAGTGAAAAGCTCGCTATGATGTGGGATAATCCGAATATAAGTTTGAACTACGAGCCGGGGTCTACCTTTAAACCCGTTACCGTTTCGGCGGCATTGGAAGAAGGTTCTATTACCAAGTCTTCAAGATTTTATTGTAGCGGATATAAGGTTGTTGCCGGTACAAAGATAAGGTGTGCGGTATATCCGAATGCTCACGGAAGCGAGTCTCTTGCGGAAGCGGTTGCCAATTCGTGTAACCCTGCGATGATGGAAATTGCGATGCGTATGGGACCGGATGTGTTTTATGATTATATATACAATTTCGGGTTTGGTTCCAAGACGGGTATTTCTCTGGGAGGAGAAGAAAGCGGTATAGTTCCCCCAAATGAGAACGTAAATATAGTCGATTACGTTACAAAGGGATTCGGACAGGGGATTTCAACCACTCCTATACAGATGATAATGGCTCTTAGTTCTATAATCAATGACGGATACTTGTTAAAGCCTCAGTTGGTAAAATATGTTACCGAAGGGGAAGATAACGAGATAACGACAAGTTATGACAAAGAAGTAGTAAGACAGATTATATCAAAGGACACCTCAAAGACCATGAGGAAATACTTAAGAGGGGTTGTTACGAAATCCGATGTATTGTCAAAATACGATTCTAAAACCCTTAAAATGGGGGGTAAGACAGGTACTGCTCAAAAGATAGTTGACGGCAAATATTCTCACTCAAAATATGTTACGAGTTTCTTTGGTTTTGCTCCGTACGACGATCCGAAAATTGCGGTTATAGTAATTTTGGATGAACCTACAAACGGAAGTTACGGAAGTACCACGGCAACTCCGATTGCATCTGAGATACTCAAAAATTCGGTTAATTATTTGAATACAAAATCTCAAAATTCAAGTAAGGGAATAAAAACCCTAAACAGCAAAGTGACGGTTCCCGATGTAAGAGGGAAGAGCTTGACGGATGCAAAGAGTCTGCTTGATTCTTTGAATATAAAATACAAAATCACATATAAAAACAAAAATCAAAAAGATGGGGTTGTTGTAAGTCAAAGTGATGTTCAAAAAACTTACAAAAATAAAATAACGCTTGTTGTGGACGATGTTTCTTCAACGACGGTTACGATGCCTGATTTGGAAGGTATGAGCGTTCAGGGGGCGAACGAAGCACTTACCAAGCTCGGGCTTACGATGGAAATAAAAGGCGGGGGAATTGCGACAAAGCAAAGTATCAAAGCCGGAAAAACGGTCAAAAAGGGAACGAGAGTTACCGTTACTTTTGAATATGTTAAGTAAATTGCGTAAAAATCTTTTAACTTATCTTGTAAAAGTGATATAATAAGTCAGATATTAAAAAATTTGAGGTAATATATGTATAGTATTGATATATCAAAATTGGAAAAAGCGGTAAACGGCAAAATTATACATAAAGGTAAGCACAATACCGTAAGCGGAGTTGTTATCGACAGCAGACTTGTAAAAGAGGGAGATGTTTTCTTTGCTCTTGACGGTACGGCTCTTGACGGTCATGACTTTGTGAAAAAAGCCGACGAAAAAGGTGCGGCTTGTTGTATAGTAAAAAGATTTACAGAGCAGACAGAGTGTTTTCAAATACAGGTTGAAGATACTCTCAAGGCTCTTTATGATATGGCATTGAGTTATAAAAATGAGTTTGATATTCCTTTTGTGGCACTTACGGGAAGTGCGGGAAAAACATCAACAAAAGATATGGTTGCGGGAGTGTTGTCTAAAAAATACAATACTATGAAGACCATAGGAAACTATAACAGTACGACGGGAGTTCCTCTTACGTTGTTTAATCTGAAAAAGGAAAACGAGATTGCCGTTATCGAAATGGGAATGAACCATAAAGGCGAGATAGAAAAGATAAGTTCTTTGGTTAAACCTGACTATGCAATGATAACGAATGTCGGCGTTACACATATAGAAAACCTTGGAAGCAAGGAGAATATATTTAAAGCAAAGACGGAGATAACAAAGGGACTCAAAAAGGGCGCAACCCTTGTGGTCAATGGAGACAATGAGTTCTTTAGAGATTATAAAAACGATGATTTTAAAGTCGTTAAAGTAGGTATAGAAAACGGAGATTTCAAAGCGTATGATTTGAAATTTGACAGAAAGGGCGTTTCTTTTAAGGTTAGCTGGCAGGGCGAAGAATATTCTTTCAATGTAAATATTCCCGCCAATTACAGTGTATACAACGGTCTTTTTGCCATATATACGGGATTTCACTTCGGACTTGATTATGAGCAGATAAAGCAGGGAATTTTGGAATTTGTTCCAAGCAACAACAGAATGCGTATAGAAAAATTAAAAGATTTTACTATTATAGACGATACGTACAATTCAAATCCCGACGCTTTGAAAGAAGCTTTGAGTTTACTATCGAATATCAGTGGCAATAATAGAAAAGTAGCCGTTTTGGGAGATATGTTTGAGCTTGGGAAAGAAAGCGAGCGGGAACATTACGGATGCGGAAGATTTCTTAAAGAAAAAAATATAGATTTGCTTTTGGCTTTGGGAAAGGACAGTTTGCATATCGTAAGAGGTGCAGTTGAAAACGGATTTGACGAAGAGAGAGCCGTATATTTTGAAAGCAAAGAAGAACTTATAAAAAATATAAAAAGCTATTTATCCAAGGGGGATTATATATTGTTTAAGGCTTCCAGGGGAATGGCGTTTGAAGATATAGTGAAAGCAGTTAAAGACGGGGGTAAAAATTAATGGTATATACAATTCTTTCCACTCTGATTTCATTTGCAATAGTAGTTTTATTAACACCGAAATTTATTCCTTTTTTACAAAGACTTAAAATGGGGCAGACTATAAGAGAGCTTGGACCGAAAAGTCACTATAAAAAAGCCGGAACACCGACTATGGGGGGACTTGTTATGATGCTCGCCATTCTCATTACCTGTGCTTTGTTTTTTACAAAGGCAGACGGAGATTTGGTGTTTGCGTTGTTTGTGACTCTTATTTTCGGGCTTATAGGATTCTTGGACGATTATATTAAAATGGTTCAAAAAAACAGACTTAATTCTGAAGGCGGGGTTCTTGTTCCATATCTTGGAATGCTTCCGATACAAAAGTTGCTTTTGCAGTTTTCGGCAGCAGGTGCGGTAGCCGTATATGCGGCTTTTCATCCGACTATAGGAACGGGGGTTTTGATACCTTTTACCGATCTTACCTGGGATATGGGGATGTTTTATATTCCTTTTGTTATTATAGCGATAGTTGCAGTCGTAAATGCGGCTAATTTGACGGATGGCTTGGACGGTCTTGCTTGTGGTGTTACGATGATAATACTGGTATTTTTCTTGGTATTTTCCCTCGCAAACGGATTTACTTCAATGAATATTTTTTCAGCAAGCGTGATAGGTGCATGCTTGGGATTTTTATGTTATAACGCACATCCCGCTTCCATATTTATGGGAGACACGGGGTCGATGGCACTTGGCGGTGCGGTTGTTATAATTTCGATATTTACCAGATCGGAACTTTTTATATTGATTGCCGGAGGTATCTATTTTATAGAGGCATTGTCTGTTGTTCTTCAAGTTGGATACTTCAAGAAAACCGGGGGCAAAAGATTGTTTAAAATGGCTCCGATTCATCACCATTTTGAGCTTTTGGGGCATCATGAAACGAAGATAGTAATTTGTTTTTGGATTACAACCGCTGTTTTGGTTTTGATATCTTTATTGTCCCTTCCTATAATGTTTAACTGAGGAGATATTATAAATGAATTTAAAAGACGGAACATATATGGTTGTCGGAGGGGGAAGAAGCGGTGTTTCCACTGCGAAATTCCTTTCGAAATCGGATAAAAAAGTATATTTGACGGATACTAAAGAATACGATGATATAGCAAAGCTTGGCTTTGGAATAGACGGAATAAAAGATGATAAAAACATAACTTTTCTTCTTGGCAGGCAGCCCTACGAAGAAGAAATAAAAAAATGCGAAGCAGTAATAGTATCTCCGTCGGTTCCTCCGAAAGCTTTTCCCATAACCTGTGCGAGAGAGAACGGAATACCCGTATACAGCGAGTTTGAATTTGCAAACGGGTTTTGCAAAGGATACAAGGTTGCGATAACGGGTACAAACGGAAAAACCACAACGACTACTTTGGTAGGCGAGATTTTTAAAAATGCAGGATACGAAACTTACGTAAACGGAAATATAGGAGATGCTTTTATAAACGATGCGGATAAGGGGGATGAAAACAGTATATACGCCCTTGAAATAAGCTCGTATCAATTGGAAATGACGGATAAATTCAAGCCGAATGTGGCGATAATGACAAACATCACTCCGGACCATCTTGAAAGACACGGCACTTTCGAAGAGTATGTGAGAGTAAAGGGCAATGTGTTTTTAAATCAAGACGAAGACGATTATCTTGTGATAAACAAAGAAGACGATATCTTAATGAATTTAAGCAAAAGAGCAAAAAGCAGGGTTCTTACTTTTACGACGAAGAGGGACGAACAAGCTAATGCTTATTTGAAAGACAATGAGATAATCATCAACTTTGAAGATAAAGCATATCCTTTGATAAATATAAACGAATTAAAATTATACGGTCTTCATAATGTAATGAATGTTATGGGGGCGGTGCTTAGCGCCGTTGTTAAAGGAGTTTCGAAGGAGAGTATAGTAAATACCCTTAAAAATTTTAAAAGTGTCGAGCACAGAATAGAGTATGTTGACACGGTGGATGGCATAGAATATATAAACGATTCAAAAGGAACAAACGTCGATGCTACCATAACTTCCATAAAATCCATGAAAAAGAACACTGTTTTGATGCTTGGAGGTTATGACAAAAAGACACCTTTCGACAGTTTAGCCGAAAACTTAAGTGATAATATTAAATGTATTGTTCTTTACGGTAATGTAAAGAATAAAATAAAAGATACCCTGGACAGATACGGATACAAAAAATACTGTGTCGTTGAAGGGGATTTTTACGCAGCCTGTCAAAAAGCAAGAGAGCTTGCAAGTAGCGGAGAGAGTGTTTTGCTTTCTCCCGCAACTTCCAGCTTTGATATGTTTGACGATTATGAGCAAAGGGGAAGGGCGTTTAAAGAATACGTTAAAAATCTGAAAGGATAATCTAGCTATATGAGAGAAGCAAGAAAAAGCAAGAGGACGATGGATTATTGGCTTCTTCTTACGGTAATAGGTCTTACCGTTTTTGGTATTATTTCAATTTTTTCAGCCAGTATGTATAATTCGGGGATTGAAGGAAGTCCCTTCTCTTATTTTATTAAACAACTTATATTTGCCATAGTGGGAATAACACTCATGATAACCATATCGAACATAGACTACAGAAAAACCAAACGTTTCGCACCTATTGTTATGATTGGTGCAATTATTCTTCTGGTGCTTGTTCTTTTCGTTGGGGTTAACGTTAACGGGGCAAAAAGATGGATAAGTATACCGGGAGGTACAATACAACCAAGCGAGTTTAATAAAGTTGCTTTAATACTTTTTATGGCATATTCTTTGGAAAAGAAGAAAGAGCTTATCGGTACTTTCAGATACGGAATACTTCCTTATATGGGACTTGCAGCTCTTGTGTGTGGGCTTATAGCT